>NZ_DF970207.1 GCF_000953855.2 Mizugakiibacter sediminis
CGTCCCCGCCCGGCGGCGCGCGCCCGGCCGCGCGGCGGGCCGGCGCAAAAGATGCACGGTCCGCCGCAGCCGCGCGCGCGTCCGCCGCCGGCAACGGTAGAGTCGGCGGAGCGCGCGCAGCCACGGGGAGGCGGACATGCCGCACGCACGACGCATCCGCGCAGGCCGCGCATCGGCCGTTTTCCTGTTCCTGGCGTTGACGGCCGCGAGCGCGGCCGCGGCGCCGCCGGCGCCCGCGCTGGTCGCGCCCGGCGTCGTCGACACCGGCGACGACGAAGCCGCGCCGGCGCTGAGTCCCGACGGGCAGACGCTGTATTTCGTGCGCAGCACGCCGGACTTCCTGCGCTGGACCGTGCTGGTCTCGCGGCGCACGCCCGACGGCGGCTGGAGCGCGCCGCAGGTAGCGTGGTTCTCCGGCCGCTACGCCGACGCCGACGTGTCCTTCAGCCCGGACGGCCGGCGCATGTTCTTCGTCTCCACGCGGCCGACCGCGCCGGGCGGCGCGGAGCGTCCCGACACCGAGATCTGGACGATGACGCGCACCGCCGACGGCTGGAGCGCGCCGCGGCACGTCGCCGAGCTGGAAAGTCCCGGCAACGAATGGTTCCCGGTCGCCGCCGCCGACGGCACGCTGTACTTCGGCTCGGAGCGCCGCGACGGCAACCTCGGCCCGGACGGCACCGCCGATCTCTACCGCGCGCGCTGGCTGGGCGACCACTACGCCGAACCGGAGAACCTCGGCCCGCCGATCAACACCGCCGGCGAGGACATCGAAGGCTGGATCGCCCCCGACCAGTCCTACCTGATCTTCTCCAGCAAGGGCCACGGCGGCGAGGGCGCCTACGACCTCTGGGTCAGCTACCGCTGCGAGGGCGCCTGGACGACGCCGCGCAATCTCGGCGCGCCGGTGAATTCCTACGCCTGGGAGTTCGGCGCGAAGCTCTCGCCGGACGGCAGGTATCTCTACTTCGCCAGCAACCGCGGCTACGGCCACGAACCGCTGCCGCGCGCGCTGGACATCGCCGCGCTGAACGCGCGCCTGCACGCGCCCGGCAACGGCCTGCGCGACATCTACCGCGTGGAGACGGCGGCGCTGGCGCTGCACTCGCCCTGCGCGGCGCGGCGGTGAACGCGCGCGTCCACCTCACGCCTGCGGAGGCGCTGGCGCGGCTGGCCGCGCTGCGGGGGCCGGAGTCCACCCTGCCGTTCCGCCACGGCACGCTGGAAGTCGAGATCTATCGTCCGCGCGCGGGTGCCGCCATGCGCGGGCGCAGCCGCCGGTAGACGTAGACGGCGGCGGGCGGGACGTTCCACCACGCCACGCCGTGCCGGCGCACGCCGAGGCCGAGCTCGACCAGCAGCGGCCTCGGCACCGGACCGAACGGGCCATAGGTGAACTGCACGAAGCATCCGTCCGCGCGCAGCGCGGCGAACGCGCCCTCGAGGATCTCGCGCTGCATGCGCCGCGGCATCGCCAGCAGGCCGAGGCTGCTGATCACCGCATCCGCCGGCCCGGCCTCGAGAAAACCGGTGCGGCGCAGCACGCCGCCCAGGTCGCGCGCATCGGCGTGCACGACCTGCACGCCGGCGAAGCGCTCGCGCAGATGCCGGTGCAGCGCATCGTTCAATTCCAGCACCAGCAGGCCCTCGCGCGGGACGCCGCGGTCGAACAGCGCGCGCGTGATCGCGCCCGTGCCGCCGCCCAGTTCGATCACGCGCCTTGCGTCGCGCGGCACCTGCGCCACCATCAGCCGCGCCAGTTGCCGGCCGGAGGGCGACAGCGCGGCGATCGAACGCGGCGCGCGCAGCCACTCGCGCAGGAAGGTCAGCGTCGGGTGCAACCCCTCGCCGGGGCGGGCGCCGCCGCGTTCGTTCGTCATCGCCGACCGTCTCCCTGTACATCGGGGCTCATCGGGGTATGCTTGCCCTCGAGGCGCCAGGCGCCTGTCCGCAGGTCTGCCGCAGCGTCCGTCCGGGTGGGACGACGATCGCGCCTCCGAGTTCCAACAGCCATGCGGAGGGGAGCATGCCTGCCTGTCGACCCTTGCTGATCATCGCCGCCTGCGCCGGCGCGCTCGGTTTCGCGCCCGGCGTGCCCGCGCAGGATGCCGCCGCGCCCGCCACCGCCGCCACCGCGCCGACGGTGGCGGGCGAGGCCGTCGCCTCGGCCCATCCGGCGCCGGCCGCCGCAGCCGCCGGTCCGCTGCGGCCGGTCGAGATGTGTCTCGATCCCGGCCGCATCCGCCGCTGGACCGCCGTCGACGCGCGCGACCTCGCCGTGCAGACGGGCGACAACTATTACCACGTCACGCTCGGCAGCGACTGCGACGGCCTCAAGGACGGCGGCATGTTGATGTTCCGCCCCACCCCGGCCACCCAGGGCCGCATGTGCGGCGACGCGGGCGAGATGGTGGTGCCGGACAGCGGCCAGCTCTGCCGCGTTTCCGCCGTGCAGCCGCTGGACAAGGACGGCTACAAGGCCCTGCTCAAGGGCGGCTGAAACGCCGCGGCCCGATCGTCGCCGACCGGGCCGCAGGGAATGGCGCCGCGCTGCCGAAGGCTTCAGTCGCCGTCGTCGTCGTAGTAATGGCCGCGGCGGCGGCCGTCGTCGCGATAGCGCCGGTCGTAGCGGTCGTCGTAGCGATCGTCGTCGTAGCGGTAGACGCGGCGCGTCTCGTACACGCGCTCCACCACCACCGGCTCGTCGTAGTACACCACCCGCGGCGGAGCGTAGTAGACCGGCGCCGGCGCGTAGTAGACCGGGGCGTACCAACCGCCGTAGAAGCCGCCCCGGTAACCCCAGCCGCAATGGTGACAGCTGGAGACGCCGACGCTGTAACCCGGCCCGTAGAAGCCGAGGCCGATGCTGACGTGGGTGCGCGCGAACGCCGCCGGCGCGAGCGCCAGCACGGCGAGGGCGAACAGGGCAAGACCGACCTTGCGCGAACGCTGCATGTTCATGGGCATGCCTCCGGATCGGCGTGATGCTCGCGCCGGCGGACTGAATCGCCACTGAAACGCCCGTCAGGCCGCGTGCGGCCGCAGCAGCCAGCAGCCATGGATGTCGGCGCGGCGCTCGAAATCGAACGGGATGCTGCCGCGGCTCCAGTCCTCGATGGCGAAACGCGCCGCCAGCGCCGCGGCGTCGAGGCGGAAGCGGCGGAAATTGTTGGAGAACACGATCACGCCGCCGCGCTCCAGGCGTTCGCCGCAGGCGGCGAGCAGGCGCACGTGGTCGCGCTGCACGTCGAAGTCCTCGGCACGCTTGGAGTTGGAGAAGGTCGGCGGATCGACGTAGATCAGGCCGTAGCGGCCGCGCTCGCCGGCGAGGAAATCCAGCGCGTCGGCCTGCACCAGACGGTGCGCGTGCCCGCTGAAGCCGTTCAGCGCGAGGTTGCGCGAGGCCCAGTCGAGGTAGGTCGCGGAGAGGTCCACGCTGACCGTCTCGCGCGCGCCGCCGGCGGCGGCATACACGCTGGCCGTGCCGGTGTAGGCGAACAGGTTGAGGAAACGCCGCCCGCGCGCCAGCTCGCGCACCTTGGCGCGCACCAGGCGGTGGTCGAGGAACAGGCCGGTGTCGAGGTAGTCGGTGAGGTTGATGCGGAAGCGCAGGCCGCCCTCCTCCGCCAGCAGGAATTCGCCGCGTTCGTCGAGCCGTCCGTACTTGGCGCCGCCCTTGCCGCGCCGGCGCTGCTTCACCGCGATGCGCTCGCGCGGCACTTCCAGCGCCTCGCCGGCCGCGCGCACCAGGTCGCGCAGGCGCTCGCGCGCGACGTGCTCGGGCACGTCGGCCGGCGCCTGGTATTCCTGCACGTGCAGGTAGGCCTGCGGCGGCGCATCGGGCGTGGCTTCCGGCACGGCCGCATAGACGTCGATCGCCGCGGCGTACTCCGGCAGGTCCTGGTCGTACACGCGGTAGCAGGCGATGCCTTCGCGCGCGAGGCGCTTGCGCAGGTGGCGCGCGTTCTTGACGATGCGGTTCTTCGCCATCGTCGCGCCGGGCGACAGCGGCTTCGTCGCGCGCGGCGCCTCTTCGCGCGGCGTCAGGTCGAAGCACAGCAGCGCGCATTCCAGCGCGCCGTTGAACAGCGTGTAGCGCTTCTCCGCACGCAGGCCGAGCGCGCGGCCGAGCGCGTCGTCGGAGGTCAGCACCGCGGCGCGCCAGCCGTAAAAGCCTTCGCGCAGGCGCACGCCCAGCGTGCGATAGAGCGCCGGCAGCGCGCTGCGCTCGCCGAGGCGCTCGCCATAGGGCGGATTGGCGATCACCAGCCCAGGCGCCTCGACGCCGGCGGGCCGCGCGAGGTGCGCCACGTCGCGGCGCTCCAGCCGCAGGAAGCCGGCCACGCCCGCCGCCTGCGCGTTGCGCTTGGCGGCGGCGATCATCGCCGGATCGGCGTCGCTGCCGAAGAAGCAGGCGCGCAGGCGGCGCAGGCCCTCCGCCGCGCGCGTCTCGGCATCGGCGCGCAGGCGCTGCCACAGCGCGGCGTCGTGGCCGCGCCAGCCGAGGAAGCCGAAGTAGTCGCGGCGCAGGCCGGGAGCGACGCCGGCGGCCATCAGCGCGCCCTCGATCAGCAGCGTGCCGGAGCCGCACATCGGATCGAGCAGCGCGCCGCCGCCGGCGTGGATCGCCGGCCACTGCGCGCGCAGCAGCATCGCCGCGGCGAGGTTCTCCTTCAGCGGCGCCTCGCCCTGGCCCTGGCGCCAACCGCGCCGGTGCAGCGGCGTGCCGGCGAGGTCCAGCGACAGCGTGGCGCGGTCCTTCTTCAGGCGCAGGTTCAGGCGCAGATCGGGGCGCTCGACGTCGACGTTCGGACGCGCGCCGGCACGCTCGCGGAACTGGTCGACCACCGCGTCCTTGACGCGCAACGCCACGAACTGGCTGTGCGTCAGCGCGCTCTGCGCGCACACCGCGTCGACGGCGAAGCTGCCGTCGGCGGCCAGGTGCTGCGACCAGTCGACCGCGCGCACGCCGGCGTACAGCGCGTCGGCGTCGGGCGCGTCGAACTCGGCGATCGGCCGCAGCACGCGGCTGGCGAGGCGCGATTCCAGGCAGGCGCGGTAGGCGGTCTCCAGCGTGCCCTCGAAGCGCACGCCGGCCAGCGCCTCGTGCGCCTCGGCGCCGAGCGCGGTCAGCTCGTCGCGCAGCAGGTACTCGAGGCCCTTCGGGCAAGTCGCGAAGAACGCGGTCACGTCAGAACGATGCGAGGAAAAGCCGGAACTGCGCGGCGATGGCGTCGACGTGCGCGGACAGGCGGTGGTCGTCGTCCAGCAGCAGCAGCTCGGCACCGTGGCCGCGCGCGATGGCGATCGCGGCATCCACCGGGCACAGCTCGTCGCGCCAGCCGTGCACCAGCATCGCGCGCGCGCGCTCCGCCATCGCGAACGGCCGCGCGTAGCCGGGCAGCTCGGCCGGCGTCGCCAGCAGGAACAGGCCGGCGACCGCGCGTTGCCGCGAGGCCAGGCCGGAGATGAACGCGCCGAAGCTGGAGCCGGCCAGCAGCACGCGCTCGTCCGGCGGAATCGCCGCGACCAGGCGCTCGAGACGCGGCTGCGCGGCGGCGGCGAGGCCGCGCGCGTCGAGGTCGCGGTAGTCCGGACGCAGCGTGCGCCAGCCGAGCGACTCGGCGACGGCGGCCAGCGCGCTGACCTTGGTCGCGTCGGGCCCGCTCTCCAGGCCGTGCGAGAGAATGACGAGACCGCTCATGCAACGCGCTCCGGCATCGCCCGCCGCACGCGACGGAGACGCGAAAAGGCCGCCAGCGGTCGGGCCGGCGCGGGAAGTGTCCTGGGCATGCGCGCATGCTAGCACGCGCCCCTACCGTCGCCGACGCGGCGCATGCCACACTCGACGCATGCCCATGCCCCTCGTCGTCCACGACTGGCCGCTGCCCTACGAAGCGAAGCTCGACGCGCGCCCGGCGGCGGCCGTCGACCTGGTGGTGATCCACTGCACCGAACTGCCCGACCTCGCCACCGCGCGCAGCTACGGCGAGAAGGTGCTGTACGAGGACGGCACCGGCAACAGCGGCCACTACTACATCGACCGCGACGGCAAGGTGTACCGGTTCGTCGCCGGCACCCGCGTCGCCCACCACACGCGCGGCTACAACCCGCGCTCGATCGGCATCGAACTGGTCAACCTCGGTCGTTATCCGGACTGGCTGGACTCGCGCCGCCAGGCGATGACCGAGCCGTACACGGCGGCGCAGATCGCCGGCCTGCGCGCGCTGCTGGCGCGCTTGCGCAACGAATATCCCCACTTGCGCCTGATCGCCGGCCACGAGGATCTCGATACCGCCGAGGTGCCGGCCACCGACGATGCGGCCAGGCGCGTCCATCGCAAACGCGACCCCGGCCCGCTGTTCCCCTGGGCCGAGGTGGTGGCCGGCAGCGGCCTCGAACGCCTGAAGCCGTAAAGGTGGGAGTCGGCAGAAGCGCGAGAAGGGAATGATCGATGCGTCACTCCGACTTGCGCGGGAATGACGGCTCGGTCGCAACGCTCGCGCCCGCTCCCTGCTCCCTGCTCCCTCCCCGCTATACTGTCGCGCCTTTTTTCGCCGATCCGTGCCCATGCCCCTGCCTGTCGTCGCCGAACTGCTCGACCTGCTCGCGCTCGAGCGCCTGGAGGACAACCTGTTCCGCGGCCAGAGCCGCGACATCGGCACGCGCTACGTGTTCGGCGGGCAGGTGCTGGGCCAGGCGCTGTCGGCGGCGCAGCAGACCGTCAACGGCGAGCGTCAGGCGCATTCGCTGCACGCCTACTTCCTGCGCGCCGGCGACATCGACGCGCCGATCGTCTACTCGGTGGAGCGCGCGCGCGACGGCCACAGCTTCTCCGCGCGGCGCGTGGTGGCGATCCAGCACGGCCAGCCGATCCTGAACTGCGCGGTGTCGTTCCAGATCGCCGAGTCCGGCGTCGAGCACCAGTTGTCGATGCCGGAGGTGCCGATGCCGGAGGATCTCGCGCCGCCGCAGCCGCTGCCGCCGGAGGAGTTCGCGCATCTGCCGGTGAAGCTGCAGCGCTGGCTGAGCATGGAGGGCGGCTTCGAGTTCCGCCACGTCTGGCCGCGCGACGAACTGAAGCCGGCCAAACGGCCGCCGCTGCAGCACGTCTGGTTCCGCCTGCGCGACCGCGTCGGCGACGCGCCGGTGCTGCATCGCGCGCTGCTCGCCTACGCCTCCGACTTCCACCTGATCGGCACCGCCACCCTGCCGCACGGCATCTCCTACCTGACGCCGGAACTGCAGATGGCCAGCCTCGACCATGCGCTGTGGTTCCATCGCCCGTTCCGCGCCGACGAATGGCTGCTGTACTCCTGCGACAGCCCCAGCGCCTCCGGCGCGCGCGGCCTGGCGCGCGGCAGCGTCTACAGCCGCGACGGACGTCTGGTCGCCTCCACCGCGCAGGAAGGCCTGATCCGCCTGCGCGCGGCGGAGTAAGCTAGCCTCATGCGCCAGATCTACACCTCGCCGCGCCCGGAAAACATCGAACGGGTCGTGCAGCTGCTCGCCGAACACGGCATCGAGACCACGGTGACCAACCGCCGCGTCTACGACCGCCGCAGCTACAGCCGCTTCAGCTACTCCGCGCGCGACAGCGGCGAGGACTGGCCGAAGGTGTGGATCACCCGCGCCGAGGACCAGACGCGCGCGCGCGAGGTGCTGCGCGAGATCGGCATCGAGCCGGCCACCCGCTACGCCAACGAACTGGCGACGCAGCGGCAGCCCGGCGCGGCGGGCCCGGCGCGCCACGCCCACGTCGCCTCGCGCGTGCGCACGGCGCTGGTGGCCGCGGTCGGCGCGATGTTCGTGCTGCTGGTGCTGAAGATGATGGGCGTGTTCTGAGCTTCCGCGCCCATCCGCGTCCGAACGACTTCTTCCCGGGGAAGCGGTCCCCGCAAGCCCGGCCGGCGTCCGCCCTTTCCGTGACGGCCATCCGCTGCCGCCCGCCGCGGCTGTGGCTAGAATCAGGCCATGCGCTCCGACCGCGTGCGGCTGCTCCAGACCCTGCCCCACGGCTGCGGTTACTACCGCGGCCGCACGGCGCAGAACCTGGTGCTGGACCCGTCCGCGGCCGACCTGCCCGAGCTGTACGCCGCCGCGCTGGGCCGCGGCTTCCGTCGCGCCGGCGGGCACGTCTACATCCCGCACTGCCCCGGCTGCCACGCCTGCGTGCCTTGCCGCATCCCCGTCGGCACCTTCGCGCCCGACCGCAGCCAGCGCCGCTGTCTGGCGCGCAACGCCGACCTCGAACTGATCCCGGCCGCGCCCGGCTTCACCCCCGAACGCCATGGGCTGTACGCGCGCTACCTGCATGGCCGTCATCGCGGCGGCGGCATGGACGACGCCAGCGACGAGGACTTCACCCGCTTCCTCACCGCGCCGTGGAGCCCGACGCTGTTCCTCGAACTGCGCAAGGACGGCCGCCTGCTGGGCGTGGCGGTGACCGACGTGTGCTCGACCGGCGTCTCCGCGGTATACACCTTCTTCGATCCCGAGGAATCCGCCCGCGGCCTCGGCACCTACGCCGTGCTGCGGCAGATCCAGTTCGCGCGCGAACGCGGCCTGCCGCACGTCTACCTCGGCTTCTGGATCGAGCGCCATCCGAAAATGGACTACAAGCGCCGCTTCCGTCCGCTGGAAGTGCTGCGCGGCGGCAACTGGGAAACGCTGTAGGCCGGATCCGCGCTTGCGCCCGCCGGCGCACCGCGCCAAGGCGGCCGCCGCGGCGGCGTGCCTGGCGCCGCGCCGCCGGCCTGGTCCAGGCCGCGGAGATTCCGGAGATGCCGACGCCCCTGCGCGACACCCTGCCGGCGCTGCTCTCGCCGGCGCCCTGCCGATCGCCGCCCGCGCGGCCACGGCCGCCGGCAGGCAGTGTCTGCGCAGGAAACCGCCCGCCGCGACGAGACGCGCACCGCGTACGAGAGCCGGACGAAATTGCCGGACGCCGTTCGAGGACGCCCGCCGGACTCAGGCCGCAGGCATGCGCGGCTGCGGATACGGATACAGTGCGTCCAGCCGGCGCGAGACGCCGTCGTCGCAGACCACGCGGCAATGCCAGCGGCGCAGCTCGCGCGGCTCCGGCAAGCCGCAGCTGTGCGCGATGACGCCCACCTCGCGCATCACGTTGCGCGCGTAGTTGGCCACGCGCTCGGCCTTGTCCGGCACCACCAGGCCGCGCTGCAGGCGCGGATCGTGGGTGGTGATGCCGGTCGGGCAGGTATTGCGGTTGCACTGCAGCGACTGGATGCAGCCCAGCGCGAACATGAAGCCGCGCGCCGAGTTGACGAAGTCCGCGCCCATGCACAGCGCCCACGCCACCTCGTAGGCGGTGATGCACTTGCCGGAGCAGATCACGCGGATGCGCTCGCGCAGGCCGGCGGCGATCAGCGTGTCGACCAGCATCGGCAGCGCCTCGCGCAACGGCAGGCCGACGCCTTCCATCAGCGTCTGCGGCGCGGCGCCGGTACCGCCCTCGGAGCCGTCGACGATGATGAAATCCGGCGCGCTCTCGATGCCGCGTTTCCACACCTCGTCGCACAGCTCGGCGATCCAGTCGACGTCGCCCAGCACCGCCTTGAAGCCGGTCGGCTTGCCCGACACCTCGCGCACGTGCGCGACCATGTCCAGCAGCTCGCGCACGTTGCGGATCTCGGGATGGCGGTTCGGACTCTGCGAATCCCGGCCGACCGGGATGCCGCGGATCGCGGCGATCTCCGGCGTCACCTTCGCGCCCGGCAACAGGCCGCCCTTGCCGGGCTTGGCGCCCTGGCCGAGCTTGATGCTGACCATCTTCACCTGTGCGTGCGCGCACACCTCGCGCAGCCTGGCGTCGTCGAGCTTGCCATCGGGCGTGCGCACGCCGTACTTGGCGGTGCCGATCTCGAACACCAGGTCGCAGCCGCCCTCGAGGTGGTACGGCGCCAGCCCGCCCTCGCCGGTGTCCAGCCAGATGCCCGCCTTGGCCGCGCCGCGCGACAGCGCGCGCACCGCCGGCACCGACAGCGCGCCGAAGCTCATCGCCGAGATGTTGAAGAACGGCGCGTGGCTGTAGGGCTGGCGCGCGTAGGGGCCGATGGTGATCGGCTGCGGCTCCACCGCATCGCGCTCGAGCTCGGGAAATGCCGCGTTGACGAAGAACGGCGTGCCCTCGACGCTGAGATCGCGCGTCGAGCCGAAGCCGCGCGTGTTGTCCTCGTTCTCCGCGGCGCGATACACCCAGGTGCGCTCGGCGCGGTTGAACGGCAGCTCCTGGCGGTCGAAGGCGAAGAAGTACTGGCGGAAGAACTCGCCGAGATGCTCGAATAGCGCGCGGAAGCGACCGATCACCGGGAAATTGCGGCGGATCGCGTTGCCGGTCTGGCTGCGGTCGAGCACGTACAGCACCGCGCCGCCCACCAGCAGCACGATCAGCGCCAGCAGGAACAGGCCCGCCATCAGCTCGATCGCGAACAGCACCCAGCGCGAGAGTCCGGCTTCCATCGCTTCCTCCTCCGTCGCCGACGTGCCAGCGCGCCGGCTTCACGTTGCGGAAGCTTCGATGGTAACGCGATGCGCGCGGCGGCGCAGGTCAGGCGACGGCGCCGTCCCGCCCGATTTCGACCGCCTGCAGCGACACCTGCTTTCTGCAGCCGACGACCGCCTGCCGTCCCACCTCTCGGAAACCGAACCTGGCATGGAAGCGGGCGGAGGCCGGATTGGGCGGCTCGATGTCGTACTCGCAGGTGATCGCCGGCACGCCCGCGTCGGCCGCGAACGCGAACAGGTCGCGGTACAGCGTGCTGCCCGCGCCCTGCGCGCGGCCGGCGCCGGCGACCACCACGCGGTCGACGTACAGGAAGCGCGGATAGCGCGCGACGAACCAGCGGTAGTTCGGACTGTCGTAGTCCGCGCCCTCGCGCAACGCCAGCAGGAACGCGCGCACCGCGCCGTCGGCCTCGAGCACGCGATGGTACGCCGCCTGTCCATGCAGATGCGCCAGGCGCTCGGGCGTGAGCGGGCTCAGCACGGCGACCGAGGCCTCGTTGAGGGCGAGGATGGCGGGGAAATCGTCGGGGTGGGCGTCGCGGAGCAGCATGCAGGGCGCGATGGTATCGCGGCCGCGGCACGGACCGGTATCGGCCTGCGCTTCGCGGAACCTGACGCCCCCTGCCCAGCCATCCATGCCCGTTCGTGCCGAGCGTGGCTTGCGTCGGCAAGCGGAGTCGAAGCGCCCGTCCTCGCAGCCCTTCCGCCCGACCCTGCGGGCCGTAGTCCCTCCCGAGCCCGCCGATGGGCTCGTGGCGAACGGCCATGGAACCGGCCGAGCACGGAGGCCCGGCAGGCCGCGCGATGCCGCCGCCGGACCTTGCGGCGCCGCGCTACGCCGCCTTCGCATCCTCGCGCAGCGCCCGCCGCAGGATCTTGCCGATGTTGGTCTTCGGCAGCGGCTCGCGGCGGAATTCGACGATGCGCGGCACCTTGTAGGCGGTCAACTGGCGCCGGCAGTGCTCGAGGATGTCGGCCTCGGTCAGCGCCGGATCCTTGGGCACGATGATCGCCTTCACCGCCTCGCCCGAACGCGCGTCGGGCACGCCGATCGCGGCAGCCTCCAGCACGCCGGGGTGCAGCGCCAGCACGTCCTCGACCTCGTTCGGGAACACCTTGAAGCCGGACACCACGATCATGTCCTTCTTGCGGTCGGTGATGCGCACGCTGCCCTGTTCGTCCATCGTGCCCATGTCGCCAGTGCGCAGCCAGCCGTCGGCGGTGAACACATTCGCGGTCTCCTCGGGGCGGTTCCAGTAGCCGCGCATCACCTGCGGGCCGCGCAGGCAGATCTCGCCCACTTCGCCCGGCGGGACCGGCTTGCCGGCGTCGTCGAGGATGGCCGCTTCGGTGTTGGGGATCGGCACGCCGATCAGGCCGCTCCATTCCTCGATGGTGACCGGATTGGCGATCGCCACCGGCGATGCCTCGGTCAGCCCGTAGCCTTCCATCAGCGGCACGCCCGAGCGCTGCTTCCAGCGCTGCGCCACCACGCGCTGCACGGCCATGCCGCCGGCCACCGCGAGCTTCAGGTGGCGCAGATCGACATCGGCGAAGCCCGGCGCGTCCAGCAACGCGCGGAACAGCGTGTTCACGCCGACGATCACGGTGAAGCGCGTCTGCCGCAGCGTCCGCACGAACGCCGGCAGGTCGCGCGGATTGGCCACCAGCACGGTCTGTTCTCCCAGCCCGGCCAGGGTCAGGCACACCGTCAGCGCGAACACGTGATACAGCGGCAAAGGCATGACCGCCGTCTCCTCGCCGGCGCGCAGGTTGGGTCCTACCCAGGCGGTCAACTGCAGCACGTTGGCCACCATGTTGCCGTGCGTGAGCATCGTGCCCTTGGCCACGCCGGTGGTGCCGCCGGTGTACTGCAGGAAGGCGAGGTCGTCGTGCGTCAGCGCGACCTCGTCGAAGGTCTGCGCGCGGCCCAGCTCCAGCGCGCGGTTGAAGCCGACCGTCCCCGGCAGCCGCCACGGCGGCACCATGCGCTTGACGTGTTTGACCATCGCGTTCGTCAGCACGCGCCGGAATGGCGGCAGCAGGTCGCCGACCTGCGTCGTCACCACCGTGCGCACCGGCGTGGCGGCGATCACCTGCTGCAGGGTGTGCGCGAAGTTCTCCAGCACGACGATCGCCGTCGCACCCGAATCCTTCAACTGATGTTCCAGCTCGCGCGGCGTGTACAGCGGGTTGACGTTGACCACCACCATCCCCGCGCGCAGCACGCCGAACAGCGCCACCGGGTACTGCAGGAGGTTGGGCATCATCAGGGCGACGCGGTCGCCGCGCTGCAATCCGGCCACCTTCTGCAGCCACGCCGCGAACGCGCGGCTGGCCTCGTCGAGCTGCCGGTAGCTGATCGCCGCGCCCATCGAGCGGTAGGCCGGCAGGTCGGCGAAGCGCGCGCAGGACGAAGCCAGCACGTCCTTCAGCGACGCGAACGCGTCGGTATCGATCTCCGCCGGAACGCCGGGCGGGTACTGGACAAGCCACGGTTTCTGCATGGGGGCTGCGCCTGCCATCGGTAGTTTTGCCGCCTGAGCGCCGTGTGCGTGCGGGACGCGCAGACGAAGCGCCCTCGTGGATGCATGTTCGAGGACGATGACCGCGCCAACCCTGATCTGCCTCAGAAAAACGGCTGCAGCGCCTCGCCGCTGCGGTGCGCGCCGTGGGCCGGGTCGGGCGCGGCGAAACCCGATGCGCCTTGCAGGCAAACGTGTCTTGCGAGCAGACGCATGGCGATGGCGGCGTCCAGCAGCGCGCGTCCCAGCCCGCGCCGGCGGTGCGCCGGCGCGACGTACATGCCCGCGAGTTCGACGGCGTGGCGCAGCTTGGCGCGCTGCGGGCGGACGATCGCGACGAAGCCGGCCAGCTCGTCCCGCACGAAGACGCCGAGCATGCAGATCGATCCGTCCTTCGCCGGCGCGATGCGCGCCGCGACGTCGTCGAGCGGGCGGCCGACTTCCTCCTCGTAGCTGGCGCTGAACGCGGTCGGGCTCTCGCGCAGCGCGAGCAGCCGCAGGCGCTGATAGGCCGCGGCGTCGGCGGTGTCGAGTGGCCGGATCGTCATCTACGCGCCCAGCCGCTTCTCGTAGCGCCAGACTTCCAGAGGGAACACGCCCGTCGGGATCGCCAGCCTGGCGACCATGGTGCCCACGCGCCGCCAGCCCTGTTTCTCGTAGAACCGCGCCGCGCGCGCGTTGCCGATCGCGCAGGCGAGCCAGCCGGTGTCGAAGCCGTGGGCGGCGATGCGCGCCTCGGCATCCGCGATCAGCGCGGCCGCCACGCCCTGCCCGCGCGCGCTGCGGGCGACGAAGAGCTGGTCCAGCTCGTCGCCCTTCACCACGCAGAACCCGCTGGGCGCGCCGACCGGCCCGGTCACGCGCACGCGCGGCAGTCCCGCTTCCAGCCGCAGCCGGAAGTTCTCCAGCGTGCGATGCCGCGCCAGTTCCGCCGGCACGATGTCGGCGTGCGCATCCTGCCAGGCGTCGTGCCAGAGCTGCGCCAGCGGCGCGATGTCGGCGCTTTCGGCAGATCGGACATCCGCCATGCTGGACCCGGCTCCTTTCTTCATGTCTCGCGGATCGGGCGTCGCGCATCGCGCCGCCCCGGCGGTGCGCGACCCGCGCGCGCCGCGCCGGATCTCCTGGCTTGCACCGCGCCGGCGACGCGCAGCAGGCGGCGGAAGGTCGGGCATTCCATGTGGCTGGGCGCGGGACAGACGGCGGCGTGGCGCAGGCCGTCGCGCATCGCGCGCAGCCGGCGCAGGGTGCGGTCAAGCGCATCGGCGCGCGCCGCGAGTTGCGCACGGTCGATGCGCGGACGGCCGTCGGGCGCGAACATGGCGGCGATCTCGCGCAGCGAGAAGCCGGCGCTGCGGCCGAGCGCGACCAGCGCCAGGCGTTCCAGCACGTCCGCGCCGTACAGCCGGCGCAGGCCGCGCCGCCCGACCGGCGCGATCAGCCCCTGCTCCTCGTAATAGCGCAGCGTCGAGGCGGGCAGGCCCGAGCGCCGCGCGACCTCGGCGATGTCCAGCGCCTTCATGCTTGACCTCAAGTCGACTCGAAGTCGTAGGCTGATACAACCGCCATCGTCGCGCAAGCCGAGGACATGCCCGTGACCGGACGAACCGCCGAAACCGCCAGCCGCCGCCCGTACCCCCAGGCGGCCGCCTCGCGGAGCGCAGGCCACCATGCGTGAATTCCTCGCCTTCCTGCTCGACGCCACCGTGATCGGCGCGGGCGCCACCGCCGTCACGGATCTTTGGGCGCTGTTGCGGCAGCGCGTCTCCGGCGCGCCCTCGTTCGACTACGCCATGCTGGGGCGCTGGCTCGGCCACATGCCGCGTGGCCGCTTCCGCCACGACGCCATCGCCGCGGCCGCGCCGGTCCGCGGCGAGCGTCCGCTCGGATGGGCGGTCCATTACGCGATCGGCGTGTTGTACGCCGCCGCCCTGCTCGGGCTGTGCGGACGGGGATGGGCACACGACCCCACGCTCGCCCCGGCGCTGGCGTTCGGCCTCGTCACCGTGGCGGCGCCGTTCTTCGTGATGCAGCCCGCGCTCGGCGCGGGCATCGCCGCCTCGCGCACGCCGCAGCCGAACGCGGCGCGGCTGCGGAGCGTGGCCACGCACCTCGTCTTCGGCCTTGGGCTGTATCTCGCCGCCGCAGCCTGGCGGCACGTCGCGCCATAGGAAGCCGCGCCCGCCGGGGAACTTCGTCGGCCGGGCTTCGCGCGGCGAAACCCGCCGCGCGGTGCGAGCAGACGGGTTTCGCTGCGCTCAACCATCCCACTCGCCCGCTGACTCACGCCTCCCGTCGGGCAAACTACAACCCTGCATCCTTCATAAGCCTCGAGCAAGGGTCGGAGCCCGGCATCTGAAGCAGTGCACAACGCAACAGACCGAATGCCGTGTGGACCCTAAGATTTGAGCAATCGCGCGGAGAACTGGGTCTCGCCCATGAGGCACATGCCAAGACGGCCGCTCTTGGCTTGAACGACCATGACGTCTCTGTCCCGGATGTCGAACCTGCTGCCAGGAGGAGCGCGCCTCGTTGGTTCACCAAACCATCAAACCGCCGACTAGCCGATTCCAGCCGACAGTTCGTACGTCGAGTCGCGTGTGGGAATGGTGACGGATTCACTTCCGGCGGCTTGAATGCCCCCAATCCGCGGCAATGTATCGACCACGCGCGCCGTGTCTCAAAGCTCCACCCGCAACCTCCCCGCCGCCGCCCGCGCCTTGGCGCGCGCGGCATCGACGTCGTCGGCGCGCGCCAGCGTCACCGCCATGCGGCGCTTGCCTTTGACCTCAGGTTTGCCGAACCAGCGCAGCGCGGTGTCGGGTTCGGCCAGCGCTTCGGCGGCGCCGTGCAGGCGCGGGCACTGGCCTTCGCCTTCGGCCAGCACGGCGCACGACGCCGACGGGCCGAACTGGCGGATCGTCGGGATCGGCAGGCCGAGGATGGCGCGCGCGTGCAGGGCGAATTCGGAGAGGTCCTGCGAGATCAGCGTGACGAGGCCGGTGTCGTGCGGACGCGGGCTGACCTCGGAGAAGATCACGCGGTCGCCCTTGACGAAGAACTCGACGCCGAACACGCCCAGGCCGCCGAGGTCGTCGGTCAGCACCTTGGCCTGGCGCTGCGCCTCGGCCAGCGCCTTGGCGCTCATCGGCTGCGGCTGCCACGATTCGCGGTAGTCGCCGTGCTCCTGCAGGTGGCCGATCGGCGCGCAGAAGCAGGTGCCGTCGCGGTGGCGCACGGTGAGCAGGGTGATCTCGTAGTCGAAGTCGACGAAGCCCTCGACGATGCAGCGGCCCTTGCCGGTGCGTCCGCCGGACTGCGCGTAGTCCCACGCCGGGCCGATCTCGGCCTCGCTGCGCACGATGCTCTGGCCCTTGCCGGACGAACTCATCACCGGCTTGACCACGCACGGCAGGCCGAGCGCGGCCACCGCGGCGCGGTATTCCGCCTCGGTGTCGACGAAGCGGTACGGCGAGGTCGGCAGCTTCAGCGTCTCGGCGGCGAGACGGCGGATGCCTTCGCGGTCCATGGTCAGCCAGGCCGCGCGCGCGGTGGGGATCACGCGCAATCCGCCCTTCTCCAGCTCGACCAGGGTCGGCGTGTGGATGGCCTCGATCTCCGGCACCACCAGATCGGGTTTCTCCAGTTCGACGAGGCGGCGGATCTCGGCGCCGTCCAGCATGTTGACGACGTGGCTGCGGTGCGCCACCTGCATCGCCGGCGCGTGGGCGTAGCGGTCGACGGCGATCACCTCGACGGCGAAGCGCTGCAGTTCGATCGCGACTTCCTTGCCCAGTTCGCCCGAGCCGAGCAGCATCACGCGGATCGCGGTGTCGGTGTAGGGCGTGCCGAACGGCTTCATGCGGGAACTCCTGTGGGGTTGCCGCGATTCTAACCGCTGGCCCGGCGCCGCCGCGCTGGCAGAATAGGCCGACCCCGGAGACCGCCATGCGCCGCCTGCTCGTCGTCCTCGCCCTGCTCGCCGCCGCCCTGCCCGCGTTCGCCGCGCCGGCGACCGACACCTGGATGACCGTGCTGCTGGAGGGCCGCAAGATCGGCCACCTGCACGAGACGCGCGCGGTCGAAGGCGACCGCGTCACCACCACGCAGACGCTCGACATCGCGCTGGACCGCGCCGGCACCACGGTGGCGATGCGCAACGAGGAAACCAGCGTGGAGACGCGCGAGGGCAAGCCGCTGGCGTTCCGCTCGCGCACCGAACTGTCCGGCGTCGCCAGCACCGTCGAAGGCAAACGCCTGCCCGACGGGCGTTTCGAGGTGCGCAGCGAGGTCGGCGGCCAGGCGCGCACGCGCACGCTGGACTGGCCGGACGGCGCGCTGCTCGCCGAGGGCCAGCGCCTCGCCGCGCTGCGCGCCGGCAACGTCAGGGGCGCGCGCTACACGGTGCCGGCGTTCGATCCCAGTGCGGTGCAGATCGTCACGCTGAGCGGCGTGGTGCATGGCGCGGTCGAGGTGGACCTGCCGGAAGGCCGGCGCACGCTCACCGAAGTGCGGCAGTCGCTGCAGATCGGCGGCGACGCGACGCAGGCCACGGTGTGGACCGACGCCGCGGGCGATGCGCAGAAGATGACGCTGCCGATCGGCGGCCTGCGTCTCGACGCGCTGGCCTGCTCGCGCGCCTGCGCGCTGGCGCCCAACCAGTCCGCCGACATCCTCACCGCCACGCTGGCCGCCGCACCGCGCGCGCTGAGCGCCGGCGAGCGCGCCGGCGCGCTGCGCTACACGCTGACCACCGCCGACGGTTCCGCGCTGGACCTGCCGGCCACCGACGAGCAGCGCGTGCGGAAGGCGAATGGCGTGCTCACCCTTCGCATCGGGCCCGCGCGCGCCGGCGCGGAGTCGCCGCCGACGCCCGCCGACACCGCCGCCAACGACTGGCTGCAGGCCGACGCGCCGGCGCTGCGCGAGCTTGCCGAGCACGCCGCGCTGGGCGCGGCCGACGCGGCCACGCGCATGCGCCGGCTGGAAGCGTTCGTGCATGGCTATGTGCGCAGCAAGGATCTCAGCGTCGGCTACGCCTCGGCGCTGGAGGTGATGCAGACGCGCGAAGGCGACTGCACCGAACACGCCGTGCTGCTGGCCGCGCTGGCGCGTTCGCTCGGCATCCCGGCGCGCGTGCTGGACGGCCTGGTGTACGTGCAGCAGTTCGGCGCGCAGGCGCACGTGTTCGTGCCGCACGCCTGGGTGCAGGCCTGGGTGGACGGTCGCTGGCAGAGCTACGACGCCGCGCTCGGCGGCTTCGACGCCGGCCACATCGCACTGGGCGTCGGCGACGGCGATCCGTGGCGTTTCTACGCCGGCCTCGGCGCGCTGGGCAAACTGCGCATAGAGCGCGTCGAGGCCGTGCGGTGAAGCGCGTCCTCGTCCTGCTGCTGGCCGCGTTGCTCGCGGCGGCGGCGCACGCGCAGGATTTCGCTCCCGCGCCGTTCGGTCCGCCGCAGGTGGCCGGCACCATCGCCGACCTGCGCATCGACGAAATCAGCGGCATCGCCGCCTCGCGCCGCGCCGACGACCGCTACTGGGTGCACGACGATTCCGGCAACGAGCCGTTCCTGTACGCGCTGGACGCGCATGGCGCGCTGCTCGGCCAGGTGCGCGTCGACGGTGCCGACGACGTCGACTGGGAGGACATGGCCTCGTTCGTGCTGGACGGCGCGCCGTACCTGCTGGTCGCCGACAGCGGCGACAACGGCGGCACGCGCGGCCACTACGAGCTGGTGGTGCTCGCCGAACCGGAACTGCCGCTGCCCGCGCACGCGCATGCCGCGCCGGCGTGGAAGATCCGCTACCGCTTTCCCGACGGCGCGCACGACTGCGAGGCCGTGGGCGTCGACGCGACGACGCGGACGGTGATCCTGGTCACCAAGCGCACCGGGCAGCCGCAGGTGTACACGCTGCCGCTGCGCCCGCGCGGCGACGGCGAGCAGGTGGCGACGCGCATCGCCACCATCACCGCGATCCCGAAACCGACCGAAGCCGAGCGCGCGCTGAAGCTCAACGCCGCGCGCTACGGCGACCAGTCCACCGGCCTCGACATCGACCCCGCCGGCCGCCGCGCCGCGCTGCTCACCTACCGCAACGCCTATCTCTTCACCCGCGCCGACGGCCAGACGTGGGCGCAGGCCTTCGCCGCGACGCCCGCGCTGCTGCGCCTGCCGCTGCTGCCGCAGGCCGAGGCGATCGGCTTCGACCGCGCGGGCCGCAGCCTCCTCGTCACCGGCGAAGGCCTGCCGGTGCCGCTGCTGCGCTTCGATCCGGCGCCGCCGCCGCGCTGAACGTCCGCGACGCCTCGCCGACCGCGGCCGCGCGCGGCGGCGGCCACCGCCGGCTTCATGCTGCGGTGCAGGTGACGGCGTGCGGACGGTCGCCTAAGCTAACCGCATGGGAGTCATCGCACCGCTGCCGCCGCCGCGCACCGAGGACTGGCGCGCCCTGCTGGAACGTGCGCACGCGCTCGGCGTCCCGCGCGACTACGGCCGCCGCCATCGCCTGCGGCCGATGCGCGAGCCTTCGCGACTGACCTTCATCGGCGCGGACATCCACGGCCGGCCGCAATGGCTGGCGCCGCGCGCGGCGGCGGCGTTCAACCGCATGCGCCAGCGCGCGGTGGACTACGGCATCGAGCTGCAGGTGGTGTCCGCGTTCCGCTCGGTGGCGTACCAGCTCGGCATCCTCGAGCGCAAGCGCGAACGCGGCCAGGACATCGAGGCGATCCTGCGCGTCAGCGCGGCGCCCGGCTACAGCGAGCACCACTCCGGCCGCGCGGTCGACCTGACCACGCCCGGCTGCACGCCGCTCGAGGAAGACTTCGAACACTCGCCCGCCTACCAGTGGCTGCACCGCCACGCGCACCGCTACGGCTTCCGCATGTCGTTCCCGCGCGGCAATCCGCACGGCATCGCCTTCGAGCCCTGGCACTGGTGCTGGCACGCGCACTGAGGCGCCGCCCGGTTTCGCCCGGCGCGCGCCTGTCGGAAGGACGGGAAGAGAAACGCTTGCCCGCGGATTTGCGCGGACGAACGCGGATGCAGCCGCGGTCTTGACGCGGAAAATGGACCATGCGCTCCATCCGCGTCGATCCGCGAATATCCGTGTCGAGCAAACGGTTCTTCTCCCGCGGACGCGGGCGCCCGCGCGGAAGCGCCGCGGCGCGGCGATTCCGCCCTACGCGGCCTTGCGCAACAGCGCGTAGGCGAAGGATTGCGGCGCGCCCCACGGCGTGCGGTGCAGTTCGCGTTCACCGTGCAGCAGTTCGAAGCCGGGGCCGAACAGCGCGGCGATGTCGGCGGCGTCGCGGCGCGCCACCGGCAGGCCGCTGCAGCGTTCGGGGCCGTCGCTGGCGAAGCCGCCGATCACCGCGTGTCCGCGCGGCGCCAGCGCGTGCCGCACCTGCGCGACATAGGCCGCGGCGTCGGCGGGGTCGGTGAGGAAGTGCAGCACGGCGCGGTCGTGCCACAGGTCGTAGCCCGCCGCGGGCAGCGCGACGCGGGTGACGTCGCCGACCAGCCAGGTCACCGCCTCGGCGCGCGCGCCGAGGCGCCGCCGCGCCGCGTCGAGCGCCGGCTCGGCGATGTCCAGCACGGTGATCGCGGCGAGCCCGCGCGCCAGCAGGTCGTCGACCAGGGTCGAGGCGCCGCCGCCGACGTCGATCAGCCGCGAGCGCGCGCCCATGCCGGCGCGTTCGAGCAGGCGCAGCGACACCTCGAGATGCGCGCGGTACCAGCTCACCGCATCGGCGGATTTTTCCGCGTAGACCTTCTGCCAATGCGCTTCGCGCTCGGTTGCCATCGGTGCTCGTGGATACGCGCCGCGCGCTCAGCCCGCGCGCTCGTTGGGGAACGCCTGCAGCAGTTCCGGCAAATGCTCGGCCCAGGCGCGCCAGCGTCCGACCGAACTCGAGTACACCTGCTGGCGCGCCTGCCAGACGCTGGCGGTGACGATCGCCGCAGGCTTCGCCTCGACGGGCGGCGATGCGGGCGCCTCCAGCGAA
Source organism: Mizugakiibacter sediminis (assembly GCF_000953855.2). GTDB lineage: Bacteria > Pseudomonadota > Gammaproteobacteria > Xanthomonadales > Rhodanobacteraceae > Mizugakiibacter > Mizugakiibacter sediminis. The sequence goes on from NZ_DF970207.1 coordinate 21,064, forward strand.
AGGAAGCGCAGCAGGTCGGCGACGGTCTCGTCGGGCCGCGCCACCAGCTTCTCGTAGGCGAGATCGTAGATCGGCAGCGGCAGCGTCGCGCGCCAGTGCGCCATCAGGCGGTCGTGGCCCTGGGCGAAGGCGGCGATGTCCTCGAAGCGGTAGGCGTAGCCGTTGTCGGCGTGCGCGAAGTGCTGGCTCCAGATCGACAGCGCGGTATCGCGGCGGTTGCGCCGGCAGTGGATCACGCGCGCGTTGGGGAACAGCGCCGCGGCCAGGCCGAGGTGGCGGAAGTTCAGCGGATTCTTGTCGAGGTAGTAGCGCGCGGAGACGTCGTCCTGGCGCAGTTGCGCGGCGAACAGCGCGGCGGCCTGCGCCATCGACGCCGGCGAGTGGCGCTGCCCCTCGACGTGCGCCGCCAGCGCGGCCAGCCAGTTCAGCTCGCCGCGGTTGCGCACTTGCGGGTGCCTGCCGAGCAGCGTCGCCACCAGCGTGGTGCCGGTGCGCGGCAGGCCGACCACGAACACCGGCACGATGTCCGGCACCGCCACCGGCGCCAGCGGCGCGGCGCGGATCTGGCGCTCGACGAAACCCTGCCACAGCGACGCCGACCAGCCGGTGCGCGCGGCCACCGCGGCGTTGGCCTCTCGCAGCACGCGCACCGCGGCGGGAATGTCGCCGAGATCGTCGTAGGCCTTGCCGAGCGCGAAGCCGACGCTGATGCGCGCGTCCGCGCTGGCCAGGCCCTGCGCCGCGGCGCGCTCCAGCAGCGCCAGGTCGGCGTCGTCGCGCGTCTTGAACTTGTGCGTGGCGGCGAGGCGCAGCCAGGAAGGCGCCTGCGCCGGGTCCAGCTCGACCGCGCGGCGCAGCTGCACGCGCGCCTGCTCGAAGCGGCCCAGCGCCAGCGCCAGTTCGCCGGTCAGCGCGTGCAGCGCCGGCACGTCGCGCAGGTGCTTCAGCGCCTCGGTGCACACCTCGAGCGCTTCCGCGTGGTGCTGGCATTCCTTGAGGAATGTGGCGGCGCCGATCGCCTCCTCGCGCGTGCGCGGCGCGTGCTTCCAGCGCAGTTGCACCGCCGCCGCCGCGCCGTTCAGCCGGCCCTGCTCGCGCAGCAGGTAGGCCAGCGACAGCGCGGCGTCGCCGTGCTGCGGCTGCGCGGCCAGCGCCGCGCGCAGCTCGCGCTCGGCGGCGACGCGCTCGCCCTGCTGGCGCAGCGCGTTGCCGAGCAGGTAGCGCAGGCCGGCGTCCTGCGCGTGGAACGCCAGGCCGCGTTCGGCCAGCGTGCCCGCCGCCACCGCGAAGCCGCCGCCCAGCAGGCCGGAGACGACGCGTTGCCAGGCCTGCGCCGGCGCGCGCGCGGACTCCAGGCGTTCGGTCAGCGCGCGGAACGCGCCGGCCGCGTCGCGCGGCGCCTGCGCGTGGAAGTCCGCCAGCAGGGCCTCGGGAACCAGCGGCGCGGCGGTGTTCATGCGCATCAGTCCTGCGAACGGCGCACCGGCGCGGCCGGCTGCGCCGCCTCGGCCACGCGCCAGAGATAGAAGCTCGCCAGCGTGCGGTACGGGCCCCAGCGCTCGCCGAACTCGGCCAGCGCCTTCGGCTTCGGCGGCTCTTCCCAGCCGTGCACCACCTGCGCGCCCTTGCGGATGCCGAGGTCGTCGACCGGCAGGATGTCGGGCCGGCCGAGCCGCGCCATCAGCAGCATCTCGACGGTCCAGCGGCCGATGCCGCGCACCTGCGTGAGATGCTCGATCGCCTCCTGGTCGGACATGCGCGCCAGCCCGCGCGCGTCCGGCACGATGCCGTGCTGCGCCTTGACGGCGAGGTCGCGCAGCGCGGCGATCTTGTTGCGCGAGACGCCGGCGCCGCGCAGCGCCTCGTCGGACTGCGCGGCGATGCCGGCGGCGTCGATGCGCTTGCGCGGCATCAGCGCGACCACGCGCGCGACGATCGTCGCCGCGGCCTTGCCGGAAAGCTGCTGGTACAGGATCGCGTTCGCCAGCGCGTCTACCGGATCGAACGGCTTGCTGAAATCGCGCTCGATCGGCCCGATGCGGCGCATCCACGTCGCC
>NZ_DF970208.1 GCF_000953855.2 Mizugakiibacter sediminis
GCGTCGGCCGGCGCGCCGGCGTTCAACCTCAGCCACGCCGGCGGCCTCGCCCTGCTCGCCGTCGGCCGCGTGCGCGCGCTGGGCATCGACGTGGAGGCGGTGCGCCCGCTGCCCGACGCCGAGCTGCTGGCGCGGCGCTGCTTCACCCCGGCGGAGTGCCTGACGATCGCGGCCACCGCGCCGCAGCGGCGCGCGCTGGCGGTGATGACCTGCTGGACCCGCAAGGAGGCGCTGTTGAAGGCCACCGGCGACGGCCTGGGCCGCGATCCCTGCGGCATCCACGTCGGCGCCGACGCCGGCCCGCGCCGCGTCGTCGTGCCCGCGGGCGGCGACACACCGCCGTGGAGCGTGGCGCTGCGCACGTTCCGGCCGGCGCCCGGGCACATCGCGGCGTACGGCATCGCACTTGGCGACGCGCCCGCCAGCGGCGATGATCCCCCCGTCACCCACTGGTACACGGACGTGGCTGCATCGTGATCCCTTACCGCTTCGGTGCCCGGGAACGGCGCATGTTCGGCGTGTTCCACCCGCCCGCGGGCGAGCGCGCGCGCGGCAGCGCGGTGCTGCTGCTGAATCCGTTCGGCCAGGAGGCGATCCGCAGCCACCGCATCTTCCGCGTGCTGGCCGAGCGCCTGGCGCGGCGCGGCTTCCCGGTGCTGCGCTTCGACTACTACGCGACCGGCGATTCCGACGGCGAGTGCGAACAGGGCACGCTCGCCGGCTGGTGCGACGACGTGCGCACCGCCCACGCCGAGCTGCTCGCGCGCAGCGGCTGCCGCGCCGCCGCGTGGGTGGGGCTGCGCCTCGGCGCCAGCCTTGGCCTGCTGGCCGCGCGCGCGGACGCGGCGCCGCGCATGCTGCTGCTGTGGGACCCGGTGATCGACGGCGGCGCCTATCTCGACGAACTGCGCCTCGCGCACATGAATTTCCTGGCCGAGGACTTCGGCATCGACTGGCCCGCCTTCGCCGCGCGCTTCGGCCGCCCCCGCGAAGGCGTGGTCGACGAGGCGCTCGGCTTCCCGCTGCCGCTGGAACTGCGCGCGGAACTGCGCGCGATGGCGCTGGCCGCCGCGCCGCCGCAGACCGCGCGCGTGCACGTGCTGGTCACCGCCGAAGGCGCGGCGCAGGCGCGCCTGCGCGAACGCCTCGCCGCAGCGCCCTCGCTCGAATGGCGCGCGCTGGCGTCTTCGTCGCCGTGGAATTCGGACGAGGCGATGAGCGCGGCGATCGTGCCCGCCGACGTGCTCGACCACATCGAGGCCACCGTGGAGACGTTGCCGTGAACGAGCGCGTCGTCCAGTTCGGCGAGCGCCGGCGCCTGGTCGGCACGTACACCGCGCCGGTGCAGGGCGTGCCCGCGCACGACCTCGGCTTCGTGATGTTCAACGCCGGCGTGATCCCGCGCATCGGCCCGCAGCGCATGTACGTGAAGTTCGCGCGCGAGATGGCCGGACTGGGCTTCGCCGCGTTGCGCTTCGACCTCTCCGGGCAAGGCGACAGCCGCGCCGCCACCGGCACGCTCGGCTTCGAGCGGCAGGCGGTCGCCGACGTGCGCGCGGCGCTGGATCATCTCGCCGAGACGCAGGGACTGCGGCGCTTCGTGCTGGTCGGCCTGTGCTCCGGCGCCGACCACGGCTACGCGGCCGCGCTGGAGGATCCGCGCGTGGCCGGCGTGGTGATGCTCGACCCGCACGCCTATCCGACCCTGCGCACGCATCTCAACAGCGCGCTGGCGCGGCTGCGCCGCAGCGGCGCCGCCGACGCCGTGTGGCGGATGCTGCGGCAACGCCTCGCACGGCGGCGCGACGCCGCCGCCGGCGGCGGCCGCGTGCGTCCGCCGAAGGAGGCGTTCGCGCGCGGGCTGGCCGCGCTCGGCGCGCGCGGCACCGCGGTCTACCTGCTGTACTCGGGCAGCATGACGCGCGAATACAACTACGCCGGGCAATTCGCCGACGGTTTCCGCCGCTACCGCCTGCCCGCGTGCATCCAGGCCGACTACATCGCCGACGCCAACCACAATCGCACCGAGCTGGCGGCGCAGCGCGCGTGGATCAGCCGGGTGGCCGCGTGGTCCCGGCGTTTCGTCGCCGCGCCCGCGCCTGCGACGGATGCCGCACGGCATACGGGAGAGGCCCGCGTCGGCGCGGCGCTGCACGCCGGCCAGGGAGAGTGAGCGCCATGGACATGGGACGCACGCCGCAGGCCGCCGCCCGCTCGGCGCTGTATCCGCCGCTGCCCGCCGGCACGCGGCCGCTGCGCGTGGTCGCGCTGGTCGACCGTACGCAGGTGCCGGCCTGGCTGGCCGCCGCGCTCGCCGGCCTCGGCGAAGGCGGCGCGGCCGAACTGGTCGCGCTGGCCGCCGTGCGGACGGGCAGGCCGCCGCGCGGCAGCCGCCTGTTCGATGCGTATCTCCGTCTCGACATGCGTTTCGCCGGCGCGATGGGCGCCGTGCACGCCAGCCGCGATCTCGCCGCGCTGCTGCCGGCGGTGCCGCGGCACGCCTGGCGCGCCGCCTCCGATGCGCCGCTGGAACTGGACGCGGAGGCCGCGGCCGAGCTGGCGCGGCTGTCGCCCGACCTGGTGCTGAGCTTCGGCCTGGCGCTGCCGGCAACGAAGCTGGCCGCGATGGCCACGCATGGCGTGTGGAGCTTCGGCCGCGACGCCACCGATCCGATGCGCGCCGCGTTCTGGATGTTCGCCGCCTTCGACCGCGGCGAGGCGGTCACACCGGGCGGACTCGGCGTGCATCGTTCCGACCGCGGCCGCTGGGAACTGCTCGAAGCCAGCGTGGGTTCGACCGCGCTGCTGTCGCATGCGCGCAACCGCGCCTATCAGTTGCAGAAGACGCCGGCGCTGCTGCGGCGCGCGCTGCGCCGTCTCGCGCTGGGCGAGGAACCCGAGGCGCGGCCGCTGCCCGCCGCCCACGCGCCGGACGGCATGAGCTGCGTGGCGCTGGCGCTGCGCCTGCTGGTGCGCGCCGCGGACCGCCATCTGCCGCGGCTCGGCAAGATCGAACACTGGTATCTGCTGTGGCGGCAGTCGTCGGCGCGGCTGGATCCGCAAGCGCCCGGCGTCGAAGGCTTCCAGCGCCTCGATCCGCCGCTCGGCGCGTTCTGGGCCGACCCCTGCGCCTACGTGCACGAAGGCCGCCGCGCGATCTTCGTCGAGGAGCTCGACTACGCCAGCGGCCGCGGCCACATCAGCGCGATCGAACCGGACGCCGACGGCGCGCACCGCAGCGGCGTGGTGGTGAAGGCCGCCTGCCACCTCTCCTATCCGCGCGTGTTCGCCTGGCGGGACCAGCTCTACCTGACCTTCGAGGCGGCGCTGGAGCGCCGCCTGCCGCTGTGGCGCGCGCGCCGTTTCCCCTACGAATGGGAGCCGGTCGCGGACCTGCTCCGCGGCTACCGCATGGTCGACGGCACGCTGCACGAGGAAGGCGGCCGCTGGTACCTGTTCGTCTGCGTCGCCGAGACGCCGTTCGACGACGGCGGCCGCGAGTGGAACGAACTGTTCCTGTTCCATGCCGACTCGCCGCTGGGCCCGTGGCTGCCGCACGCGCGCAACCCGATCGTCGCCGACGTGCGCTCCGCGCGGCCGGCCGGCGGCCTGTTCCGCCATCGCGGCCGGCTGATCCGCCCGGCGCAGGACTGCGGCCCCGACTACGGCTACCGCATCGTGTTCCAGGAGGTGCTGGAGCTGAGCCCGGAGCGCTACGCCGAACGGCCGCTGGGCGCGCTGGCGCCCGACTGGCAGCCCGGTCTGCGCGGCTGCCACACGTATTCCGTGCACGACGATCTCGAAGTGCTGGATGTCAAGCTGTTGGCGCCGCGGCGCTACGCCCGACCGGCGCGAAAGGCCGGCGACGGCCGGTCCCCCGCATGATGCCGCGCCGGCTGCCCGCGATTTGCCCGCGGAATGCACCGGCGGCGCCATGCCTCGATCCGCGCGCCTGCGCGACCATGTCCGGATCGCGCCGCGCGAACCGCACGTTGCCGTTACGATAGGCGATTATATACTTGACAAACCCAAGAATCGGCGTAGCCTGA
>NZ_DF970209.1:0-4141 GCF_000953855.2 Mizugakiibacter sediminis
ACCCGCATCGACATGAACAACCTGGTGGGTTTACACAGCTAGCCTGCGCCGCGCCCTTACGGGTCGTCAAGCCGGTTTCCTGCACAAGTTCGAGGTCTTGCGGACTGGCGGCGTCGCGCGGCGAAGTGAATGCCGGCCGTGTTATCCGACACGGCCGCAGGGATATGTCTTATCACCTCGAATCTGCAGCGATGAAAGGCAGCGATGCGGCTGCGTGCGCGACGGCAAGGGCGGCAAGGGCGGCAAGGGCCGCCGCACGATGCTGCCGCGCACACGCTGCGCCATGGCTTCGCCACCCACCTGATCGAGGGCGGCTATGACATCCGCACGATCCAGGAGTTGCTGGGCCACAAGGACGTCTCCACCCCGCGGATCCACACGCACGTGCCGAACCGCGGCGGCCGCGGCGTGGCGAGCCGGATCGCGCCTGGCGCCGGATCGGCCCCGCAGCACTCCCAAGCCGCGCGCCGCTCGGCGATACTTGCCGGATGACGGACGACGACATCGCCGGGCTGCTCGGCCCGGACGGCCCTTTCGCGCGCGAGCTGCCCAACTTCGCGCCGCGCGCTTCGCAGCAGGCGATGGCGCAGGCGGTGGCACAGGCGATCGACGACGGCGGCACGCTGATCGCCGAGGCCGGCACCGGCACCGGGAAAACCTTTGCCTACCTGGTGCCGGCGCTGCTCTCCGGCAAGCGCGTGATCGTCTCCACCGGCACCAAGACCCTGCAGGACCAGCTCTTCCACCGCGACCTGCCGCGCGTGCGCTCGGTGCTGGGCGCGCGCCTGAAGACGTCGTTGCTGAAGGGACGCGCCAATTACCTGTGCCGCTACCGGCTCGACCAGGCCGTCAAGGACGGCCGCTTCGCCACGCGCGCGCAGACCGCACAACTGCAGGCGATCCGCACCTGGGGGGCGCGCACGGCGAGCGGCGATCGCGCCGAGCTCGCCGAGATCCCCGAGGACTCGCCGCTGTGGCCGCGCGTCACCTCGACCGCCGAGAACTGCCTCGGCGCCGAGTGCCCGTTCTTCGACGACTGCTTCGTGGTCAAGGCGCGGCGCGCGGCGCAGGAGGCCGACCTGGTGGTGGTCAACCACCACCTGCTGTTCGCCGACCTGGCGCTGAAGCAGGAGGGCTTCGGCGAAATCCTGCCGGGCGCGCACGCCTTCATCCTCGACGAGGCGCACCAGATTCCCGAACTGGCCGGGCAATTCTTCTCGACCAGCGTCGGCGCGCGCCAGCTCGCCGACCTCGCGCAGGACACGCTGGCCGAGTGCGGCGACGTCAGCGGCGCGCTGAACGTGCTGCAGCCGCCGCTGGACGCGCTGGACGCCGCGTTGAAGCAGGCGCGCCTTGCGCTCGATCCCTTGCCGCAGCGCGGCGCGTGGGCGCAGATCGAACAGCGCGGCGAGGCCGTCGACGCGCTGCGCGCGCTGCACGACGCGCTGGCCGCGCTGGCCGAGGCGCTGGTGCCGCAGGCCGAGCGCTCGCGCGGCATGGACAATGTGCACGCGCGCGCCGAGACGCTGGCCGCGCGCCTGCAGAAGCTGCTCGACGATCCCGACGGCGACGAGGTGCGCTGGTACGAACTGTCCGAGCGCGGTTTCGTGCTGAGCGCGACGCCGCTCGATCTGGCGCCGCCGCTGCGCGCGCTGCGCGAGGCCACGCGCGCGAGCTGGATCTTCACCTCGGCGACGCTGTCGGTGGCGGGCAGCTTCGAGCACTTCGCGCGCCAGCTCGGCCTGGACGATCCGCACACGCTCAGCCTGGACAGCCCGTTCGATTTCGCCACGCAGGCGCTGGCCTACCTGCCGAAGGGCCTGCCCGATCCGAACACGCCGGCCTACACCGAGCGCGTGATCGAGGCGGCGCTGCCGGTGCTGGAAGCCTCGCGCGGCCGCGCCTTCCTGCTGTTCACCTCGCACCGCGCGCTGCGCCGCGCCGCCGAGCTGCTGCGCGACCGCGTGCCGTGGCCGCTGTTCGTGCAGGGCACCGCGCCGCGCCACCAGCTGCTGACCGGGTTCCGCGCCTGCGGCCACGGCGTGCTGCTGGGCGCAGCCAGTTTCTGGGAGGGCGTCGACGTCGCCGGCGAGGCGCTGTCGTGCGTGATCATCGACAAGCTGCCGTTCGCCGCGCCGGACGACCCGGTGCTGGAAGCGCGCCTGGAAGCGCTGCGCCGCGCCGGCGGCAACCCGTTCACCGACTGGCAGGTGCCGACCGCGGTGATCGCGCTGAAGCAGGGCGCCGGCCGCCTGATCCGCGACGTGCACGACCGCGGCGTGCTGGTGCTGTGCGACCCGCGCCTGAGCACGCGCGGCTACGGCCGCCTGTTCCTGCAGAGCCTGCCGCCGATGCCGCTGACGCGCGCGCTGGCCGACGTGCAGCGCTTCTTCGCCGACGCGGAAACCGCGTAGGACGGAGTCGCGGCGAATCGCGATGCGCCGGCCGTGCGAACGCCGACGCGCGCGACGTGTCCGGCGTGGAGCCTCTTCACCCCGACCCGCACCCCCATCGCAAGCGATGGGGGTGCGCAGTGCCGGTCCGCCGCAGCGGCACACGCGGCCTCCGCGCGCACGGTGCTTGCCCTCCCGAGCGCCCTCCCGGCCCGCGAATCGCCCGCAACGCATCCCTGCGCCGCCCGCGCCGGCGCGTGTGATCGCGTCGGGTTCCGGGAGGCCATCGCGATGCGACGGTCCGATTCGATCACGCTGAAGGCGCTGGGTGTCGGCGTGCTGGCGCTGCTGATATCCATTCCGCTGGCGCAGGTGCGGGACCTGCTGCGCGAGCGCGTGGGCATGCGCGAGCAGGCGATCGCGCAGATCGCGCAGCGCTGGGGCGCGCCGCAGACGCTGGGCGGCGCGGTGCTGGCGGTGCCGATGGCGGTGACCGTGCGCGACGGCAAGGAGGCGCGCGTCGAGCACCGCATGCGCATCGTGCTGGCCGATGCGCTGGACGTGCGCGCGACGCTGGCGACCGAGCGGCGCAGCTACGGCATCTACGAAGCGCCGGTGTACACCGCGCAGGTGCGTCTCGGCGGCCGCTTCCGCGCGGCCGATCTCGCCGCGCTGGCGCCGTCTGGCGCGACGGCGCGCTGGAGCGAGGCGCGGCTGTGGCTGCCGATCGCCGACGTGCACGGCATTCGCGCGCTGGACGCGGTGCGCATCGACGGCGTCGCCCGCGAGCCGCAGCCGGACAGCGCCGCGCTGGGCGACCTGCACGTCGTCGCGGTGCCGCTGTCGGCGGTGGCCGCGCCGTCCGGCGTCGACGCCATGCCGGCGCGCGATGTCGCCTTCGAGGCGACGTTCACCCTGGCCGGCACGCGCAGCCTGCGCGTGCTGCCGCTGGCGCGGCGCACGGAAGCGACGATCGCCGGCGCCTGGCCCGATCCCGGCTTCGCCGGCGCGTTCCTGCCGGCGGAGCGGCGCGTCGAGGCCGACGGCTTCAGCGCCCGCTGGCAGGTGCTGGACCTCAACCGCGGCTTCGGCCAGCGATGGTGGGCGGGCGAAGTCGGCGGCGCCGATCTCGCCGGCGCCGCGTTCGGCGTCGACCTGGTCCAGCCGGTCGACGTCTACCAGCAGAACGAGCGCACCGGCAAATACGGCATCCTGTTCGTCGCCTTCACCTTCGTCGCCTTCTTCCTGTTCGAGGTGCTGCGGCGGCTGCGCGTGCATCCGGTGCAGTACCTGCTGATCGGGCTGGCGCTGGCGACGTTCTACCTGGTGCTGCTGGCGCTGTCCGAGCAGATCGGCTTCGCCCGGGCCTATCTCGCCGCGGCGCTGGCGGTGGCGACGCTGGTCGGCGGTTACGCCGGCGCGGTGCTGCGCGCGCGCCGCGCCGGCCTGCTGCTCGGCGCGCTGATGCTGCTGGTGTACGCGCTGCTGTACGGGCTGGTGGTCGCCGAGCGCTACTCGCTGCTGGCGGGCGCGCTGGCGTTGCTGGCCGCGGTCGCGCTGCTGATGTACCTCACGCGGCGCGTCGACTGGTACCGTTACGGCGGCGCGGCGGCGACGCCCGCCGAGACCCCTTGACGACATCCGCAGCGCGCGCGAGCCGGCGTGCGCGCCGAGGCGAGGACCGCGATGGAACCCGAGCTGCACACCGATCCCGCGCTGGCGTCCGTGCTGGAGGAGCTGCGCGCGCG
>NZ_DF970209.1:4202-59918 GCF_000953855.2 Mizugakiibacter sediminis
CGCGCCGACTACGAGGCGATGATGGACGAGGACTTCTGGGAAGTCGGCGCCTCCGGCAAGCGCTACAGCCGCGAGTTCGTGCTGGCGGTGCTGGAGGAGCGCCGGCGCAATCCCGTCGAGGAGCGCTGGGAGACGCGCGACTTCCATTGCCGCGCGCTCGGCGCGGACACCTATCTGCTCACCTACACCCTGCGCCAGGACGCGCGCCTGACGCGGCGCGCGACGGTGTGGCGGCGCGCGCCGCAGGGCTGGAAGATCGTCTACCACCAGGGCACGCTGGTGCAGGAGGCGTGAGCGCGGCGTGCCGCGGACCGCTGTCCCGCGGACGCCACGTTCGCGCCTCGTGCGCGCCCGCCGTCGCTGCTGTCATGGCGCCATCGCGGATGCGACAATCGCGCCCATGAACCTGCTCGCCATCGAGACCTCCACCGAAGCCTGTTCCGTGGCGCTGCTGCGCGGCGAGATGCTGCACGAGCGCAGCGAGCTGGCGCCGCGCCGTCACGCCGAGCTGGTGCTGCCGATGGCGGAAGCCGTGCTGGCGGAGGCCGGTCTGGCGCGCACGCAGCTCGACGGCATCGCCTTCGGTCGCGGTCCCGGCGCCTTCACCGGCGTGCGGCTGGCGGTGTCGGTGGCGCAGGGACTGGCGCTGGCGCTGGACCTGCCGGTGGTGGCGGTGTCCTCGCTGGAAGCGCTGGCGCTGGAGACGCCCGACGACGACGCGGCGATCCTCGCCGTGATCGACGCGCGCATGGGCGAGGTCTATGCCGGCGCCTACCGCCGCACGCGCGATGCCGCGCTGCTGCGGGCGCTTGCCGGGGAAAGCGTCGGAACCGCCGATGCGCTGGCGCTGCCCGCCGCCGCGGCGTGGAACGTGGTCGGCACCGGCTGGGACGCGTATCGCGATGCGTTGGCCGCGCGCCTGCCGGCGCCGCCGCGCTGGGCGGAAGCGGAACGCTATCCGCAGGCGCGCCATGTCGCGCGTCTCGCCGCGCCGCGACTGGCGGCGGGGCAGGGCGTGCCGGCGGAACAGGCCTTGCCGGTCTACCTGCGCGACAAGGTCGCGCTGACGCTGGCGGAGCAGCCGCGCGCCTGAGGCGCGTTCCGTGGGCCGGGCCAGCCTACGTTCAGAGCTGGCCCATCGCGTACTGCACGCCGAGGCTGCTCAGCGCCACCGCCGCCCACACGCCGAGGCCGAGCAGGATCGGCCGCGCGCCGGTGGCCGCCATGCGGCGCAGGTCGGCGGACAGGCCGATCGCCGTCAGCGCCATCACGATCAGGCCCTCCGCGGCCGTGTGCAGCCCCGGCAGCCACGCCGCCGGCACCAGGCCCAGCGTGCGCGCGCCCGAGGCTGCCACGAACCACAGGATGAACCAGGGAAACACGCGGCGGAGGCGGAAGTCGGATGGGCCGCGCTTGCGCTCGCGCCAGGCGACCAGCATCGCCAGCGCCAGGCAGATCGGCACGATCAGCGTGGCGCGCGTCAGCTTGACGATGGTGGCGTAGTCGCCCGCGGCGTGGCTGTAGCTGTAGCCGGCGGCGACCACCGAGGAGGTGTCGTTGATCGCCGTGCCCGCCCACAGGCCGAAGCCGAGGTCGGACAGGTGCAGCAGGTGGCCGAGCGCGGGGAACAGCAGCACGGCGACCAGGTTGAACAGGAAGATCGTCGAGATCGCGAACGCGGTGTCGTGCTCGTCCGGCCTGACGATCGGCGTCACCGCGGCGATCGCCGAGCCGCCGCAGATCGCCGTGCCGACGCCGATCAGCAGCCTGAGGTCGTCGCGCACGCGCAGCGCGCGGCCGAGCGCCCACGCGGCGACGAACGCGGCGGTGATCGTCGCCGCCGTCACCGACAGCGAGTGCAGGCCGGTGCGCGCCACCTGGCCCAGGCCGAGGCCGAAGCCCAGCGCGACGATCGACGCCTGCAGCACCTGCCTGGAGGCGTAGCGGATGCCGGGCAGGAACGCCGCGCCCGGCGCGCGCAGCGTGCGCACGGCGATGCCGAGCACGATGCCGATCACCGGAGCGCCGATCAGCGGCGCCGCCTTGCCCAGCGCCAGCGCGACCGCGGCGACTGCGCCGGCGAGCAGCAGGCCGGGCGCGTGCGTGCGCAGCCAGGCGCCGGATGCGCGGCGGGCGGCCGCGGCGGCAGGGCCGCCGGCGATCGCGGCGGCGTCGGCGGCTTCGGGCTGCGGATGGCGGCGGGAATGCATGCGGGAGCCTCCTCGGACTGGCGTATCGTGGGCCGCGGCCTAAAATAAGGAAAGTCGATTTTCATGATCTTGTGCATAATGAACGCTGATGATCAGCGTCAGCCCGCGCCAGCTCGAGGTGTTCGTCGCCGTCGCCGCCGCCGGTTCGGTGCGCGGCGCCGGCGAGCGCCTGCACATGACGCAGCCGGCGGCGAGCATGGCGCTGGCCGAACTGGAACGGCTGCTGGGCGCGCGCCTGTTCGACCGCGAACGCCGACGCCTGCGTCTGAACGAACGCGGCCGCGAGCTGTTGCCGCTGGCGCAGGAGGTGCTGGAGCGCCTCGGCGAAGTCGAGCGCCGCGCCGCCGCGCGGCCGCAGGCGCTGGCGGGCGAGCTGCGCATCGGCGCCAGCAACACGGTCGGCAATTACCTGGTCGGCGACCTGCTGGGCGGCTTCGTCGGCGCGCATCCGCAGGTGGCGCTGCACCTCACCGTCGCCAACACCGAGGCGATCGTCGCCGGCGTGCTCGGCTTCGCGCTCGACGTCGGCTGCGTGGAGGGGCCGGCGGCGCATCCGGACCTGGAGCTGCTGTCGTGGCGCGACGACGCGCTGGCGGTGTGCGTGCGCCCGGATCACCCGCTGGCCCGGCGGCGCCGGCTGGCGCCGCGCGATTTCGCCGGCGCGCGCTGGATCCTGCGCGAACGCGGCTCGGCGACGCGCGCGCTGGTCGAGCGCGCGCTGGCCGAGCTGCCGCCGGGCGAGACCGTGCTGGAGCTGGGGCAGAGCGAGGCGATCAAGCAGGCGGTGATCGCCGGCCTCGGCATCGCCTGCCTGCCGCGCGCGGCGATCGGCGATGCGGTCGCCGCCGGCCGGCTGGTCGCGCTGCGCACGCCGTTCCTGCAGCTCACCCGCAAGCTGGCGTTCGCGCTGCATCGCGCCAAGTATCGCGGGCCGTTGCTGCAGGCGTTTCTGGCCGGGGTGATGCCGGCCACGCCGCCGCGCGCGCGGCTGACGCTGCCGCTCAGACGCCGTTGATGGCGTCGAGGATGGCCTCGACTTCGCCGCGCGTGGCCGCGCGCAGCAGCCGCGGCGCCAGCGCGCGCAGCTCGCCGCAGTGCAGGCCGGCGACGCGGTCGCGCACGGCGAGGATCTGGCCGGTGTGCATGCTGAATTCCTGCAGCCCCAGCGCCAGCAGCAGCGGCGTGAAGCGCACGTCGCCGGCGATCTCGCCGCACAGGCTGACCGGCTTGCGCGCCCGCCGGCCGGCCCCGATCACGTGCGCGATCAGGCGCAGCAGCGCCGGGTGCAGCGGGTCGTACAGCGCGCCCAGCGCGTCGTTGTTGCGGTCGGCGGCGAGCACGTACTGGGCGAGGTCGTTGGTGCCGATGGCGACGAAGTCGGCGTGCGCCAGCAGCGCGCGCACGCCGATCGCCGCGGCGGGCACTTCGATCATCGCGCCGATCTCGATGTGCTCGGCGATCTCGTAGCCCTCGCCGCGCAGGTCGCGCGCGCACAGGCCGGCCAGCGTGCGCACCGCCTCGAGCTCGTCGGCGCTGCTGACCATCGGCACCAGCACGCGCACCGGGCCGTAGCACGACGCGCGCAGGATCGCGCGGAGCTGCGTGGCGAAGACCGCCGGGCGGCGCAGCGACAGGCGCACGCCGCGCACGCCCAGCGCCGGGTTCCGCTCGGCCATCAGGGCGAGGCCGGTGGCGTCGGCCTTGTCGGCGCCGAGGTCGAGCGTGCGGATGGTGACCGGCAGGCCGCCCATGCCCAGCACCAGGTCGCGGTAGGCCGCGTACTGTTCTTCCTCGTCGGGCAGCGCGTTGCGCATCAGGAACAGGAACTCGGTGCGGTACAGGCCGACGCCGGCGCTGCCTAGCGCGCGCGCCTTGGCGATCTCCTCGGGCAGCTCGGCGTTGGCGAACAGGCGCACCTCGTGGCCGTCGCGGGTGAGCGTGCGCGCGCCGGCCAGCGCGGCCAGGCGCTGGCCCTCGCGCGCGGCGTCGCGCTGCCAGGCGCGATAGCGCGCGAGGTCCTGCGCGGTCGGATGGACGATCGCCTCGCCATGCTCGCCGTCGACCAGCACCAGGTCGTCGTCCTGGATCTCGGTCAGCGCCTGGTGCGCGCCGACCAGCATCGGCAGGCGCAGGCTGCGCGCCAGGATCGCGCTGTGCGAATAGGGGCTGCCCGAGGTGGCGACCATGCCGAGCAGACCGTGGCGCGACAGGTGCGCGAGCTCGGCCGGGGCGATGTTGTCGGAGACCAGGATCTCGCCGACGCGCGCGGCCAGCTTGCGTTCCTCGCGGCTGGTCTGGCGCAGCAGCGCGCCGTGCACGCGCGCGATCACGTGGTCGATATCCTCGCGGCGGCTGCGCAGGTAGGGGTCGTCCATCGACTCGAACACGGCGACCAGGCGGTCGCGCTGCGCCTTCAGCGCGGCGCCGGCGCGGTAGCGGCCCTTGCGGATCAGGTCCTTCAGGCCGGCGATGAGTTCGGGATCGGACAGCAGCATGCTGTGCGCGTCGATGAACTCGCCGACCTCGCGCGCCAGCGCGCCGTGCAGCTTCTCGCGCAGTTCGTTCAGTTCGGCGCGTGCGGCCGCCAGCGCCTCGTCGAGGCGCTTGACCTCCGCCTCGACCTCGTCGGCGCCGAGCGGGCGCTCGTCGATCACGAACTGGCTGGGCTGCACCAGGCGCGCGCGGCCGAGCGCCATGCCGCGCGAGGCGATCGTGCCGGTCAGCACGCGGCGCATGAAGCACCCGTCGCGAGTCCCGCCATCTCAAGTACCCTCGTCGAACTTGCGCTGGAACAGGTCGACCACCGCGGCCAGCGCTTCGGCCTCGTCGGGGCCGTCGGCGCGCACGGTCAGCGGCGTGCCCAGCCCGGCCGCCAGCATCATCACGCCCATGATGCTCTTGGCGTTGACCTCGCGGCCCTTGCAGACCAGTTGCACCGCCGACTTGAAGCCGTGGGTGAGCTGCACCAGCTTGGCCGAGGCGCGCGCGTGCAGGCCGAGCCGGTTGGAGACGACGATGTCCTGTTCAAGCATGGTCGACGAAGATGCCTCCGCGCCCGCCGCTGGCGGCGATCTCGACCAGCTCGGCGAGCGGCTTGTCGGCGTAGTTCAGCACGCGCAGCAGCATCGGCAGGTTGAGGCCGGACACGCAGCGCACGTTGGCGCCGAGGCCGCCGAGCTTGTGGGCGATGTTGCACGGCGTGGCGCCGTAAAGGTCGGTCAGCGTCAGCACGCCGTCGCCGCTGTCCAGCGCGCGCGCGTGCTGGGCGGCGGTGGCGAGCATCTGCGCCGGGTCGGCGGACGCCGGCACCTCGACGGTGTCGACGCGCAGCGGCAGTTGCGCCATCACGTGGCGCGCGGCGGCGACCAGCGCCGGCCCGACGTCCTCGTGGGTCATCAGCAGCACGCCGACGCTCATGGCACGGCGGCTCCGGCCGCGAAAAGGGCGGACGAGGGACGTAGCATGTTCATTCCAGCTCGCGGTGGAAGGTCAGCACCTGGCGGTGCGAGCTGCGGAAGCGCTCGGCGAGGCGCTCGGCCAGGTACACCGAGCGGTGGCGGCCGCCGGTGCAGCCGATGGAGACGGTGACGTAGCTGCGGTCCTCGCTCTCGAAGCGCGGCAGCCAGGTGTCCAGCATGCGCTCGATGTCGGCGAGGAACTGCCCGACCAGTGGCTGGCTCTCGAGGTATTCGCGCACCGGCGCGTCCTTGCCGGACAGCGGGCGCAGCTTCGGATCCCAGTGCGGATTCGGCAGGCAGCGCGCGTCGAAGACGAAGTCGGCGTCGGCCGGCAGGCCGCGCTTGAAGGCGAACGACTCGAACAGCACGGTCATCTCGCCGCCGGCGAGGCCGAACTCGGTGGCGATCAGCCGGCGCAGCTGGTGCACGTTGAGGTCGCTGGAGTCGATCACGCGGTCGGCGATCGCCGACAGCGGGCGCAGCAGCTTGCGCTCCAGCGCGATCGCGTCCTGCAGCGACAGGCCCTCGGTCGACAGCGGATGGCGCCGGCGCGTTTCCGAGTAGCGCTTGATCAGCACGTCGTCGCGCGTGTCGAGGAACACCAGGTCGATCTTCACGCCCTCGCCGGCGAGGTGCGAGAGCACGCCGGGCATGCGTTCGAGGTCGGCGCTGCGGTTGCGCACGTCGACGCCGACGGCGATGCGCGTGTGCGGGCCGCGACCCTCGCTGATCGCCGCGACCAGTTGCGGCATCAGCGCCGCCGGCAGGTTGTCGACGCAGTAGAACTCGAGGTCCTCGAGCGCGCGCAGGGCCACGGTCTTGCCGCCGCCGGACATGCCGCTCAGCACGATCAGGCGCGTGTCGCTGCCGTGCGCCACCGGCGGCGGTCGGCGGCGGTCGCGTCGGGGCGGGACGTGGGCTTCGTCTTGCATGGCGTCACCAGGGCGGCAGGCGGCGCAACTGGTGCGCCTGGCGGTCGATGAAGGTCTGCGCGGGGTCGATGCCCTTGCTCTTCAGCATGTGGCTGCGCACGGCGGCCTCGACCAGCACGGCGAGGTTGCGGCCGGAGGCGACCGGGATGGTGATCATCGGCACGCGCACGTCCAGCACCTCGCGGTAGCCGACGTCGCCGGTCAGGCGCTTCAGCGCGTCGGCGTCGTCGGTCCATTCCTTGAGCGGCTTCAGGTGCACGATCAGGCGCAGGTACTTCGACGGCTTGACCGCGGTGTGGCCGAACATCTCGCGCACGTTCAGCACGCCGAGGCCGCGCACCTCCAGAAGATCGCGCAGCATGTCCGGGCAGGTGCCGTCGATCACGTCGGGGGCGATCTGGGTGAACTCGGGCGCGTCGTCGGCGACCAGGCGGTGGCCGCGCGTGATCAGCTCCAGCGCCAGCTCGCTCTTGCCGGTGCCGGACTCGCCGGTGATCAGCACGCCGATCGAGTGCACCTCCATGAACACGCCGTGCAGCACGACCTGCTTGGCCAGACTGCGCGCCAGGTGGTACTGCAGGTAGGTCAGCAGCTCGTGGCCGCGCTTGGCGCTGATCCACAGCGGCGTGTCGGTTTCCTCGGCCGCCTCGCGCAGGTCGGCGGGCACGGCCTGGTCCTTGGTGACCAGCAGCGCGGTCGGCCGCGCCTGCACGATCTTCTGCACCGTCTCCCAGCGCTGCCGCGAGTCCAGGCCGTCGAGGTAGTTCAGCTCCTCGGTGCCGATGATCTGCACCTTGTTCGGGTAGATCACGTTGAGGTAGCCGACCAGCGACGGCCGCCGCGACTCGGATTCCTTCGGCTCGAGCGCGCGCGTCTCGCCGCGCGCGCCGGCCACCCAGCGCAGGGCCAGGCGTTCGTGCACGCCTTCGAAGAGCTGTCGCGCGGTGAGTCGGTCCAAGGCTCGCGGTTCCGGGCAGGGGCCAGCGGGCGCCGCGCCGGCCGTTCCGGAGCGGAGAGCGTCAGCCGCGGCGTGCGCTCCATTGTGCCAGTTCGCCGCGCAGGGCGCCCGCGTCGGGCGCGACGCGCAGGCGCGCGCACAGCCCGGGATCGGCGAAGGCTTCGGCGAGTTCGGCCAGCAGCTCGAGATGGCGGCCGGTGAACTGCACGGGCACCACCAGCGCGGCGACCAGATCGACGGGCCGGCCGTCGTCGGCGCCCCAGGCGATCGGCGTGGCGAGGCGGAACAGGCCGCCCACCGGGCTGGCCAGCGCGTCGCAGCGGCCGTGCGGCAGGGCGGCGCCGGCGCCCAGCGCGGTGCCGCCCATGGCCTCGCGCTCGGTCAGCGCTTCCAGCACGCCCAAGGCGACATCGCCCGGCGCGATGCGCCGGGCGATCTCTTCGAACAAACGATGCTTGCTGCCTGTGCGCAGCCCGGCGGCGACGGCGTCCGGGCCGAGCAGGTCGATGAACCGCATCCCTGCGCGCCGCCTCAGCCCAGGCGCGCGGCCAGCGCTTCCTTGGCGCGGTGGCTGGTGACCTTTTCCTTGTGCTTGCGCAACTGCGCGACCAGCTTGTCGACCAGGCCGTCGATGGCGGCGTACATGTCGGCGGCGTTCGCCACCGCATGCAGCACGCGGCCGGCGGCGGCCAGCGTGCCGTCGGCACGGTGCTCCAGCTTTTCCACGGTGAGGACGATGTTCAGCGAGGTGAGGTTGTCGAAATGGCGCCCGAGGCGCTCCATCCGCGTCTGCACGTAGTCGCGCAGCGCCGGCGTGACTTCAACCTGGTGGCCGCTGATCTGGATCTGCATAACCGCCTCCTACTGCTTTCGTGGCGCCGCGTCGCCGCGGCGGTGGCCGGCGCGCCGCCCCTGCGGCGCGCCGTTGGCTGATGGTGTGAGCCGGGTCGCGTGCCGGAAGTTCCTCCGTGCCGTTCAGCTTGCGCGCATGCGCTCGCTGGAGCTGGGGATGCGCAGCGCCTCGCGGTACTTGGCGACGGTGCGCCGCGCGACCTGGATGCCGCGCCGGTGCAGTTCCTCGGCCAGCGCCTGGTCGGAGAACGGCTGGCGGCGGTTTTCGTCGGCGACCAGCTTGCGGATCATCGCCTGGATCGCCGTGGCCGAGGCGCTGCCGCCGTCGTCGGTGGAGACGCCGCTGGAGAAGAAATACTTGAACTCGAAGGTGCCGCGCGGCGTGTGCAGGTACTTGCGCGTGGTCACGCGCGAGATCGTCGACTCGTGCATGCCGACCTGTTCGGCGACCTCGCGCAGCACCAGCGGCTTCATCGCCTCCGGACCGTATTCGAGGAACGCGCTCTGCGCGCGCACGATCGCTTCGGCGACCTTGAGCAGGGTGTCGGCGCGCGCCTTCAGGCTCTTCAGCAGCCAGCGCGCCTCCTGCAGCTGGCCGCGCAGGTAGGCGGCGTCCTCGCGGCGCGCGCGCGCGATCAGCGAGCAGTAGTGTTGGTTGACGGCGAGGCGCGGCTGCGAGCCGGGGCTGAGCGAGACGCGCCAGCGGCCGTCCGCCTTCCAGGCGTAGGCGTCGGGGGTGACGTACTCGACCGGCGCGGGATTGAGCGCCGCGCCGGGGCGCGGGTCGAGGCTGCGGATCAGCGCGGCGGCGACCGCGACGTCGCCGTCGTCGGCGTGCAGGCGTCGCGCGAGGCGCGCCAGATCCTGCTTGGCCAGCAGTTCGAGCTCGCCGGCGACGATCTGCTGCGCCAGCGCGCGGCCCTCGGTCGCGGGCTCCATCAGCTCGAGCTGCACGGCGAGGCAGTCGCGCAGGTCGAGGCTGGCCACGCCGACCGGGTCGAAGCGCTGCACGCGATGGCGCACCGCCTCGATCTCTTCCATCGTCACCGGGAACAGCGGAGCGAGCGCGGTGGCGACCGGCTCCAGGCCCTCGCGCAGATAGCCGTCCTCGTCCAGCGCGTCGATCAGCGCGGTGGCGATCGCGCGGTCGCGCTCGGACATCGGCGTCAGGTTGAGCTGCCACAGCAGGTGTTCGCGCAGGCCTTCCGGCGCGGCGTCCTGCGCCTCCAGCGCATCGTCGTCGCCGTTGCCGCCGCTGCCGGGGTAGCTCGGGTCGAGGGCGAACTCGGGTTCGGCGTCCCAGTTCTCGCTGGACTCGGCGCTGGCCTCGGCCGGCGCAGGGGCTTCCTCGGCGCGCTCGCCCGGTCCGGCTTCACCGTCGGCGCCCGCGGCCGCGCCGTCGCCCGCCTCGTCGGCGAACTCGAGCATCGGATTGGATTCGACCATCTGCCGCAGCTCGGTCTCCAGCTCGAGCTGGGACAGCTGCAGGAGCCGGATCGCCTGCTGCAGTTGCGGAGTCAGCGCGAGCTGCTGATGGAGTCGGAGCTGGAGTCCCGGTTTCATGCGAAAGCTGCCGGATGACGCCAGGACGATGCTACCCCCGGGCGGGGCGAGCGGCTAGGGGGAGACGGCGAACGGCTTCACGACGGCGGTCACAGCTTGAATTCGCGGCCGAGGTAGACCTCGCGCACCTTCTCGTCGGCGAGGATGTGCGCCGGGGTGCCGCGCGACAGCACCTCGCCCTCGTTCAGGATGTAGGCGCGGTCGCAGATGCCGAGCGTTTCGCGCACGTTGTGGTCGGTGATCAGCACGCCGATGCGGCGTTCCTTCAGGTGGCGCACGATGCGCTGGATCTCGCCGACCGAGATCGGGTCGACGCCGGCGAAGGGCTCGTCCAGCAGCATGTAGCGCGGCCGCGCGGCCAGCGCGCGCGCGATCTCGACGCGGCGGCGCTCGCCGCCGGACAGGCTGACGCCCTTCTGGTCGGCGATGTGCGAGATCTTCAGCTCGTCCAGCAGGCCTTCCAGCTCGCGGTCGCGGGCGCGGCCGTCCAGGCCCTCGCGCAGCTCCAGCACGGCGAGGATGTTCTCGGCCACGGTGAGACGGCGGAACACCGACGGCTCCTGCGGCAGGTAGCCGATGCCGAGCCGCGCGCGCGCGTGCATCGGCAGGCCGGTGATGTCCTGCTTGTCGAGGGTGATGCGGCCGGCGTCGGCCTCGATCAGGCCGACCACCATGTAGAAGCAGGTGGTCTTGCCGGCACCGTTCGGGCCGAGCAGGCCGACCACCTCGCCCTGCTTGATGTCGAAGCCGAAGTCGCGCACCACCTGGCGCGCGCGGAAGCGCTTCCGCAGACCTTTGGCGGCGAGCATGGCTTAGCGCGGCTGGCCGGACGGGCCGGTGCTGCCGGCGGCGGGCGCCGCCGTCGAGGAGGCCGGCGCCGGCGCGGCCGGGGCGGCCGCGGCGGGCGCCGCCGCCGGCTTCTTCTTCGGCTGCAGGATCATGTGCACGCGCCCTTCGGCGCCGCCTTCGCCGCTGACCTCGCCGCTGTCGGTGTTGTAGACCAGGCGCGCGCCGTGGTACTCGCCCTTGCCGGTCTGCACGATGCTGGCGTTGCCGGTCAGGATCACCGTGTTGGCGCTGACGCGGTAATCGATGGTGTCGGCGTGGCCGTACATCATCGAGCCGTCGTCCAGTTTCTGCTGCACCTTGGCCGGGCTGCCGGTCAGCACGGCGCGGTCGATGGCGTCGTTCGGGTCGAAGTAGCCGGTGGCGGCGTCGCCGTCGGCGACGAAACTGCCCTGGGTCATGTGCACGGCGACCGCATAGGTCACCTTGTCGCCTTGGCGGCCGCTGAACTTCTGCGCGTCGATGCTGACCGGCTGGTCGGCATCGCTCTTCAGCGCGAACGCCGGCGTCACGGCGGCAAGGCCGGCCGCGAGCAGCGCCAGCTCAGCGATCCTGCGCACGCCTGCGGGGCGTGAACTGGGAGTGGACATGGGAGAGCAGCTCCATTTCGTGCGTGTCGAGGTTGGCGCGCATGCCGATGCCGCGCGTCATGCTGCCGGGCTGCCGGATCAGGGTCGGCGCGTCGGTGGCGACCCGGTTCTCGTCCAGCCAGGCGGTCAGGTCGGAAGTATGCACTTCCGCGGCGCTCGCCTGCGCGGTCGGCGTGCGCTGCATGTCGACCTTGCCGAGCAGCTTCATCAGGTTGCCGTCGGCGCTGACCCAGCCGTATTCCGAGGCGCCGTGCCAGTCGGCGCCGTCCTTGCCGGGCATGAAGAAGCGCGGCGCGTTGATGTACAGCGAATCGTCGCCCTCGCGGCGCGCCAGGTAGGGCGCGTCGACGCGCAGGCTGAGCCGGCCGTTCTCGTCGAGCGCGTTCATGGTGAAATCGTTGAGCGTGTAGGCGGAGCGCGGCGGTCCGACCATCTCGCTCGGACGCGGCGGCGGGCGCAGCCACCACACCAGCAGCTGGCTGACCGCGGCCGCGAGCAGCAGCGCGGCGAAGACGAGCGTCCGGCGCCGTTCGATCACAGCCACTGGTCCAGTTCCGCCTCGGCGCGGCCGTGCGCGGCCAGCAGCAGATCGCAGACCTCGCGCACCGCGCCGTCGCCGCCGCGGCGCTGCGTGCGCCAGTGCGCGCGCGCCGCCACCCAGGGGTGCGCGTTGGCCACGGCGATGCCGAGCCCGGCCAGGCGCATCGCCGCGAGGTCGGGGAGATCGTCGCCGACGAAGGCGCTCTGCTCGGGACCGAGGTGCAGCGCGCGCAGCACGCGCTCCAGGCAGGCGCGCTTGTCGGCCTGGCCCTGGTAGACGTGGACCAGGCCGAGTTCCTCGGCGCGCAGCGCGACGGTGTGGCTGACGCGCGCGGTGACGATCGCCACCTCGATGCCGTGGGCGCGCAGGCGTTTCAGGCCGAGGCCGTCCTGCACGCTGAACGCCTTCAGCTCGCGGCCGTCCTCGCTGTACCACAGGCGACCGTCGGTGAGCGTGCCGTCGACATCGAATGCGGCCAGCTTCACCCGCGCGGCGCGCGCGCGGATGTCCTCGGGCATGTCGGCGAGCGGGCTGTAGGGCATGGGCGCGTGGGGCGGCGTGGCGGTCGGGAAGGGGGTGAAACGTCAAGGGTCAAAAGTCGAAGGGGGCGGCGACGTCTGTGCTTCGATCGACTGTTGACCTTTGACGGCTATGCGCGGCCGGGCCGGGGAAGCGACGTCCCGCCCCGCGCTCATACGACCTTGGCGCGCAGCAGGTCGTGGATGTTCAGCGCGCCGACCACGCGGCGCTCGCCGTCGACCACCAGCAGCGAGTGGATCTTGTAGGTCTCCATCAGCTGCGCGGCTTCGGCGGCCAGCTTGTCCGGCGCGATCGACTTCGGGTTGCGCGTCATCAGTTCGGCGACGCGCACGCCGCGCAGATCGACCTGGTGGTCGTCCAGCGTGCGGCGCAGGTCGCCGTCGGTGTAGACGCCGAGCAGGCGGTCGTCGGCGTCGACCACGGCGGTCATGCCGAGGCCCTTGCGGCTCATCTCCACCAGCGCTTCGGTCAGGCTGGCGTCGGCGCGCACCTTGGGCACCTTGTCGCCGGTGTGCATGATGTCGGCGATGCGCAGCAGCAGGCGGCGGCCCAGGCTGCCGGCGGGGTGCGAGCGGGCGAAGTCCTCGGCGGTGAAGCCGCGCGCCTCCAGCAGCGCGATGGCCAGCGCGTCGCCCATCACCAGCGCCGCGGTGGTGCTGGCGGTGGGCGCCAGCCCCAGCGGGCAGGCTTCCGCGGGCACGCTGACGTCGAGGTGCAGGTCGGCCTGGCGCGCCAGCGAGGAGCCGGGGTTGCCGGTCATCGCGATCAGCGGGATGCCCTGGCGCTTGATCACCGGCAGGATGGTCAGCAGTTCGTCGGTCTCGCCGGAGTTGCTGAGCGCCAGCACCACGTCCTTGTCGGTGATCATGCCGAGATCGCCGTGGCTGGCCTCGCCCGGATGGACGAAGAACGCCGGCGTGCCGGTCGAGGCCAGGGTGGCGGCGATCTTGCGGCCGATGTGGCCGGACTTGCCCATGCCGGTGACGACGATCCGCCCCGGGCAGGCCAGCATCATGCCGCAGGCGCGGATGAATTCGGCCTCGATGCGCTTCTCCAGCACGGCGATGGCCAGCGCCTCGATCGCGATCACGCCGCGCGCGGTGCGCGTGATCGCTTCCGCGTCGAGCAGGGGCGACGGGGCGGACAGGTCGATCTCGGCATTCACGGTGGCGGCGTCCATCGGCGAAGAACGGTCGGCAGGAGGAAGTGCGGGCGGTGTCGTTCCTGCGCCCGGGGATTTCCATTAACATTCCCTATCCTCATTGTAGCCTCTGAACGGCAGCCAAAGGCGGCCGTCGGGCCGCTCCCGTCCGGAAACCCCCTGTGCCCATGGATGCAAGCAGCATCAAAGCGCTGATCGAGCAAGGCCTCCCCGGCGCGCGCGCCGAGGTGCGCGGCGCCGACGGCGTGCACTTCGAGGCCGAGGTGGTCTGCGAAGCCTTCGCCGGCAAGCTGCCGCTGGCCCGGCACCGCATGGTCTACGCGACCCTGGGCGACCGCATGGGCGGCGAGATCCACGCGCTCAGCCTGAAGGCGCTGACGCCCGACGAGGCCGCGCGCCGGCCCTCGCAGCAGCGATAAAAGTAGAGAACGCATGGCCAAGATCGTCATCAGCGGCGGCATCCCCCTCCACGGCGACGTGGCGATTTCCGGCGCCAAGAACGCGGTGCTGCCGATCCTGGCCGCCTGCCTGCTGGCCGACGAGCCGGTCAGCATCGGCAACGTGCCGCACCTGCACGACGTCACCACCACCATGGAGCTGCTCGGCCAGATGGGCGTGCAGCTGGTGCTGGACGACCGCATGAAGATCCACGTCGACCCGCGTTCGACGGACCGCTACTTCGCGCCGTACGAGCTGGTGAAGACGATGCGCGCGTCGATCCTGGTGCTGGGCCCGCTGGTGGCGCGCTTCGGCCAGGCCGAGGTCTCGCTGCCGGGCGGCTGCGCGATCGGTTCGCGGCCGGTCGACCAGCACATCCGCGGCCTGCAGGCGCTGGGCGCCGAGGTCAAGGTCGAGAACGGCTACATCAAGGCGCGCGCCGACCGCCTGCGCGGCACGCGCATCGCCATGGACATGGTCACCGTCACCGGCACCGAGAACATCATGATGGCCGCGGCGCTGGCGCGCGGCACCACGGTGATCGAGAACGCGGCGCAGGAGCCGGAGGTGGTGGACCTCGCCGCCTGCCTGAACAGCATGGGCGCGCGCATCGAGGGCGCGGGCACCGCCACCGTGGTGATCGAAGGCGTGGAACGCCTGCACGGCACCCACTACGAGGTGCTCCCCGACCGCATCGAGACCGGCACCTTCCTGGTCGCCGGCGCGATCAGCGGCGGCCGCGTCACCACCAAGCACGCGCGCCCCAAGATCCTCGACGCCGTGCTGGCCAAGCTGGAGGAGGCCGGCGCGCACATCAACACCGGCGAGGACTGGATCGAGCTGGACATGCGCGGGCGCCGGCCGAAGGCGGTGAACATCACCACCGCGCCGTACCCCGCCTTCCCGACCGACATGCAGGCGCAGTTCACCGCGCTGAACTGCGTGGCGGAGGGCGTCGGCATCATCACCGAGACGGTGTTCGAGAACCGCTTCATGCACGCCCACGAGCTGCAGCGCCTCGGCGCCGACATCCGCCTCGAGGGCAACACCGCGATCATCAAGGGCGTCGAGCACATGAGCGGCGCGCCGCTGATGGCCACCGACCTGCGCGCCTCGGCATGCCTGGTGCTGGCCGGGCTGGTCGCCGAGGGCGACACCGTGGTCGACCGCGTCTACCACATCGACCGCGGCTACGAGAACATCGAGGAGAAGCTCGGCACGCTGGGCGCGAAGATCCGGCGGCTGCCGAACTGAGGGCGTGCGCGGTCGTCTGCGCGCAGGTTCCTACAGGCCTGCGGGGGGAGCGCGTGCTCGCGACCGAGAGACGTGGCGGGCGGGGCGGGAAAGAGGCCCGGGTCGCCCGCACGCAGGCTCCTACGGCGCCGCGTAGCTCACCAATTTGAGCGTGATGCCGTCGTCGCCGGCGATTTCCACCGGCACCGGGAAGCGCTGCGGCACGTACCACGAGTGCACGGTCTTGCCGTCGTCGCGGCGTTCGACGCGCTCGGCGGTGAAACGGCCGGCGGGCACCTGCACCGGCTCGCTGCCGGTGACCGCGAAGTGCTGCACCTCGATGCGGTCCTTGACCGCCACCGGCACGGCGATCTGCTTCGCGCCCGCGCGCAGCGCCGCGGCGACCGCCAGCGTGGCGGCGTGGCGGTCGACCGCGCCGGGCGCGGCGGCGTAGTCCCAGCGGCCCTTGCCTTCCCGCACGGCGATGCGGCCGGCCTGCCAGTCGAAATGCGCGGTGCGCGAGCGCTGCTTGAAGCCGCCTTGCTGCTCGTAGCGGTAGTCGAGGCTCTGCGGACGGCCGTCCGGCCCCCACTGCAACGTGGAGATTTCCAGCGCGCTCAGCCCGAGCAGCGCGGCGAGGCCGTCGGTGCCCCGGGTTTCGGTGCGGTAGATCCAGCGGCCGTCGCCATCGCTGCGCAGACTCATCGTGGCCTCGCCGATCGCGGCGCCGTCGCGTTCGACCTGGTAGCGCGCGGTGAAGGCGGGCAGCGGCGCGGCGGCGGCCGTCGCGGCGGCGCCGGCCAGCGCCAGCAGCAGGGCGTGCAGGGCGAGGCGGAAGGATGGGGGTTTCATGGCGCCGCAGTCTGCCGCGGCCCGGCTGAACGCGCGCTCACGCCGCGGCGGCCAGCGCCCCGTCCGCCTGCAACTGCAGCGGCGCGCGCAGCGGACGGCCGTCCAGCCACGGGCCGTCCGCGCCGAGTCCCAGCCGGCCGGCGGCGATCAGCGCGACGCTGGCGACCAGCAGGCGATGTTCCAGCGGCAGCAGGCGCGCGGCCAGCGTCTCCGGCGTGTCGCCGGCGGCGACGGCGATGCGCGCCTGCGCGACCACCGGGCCGCCGTCCAGCTCGGCGGTGACGAAGTGCACGCTGCTGCCGTGCTCGGCGTCGCCCGCCTCCAGCACGCGCCGGTGCGTGTGCAGGCCGCGGTACTTCGGCAGCAACGAGGGGTGGATGTTGAGCATGCGGCCGTGCCAGGGCGCGACCGCGTCGGCGTCGAGGATGCGCATGAAACCGGCCAGCACGACCAACGCCGGCCTGGTCGCGGCGATGCGCGCGAACAGGTCGAGGTCGTAGTCGCGCCGGCTGGCGTAGCCGCGCGGGTCCAGCGCCAGGGTGGGGATGCCGTGCGCCTCGGCGATGCGCAGCGCGCGCGCGTCGGCCTTGTCGCTCGCCACCAGCGTGAAGGCGACCGGCAGCGCGCCGGCGCGCTGCGCCTCGATCAGCGCGGCGAGGTTGCTGCCGCGCCCGGAGGCGAGCACGGCGATGGGGTAGGCGGCGGACATGCGTGGAGGAGCGAAGGTCGAGCGTCGCGGTTCGGGACGAAGGTTTGACCTTTGACTTTTGACGAAGGCCGCCGCACCGGGCGTATTCACGCGATGTGCACGCGCTCGGTGCCGCGCGCCGGCACGATCTCGCCGATCTGCCGCGCGGCGAGGCCGAGCGCCTGCAGCGCGGCCAGCGTGGCGGAGGCCTGTTCGCGCGCGACGATCACCGTGTAGCCGATGCCGCAGTTGAACGTGCGCCACATCTCCTCGCGCGGCACGTTGCCCTCGCGCATCAGCCAGTCGAACACCGGCGGCAGCGTCCAGCTCGCGCTGTCCAGGGCGATGCCGAGGCGATCCGGCACCACGCGGATGATGTTTTCCTTGAGGCCGCCGCCGGTGATGTGCGCCATGCCTTTCACCGGCACCTGCCGCATCAGCTGCAGGACCGGCTTGACGTAGATGGTGGTCGGCGCCATCAGCGCGTCGGCCAGGGTGGTGCCGCCGAGGTCGAGGTCGAACGGCTTGCCGGCGCGTTCGACGATCCTGCGGATCAGCGAATAGCCGTTCGAGTGCGGGCCGCTGGAGGCGATGCCAAGGATGGCGTCGCCGGCGGCGATCGTCGCGCCGTCGATCAGCGCGGCCTTCTCCACCGCGCCGACGCAGAAGCCGGCGAGGTCGTACTCGCCGGGCGGATACATGTCGGGCATCTCCGCCGTCTCGCCGCCGATCAGCGCGCAGCCGGCCAGCTCGCAGCCCTTGGCGATGCCGCCGACCACGGCGACCGTGGTGTCGACGTCCAGCTTGCCGGTGGCGAAGTAGTCGAGGAAGAACAGCGGTTCCGCGCCTTGCACCAGCACGTCGTTGACGCACATGCCGACCAGGTCGATGCCGATGGTGTCGTGGCGGCCGAGCGTCTGCGCCAGCTTCAGCTTGGTGCCGACGCCGTCGGTGCCGGACACCAGCACGGGTTCTTGGTAGCGCCCGGCCAGCTCGAACAGCGCGCCGAAGCCGCCCAGGCCCGCCATCACCTCCTTGCGGAAGGTGCGCGCGACCAGCGGTTTGATGCGTTCGACCACGGCGTTGCCGGCGTCGATGTCGACGCCCGCGGCGCGGTAGGTGAGGGATTCCTTCTCGGCGGACATGGCGCGGCACCGGCGGAGCGAGCCGCACATGATAGACGTTCGTGCCGCGATTGGGCAGACTGCGGGCGGATTTGCGAGGTTTCACGCATGATGCGCCCCCTGAGCCTGCTTGCCGCCCTGTTGTTGCTGACGACGACGGCGCTGCCGCTGCGCGCCGCCGAGGATCCCGGCCTGTACGACGGCGAGGCGCCGGTGGCCGACACCTCCGACGCCCAGCGCGACCAGGCTTTCGACGCGGCCCTGGCGCAGGTGCTGGTCAAGCTGAGCGGCGACCGCGACGTCGCCGTGCGACCGGGCGTCGCCGACGCGCTGGCGCAGGCCTCGACGCTGGTGCAGCAGTACCAGTACCGCAAGGACGCGGCGACGGGCGCGCTGCGGCTCGAAGCGCACTTCGATCCGGCGGCGGTGCGGCGGCTGGCCGGCAGCCTCAAGCTGGCGGTCTGGCCGGGGCCGCGGCCGCCGGTGCTGGCGGCGATCCGCGGCGCGGACGGCGCGCTGCTGGACGCGCAGCAGGCGGCGCCGCTGGTGCAGGCCGGCGTCGAACGCGGCCTGCGCTTCGCGTTCCCCGCCGGCACCGACGTGCCGGACGCGGCGGCGCTGTCGGCGGGCGACGAGGGCGCGCTGGCGCGCGTCGCGCGCGACTACCGCACCGGGCTGGTGCTGATCGGCACGCTGGGCGCCAACAACGCCGCCTGGATCCTGGTCGGCGGCGGCACGCCGCAGCGCTGGCAGGACAGCGGCAACCCCGCATCGCTGCTGGCGAATGCCGGCGAGGCCGCCGCCGACCGGCTGATCCCGCGCTTCGCCGTCGCGCCGGCGGGCGCCGGCGGCAGCGGCGGCAGCGCGACGCTGTGGGTGTCCGGCATCCAGTCGTCCGCCGATTTCGCGGCGATGCTGGCGCAGTTGCGCCAGGACGCGCAGGTGCGCGGCGCGGTGCCGGTCGCGGCGCAGGGCGACGGCGTGCTGCTGCAGGTGCGCTTCGAGGGCGACCTCGCCGGCATGCTCGGCGACCTCGCCGCCAGCGGACGCATGCTGCCGGCCGCGGCGCACCCGGGTGCGGACGCGGCGCTGCGCTGGCTGCGCTGAGGAGGCGCCGCATGACCGGGCGCACGCCCGCCTCGGCCGCCGCCGGCGCCTCGCCGCTGCGCCATCTGCCCAACCTGATCACGCTGCTGCGCATCCTGCTGGTGCTGCCGCTGGGCTGGTGCCTGCTCGAACGCCGCTTCGACGTCGCGCTGGCGCTGGCCGCGGTCGCCGGCGGCTCCGACGCGCTGGACGGCTTCCTCGCGCGCCACTACGGCTGGCGCAGCCGGCTCGGCGGCCTGCTCGATCCGGCCGCCGACAAGCTGCTGCTGGCGACCTGCTTCCTCGGCCTCAGCATGGTCGGCAGCGTGCCGTGGGCGCTGACCCTGCTGGTGCTGGGGCGCGACGTGGCGATCGTCGCCGGCGCGCTGGCCTGGCAGCGCCTGTTCGGCGCGCTGGAGGCGCAGCCGACGCTGCTGTCGAAGTTCACCACGCTGGCGCAGATCCTGTACGTGCTGGCGATGCTGCTGGAACTGGACGGCATCGCCGCGCTGGCGCTGGCGCCGCTGCGCTGGGCCGTGGTCGCGCTGACCGTCGCCAGCGGCGTGGACTACGTGTTGCGCTGGTCGCTGAAGGCGCGGCGGCTGCGCCGCGAAGGAGGGCGCGGATGAGGACCCGGACTGCCGGAAGCTGGCAATGGCCGATCGCGGCGCTGGCCGCCGGCTGGCTGCTGTATCTGCTGGCGCCGGTGCTGACGCCGTTCGTGCTGGCGGCGATGTTCGCCTACTTCTGCGATCCGCTGGTCGACCGCATGGAACGCCTGCGCATGAGCCGCACCTTCGCGGTCAGCCTGGTGTTCGTGGCGATGGTCATGGCGCTGGTGCTGGCGCTGCTGTGGCTGGTGCCGTTCGTCGAGCGCCAGTTGACGAGTTTCCTCGGCCAGTTGCCGGCCTGGTACGCCTGGTTCCAGCTGCACGCGGCGCCGTGGCTGCAGGAACACCTCGGCGTGTCGACGACGGTGTTCGATCCGCAGCAGCTGGTCGCCGCGCTGCAGGCCCATCTGAAGGAAGCCGGCGGCGCCGCCGCCAACGTGATCGCCAAGGTGTCGAAGTCCGGCCTGGCGCTGGTGCTGTGGCTGACGCACGTGGTGGTGGTGCCGGTGGCAGGCTTCTACCTGCTGCGCGACTGGGACCTGCTGGTCGCGCGCGTGCACGAGCTGCTGCCGCGCCGCATCGAGCCGGTGGTGGCGCGCCTGGCGCGCGAGTCGGACGAGGTGCTGGGCGCGTTCCTGCGCGGCCAGCTGGCGGTGATGGTGGTGCTGGGCACGCTCTACGCGCTGGGCTTGTGGGCGGTGGGCATCGGCATCGGCCCGTTGATCGGCATGATCGCCGGGCTGATCAGCTTCGTGCCGTATCTCGGCGCGATCGTCGGCGTGTCGATGGGCGTGATCGCCGCGCTGGTGCAGTACCAGGACTGGCTGCACGTCGCGCTGGTGCTGGGCGTGTTCGGCATCGGCCAGACCCTGGAAGGCTACGTGCTGGTGCCGAAGCTGGTCGGCGAGAAGATCGGCCTGCATCCGGTGGTGGTGATCTTCGCCATCCTCGCCGGCGGCCAGCTGTTCGGCTTCCTCGGCGTGCTGCTGGCGCTGCCGGCGGCGGCGGTGATCAAGGTCGTGCTGCGTTACCTGCACGAGCGCTACCGCGACAGCGCGCTGTACGCCGAGCGGCGTCCGCATGCCGCGCCGGGCGACGTCGGCCTGGCGGTCGGCGCGCGGCCCGCGTCCAACGCGCCGGCGGCGGAGGCGATGCGCGCCGCCGCGGACACGCGCGATCCTCCCTCGGCCCCGGATTGCTGATGGACCAGTTGCCGCTTTCCCTGCGCTGGCCGCGTCAGCAGCGCTTCGAGCACTTCGCGCCCGGCGCCAACGCCGCGGCGCTGGCGCTGCTGCAGCGCGCCGCGCGCGAGGACGACGCGCCCTGGGTGGTGCTCGCCGGCCCCGCTTCCAGCGGCAAGACGCACCTGCTGGTCGCCGCCTGCCAGGCGGCGTCGGAAGCCGGCCGCAGCGCGCAGTACCTGCCGCTGGCCGGCCTGCGCGGTCCGCGCGAGGCGGCGATCCGCGGCGTCGCCGGCAGCGCGCTGATCGCGCTGGACGACCTGCAGGCGATCGCCGGCGACCGCGCCGCCGAGCACGCGCTGTTCGACCTCTACAACCGCTGTCGCGCGGAAGGCGCGACGTTGCTGTTCGCCGCCGACGCGCCGCCGGCGCAGCTCGCGCTCACCCTGCCGGACCTGCGCTCGCGCCTCGGCGCCTGCACGCTGGCGCCGCTGAAGCCGCTGGACGACGCCGAGCGCCGCGCCGTGCTGCGCGCTCGCGCCGCCGCGCGCGGCATCGAGCTGGACGACGCCGTGCTCGACTGGCTGTTCGCCCGCCACGCCCGCGACCTCGGCGCGCTGACCGCGCTGCTGGACCGCCTCGACAGCGCCTCGCTCGCCGCCCAGCGCCGCATCACCGTGCCGTTCCTGCGCGAGCTGCTGGCGCGCGAAGGCTGAGCGCGGCTCCGTCGTCAGGTCCAGACCACGGGTGCATGCGGCGTCCGCTCACTCTTCTTCTACCAGACCTTTCCGCACCGCCCGCGCCTGGTCGGCGAAGATCGCCATCGCCGTGCGCATGCGCAGGAAGCCGAGCCTGGCGTAGAAGCCTTCCTTGCCGGGGTTGGCGCACAGGATGATCTTGCGGTGGCCCGCGGCGAGTTCCTTCAGCTTGGTGATGATGGCGCGGCCGAGGCCGGTGCCCTGGCGATCGGGATGCACGGCGACGTCGCAGAGGCAGGCGCAATCGCGGCCGTCGGCGAGCGCGCGGCCGGCGCCGACCAACCGGCCGCCGTCGAAGACGAAGCACTTGTAGCGGCTGTTGGCGAAGACCACCTGCAGGTCTTCCGGCTCCTTCTCGCCCAGCGGCGCGATGCGGTAGAGGTTCGACAGCTCGTGCCAGTCGATCGCCGCGTCTTCATATATCCACTGCATGGGTCAACTCCGGTGCAGGGTAGAACCCGCATCGCGGGTTCCACCGTCAATGCGTGCCGACAGATCCGCTCAGGCCGACGCCGCGCCCGCGCACAACCGCGCGTCCAGTTCGGCCAGCCGCTCGGGCGTGCCGACGTCGCTCCAGGCGCCGTGGTGGTGCTGGCCGGCGAGGGCGCCGCGCGCGGCGGCGGCGTACAGCAGCGGCGCCAGCTTGAAACGCGGCGGCGTCGCCTCGGCGCCGGGCGCGTCGCCGATCACCGCGCGCCAGCCGTCCAGCAGCTGCGGCCGGTACACGCCGATGCCGGCGAAGGTGAGGCGCGAGGCGCCGTCGGCGCGCACGCGGCCGCTCGCGTCCAGGGCGAAGTCGCCGCGCGCGTGGTGCGCGGGGTTGTCGACCAGCAGCAGGTGGGCGAGGCCGTCCGGCGCGTCGGGCAGGGCGGCGAAATCGAAGTCGGTCCAGATGTCGCCGTTGACGGCGAGGAACGGCGCCTCGCCCAGCAGCGGCAGCGCGTTCAGCAGGCCGCCGCCGGTCTCCAGCGGCTCGTCGCCCTCGTGCACGAAGTGCAGGCGCAGGCCCCAGCGCGCGCCGTCGCCCAGCGCCTCGGGAAACTGCGTGGCAAGGTGCGCGGTGTTGATCGCCACGTCGCGCACGCCGCAGGCGGCCAGCTTCTCCAGGTGCCACTCGATCAGGCGCTTGCCGCCGGCGGCGAGCAGCGGCTTGGGCGTGCGCTCGCTCAACGGCCGCATGCGCTCGCCGCGGCCGGCGGCGAAGATCAGCGCGCGACGGATCATCGCGCGGCACCGGCGGCGGCGGCCTCGTCGCGCGGCCGGGTCAGGTCGCGGCCGCCGATTGCGCGTTCCAGCAGCGCGAGCAGGTCGGCGAATTCCGCGTAGCGCGCGCCGACCGAGCGCACGTAGTGCCAGACCAGCGGCAGGTCGCCGAGGTAGCCGCGCTTGCCGTCGCGGTACCACAGGCGGCAGAAGATGCCGAGCACCTTGAGGTGGCGCTGCAGGCCCATCAGGTCGAACCAGCGGCGGAAGCGCGCGGCATCGACCGTGGCGTCGATCAGCCCGGCGTGGCGCAGGCGTTCGCGGAAACCTTCGCGCCACGCCTCCACGCGCGCTTCGTCCCAGGCGATGTAGCAGTCGCGCAGCAGCGAGACCAGGTCGTAGGTGACGGCGCCGACCACGCCGTCCTGGAAGTCGATCACGCCGGGGTTGTCCTCGGCGACGATCAGCAGGTTGCGGCTGTGGTAGTCGCGGTGCACGAACGCGCGCGGCTGCGCCAGCGCGCTGTCGGCGAGACGGCGGAACGCCAGCTCGATCACGTCCCACTGCTCGCAGGACGGCGTGAAGCCGAGGTGGCGCTGCAGGAACCAGGCGGGCAGCAGCTCCATCTCGGCGATCAGGCGGTTGGCGTCGTAAGGCGGCAGGCCGGCGACGTCGACGCGCGTCTGCATGCGCAGCAGCGCGTCCAGGGCATCGCCGTACAGCGCGTCGACCGAATGCTCGTCCAGCGCCGGCAGGTAGGTGCGCGTGCCGAGGTCCTCCAGCAGCAGGAACCCCTGCGCCGCGTCCTCGGCGTACACCGCCGGCGCATGCACGCCGGCCGCGCGCAGGCGACGCGCGATGTCCAGCCACGGCCGTACGTCCTCCTTGTCGGGCGGCGCATCCATCACGATCAGCGTGCGCGCGCCGCTGGCGAGGCGCCAGTAGCTGCGGAAGCTGGCGTCGTCGGAGGCGCGTTCGAGCCTGGCGGCGGGATCGCCGGCGGCGGAGCGGGCCCAGGCGAGGCGGACGGCGGCGCGGTCGTGGGTCGGGGCGTGCATGGCGGTATCCTGAGCGACGCGCAAGCTTAACCTCCGGCGGCAGCGCCAGCGAGGCGGCGCGCAGGCGGGCCGAATCGCGCTATCCTCCTCGCGTTCCGCCGCCACGTACGCCCTGCCGGGATCGGCCGTGGAACGGCGCCGGCCAGCACAGACCAACGACGGACGTGAGCATCCAGACCGAGGCCCTGCGCCTCTCGCAACTCGACCGCCTGGAGGCGGAGAGCATCCATATCCTGCGCGAAGTGGCGGCGGAGTTCCGCAACCCCGTGCTGCTGTATTCGATCGGCAAGGACTCCTCGGTGCTGCTGCACCTGCTGCTGAAGGCGTTCCGGCCGGCGCGGCCGCCGATCCCGCTGCTGCACATCGACACCACCTGGAAGTTCCGCGAGATGATCGCCTTCCGCGACCGTCGCGCGGCCGAGACCGGCGTCGACCTGCGCGTGCACATCAACGAGGAAGGCGTGCGCCAGGGCATCGGCCCGTTCACCCACGGCGCCACCGTGCACACCGACGTGATGAAGACGCAGGCGCTGAAACAGGCGCTGGACAAGTACGGCTTCGACGCGGCGATCGGCGGCGCGCGCCGCGACGAGGAGAAGTCGCGCGCCAAGGAGCGCATCTTCTCTTTCCGCAGCGCGCAGCACCGCTGGGACCCGCGCAACCAGCGCCCGGAGCTGTGGAATCTGTACAACGCGCGCATCCGCCAGGGCGAGAGCGTGCGCGTGTTCCCGCTGTCGAACTGGACCGAGCTCGATGTCTGGCTGTACATCTGGCGCGAGAAGATCCCGGTGGTGCCGCTGTACTTCGCCGCCGAGCGGCCGGTGGTGGAGCGCGACGGCGCGTTGATCATGGTCGACGACGAGCGCATGCCGCTCAGGCCCGGCGAGACGCCGATGCTGAAGCGCGTGCGCTTCCGCACGCTCGGCTGCTATCCGCTGACCGGCGCGATCGAGTCCGCGGCGGAAACGCTGGAGGCGGTAATCGAGGAGATGCTGACCACGCGCAGCTCCGAGCGCCAGGGCCGCGTGATCGACCACGATCCGAGCGCGTCGATGGAGCGCAAGAAGCAGGAGGGCTATTTCTGATGACGGTCACGCCCGAACGTCACGCCGCGCTGGCCGCCTATCTGCGCAAGCACGAAGGCCGCGACCAGCTGCGCTTCATCACCTGCGGCAGCGTCGACGACGGCAAGAGCACGCTGCTCGGTCGCCTGCTCTACGACACCAAGCTGCTGTTCGACGACCAGCTCGCCGCGCTGGCGCGCGACAGCAAGCGCCACGGCACGCAGGGCGACGCGCTGGATTTCGCCCTCCTGCTCGACGGCCTCGAGGCCGAGCGCGAGCAGGGCATCACCATCGACGTGGCCTACCGCTTCTTCGGCACCGACAAGCGCGGTTTCATCGTCGCCGACTGCCCGGGCCACGAGCAGTACACGCGCAACATGGCCACCGGCGCCTCCACCGCCGAGCTGGCGGTGGTGCTGGTCGACGCGCGCAAGGGCGTGCTGACGCAGACGCGCCGGCACACCTGGATCTGCGCGCTGTTCGGCATCCGCCACGTGGTACTGGCGGTGAACAAGATGGACCTGGTCGATTACGACCGCTCGCGCTTCGAGGCGATCGCCGCCGAATACACCGCGCTCGCCTACGCGCTCGGCATCGCCGACGCCACCTGCATCCCGCTGTCGGCGCTTTGCGGCGACAACGTCACCGCGCGCTCGCCGCGCATGCCGTGGTACGAGGGGCCGAGCCTGCTGGAGCATCTGGAGACGGTGCGCGTCGAGCGCGCGACGGGCGGCACCGGCTTCCGCCTGCCGGTGCAGTGGGTCAACCGCCCCGACCACGGTTTCCGCGGCTACGCCGGCACGGTGGCGCAGGGGCGCATCGCCGTGGGCGCGGAGATCGTCGCGCTGCCGGGCGGGCGGCGTTCGCGCATCGCGCGCATCATCGGCCCGGACGGCGACCTCGAAGTCGCCGCCGCCGGCCAGGCGGTGACGCTGACGCTGGCGGACGAGCTCGACATCGCCCGCGGCGACGTGATCGCCGACGCCGCGCATCCGCCGCAGGTCGCCGACCAGTTCGCCTGCAGGCTGCTGTGGATGGGCGACGCGCCGCTGCTGCCGGGGCGTCCGTACTGGCTGAAGATCGGCGCGCGCACCGTCGGCGCGCAGGTCACCGAGATCCGCCACAAGATCGACGTCAACACGCAGGCCGAGCTGGCCGCCAAGCGGCTCGAGCTCAACGAAGTGGCGCAGTGCAACCTCAGCCTGGACCAGCCGGTCGCGTTCGAACCCTACGCCGAGAACCGCACGCTGGGCGGCTTCATCCTGATCGACCGCCAGAGCAACGCCACCGTCGCCGGCGGCACGCTCGACTTCGCCCTGCGCCGCGCCGGCAACGTGCACTGGCAGCACATCGACGTCGACAAGGCGGCACGCGCCACGATCAAGGGGCAGAAGCCCTGCTGCCTGTGGTTCACCGGCTTGTCCGGCTCGGGCAAGTCGACCATCGCCAACCTGGTCGAACGGCGCCTGCACGCGCTCGGCTACCACACCTACATCCTCGACGGCGACAACGTGCGCCACGGCCTCAACCGCGACCTCGGCTTCACCGACGAGGACCGCGTCGAGAACATCCGCCGCGTCGCCGAGGTGGCGAAGCTGATGGTCGACGCCGGCCTGATCGTGCTGGTGTCGTTCATCAGTCCGTTCCGCAGCGAGCGGCGCATGGCGCGCGCGCTGTTCGGCGAGGGCGAGTTCCTCGAGGTGTTCGTCGACACGCCGCTGGCCGAGTGCGAACGCCGCGATCCCAAGGGTCTGTACCGCCGCGCGCGCGCCGGCCAGATCAGCAACTTCACCGGCATCGATTCGCCGTACGAGGCGCCGGAAGCGCCGGAGATCACCCTGCGCACCGTCGAGGCCGAAGCCGGCGCGCTGGCGCAGCGGCTGGTCGAGCGGGTGCTGAGCTTCGAGCCGGCGCACGGGCGGGAGGCGTGAGACGGGAGGCGGAAATGGGAGATGGGAAGTAGGGAGTCGGAAAGCGTCGCCTGACGGCTACCTCGCATCTCCGGTCGCGAGCGCGCCCGCTCCTGCGACGGGCCACGGAACGGCCGCAGGCGCCTGCGTGCAGGCGACCCATGCCTTCCGGCCTCCGATCCCCTGTCCCCGTCTCCCGGACATTGACCTCCCCGTCGCCAATCAGTACCATTTTGGTACTTATTGGACCGCCCCCATGCTCCGCGTCAGCCGCCTCACCGATTACGCCACCGTGGTGATGACCTGCCTGGCCAGTACGCCGGGGACGGTGCTGTCGGCGATGCAGATCGCCGAGGACACGCGTCTGGAGATGCCGACGGTCAGCAAGCTGCTGAAGCAACTGGCCCACGCCGGCCTGGTCGAGTCGTTCCGCGGCGCCAGCGGCGGTTATCGCCTGGCGCGGCCAGCCGGCGCAATCACCGTCGCCGAGATCGTCGAGGCGATGGAGGGGCCGCTCGGCATGACCGAATGCGGCGCCAGTCCCGGTTCCTGCGAGCGCGAGGGCCACTGCAGCGTGCGCGGCAACTGGCAGCGCATCAATGTCGCCGTCGCCGCCGCGCTGCGCGCGGTGACCCTGGCCGACATGCTGGCGCCGACCCACGCACGCGGCGCGGCGCGCCCCGTCGCGACCGCATGAGGAAGACCATGGCCACCGAACGCAGCGACATCGAGCAGCAGGTCCGCGCGGCGGCGTCGGGCAACGCGCGCGTCGACGAGGCGCTGAACCGCCGCTACGCGGCCGGTTTCGTCACCGACATCGAGTCGGAAAGCCTGCCGCCGGGCCTGAACGAGGACGTCATCCGCAAG
This sequence comes from Mizugakiibacter sediminis, assembly GCF_000953855.2. Taxonomy (GTDB): domain Bacteria; phylum Pseudomonadota; class Gammaproteobacteria; order Xanthomonadales; family Rhodanobacteraceae; genus Mizugakiibacter; species Mizugakiibacter sediminis. The sequence continues at coordinate 31,928 of NZ_DF970209.1, forward strand.
CTCTCCGCGATCAAGCAGGAACCGGAGTGGATGACCGAGTGGCGCCTCGCGGCCTACCGCCAGTGGACGACGATGACCGCGCCGGACTGGGCGAAGATCGACCTCAAGCCGATCGACTACCAGGCGATCAGCTACTACTCGGCGCCGAAGAAGAAGCCGAAGTCGCTGGACGAGGTCGATCCGAAGCTGCTCGAAACCTACGAGAAGCTCGGCGTGCCGCTGCACGAGCGCGCCAAGCTGGCCGGCGTCGCCGTCGACGCGGTGTTCGATTCGGTGTCGGTGGCCACCACCGCGCGCGACGAGCTGGCCAAGGCCGGCGTGATCTTCTGCTCGATGTCGGAGGCGATCCGCTCGCATCCCGAGCTGGTGCGCAAGTACCTCGGCACGGTGGTGCCGCAGGGCGACAACTTCTTCGCCGCCCTGAACTCGGCGGTGTTTTCCGACGGCTCGTTCGTCTACATCCCGAAGGGCGTGCGCTGCCCGATGGAACTCTCCACGTATTTCCGCATCAACGCCGGCCACACCGGCCAGTTCGAGCGCACCCTGATCATCGCCGAGGAAGGCAGCTACGTCTCCTACCTCGAAGGTTGCACCGCGCCGATGCGCGACGAGAACCAGCTGCACGCGGCGGTGGTCGAGCTGGTCGCGCTGGAGCGCGCGCAGATCAAGTATTCGACCGTGCAGAACTGGTACCCCGGCGACGAGAACGGCGTCGGCGGCATCTACAACTTCGTGACCAAGCGCGGCGAATGCCGCGGCGACGATTCCAAGATCTCCTGGACGCAGGTGGAGACCGGCTCGGCGATCACCTGGAAGTACCCGAGCTGCGTGCTGCGCGGCGACCGCACGGTGGGCGAGTTCTACTCGGTGGCGCTGACCCATCACCGCCAGCAGGCCGACACCGGCACCAAGATGATCCATCTCGGCAAGCACACCCGCTCGAAGATCGTCGCCAAGGGCATCAGCGCCGGGCGCAGTTCCAACAGCTACCGCGGCCTGGTCAAGGTGGAGAAGGGCGCCGAGGGCGCACGCAACTACACGCAGTGCGATTCGCTGCTGATCGGAAAGCAGTGCGGCGCGCACACCTTCCCCTACATCGAGGTGAAGAACCCGAGCGCGATCGTCGAGCACGAGGCCACCACCTCGAAGATCTCCGACGACCAGATGTTCTACTGCCGTTCGCGTGGCATCGGCGAGGAGGACGCCGTGTCGATGATCGTCGACGGCTTCTGCAAGCAGGTGTTCCGCGAGCTGCCGATGGAGTTCGCGGTGGAGGCCAAGCGGCTGCTCGAAGTGTCGCTGGAAGGCGCGGTGGGCTGACGCATTTCCCTTCTCCGCCTCGGGGAAGCAAGGCGGGGCGGCCCGAGCGCGAAGCGCGCAGCCGCGGTGACGACAGGCAAGGCGGCTCCGCGGCTGCGCAGCCCGGTCCGCCCAACGGTGGAAACAACATGCTGAAGATCGAAAATCTGCACGTCCGCGTCGCCGGCAGGGAAATCCTGCGCGGCCTGTCGCTCGAGGTGAACGCGGGCGAGGTGCACGCCATCATGGGGCCGAACGGCGCCGGCAAGTCCACGCTCGGCAACGTGCTGGCCGGGCGCGACGGCTACGAGGTGACCAAGGGCAGCGTCACCTACGACGGCAGGAACCTGCTCGAGCTCGATCCGGAGCAGCGCGCCGGCGAGGGCGTGTTCCTGGCGTTCCAGTACCCGGTCGAGATCCCGGGCGTGAACAACACCTATTTCCTGCGCACGGCGCTGAACGCGCAGCGCAAGTACCGCGGCGAGCCCGAGCTGGACTCGATGCAGTTCCTCAAGCTGGTGCGCGAGAAGCTGAAGGTGATGCAGATCTCCGACGAACTGCTGCATCGCGCGGTCAACGAAGGTTTCTCCGGCGGCGAGAAGAAGCGCAACGAGATCTTCCAGATGGCGCTGCTGGAGCCGAAGCTGGCGATCCTCGACGAGACCGACTCCGGCCTCGACATCGACGCGCTGAAGCAGGTCGCCGAGGGCGTCAACGCGCTGCGCTCGCCGGAGCGCGCGTTCATCGTCGTCACCCACTACCAGCGCCTGCTCGACTACATCGTGCCGGACTTCGTGCACGTGCTCGCCGACGGCCGCATCGTCGAGAGCGGCGACAAGACGCTGGCGCTGAAGCTGGAAGAGCACGGCTACGCCTGGGTCGCCGAGCGCAGCCCGGTGGCGGAGGCGCGCGCATGAGCAGCCCGTTCGTGCAGGCGATGGTCGACGCCGCGGCGCTCGCGCGCCTGCCGGGCAGCGGCATCGCCTGGCTGGACGCGGCGCGCCGCGAGAGCCTGGTGGCGTTCGCCGCCGCCGGGCTGCCGCCGCCGCGCGGCGTGGAGGCCTGGCGCTACACCTCGCTGCGGCCGCTGGAGCAGCGCCGTTTCGCGCTGGGCGATGCGCATGCCGCCGCGCGCGCGGTCGATGCGGCGGCGTGGGCGCTGCCCGGCGTGGACGGCCCGCGCATGGTGTTCGTCAACGGCGCCTTCCGCGCCGACCTGTCGGCGCTGGACGCGCTGCCCGCCGGCCTGACCCTGCTGCCGCTGTCGCGCGCGCTGGCCGAGGACGCCGAGCCGCTGCGCTTCTTCCTGAGCCGCATGTACCGCGCGCGCGGCGACGCCTTCGCCAGCCTGAACAGTGCGCTGGCCGCCGACGGCGCGGTGCTGCGCGTGGCCCCCGGCGCGCGCGTCGCCGCGCCGGTGCACCTGGTCTTCGTCGGCGCGCCGGCCGAGGCGGAGCTGGCCTGGCACGCGCGCTGCCTGATCGAACTGGGCGAGGGCGCCGAACTCGAGCTGGTCGAGCATCACGCCGCGGCCGGCGCCGCGCCGCATTTCGGCAACCTGCTGGCCGACTACGTGCTGCGCGAACGCGCGCGGCTGGGACTGGCCGTGCTGCAGGACGGCGCCGCCGCCGCCACGCTGTTCCGCCGCGCCGAGTTGCGCCTGGACGCGGCGGCGACGGCGACGCTGCACGCGCTGGAACTGGGCGGCGCGCTGGTGCGTCACGAAGTGCACGCCAGCCTGGACGGCGACGGCGCGCGCTTCGACACGCGCGGCGTGTTCGCCGTGCGCGGCCGCCAGCACGTCGACACCCGCCTGCACGTCGAGCACCGCGGCCGCGACACCGCCGGCGACGCGCTGTGGCGCGGCATCGCCGACGAACGCGCGCGCGGCGTGTTCCAGGGCACGATCGTGGTGGCGCGCGGCGCCGACGGCGCCGATGCTCGTCTCGGCAACAAGAACCTGCTGCTGTCGCCGCAGGCCGAGATCGACACCAAGCCGGTGCTGGAGATCCACGCCGACGAAGTGAAGGCCAGCCACGGCGCCACCGTCGGCCAGTTGGACGAACGTTCGCTGTTCTACCTGCGTTCGCGCGGCGTGCCGCTGGCCGCGGCGCGTTCGCTGCTGACCTACGCATTCTGCCGCGCCGCGCTGGATTCGCTGCCCAATGCGCCGCTGGCCGAGCACCTCGGCGCGTGTCTGCTGGCGCGGCTGCCGATCCGCAGCGAGGAGACGCCACCGTGACCGCCCGCGCCCTGCCCATCGAAGCGCCGCTCGACCCGCAGCGCATCCGTGCCGATTTCCCGCTGCTGGCGCGCAGCGTGCACGGCAAGCCGCTGGTGTACTTCGACAACGCCAACACCGGCCAGAAGCCGGCCGCGGTGATCGAAGCCACGTCCACGTTCTACCGCGAGCACAACGCCAACGTCTCCCGCGCCGTGCACCAGCTCGGCGAGGAGGCCACCGCCGCCTACGAGGCGGCGCGCGACAAGCTGGCGCGCTTCATCGGCGCGCCGTCGCGCGACGAGATCGTGTTCACCTCCGGCACCACCCAGGCGATCAACCTGGTTGCCTACAGCTTCGCGCTGCCGCGGCTCGAACCCGGCGACGCCATCCTGGTCACGCAGATGGAGCACCACGCCAACATCGTGCCGTGGCAGCTGGTCTGCGCGCGCACGGGGGCGAAGCTGAAGGCGGCGCCGATCGCCGAGTCCGGCGAGCTGATCGTCGAGAAGTTCGTCGAGATGCTGACGCCGGAGGTGAAGCTCGCCGGGGTGGTGCACGTCTCCAACGTGCTCGGCACGGTCAACCCGGTCGCCGAACTGGCGCGCGAATGCCGCCGGCGCGGCATCCCGCTGCTGGTCGACGGCTCGCAGGCCTGCCCGCACATGCCGGTGGACGTGGCGGCGCTGGGCTGCGACTTCTACGCGCTCACCGGCCACAAGATGTTCGGCCCGACCGGCACCGGCGCGCTGTGGGCCAGGCGCGAGCATCTCGAATCGATGCCGCCGTTCTTCGGCGGCGGCGAGATGATCCGCCGGGTCAGCTTCGAGGGCACCACCTTCGCCGACCCGCCGCACAAGTTCGAGGCGGGCACGCCCAACATCGCCGGCGTGGTCGGCCTGGGCGCGGCGATCGACTACCTCGAAGGCGTCGGCATGCGGCGCATCGCCGCCTACGAGCGCGAACTGCTCGCCTACGCCGACGCGGCGCTGGCGCGGGTCGAGGGCCTGCGCGTGTTCGGCACGGCCGCGCGCAAGGCGGCGGTGATCTCCTTCCTGGTCGAGGGCGCGCACGCGCACGACCTCGCCACGCTGCTCGACCACGAGGGCGTGGCGGTGCGCTCCGGCCATCACTGCGCGCATCCGCTGATGCAGTTCTACGGCGTGCCGGCCACCGCGCGCGCCTCGCTGGCCTTCTACAACACCCGCGAGGAGGTCGACCGCTTCGTCGAGGCGCTGCAGCGCGTGCGCAAGCTGCTGCGCTGAGCGCGGCCGCGGCGCCCGCGCGCTGCGGCAGCGATTTCCGCGGCGCCGTTCCGCCTCTACACTCTTTTCTCGCGCCCCTCCACTCGTTTCCCGCGGCACCCATGAGCGCCTCCGACCTCTACCGCGACCTCGTGCTGGAGCACAACCGCAGCCCGCGCGGCTTCGGTTCGCTGCCGACCCGCACGCACGCGGCCGAGGGCGACAATCCGCTGTGCGGCGACCACCTGCGCATCGAGCTGGCGGTGGACGCCGCCGGCCGCGTGCGGGACTTCGCCTTCAGCGGCCAGTCCTGCGCGATCACCACCGCCACCGCCTCGCTGCTGGGCGAGCGCGTGCGCGGCCTGGACGCGGCGGCGATCGCCGAGCTGGAGGCGCGTTTCGCCCGCCTGGTGCGCGGCGAATGCGCGGCCGATCCCGCTCTGGACGGCCTGAACGCGCTGGCCGAGCTGCGCGCCTATCCGGCGCGGCGCAAGTGCGCGCTGCTGCCGTGGGCGACGCTGGCCGCGGCGCTGCGCGGCACCCCTCACGCCACCACCGAAGCCAACGCATGAGCGCGAACCCGACGTTCCGTTTCGCCGAGCCGGCCGACGTGCCGGCGATCGTCGCCCTGGTCGAATCCGCCTACCGCGGCGACGCCAGCCGCGCCGGCTGGACCACCGAGGCCGACCTGCTGGACGGCCAGCGCACTTCCGCGGCCGACCTGCTGCCGCTGCTGCGCCCGCCGCACAGCCGCGTGCTGCTGGCCGAGCGCGGCGGCGAGCTGCTCGCCTGCGCGCACCTCGAGCGGCAGGGCGAGGCGGCCTATTTCGGCATGTTCTCGGTGCGGCCGACGCTGCAGGGCGGCGGCGTCGGCAAGGCCGTGCTGGCCGAAGCGGAGCGGTTCGCGCGCAGTGAGTGGGGTTGCCGCGAGATGCAGATGGCGGTGATCGACCTGCGCACGGAACTGCTCGCCTGGTACGAGCGCCGCGGCTACCGGCGCACCGGCATCTTCAAGCCGTTTCCCTACGGCGATGCGCGCTTCGGCATCCCGAAGCGCGACGATCTGCGTTTCGAGCTGCTGGTGAAGCCGCTGCCGGCGGAGCGCGCCGCATGAGCGGCTGGGTGCGCGTCTGCGCGCGCGGCGAGCTGCTGCCGGGCGAATTCAAGGTGGTCTACGACGGCGACACGCTGATCGCCGTGTTCAACATCGACGGCGACCTGTACGCGGTCGAGGACGTGTGCACGCACGACGGCGGCGAGCTGACCGGCGGCGAACTGCACGGCTACGAGGTGGAGTGCCCGCGCCACGGCGCGCGCTTCGACGTGCGCACCGGCGAGGCGCTGTGCGCGCCCGCCTACGCGCCCACGGCCAGCTTTCCGGTCAAGGTCGAGGACGGCGTGATCTACACGCGCGACGACCGCTAGACGCCGGGCGACGTCGGCAGGCGCACTTCGACGCGCAGGCCGCGGCCGCCGCTGCCGTTGCCGAAACGCACCCGGCCGCCGTGGTGCGCGGCGATCTCGCGCACGATCGCCAGGCCGAGCCCGCTGCCCTCGCGCAGCGTGCCGGGCACGCGGAAGAAGCGTTCGCCGAGCCGCGCCTGCAGTTCGGCCGGTACGCCGGGGCCGTCGTCCTCGACCCACAGCGTGGCGGCGTCCGCGTCGGCTTCCACGCCCACGGTGACCTGGCCGCCGTCGCGGCCGTAGCGCATCGCGTTGTCGACCAGGTTGCACAGCATCTCGCGCAGCAGCACGGCGTCGCCGCGCAACGGCACGCCGCCGTCGGGACCGAGGTAGCCGAGGTCGATCTGCTGCGCCAGCGCCTCCGGCACGCGCTCGGCGACGCAGTCGCGCGCCAGCGCGGCCAGGTCGAGCGGCGCGGCGGCGAGCAGGGCCGGCTCGTGCGCCTGCGTGCGCGCCAGCGCCAGCAACTGGCCGGCGGCGCGGCCGGCGCCCTCGGCCAGACGTACGACGTGGCCCAGCGCTTCGCGCACGGTTTCCGGGCGCGGATCGGCGAGCGCGCGTTCGGCCTGCAGGCGCAGCCCCGCCAGCGGCGTGCGCAGCTGGTGCGCGGCGTCGGCGATGAAGCGCTCCTGCAGGCGCACCATCTCGCGCAGGCGCATCAGCAGCACGTCGATGGTGCGCGTCAGCGGCAGGACTTCCACCGGCACGCCGGCGGTGTCCAGCGGAGCCAGGTCGCGCGGATGGCGTGCGCCGACCTGCGCCACCAGCGGATCGAGCAGCCGCAGGCCGCGGCCGATCGACAGCCAGACCACGCCCAGCGCGAGCAGCACCAGCGCCAGTTCGATCGGCAGCGTGCCGAGCAGGATCTCGCGCGTGAGCTGCTGCCGCTTGTGCAGCGTCTCGGCGACGGAAACGACGATGCGGTCGCCGGGCTCGTCCGCGGCGAACGCCACCGTGGCCATGCGCATGGCGTGCCTGCCGATGCGGATGTCGTCGAACACGGCGCGGTCGGCGCCCGCCGGCAGCGCGGCCGGCGTCGGCAGCTCGGCGTTGCCGGACAGCAGGCCGTGGCGCAGGCTGCGCACCGCGAACAGGCTGCGGTCCTCGCTGTCGAATTCGATCAGCAGCCGCGCCTGCGGGTTCAGCTCGTTGCGGGCGGCGCCGCTCTGCGCCAGCCGTTGCAGGGCGCGCGCCGAGTCGAGCAGCCAGCGGTCGTAGACGCGGCCGGCATAGCGCAGCGCCAGCCCGTAGGCGACCAGCGCGCCGATCGCGAGGATCAGGAACAGCGGCGGCGCCAGCAGCAGCAGCAGGCGCCGGCGCAGGCTGGGGGCGTCAGCGGACGCCATCGGCGCACTCCGCGTCGCGGCGTTCAGTCATCGCCGGCTTCCAGCAGGTAGCCGAGCCCGCGCACGGTGCGCACGCGCGCGCCGCAACCTTCCAGCTTGCGGCGCAGGCGGTGGATGCTGATGTCGAGACCGTTGTCGGTGAGCGTGGTGTCCCAGCTGCACAGCGCCTCGATCAGCGCGGCGCGGCTGACCACGCGGTCGCGGCGCGTCGCCAGCGCTTCCACCAGGCCGAACTCGCGCGCGGTCAGCTCCAGGGGAATGCCGTCGACGCTGGCGCGGCGTCCGGCCAGGTCGATGTGCAGGCGGCCGATCACCAGCTCGGGCGCGCCCTGGCTGGCGCGCCGCCGCTGCAGCGCGCGCACGCGCGCCGTCAGTTCGGCCAGGGCGAACGGCTTGACCAGGTAGTCGTCGGCGCCGAGGTCGAGCGTCTCCACGCGCTCGCGCAAGGCGTCGCGCGCGGTGATCACCAGCACCGGCACGGTGTCGCCGCGCTGGCGCAGGCGGCGCAGCAGGCCGGCGCCGTCGCTGTCCGGCAGGCCGAGATCGAGCAGCAGCAGGTCGTAGGGGTGGTCGCGCAGCGCGTGCTCGGCGTCGCGGCCGCGCGCGAGGCTGTCCACCGCGTGCCCGGCCTGGGTCAGCGCCGCGCTCACGGCACCCGCGATCGCCGCGTCGTCTTCCACCACCAGCACTCGCATGATCGTCTCCGTCCGGCGGACGCCGGTTGCACTAAAGCGTAGCCGCTCCGGCAGCGGTGGCAGCGAAAGGCTGCGGAAAGCCGCGCACCCTAGCTTGGCATCCGTTCAGGGCGCCGGTCTCGCGCCCCCTCACGCCCGTGCGCCCCTGCACGGGCTTTTTTTCAGCGTTCGACCGGCGCGTCCGCGGCCAGCCGGGCCAGCACGATCTCGCCGTTTCCCTCCAGCATGGCACGCTCGCCGGCATCGCGGGTGAAGGCCGCCCAGGCGGGCGCGTTGACCTCCAGCGCCAGGACCGCATTCGCGCTGCGCAGCGTTGCCCGGCCCGCCACCGGGTAGACGAACCAGCGCTCGCCGGGGCCGGCGAACAGCAGCATCGAGCCCAGCAGCGGCCGCGCCAGCAGTTCGCCGCGCGCGCCGTCGCGCAAGGCCAGGCTGAACACGCGGGTGGGATCGGCGTGCGGCGCGACCCGCGCCGGATCGCCGGCGGCGAGGCGCGCGACGCCGAGGCGCGGCACGCGCCGTTCGCGCGGCGCCTCGCCCAGCAGGAGATCCGCATCCAGCGGCACCAGCAGGCGTCCGGCGTCGGTGGGGCCGGCGCAGGGCGCGCCGGGATCGGCGCGCGTCATCGCCAGCCGCCAGCGCCAGGCGGCGGCGTCGGGGCCGGCGGCGAACACGGTGTCGACGCCGCCGTCGGCGCGCACGGCCGCGCGGATGTCGGCGCGGGCGATCGCCGCGAGGCGCGCCATGTCAGCGTCCGAACACGGCCGCCAGCCGCAGGCCGGCCGCGTAGGCGAGCAGGGTGGCGGCGGTCGCGCCGGTCAGGCTCCAGCCGAAGCCGACGCCGGCGCGCAGCAGCAGCGGCAGCACCACGAACAGCGCCAGCGACGGCAGCACCAGCCAGAGGATGTCCAGCGAGAAGGCGGCGAGGCGGGCGGGGTCGTGCGTGTCGCGCCACAGCCACAGCATCGCCAGCAGCGAGGTCAGCGGCAGCGAGGCCAGCAGCGCCCCCGCCAGCGTGGAGCGGCGCGCCGCCTCGGAGGCGCCGGCGATCAGCAGCGCGGAGATCACGGTTTTCAGCAGGAACTGGGCCATGCGGACTCCCGGCGATGCGCGCTTGCGCGCGGAGGGCCACAGTTTGCGTGCGGGGATGGCGCAGCGGAAGCCGCGAACGCCCGCCGGCGGCGGCCGACACGGGCGCTGCGCGGGGACGTTCAGCGTTCCGTGGCGTGGTGCGGCGGGTAGTAGGCGTAGACCTGCACCGGCGCGCCGAGGAAGTCGACTTGGTCGACCAGCTGGCCGCCGAGGCGCTGCGCGACCTTGGCCGCCGATGCGTTGCCGGGACGCACCAGACTGACCACGCGCGGCGCGTGCAGGGTGCCGAAAGCGAAGGCCAATACGGCGCGGCTGGCCTCGGTGGCGTAGCCGCGGTGGCGATGCTCGGGTTTCAGCATCCAGCCCAGCTCGATGTCGGGCCAGCCTTCCGGGCGCATCAGCCCGGCGCGGCCGACGAAGGCGCCGTCGGTCTTGCGCTCCAGCGCCCACATGCCGTAGCCGCGCAGTTGCCAGTGGCCGAGTAGCATGGCCAGCGAGCGCCAGGCGTTCATGCGGTCCAGCGGCTGGCCGTCGCCGATCCAGCGGGTGCTCTCGGGGTCGGCCAGCATCGCCGCGTAGGCGTCGAAATGGCCTTCGTTGAAGGCGACCAGGCGCAGGCGCTCGGTCTCCAGGACAGGAATGTCCGGCATGGCGTTGGCGGGACGGGACATCGACCCCACCCTGAGGCGGTCAAAAAAGGAATTGTCGCACCGCCCGGGCCGTCACGGAAGCGCGGCGAACCGGACCAGGATCGCCGTGCCGGCGCCCGCCAGGACCAGCGGCCGGGCACGGGCCGCCGCGATCCGCAGCGAATCGCCGCCGTGGAGGCGGGCGGTTTCGTCGCCGGCGCGCGCCTCGACCTCGCCGTCCAGCAGGTGCAGCAGCCATTCGACGCCGGGACCGGCGGCCGCTGCGGGCAATGCCGCCAGCGGCCCGGCGGCGACCGTCATCCGCACGGCGTCGCGGCGGGCCATGGCGTTGAAGTCGCGGGTGGGACCGCCCAGCAGGCGTGCGGTCACGGCGGCCTCGCCGGGAAAGCGGGCGGCATCCAGGCGTCGCGCCAGCGTCACCGGCGCGGCGTCGGCGAAGTCGAGGCGCATGCCGTTGCCTTCCAGCAGCAGCAGTTCGCGGTCGACGCCGGGGAACGGCGAGAACGGCCCGTCGGCGGCGACCTCGGCGATGCTGACGCGCCAGCGGAATGCGGCCGCGGCATCGGCGTCGCCGGGCGGATCGCGGGCCAGCTCGGTGGTCCAGCCGGCGCCGTTCTTCCAGCGCGTGCGGCGGTAGTCGGCCGCGGTCAGGCGGGTGAGCAGGGCCACGGCTTCAGCCGAGCAGGGCCAGCAACTGCGCGGTGGTGCGGCGCAGGCTTTCGTCCCAGCCGAAGCCGACGATCGGCTGGCCGCTGGCGGCGTCGCGGAAGTCTTCCTCCTGGCCGGGGGCCAGCAGGTGGCGGTAGTCGACGGTGATCTCGGTGCCGGCGGGAAGGTCGTCGGCGGCGAAGATGAAGCCGAGGTGCCACAGCGCGGTGGGCGTGAAGCTGTGGTTGACGTAGCACTCGTCCGGCCAGTCCGGCGACAGCGTGTAGCGGTCCTCGAACCAACGCACCGAGGTGTGCAGCAGCGCGGCCAGTTCGGGGCGCGCCGTGATCTCGTCGAAGGCGTAGGTGCGGTCGATCGCGTCCGGCGCGACCACGATGCGCCCGCGGCGCACGGCCTCCTCGAGGAACAGGCCCTTGCCGGCGCCGGGGATGGTGGAGGCGTCGATGCGGTAGCGCGGCAGGATCATGCGGTGCGGGGGCAGCGGCGAAGGCGCGCGAGTGTAGCGCAGTGCGGCAACGCCGATGCAGGCGGGAGCGGCGCCGCGCAGCGCGCGCTCCCGCCGCAGGGTTCAGCGGCTGGCCGCGGCGCGGGTGGCCTTGGCGGGCGCGCCGGCCGCGGCCGGCTTGGCCGGCGCGCTGCCGCCGTTCAGGCGGATCGCGTCGCGGTTGCGTTCCAGCGTGCGCGGGCCGATGCCCTTGATCTGCGCGAGCTGGTCGGCGCTCTTGAACGGGCCGTGCGCCTCGCGCCAGGCGACGATCGCCTGCGCCTTGCTGAAGCCGATGCCGTCCAGCGACTTGGCGATGGTGGCGGCGTCGGCGTGGTTGACGTCGACCGGCGTGGCGGCGGACGCGGGCAGGGCGAAGGCGAGCGAGAGCAGCAGGGCGGCGAAGGTCTTCATGACGATGGTCTCCATGGCGATGCGGCGCGGCTTGCGCCGTGGCGGAAACAGTACGCACGCGCCCGCGGCGCCGCTGCCGGTCGCGGGCGGCGCGGCGTGTCCGCAGCCGGCGCGCGGCGCTGTCGGAATGGTCCGACAGGCGGCCTGCTAGAATCGCGCCTTTGCGCCGCGACGCGACAGAGGAATCGTGCATGGATACCGCCAGACTGCAAGCGTTCGTCGGCGGGATGTGGGACGACGAGGTCGTGCCGCAGCTCGTCGAGTACATCCGCATCCCGAACAAGTCGCCGATGTTCGACGCGCAGTGGCTCGAGCACGGCTACATGGACGACGCGGTGAAGCTGATGGAGCGCTGGGCGCGCGCCAAGCTGGCGAACGTCGCCGGCGCCAGGCTCGAGGTGGTGCGTCTCGAGGGCCGCACGCCGCTGATCTTCATCGAGGTGCCGGCGCACGGCTTCGCCGGCGACGACTGCGTGCTGCTGTACGGCCATCTCGACAAGCAGCCGGAGATGACCGGCTGGAGCGACGGCCTCGGCCCGTGGACGCCGGTGCTGAAGGGCGACAAGCTGTACGGCCGCGGCGGCGCCGACGACGGCTACGCGCTGTTCGGTTCGCTGTCGGCGCTGCTGGCGCTGCGCGAGCAGGGCGTTGCGCACGCGCGTTGCGTGGTGCTGATCGAGGCCTGCGAGGAATCCGGCAGCTACGACCTGCCTTACTACGTCGACCACTTGGCCGCGCGCATCGGCAAGCCTTCGCTGGTGGTGTGCCTGGATTCCGGCTGCGGCAACTACGGCCAGCTGTGGCTGACCACTTCGCTGCGCGGCATGACCGGCGGCAACCTCAGGGTCAACGTGCTGCAGGAAGGCGTGCATTCAGGCGACGCTTCCGGCGTGGTCGCCGACAGCTTCCGCCTGCTGCGCGCCTTGGTTTCGCGTCTGGAGGACGAGGCCACCGGCGCGATCAAGCCGCGCGAGCTGTACGTCGAGATCCCCGCGCAGCGCGTCGAGCAGGCCAAGCGTTCCGCCGAGGTGCTGGGCACGGCGGTGTACGACAAGTTCCCGTTCGTGCCCGGCATGCGCCCGGTGGCCGACGACCTCGCCGAGCTGGTGCTGAACCGCACCTGGCGCCCGCAGCTCGCGGTGACCGGCGTCGACGGCCTGCCGCCGCTTTCCAGCGCCGGCAACGTGCTGCGCCCGCAGACCGCGGTCAAGCTCAGCCTGCGCCTGCCGCCGACGCTGGACGGCGTCAAGGCCGGCGAGTTCGTCAAGCGCCTGCTGGAAGCGGACCCGCCGTACGGGGCGAAGGTGACTTTCGAACTGGAGAAGGCCTCGACCGGCTGGAACGCGCCGCAGCTTTCGCCCTGGCTCGAGGCCGCCGTCGCCGACGCCTCGCAGCGCGCGTTCGGCGCGCCGGCGGCGTACATGGGCGAGGGCGGCACGATCCCGTTCATGGGCATGCTGGGCGAGAAGTTCCCCGGCGCGCAGTTCCTGATCACCGGCGTGCTCGGCCCGCACTCCAACGCGCACGGCCCCAACGAATTCCTGCACGTGCCGACCGGCAAGCGCGTGTCGATGGTGGTGGCGCAGGTGGTGGCGAAGCACGCCGAGGCCAGCGCCCAGGGCCTCACCCAAGGCGTCGCCGCGCAGGCCGGCCACGCGCAGATGGGCGACCACGGCTGCTGCTGAACGCGCGCACCGCTTGCGCCCGCGCGAAGGCTGCCGCGGGGTGAAGCGCCGGGCGATGTTCCGCAAGACGCTGCGCGGCGGCGCGTGAATCCTCAACGGTGCCCGCGCGGCCGCGGCGGCAGCGTGCGCAGGTAGGCCCACAGCGCCGCCAGTTCGGTGTCGCTCATCCGCGACAGGTTGCGCCACGGCATGAACGGATCGAGCGCGGTGCCGTCCGGGCGTTTGCCGGTGCGCAGCGTGCGCGCGAAATCCGCCTCGCTCCACCGGCCGAGGCCGGTGGCCGGGTCCGGCGTCAGGTTGGCGGCCTTGGGGAAGCTCGGCGGCAGGCCGGGGATGGCGCCGCCGGAGAAATGCTCGCCGTGGCAGCCGATGCAGGCGCTGGCGAGGTAGCGGCCGTACGCCGCGGTGGGTTCGGCCGCCACCGCCGCCGCGTGCGGCGCGTGCTGGTCGATCAGCCGCGCCTCCAGCAGGTTGGGCATGCGCCCGAACGCGAACAGCGCGCGTCCGGCCGGGCCGACGCGTGCCGGCGGCACGTCGCGGTCCACCGGCGGGACCTGCCGCGCCCAGGCGATCAGCGCGGCGGTGTCGGCGTCGCTCAGGTTGGCGAAGTCGCGGATCGGCATGAACAGCAGCGGGCGGCCGTCCGGGGCGACGCCGTGGCGGATCGCGCGCTCCCAGTCGGCGACGCCCAGCGTGGCGCCGATGCCGCCGCGGCCGCGCGTCAGGTTGGGGCCGGCGAGGCGGCCGATCGCCGGCACGTCCACCTCGACGTGGCCGCCGAGGTCGGGGCCGTGGCAGATGCGGCAGCCGCGCGTGGTGGCGATGTGTTCGCCCTGCGCCAGGCTGGCGGCGTCGGTGGGCAGGGCGAGCGGCGGTTCGTCGATCGCGTAGCGCTGGCCGAGCGCCGCGGCGCTGCGGATCCAGACGAAACCGGCCAAGGCGACGATGACGACGAGCAGGGCGACCAGCGCCCGCAGCAGCCAGCGTTTCATGACGTGCCCCTCCGCGCTCCCCGCGCGCAGCGCCATGGTATAGGCCGGCGGCCGGGCCGACGTCCAGTGCCGGCGGCGGTCGCGGGTTGAACTCATCGGGATGTGCGACTATCTAACCGACTTCCGCGCGGCGCCGTCGCCGGCGCCCGGGCCGGCGGCGCACGCGCGCCGGCCCTGCGCCACCCCGTTTCCTTTCCATCACCGGTAAGCCCGATGCCCTTCGACCTGCCCCCGATGACGCGCGCGCTGCTGATCGCGAACGTCGGCGTCTACCTGCTGCAGATGTTCACCGGCCAACTGCTGGTGGTGCACTTCGCGCTGTGGCCGCTCGGCCCCGACCAGCTGGTCGGCTTCACCGCCGACGGCGCGCCGATCACGGTGGGCTTCCGCCTGTGGCAGCTCGTCACCTACGCGTTCATGCACGGCGGGCTGTCGCACCTGTTCTTCAACATGCTCGCGCTGTTCATGTTCGGCGGGCAGATCGAGCGGCTGTTCGGCGAGCGCCACTTCATCGTCTACTACTTCGTCTGCGTGCTGATGGCCGCGGTCGCGCAGCTCGCGGTGATCCACTGGTTCACCGGCGGCTATTACCCGACGCTGGGCGCTTCCGGCGGCGTCTTCGGCCTGCTGCTGGCGTTCGGCATGATGTATCCGCAGGCGCGCATCATCTCGCTGTACATGCCGATCCCGCTGCCGGCCTGGATCGTGGTGATCGGCTACATGGCGCTGGAACTGTTCCTCGGCGTCACCGGCACGCAGGCGGGCGTGGCGCATTTCGCCCACCTGGGCGGCGCGCTCGGCGGCTACGTGCTGATCCAGTACTGGCGCGGCCGCCTGCCGATCAAGCCGAAGCGCGTCCTGATGCGCTGAGCGCGGCGCCGCGGCGCGCCCGTCGGGCGCTCAGACCTCCAGCGTCATGCCCGGCTCGCTGAGCGCGGGCGCGACGCCGTAGCGCTGGCGCAGCTTCTCCGCCAGCGCGTTGCGCGCGGGATTCTCGCCGTGCACCAGGCACACCGGCGGGCGGCCGTCGAAGCCGCCGTACCAGTCGAGCAGGCCGGCCTGGTCGATGTGCGCGGAGAGGCCGCCGATGGTGTGGCGCATCGCTTCGACGCGGATCGTCTCGCCGAACAACTGCACCGTCTGCGCGCCGTCGACCAGGCGCCGGCCGAGCGTGCCGGCGGCCTGGTAGCCGACGAAGATCACGTGCGCATTGCGCTTGCCGAGGTTGTAGAACAGGTGGTGGCGGATGCGCCCGCCGTTGCACATGCCGGAGCCGGCGATGATGATCGCGCCGCTGCTCACGCGGTTGATCGCCTTCGACTGCGCGGTGTCCACGGTGAGATGCAGGTTGGGTAGCTGGAACGGCTTCAGCTTGCCGCTCCACAGGCGCTTGGCGGCTTCGTCGAACAGCGCGTCGAAGCGCTCGTAGACGCCGATCACCTTCGTCGCCATCGGGCTGTCGAGGAAGATGTGGAACTGCGCCAGCCCCCACTCCTCGTGGTAGCGCGCGAACCAGTACAGCAGCTCCTGCGTGCGGCCGACGGCGAACGCCGGGATCAGCACGTTGCCGCCGCCGGCGCGCGCATGGCGGAACACTTCGCCCAGTTCGGTCACCGTGTCCGCGCGCGAGCGGTGGTTGCGGTCGCCGTAGGTCGCTTCCATCAGCACCAGATCGGCCTGGGCGATGCGCGCGGGGTCGCGCATGATCGGCGCGCCGCGCATGCCGAGGTCGCCGGTGTAGACCAGCTTGCGCGTGCGGCCGCCCTCGTCCGCGGCCAGCTCGACGATCGACGAGCCGAGGATGTGCCCGGCGTCCTGCAGGGTCAGGCGCACGCCGGGCAGGATCTCGCGCGTGGCGGCGTAGGGCAGGGGGCGCAGCAGGCGCAGCGCGCGGCGCACGTCGTCGAGGTCGTATAGCGGCTCGGCGTGCGGCTGGCCGTGGCGGTGCGCCCATTCGGCGTCGTGCGCGGCCAGCGTGGCCGCGTCCTCGAGCATGATCGGCGCCAGCGCGGCGGTGGCCTCGTGCACGTAGACGGGGCCCGCGTAGCCGCGCTTGACCAGCAGCGGCAGGCGGCCGAGGTGGTCGATGTGCGCGTGGCTCAGCGCCACCGCGTCGATCGCGCCGACGTCGAAGGGGAAGGGCGCGCGGTTGCGGCGGTCCTCGTCGGGTTCGCCCTGGATCATGCCGCAGTCGAACAGCACGCGCCGGCCGTTGGCGTGGACGAGATGGCAGGAGCCGGTGACCTCGCCGCCCGCCGCTCCATGGAATTCGACTCGCATCGCGCCGCTCCCGCGAAAACCGCCGGCATTATGCGCCGCTGGCGCCGCCGCGCGCCTGCGGCAAGAATGCGCGGATGGCCGCCGTGCCGCTCCGCTGTTTTCTCGCGCTGGATCCCGATCCCGCCACGCTGGACGCGCTCGCCGCGCTGCAGGGGCGCCTGCGCGGCGGCCGGCGCACGCAACCCGGCGTGCGCTGGACCGCCCCGGCGCAGCAGCACCTGACCCTGCGCTTCTTCGGTGCCGCCAGCGAGGCGCAGGCGCGGGCCTTGGGAGAGGCGCTGCCGGCGCTGGCGATCGCGGCGCCGACGCTGGCCGGCTGCGGCCTGGCGTTGTGGCCACATGCGCGCCAGCCGCGCGTGCTGGTGCTGCGGCTGGCGACGCCGCCGGCGCTGCGCCATCTGGCCGAGCGCGCGGAAGCGCTGGCGCGCGCGCAGGGTTTCGGCGCCGAGCGGCGCGCATTTCGCGCGCACGTCACGCTGGCGCGGCTGGGGCCGCAGGCGCGGCCGCCGGCGCCGGATCCCGAGGCGGCGCTGCCGGCCTGCCGGTTCGAGGCGTTGACGCTGTACGCCAGCACCCTGACCGCGGAGGGGGCGCTGTACACCGTATTGCAGCGCGCGTGGCTGCCGGTTGCGGCGGCCGGCCCCTGACCTTCGACACTGTCAGCCGTCCGTGCGGCCGCCTAGGCTCGGCGCGGCGGCAGCGTGCGAGCGTCCTCCCCGTGCCGCGGCCGGTTCAGACGCCCGCCCCCGCGGGCTCGCTTCCCATCTGACGAGGAAACACGGATGAAACTGACTGCGATGAAGCCGCTGGCGCTGGCCGTGGCGCTGGCGTTCGGTCTGGGCGGCTGCGCGACCACCCAGGCGCCGGCCAAGGACACCGGCAAGAGCGCGGCCGTCGCCGCGGCGCCGGCCCACCAGGCGTTCGACGTGAGCGAGCTCGGCGATCCCGCCACCGCCTGCACCGACTTCAACGGCTTCGTCAACGCCAAGTGGGTGGCGGCCAACCCGATTCCCGCCGACCGCGTGCGCTGGGGCGCGTTCGACGCGCTGCAGGAGAAGAGCCTGGAGACGCAGCACGCCATCGTCGAGGAAGCGGCGAAGCGCGCCGCCAGCGCGCAGCCGGGCTCGATCGAGCAGAAGGTCGGCTGGTTCTACGCCGCCGGCATGGACGAGGCGGCCATCAACCGCGCCGGCTTCGATCCGATCAAGCCGGAACTGGCGAAGATCGACGCGCTGAAATCGCGCAAGGACATCGTCGCCTATCTCGACGACAGCTTCGCGCGCGGCCAGGGCGGCCTGTTCCAGTTCGGCTCCGGCGCCGACTTCAAGAACTCCTCGATGCAGATCGCCTACGCCTACCAGGGCGGTCTCGGCCTGCCGACCAGGGACTACTACTTCAAGAAGGACTACGCCAAGCTGCGCGAGCAGTACGTCACGCACATCGCCAGGATGCTCGAGCTGACCGGCGTGCCGGCCGCCGAGGCGGCGAAGCAGGCCAAGCAGGTGATGGCGTTCGAAACCGCGCTCGCCAAGGCCTCGCTGGCGCCGGTCGACCTGCGCAAGCCGGAGAACCAGTACCACTTCGTCAGCTTCGCCGAGGCCGACAAGCTGACCCCCGGCTTCTCCTGGCAGAAGTTCTTCGCCGCGCAGGGCCTCGAGGCCGGCAAGGGCTTCTCGCTGTCGCAGCCGGCGTTCTTCACCGAGGTCGGCAGGCTGCTGAAGAGTGCGCCCGCCTCGCAGTGGCGCGCCTACCTGCGCTACCACGTCATCGAGGGCGCGGCGCCGTACCTGTCCGATCCGTTCGTGCAGGAGAACTTCGCGTTCTACGCGCAGACCCTGCAGGGCCAGAAGGAGATGAAGCCGCGCTGGAAGCGCGTGCTCGGCGCCACCAACGAAGGCATGGGCATGGCGCTCGGCGAGCTCTACGTCGCCAAGACCTTCCCGCCGGAGGCCAAGCAGCAGGCGCTGGTGCTGGTGAACAACCTGCGCGATGCGCTGAAGGCGCGCATCGAGAAGCTCGACTGGATGAGCGACGCAACCAAGCAGAAGGCGCTGGAGAAGTGGAGCACCTTCCTGCCGAAGATCGGCTATCCGGACAAGTGGCGCGACTGGTCCGGTTTGAACGTCACGCCGGACAACTACTACGCCAACGCGATGGCGGCGGCCAAGTTCAACTACGACTACGACCTGTCGAAGGTCGGCAAGCCGACCGACCGCCTGGAGTGGGGCATGACGCCGCAGACGGTCAACGCCTACTACAACCCGACCGACAACACGGTGAACTTCCCGGCCGCGATCCTGCAGCCGCCATTCTTCGACCCCAAGGCCGACGACGCCATCAACTACGGCGGCATCGGCGCGGTGATCGGCCACGAGATGACCCACGGCTACGACGACGAGGGCAGCCAGTTCGACGCCGAGGGCAACAACGCCAACTGGTGGACCAAGGACGACCGCGCCAAGTTCGACGCGCGCGCGAAGAAGCTGGTCGAGCAGTTCAACGGCTACGCGCCGCTGGCCGACAAGCCCGACCTGCGCGTCAACGGCCAGCTCACGCTCGGCGAGAACATCGCCGACCTGGGCGGCCTGAACGTCGCCTACGACGCGCTGCAGATGGCGCTGGCGAAGAAGCCGCAGGAAGCGGACGCGAAGATCGACGGCTACACCGAGGATCAGCGCTTCTTCCTCAACTGGGCGCGCGTGTGGCGCGGCGACATCCGCGAGCAGGCGCAGATCGTGCGCCTCAACACCGACCCGCACGCGCCGGCCAAGTTCCGCGCGATCGGCGCGCCCTCCAACATGCCCGCCTTCGCCCAGGCGTTCCAGTGCAAGGCCGGCGATCCGATGGTGCGTTCCGGCGACACGCAGGTGAAGATCTGGTAACGCCGCCTCGGCGTCGTATCGCAGCGACGGAGGGCGCGGCGCGAGCGGCGCCCTCTTCGTTTGCGCGGTGCGTGCGCAGTGCGCCCCATGCGAGTGGGAGTGAGGCGTGCCATGCTGTGAAGCCTGCATCGCTTCCCCTCCCCCAACGGAGAGAGCGCAGGGTGAGGCGGACGCGGGCGAAGCTCGTGCAGGGCGGAATCGCCGCGCAGCGGCGCTTCCGCCTCGATGCGGCGCCCGCGGTCGGGCCAGCGGCGGAAACCGCTGCGCGGGTTCCGCCCTGCGGGCTTGCGCCCGTTTGAGTTGGCGCGGACCACCCCATCCGCTGTCAGCGCACGAGCGCACCGGTGTACGGATTCCAGCCTCGCGCGGCCAGCGCCGCCCACGCGGTCGCGCCGAGGTGCGGCCAGTGGTAGTAGCGGAAGTCGTCGGTGGGGCTCGTTGGCGTGAGCGCGAGCCCGGTGCTGAGGCGCGCCTGCGGCGTGGCGTAGAGCAGCCCGCCCGCGCTGAAGTCGCCGGCAAGGCCGCGCAGCAGGTGTGCAGCGTCGTCGTGGCGGCCGACCACGCGATAGGCGAGCGCGCCCTGCGCGGTGCCCTCCACCCACACGCCATCGCGGTCCTCGCTGAAGTCGAAGCCGCCGGCGACGCCGTGCACGCGCTCGGCGTAGGCCAGCGCGCGCCGCCACGCCGGCGGCGCATCCGGCAGCAGCAGCGCCCAGAACTGCGCGTCCAGCGCGGACGTCGAACGATTGGGCGTGACGCCGTCGGGCGCGGTGCCGGTGAGGAAGTGGCCGCTGGCGGCGTCCCACTGCGCGTCGACGAAGGCGCGCGCCGCGCGCGCCTGCGCGCCCCAAGGGCCGGCGGGATCGCGCCGCGCCAGCCGGGCGAAGGCGGCGGCGAGGTCGAGGTTGTGTTCGGTCGCCTTCCAGGTGAGCGCCTGCGGATGGTCGTCGAAACCGTAGACGCCGCCGCCGAAACCGCCGGCGCCGGTCGCGCTGCGCGCGTTGGCGACCACCCACGCGCCCAGCCGGCGCGCGGCGTCGATCCAGCGCGCGTCGCCGTCGTGCTCGGCCAGGGTCAGCAGTGCCAGCATGGTCCAGGCGACGTTGCCGGTGGCGGTGCCCATCTGGTAGCCGTCTTCCAGCCAACGCCGCTGCGCCGCGTCCCACCAGCCGTTCGGCAGCGGCGCGCCTTCGACCGCGCCGGCGCGGTAGGCGTTGCGCAACCGCGAGTCGCTGCGCGCGGCGGCGGCGAGCGCGGCGCCGATGCGTTCGGCTTGCGCCGGCCGTCCGCAGGCGACCAGGGCGATCGTCGCCAGCGCGTTGTCGTAGGTGAACGCGGCGGCGGCCAGCGCCGGTTCGCGCGACGGCCCCCGGCCGGCTTCGTCGTCGTAGCTGCGCAGCAGCAGCGGGCCGCGGCCCGGCACCGCGTCGACGCGCGCGTCGAGGGCGCCGCAGGCGCGCGCGGCGAGCGCCTGCGCCGGATCATCGGCCGGTGCCGCGCCGGCGTTCATCGACACCGTCGCGGCCAGAAGCAGCGTCAGCGTCTTGTGCCTGAAGCCCGGCATGGCGGCTTCGTCTCCCGTGGTTCGCGGGACCAAGCCTGACATACGCGCACGTCGCTTGCCCGCTTTGCGCGCCTTTGCCGGCCGGCGGATAATCCGCGACCCGCCTCTTTCGCCGCGCTCGATGAACTTCGTCCCTGGTCAACGATGGATCTCCAACGCTGAACCCGAGCTTGGCCTCGGCACCGTGCTGCGCGTCGAGGGCCGCGGCGTGCAGGTGCTGTTCGCCAAGTCCGGCGTGCTGCGCCAGTACGCCGCGCAGAACGCGCCGCTGGTGCGCGCCGAGTTCCGCGTCGGCCAGCGCGTCGCCGGCAAGGGGCTGTCGTTCCTCGTCGAGCGCGTGGAGATGCGCGACGGCCTGCTGGTCTACACCGGCGAGGGCCGCGAGCTGGCCGAGGGCCAGCTCGACGACGAGCAGGCGGTGTCGCAGGCCGACGACCGCCTGATCTCCGGCCGCGTCGACCGTCCCGACCAGTTCGATTTCCGCGTGCAGGCGCTGGCGCGCCGCGCCGAGGCGCAGCGCTCGCCGGCCTGGGGGCTGGGCAGCGCGCGCATCGACCTGATCCCGCACCAGTTGCGCGTGGTCGAGGTGGCCGCCTCGCGGCGTCCTCCGCGCGTGCTGCTGGCCGACGAGGTGGGGCTCGGCAAGACCATCGAGGCCGGCCTGCTGATCGCGCGCCTGATCGCCACCGGCCGCGCCGGGCGCGTGCTGGTGCTGCTGCCGCCGACCCTGGTCACGCAGTGGTTCGTCGAGCTGCTGCGCCGCTTCAACCTGCAGTTCGCCATCTTCGACGAGGAGCGCTGCGAGGCGATCGAGGTCAACGACTCCGGCCGCAATCCGTTCGAGGACGAGCAGCTGGTGATCGCCGACTTCGCCTTCCTCGAAGCCTCGCCGCGGCGCGCGGAGCAGTTGCTGGATGCGCGCTGGGACCTCCTGGTGGTCGACGAGGCGCACCACCTCGCCTGGACGCCGCAGGCCGCCAGCGCGCCGTACGCGCTGGTCGAGCGCCTTGCCGCGGCTACGCCCGGCGTGGTGCTGCTGACCGCCACGCCGGAACAGCTCGGCCGCAGCGGCCACTTCGCGCGCCTGCGCCTGCTCGATCCGGCGCGTTACCGCGATCTCGACGCCTATCTCGCCGAGGCCGACGGCTATCTCACGCTGTCGCGCATCGCCGAGAAGCTCGGCGCCGGCGCGCCGCTGGACGCGGACGAGCGCGCCACGCTGGCCGAGCGCTTCGCCGGCGACGCGCCGCTGCTCGAGACGCTGGCCGCCTATCCGCAGGCGACCGGCAGCGGCGAGGCGCTGATCGACGCATTGATCGACCGCCACGGCACCGGCCGCGTGATGTTCCGCAACCGTCGCGCGGTGGTCGGCGGCTTCCCGCGGCGCGTGCCCGCGCTCGACGTGCTGGACGGCGGCGCGCTCAGCGAGGACGAACGCCAGCAGTTGCTCGCCGAATTCCACGCCGACATCCAGCAGCCCACGCCGGCGCTCGACCACGACTACGCGCGCGATCCGCGCCTGCCCTGGCTGACGGCGCTGCTGGACGCGCATCCGCAGGACAAGTTCCTGCTGATCTGCCGCAGCCAGGCCAAGGTGCTGGCGCTGGAGGAGGCGCTGCGCACGCGCAGCGGCGTCAAGCTGGCGCGCTTCCACGAGGGCCTCGGCATCGTGCAGCGCGACCGCAACGCCGCGTTTTTCGCCGAAGCCGACGGCGCGCGCCTGCTGCTGTGCTCCGAGATCGGCTCGGAGGGCCGCAACTTCCAGTTCGCGCACCGGCTGATCCTGTGGGATCTGCCGCTCGATCCCGACCTGCTGGAGCAGCGCATCGGCCGCCTCGACCGCATCGGCCAGCGCCGCGACATCGTGATCCACGCCGCGGTGTTCGCCGGCACCGCGCAGCATGCGCTGCTGCGCTGGTTCGACGAAGGCGTAGGCGTGTTCCGCGACAGCCCGGCCGACGGCCGCGAGCTGCTGCGCCGTTTCGGCGCCACGGTGGCCGAACTGGCAGCGGCGCATGCGCACGGCGGCGACACGCCCGACCAGGAGCTCGAGGTGTTGATCGCCGAGACCGCCGCCGCGCACGCCGAGCTGTCCGCGCTGGTGCACCAGGGCCGCGACCGCCTGCTGGAGCTGGCCGCCGCGCGCGAGGCGCGCGCGGAGACGCTGCGCCACGCGCTCGCCGCCGACGATGCCGACCTCGCGCGCGACGCCTTCATCGGCGAGCTGTTCGAGCAGTTCGGCGTGCATGCCGAGGATCTGGGTGGGCGCACCGTGCTGCTTGATCCCGAGTACGTCGCCACCGACGCGTTCCCCGGCCTGAAGGACGGCCCGCGCCAGGCCACCTTCGAGCGCGCCGTGGCGCTGGCGCGCGAGGACCTGCCGCTGCTGCGCCTGGATCATCCGATGGTCGCCGGCGCGCTCGACCTGCTGCTGGAAGGCGAGCAGGGCAACGCTGCGTTCCTGGTCGACGACGCGCTGCCGCCGCGCAGCGCCGTGCTCGAATGCGTGTTCGTGCTGGAATGCGTGGCCGACCGCCGGCTCGGCGTCGAGCGCTTCCTGCCGCCGCTGCCGCTGCGCATCGCCGTCGACACCCGCCTCGCCGTGCGCACGGACTTCGCGCCCAGCCCGAGCGCGTTGCGCCGCGCCGGCGACCGGCCGGTGGACGTGCCACGCTACCGCAAGTACCTCGCCAAGCTGGTGCCGCCCATGCTGGAGCGCGGCGAGCGCGAGGCGCGCGAACGCGCGGCCGTCGAGATCGCCCGCGCCACGGCCGAGGCCGCGCGCGCGCTCGGCGCCGAGCACGAACGCCTGCGGGCGCTGCAGCGCGTCAACCCCGCCGTGCGCGCCGACGAAGTGCAGGCCGTCGAGCACGAATTGCAGGCGCTGCGCGAGGCCATGACCAAGGCGCGCCCGCGCCTCGACGCCGTGCGCTTCGTTTGCAGTGCCGACTTCCTGGCGCTGCGCTGAGCGTCCCGAGAAGCCGCGTCGCGGCTTCCGCCCTGCGTAGGGTGGAACCGCTGACGCCGGTTCCGCCGTCACTCCGCCGCGCGCGCCTTCGCCAGCGCGGCGGCGTCGAGGCGCAGCACCGGGTACAGGCCGACGCGCTGCGCGGCCTTCCACGGCGAGCGGTCGTAGAACCAGGCGAGACGCGCGGCCGGATTGCCGGCGAAAGCGGCATCGTCGCGCAGCTTCGCCTCGAATTCGGCGCGCAACGCCGGGTCCTGCGCCAGCATCTCGCGGGCGAGCGCTTCCGCGACGCGCGGTTCGGCGTATTCGTGCTGCTGGAAGATGGCGTCGAAACAGCCCCAGGCCAGCAGCGAGTCCGGCGCCTGCGGTTCCAGCAGTTCGACGGCGACGTTGGCGGCGCGCTGGTCCAGCGGCACCAGCACCGCGCCGGGCGCCAGCGTCGCCGTGGTGCGCTCGGGCGCGAGGTCGAAACGCTCCAGCATCAGGTGGCCCTCGAACGGCTGCGTCGCCCACTGCGGATGCGTCAGGCGGTAGGCGTCGGCGTCCAGCGTCAGCGGCTTCGCCAGGCGTTCGTAGCGGATGCCGTGCGCGTCGAGGCGTTCGATCGCGGCGGTCCACTCCGCGGGAATCAGGTAGGCCGCGGGCGGCGTCGCGCCGATCGCCGGCGCGAGGTCGCGCCACCACGGCACGGTGTAGGTCCTGGGGCGCCTGGGGTCGTAGCGCACCCACAGGTCGCCGGAGATCGCGCTGCGCTGCTGCGTGAACGCATAGCCTTTCAGCGTGATCGTGGTCGGCGGTTCGGCGAGTTCGAAGGTCAGCGGCACGCGCGCATCGGGTTTTGCGGCGCGTGCGATCGTGGCGGCGTCGGCGCGCGTGACCGCTTGGCGCAGCGCCGCGGGGTCGGCGGCGACGCGCTCCAGCATCAGTTCGACCATGTCGTAGCTGGCGCGCACGCGCGTCGCGTAGTCCTTCAGCATGTGCGTCTCGATCAGCAGCGCGGGGCGGTTCTGCAGCGCGGCGTAGCCGGTGGAGAAACGCGGGCCGGAGCCGAAGTTGACGATGCCTTTGGTGATGTCGCGGCCGTCCTTCAGCTCGAGGTAGGGCGAGGCGAGGTGGCCGCGGCGCTCGAAGCGCGGCAGCACGGCGTCCAGCGCGGCGCGCTGCCAGGCATCGACGGCGGGATCGAGCTTGTGCGGGTCTTCGGTGTACCAGGTCAGGTCGTAGCGGTAGTCGGCGCCGTCGGTGGTGTGCACGTCGATCAGCAGGTCCGGCAGCCAGGCGTTCCACAGCGAAAGCCACGCGCGCATCTCCGGCGCGTCGGCCTTGACGTAGTCGCGGTTGAGGTTGAGGTTCTGCGCGGTGGCGCGGAAGCCCATCGCCTCGGGGCCGTTCTGGTTGATGCGGTTGTACGGGCTGGTGCGCGCGTGGCCGTCGACGTTGAACACCGGGATGTACAGCAGTACCACGCGGTCGAGCAGGTGCGGGTACGCGTGCCGGACCGCGAGGTCGCGCAGCAGGGCGAGGCCGGCGTCCTTGCCCTCGATCTCGCCGGCATGGATGCCGGCCTGCACCAGCACCACCGCCTTGCCCCTGGCGCGCGCGGCTTCCGGGGTGAAGCTGCCGTCGGCGGAGGCGACCACGGCTTCCAGCGGCCGGCCCTGCGGCGTGGTGCCGAACCGCACCAGGCGCAGCGTGGCCGGCGCGGCCTCGGCCAGGCGCTGCAGGTAGGCGCGCGTCGCCGCGCCGTCCGGCGTGCTGCGGTAATGCGCGGCCTCGGCGGGCGTGGTCCAGTCGGCGCGGTCGGCGGCGGCGGCGAGCGCGGGCGCGAGGATCAGCCAGGACAGCAGCACGGGTGCGCGCATGGGGCCTCCACGAAAGAAAAAGGCCGGCGGAACCGGCCTTGAGAGGTGCGTTGCCCGAGAAGAGGCAGCGGCACTGTAGCGGCTGCGGCGGGCCGGCGACTGTGCCGGAGGACACGGTCCGCGCGGTTCGCGTGCGGAATCGCCCCGGGGAGCGTCAGCCGGCGCCGCGCCCGGCCGGCGCCGGCACGTTCTCGGGCACCACCGCGCCCGCGGACAGGATGAAGGCCATCGCCTGGTCGACGCTCCAGGCGGTCGCCGTCAATTGCTCGGTGGGCACCACTTCCAGATAGCCGCCGGTGGGGTTGGGCGTGGTCGGCACGTAGACGGCGGCCATCTCGCGGCCCTGCTCGTCGCGGAAGGTGCGGGTGACGAAACCGACCGCCTTCAGCGGCGCCGCGGGGAAATCCAGCAGCACCACGCGCTGCGTGCCCGACGGTTTGGTGCTCAGCACGCTCATCAGCTTCTTCGCGCCGCCGTAGATGGTGTGCACCATCGGGATGCGCTCCATCACGCGGTCGAGGCCGGCGAGGATGCGCTTGCCGAACACGCGCGAGGACAGGAAGCCCAGCGCGTACAGGAACAGCAGCGTGGCGACCAGCGCCAGCAGCGGCAGCAGCCAGCTGTGGCCCAGCGCCTCGCGCAGCGGCGGCGAGGCGACGTTCAGCAGTGCGGCGACCAGCGGCGCGCCGACGCCGGCGAGCAGACCGAAGATGAACTTGAACACCAGCCAGGTCACCCACAGCGGAATGAAGGTGAGCAGGCCGGTGATCAGATAGCGCTGGATGCGCAGCGAACGCAGGTTCATGGCGCGGCGGGGGGCGGCGGCAGGTGATCGGCGTCGACCTCGCGCAGCACGCGGAAGCCGACCGTGGTGTAGCCCATGTCCGGCGCGGCGTCGCCGCGGTGCTGCAGGTTGCCGTCGCCGTTGCCGTCGCGCCAGGACAGCCCGCGGTACCAGCGGCCCACGCAACGCGTGTCGTCCTCGAACAGGCGGCGCAGCGCGCTGCCGCGCGCGCAGTCGGCGGTCCACTCGCTGGCGTTGCCGAGCAGGTCGTACACGCCGAGGTCGGAGGCGGCGAAGTGCGCGACGGGGGCGGTGTGCGGGAAGCCGTCGCCGCAGGCGAAGTGGTCGCCGCGGCGGCCCTCGCGGCTGGCGTCGGCGACGTCGCCCAGCATGCAGGGGTTGCCGCTGCCGACGCCGCGGGCGACGTGCAGCCACTCGCGTTCGGTGGGCAGGCGGTAGCGCTGGCCGGTGCGCTGGCTCAGCCAGCGCGTGTAGGCGAGCGCGTCGCGCCAGCTCACGCACACCGCGGGATGATCGTTGGTCTGCGCGAAACCGGGGTCGTCCCAGGCGTAACGGCGCAGGCGCGAGAACGGGTTGAGCGGTTCCACGCAGCTGCCGGCGGCGTGGCCGGTGGCGCGCACGAACGCGGCGTACTGGCCGCGCGTGACCTCGGTGCGGCCGATCGCGTAGGCGTGGTCGATGCGGTCGCCGTCCCAGGCCGCCGGCACGAACACCATCGCCGGCCCGCCGGCGTCGGCGAACACCGTGCCGGGCTTGGGCACGCGCGCGATCAGCTCGGCGAGGCCCTCGGCCTGGGCCGGCGCGCCGGGCTTGCCGCGCATCGCCGCGACCAGCGGCGCCAGGTCGTCGAGGCGGTCGCGGTCGAGCGCGCGCACGGCGTCGTTCACCGCGGCGGTGGCGGCGTCGCCGACACCGGCCTCGAACGCGTGCCAGCCCGGCTTGCCGCGCAGGCGACCCTGGTCGGCCAGGCGCTGCGCCTGTTCGTACAGCTCGCCGGCGGCGCCGCCTTCGCCGTCCTGCACCAGTTGCACGATGCGCTTGCCGAGCGCGTCGATCACGCCGAGCAGGCCGGCCTGCGCCTCGGCATTGCCGGGATAGGCGCGCAGCACGGCGAGGAAGCGTTCGGCGGCGTTGGCGCCGAGCGGCGCGACCAGCTTGCCCTTGGCCAGCAGGGCGTTGCCCTCGCGCAGCAGGGCGTCCATGGTCTCGGCGCCGAGCGCGGCTTCGGCGGGCGGAGTCGTCGCGGAGGCCGCGGGCAGGTCCGCCGCCGGCGCTTCGACCCGTGGCGCCGGCGGGAGCGCCGTCGTGGCGGCGGCGATGGGAGCCGGCGCGGGCGCGGCCGCCGGCGGCGCATGCGCCACGCGTGCCAGCGCGG
>NZ_DF970210.1 GCF_000953855.2 Mizugakiibacter sediminis
CGACGAGCCGCAGGCCGACGGCATCGACGTGCGCCGCCTCGGCGACGACCTGCACTACACCGCCGAACGCGCGGGACGCGTCTACCACGTGGTCGAGCGCCGCTACGCGCTGCTGCCGCGCGAGGCCGGGGCCGTGACCATTCCGGGCATCGGTTTCCGCGGCCGCGCGCTGGCGCTGGACAACGGCGCCTTCTTCGCCGACAGCCAGCCGGTGGCGGCGCGCTCGCAGGCGCTCGAGATCGACGTGCGTCCGCCGCCCGCCGGCGCGCCGCGGCCGTGGCTGCCGGCGCAATCGCTCAGCCTCGACGCCGAAGGCTGGCCGGCGGACGGCCAATTGCGTGCCGGCGAGCCGCTGACGCTGACGCTGACGCTGAAGGCCACCGGCCTGCCGTTCGAGGCGCTGCCGGCGCTGACCCTGCCGACGCTGGACGGCGCCGAGGTCTACCCGGACAAGCCGCAGGACGGCACGCGCGGCGACGGCCGCTGGCTGGTCGGCACGCGCGTGCGCAAGTTCGCGATCGTGCCGACGCGCGCCGGCACGCTCGCCCTGCCGGCGATCACCGTGCAGTGGTGGGACACGCAGCACGACCGCGCCGCGCTGGCGCGCATTGCGGCGCACACGCTGCGCGTGCTGCCGGCGCCCGGCGCCCCCGCCGCGCCGCCC
>NZ_DF970211.1:0-29146 GCF_000953855.2 Mizugakiibacter sediminis
GTCGAACCTCGGCGAGGCGCGCTTCGAGAGCTATCCCACCGCCGCCGGCATGCACGTCGAGCAGCTCGACACGCGCTCGCCCAGCGTGCAGTTGCGCGCCAGCGGCGACTGGGTCGGCAACGCCGCCGCCAGCCGCTCCGGTTTCACCCTCGACTTCTACGCCGACGACCTCGGCAAGATGCTGGACGCCTTCGGCTACGCCGGCGTGTTCAGCGGCGGCGAGACGCAGGCGCACATCGTCGCCGGCTGGCCGGGCGCGCCGACCGCGTTCGACCTGGCGCGGCTGGACGGCGTGCTGAAGATCGCCGTCAAGAACGGCCGCATCCCCGAGGTCAGCCCCGGCGTCGGCCGCCTGTTCGGCCTGTTCTCGGTCCGCGAGCTGCCGCGCCGCCTGACGCTCGACTTCGGCGACATCTTCCGCCAGGGCTTCAGCTTCAACACCATCGACGGCGAGGTGACGTTCAAGGACGGCAGCGCCTGGACGCAGGGCCTGCAGATCAAGGGCCCGGCCGCCGACATCACCGTCAGCGGCCGCACCGGCCTCAAGGCCAGGGACTACGACCAGACCGTGGTGGTGATCCCGCACGTCGGCGGCACGTTGCCGGTGGTGGGCGCGATCGCCGGCGGACCGGTCGGCGCCGCCGCGGGTCTGGCGGTGCAGGGCCTGCTGGGCAAGGGCCTCAACAAGGCGGCGGCCGCGCGTTATCACATCGGCGGCAGTTGGGAGAAACCGCAGATCACCCTGGTGGCCAAGGGCGCCGAGGTGAAGCCGGAAGAAAAGCCGAGCGTAAACAAGAACGTGCCCTGACGGGGCGGCCCGCGCTTGCCGGCCCGGGGTTTAGCCCGTAGGGTGGCATCCCCATATCGCGATCCATGCACGGGTCGCACGAGACACCCCCCAAGATGGACGGTTTGATTGCGCTGGCCGAGCAGCGGCTGCTGCGCCCGGGCGGGCTTGCCGCCGGCGACCTCGAGCGCGTGTTCGCGCAGCTGATGGGGCCGTCGATCGACGCGGCCGACCTCTATTTCCAGCACTCGCGCTCGGAGTCGTGGGTGCTGGAGGACGGCATCGTCAAGGAAGGCCACCACTCGATCGAGCAGGGCGTCGGCGTGCGCGCCATCGCCGGCGAGCGCACCGGCTTCGCTTATTCCGACGAGATCGTGCTGCCGCAGCTGGTCGAGGCCGCGCGCGCCGCGCGCGCCATCGCCCACGGCGGCAACGGCGCCGGCCGGCCGCTGGCCTTGCGCGGCGCCCGCGCGCTGTATCCGCCGGTCGACCCGGTGGAGAGCCTGGACAACGCCGCCAAGATCGCCCTGCTGCGCGAGATCGACGCCTATTGCCGCGCGCTGGATCCGCGCGTCGCCCAGGTGGTGGTCAGCCTGGCCGCGGCGCTGGACACGGTGCTGGTCGCCGCTTCCGACGGCCACCTCGCCGCCGACGTGCGCCCGCTGGTGCGCTTCAACGTGCAGGTGATCGTCGAGCAGAACGGCCGCCGCGAGCAGGCCCACGTCGGCGGCGGCGGGCGCTTCGACTACCGCGAGCTGCTGGCCAACGGCAAGCCGCAGGCGTGGGCGCGCGAGGCCGTGCGCCAGGCGCTGGTCAACCTGGAGGCGGTCGACGCCCCCGCCGGCACCATGACCGTGGTGCTCGGCCCCGGCTGGCCCGGCGTGCTGCTGCACGAGGCGATCGGCCACGGCCTGGAGGGCGACTTCAACCGCAAGGGCACGTCTGCGTTCGCCGGCCGCATGGGCCAGCGCGTCGCCTCCGACCTCGTCACCGTGGTCGACGACGGCACGCTGCCGGGCCGGCGCGGCTCGCTCAGCGTCGACGACGAGGGCACGCCCACCGAGTGCACCACGCTGATCGAGAACGGCGTGCTGGCCGGCTACATGCAGGACACCATGAACGCGCGCCTGATGGGCATGAAGCCCACCGGCAACGGCCGCCGCGAGTCGTTCGCGCACCTGCCGATGCCGCGCATGACCAACACCTACATGCGCGCCGGCGCGAGCGATCCCGAGGAGATCGTGCGCTCGGTCAAGCGCGGCCTGTACGCGGTCAACTTCGGCGGCGGCCAGGTCGACATCACCAACGGCAAGTTCGTGTTCTCGGCCAGCGAGGCCTACCTGATCGAGGACGGCAAGGTGACGCGGCCGGTGAAGGGCGCGACCCTGATCGGCTCCGGCCCGGACGTGCTGACCCGCGTCAGCATGGTCGGCAACGACCTCAAGCTGGACGAGGGCGTGGGCGTGTGCGGCAAGGACGGGCAGAGCGTGCCGGTGGGCGTCGGCCAGCCGACCCTGCGCGTCGATGGCATGACCGTCGGCGGCACCGCCGCGTGAGTGCGCGGAAAGGCATTTTGTTTGCCACGGGTTTGCGCGGATGAACGCGGAGGGAGCGCAAGCCTCCGCGGCGATCCGCGTCAATCCGCGTCCGAGGACAGTTCGCGCAGCGCGCGGAACAGTTCGCGGTAGGCGTGCAGCGGCTTGTTCTGCTCGCGCTCGGCGCGCGCCTGGCGGATCAGCGCGCGCAGGTGCTGGCGGTCGGCGTGCGGGTGGCGGGCGAGCAGTTCGGTCAGCGCCGCGTCGCCCTCGCCGAGCAGTCGCTCGCGCAACGCCTCGAAACGGTGCAAGGTGGCGGTTTCGCGGCGCTGGTGGTCGCGGTCGTGGCTGAGGCCGGCGCGCGCTTCGGCGAAGGCCTCCTCGCCGTGGCGGCGCATCAGCTTGGCCAGGTAGGCGAGCTGCCGCTTGCGCGCCACGTGCGCGGTGATGCGGCGCACGTTGTCGATCTCGGCGCGCACGTCCTCGGGCAGGCCGAACGCATCGAGGCGGGCCGGCGGCAGCGCCACCAGCGCTTCCGCCAGCTCGAGCACGGCCAGCGCGTCGCGGCGCCGCTGGCTGCGGCTGGGAGCGAGGTCGTCGGCCTCGGGCGTGGCGTGGTGCGGCGGATGCGGGCGCATGGCTTAATCGTCGGTGGTCGTGGGGCGGAGGTCAAACGTCAAACGTCGAAGGACGGGAGATGGGAGACGGGAGGCGGGCAAGCGGGGTATGCCGGTGCGATGTGCAGCGCTTGGATCCGGGTTCGCCCCGAGCGTAGCGAAGCGGAGTCGAAGGGCGGCGCGAGCATCTTTCGACTTCGGTCCCGCGGTTATGCGCTCGGGACGAACGGTTGCGGCACCCCGCGCTCGACCGGTTCGACCTTCGACCTTCGACTTTCGACTTTCGACCTTCGACTTTTGACGCCCTCATCCCGCAACGCCAACCCCACCTGGACACACGCGTGAACACCCGACCGATCGCACCCGACCGCAGCCTTGACGAACTGGACCGGCTCGCCGAACTCGCCGAGGACGTGATCCGGCGCTGCCGCGCCGCGGGCGCCTCGCAGGCCGAGGTCGCGGCCAGCATCGACACCGGCTTGAACGTCAGCGTGCGATTGGGCGAGGTGGAGACGGTCGAGCGCACGCGCGACCGCGGCTTCGGCATCACCGTCTACTTCGGCCGTCGCAAGGGCTCGGCCAGCACCGCCGACCTGCAGCCCGACTCGATCGAGGCCAGCATCCGCCAGGCCTGCGCGATCGCGCGTTACACCGAGGAGGATCCGGCGGCCGGTCTCGCCGACGCGGCGCTGATGGCGCGCGAATTCCCCGAGCTCGACCTCTGGCATCCGTGGGACATCGACGTCGAGCGCGCGATCGCGCTGGGCGTCGAGATCGAGGATGCCGGCCGCGCCGTCCCGCGCATCAGCAATTCCGAAGGCGCGGCGGTGCAGGCCGGCGAGACGCTGGCGGTGTACGCCAACTCGCACGGCTTCGTCGGCCGTGAGCGCGGCACGCGGCACATGCTGTCGTGCGCGCTGATCGCCGAGGACGACGCCGGCATGCAGCGCGACTACTGGTACGACAGCGTGCGCGCGGCGGCGGATTTCATGCCCGCCGCCGAACTCGGCCGCAAGGCCGCCGAGCGCACGGTGGCGCGGCTGGGTGCGCGCAAGCTGTCGACGCGCCAGTGCCCGGTGCTGTTCGTGCCCGAGGTGGCGCGTTCGCTGATCGGGCATCTGGTGCATGCGGTCAGCGGCGGCGCGCTGTATCGCAAGGCCAGCTTCCTGCTCGACCACGCCGGCCGCCAGGTGCTGCCGGCGTTCGTCGACATCGTCGAGCGCCCGCACCTGCCGCGCGGCCACGGTTCCACCGCGTTCGACGCCGAGGGCGTGGCCACGCGCGAATCGCCGCTGGTGCTGGGCGGCGTGCTGCAGCGCTACGTGCTGGGCAGCTATTCGGCGCGCAAGCTCGGCCTCACGACCACCGCCAATGCCGGCGGCATCCACAACCTGGTGGTGGCGCCGGGCGGCGACGACTTCGCCGCGCTGCTGAAGCGCATGGGCAGCGGCCTCGTCGTCACCGAGGTGATGGGGCAGGGCGTATCGATCGTCACCGGAGACTACTCGCGCGGCGCCGCCGGCTTCTGGGTGGAGAACGGCGCGATCGCCTACCCGGTGGAGGAGATCACCATCGCCGCCAATCTGCGCGACATGTTCGCCGGCATCGTCGCCGTCGGCAGCGACGTCGACCCGCGTTCGCACATCCTCACCGGCTCGATCCTGGTCGAGCGGATGACGGTGGCGGGGGAATGACCGCGGGCGCTTGACAGCGCGGGTTCGCCCCCGGACAGTGACGCGGCGCATGTTGCGCTTGGGAGGAAGCGAACCATGAGTGTGCCACCGGAATCCGCCACCACGCCGCCGGCCGCGTCCGCCATGCCGAGCGCGGAAGAACGCCAGTGGGCGATGTTCGCGCATCTGTCGGCGCTGATCGGGTTCATCATTCCGTTCGGCTCGATCATCGCGCCGCTGATCATCTGGCAGATGAAGAAGGAGACGATGCCGTTCGTCGACGAACAGGGCAAGGAAGCGCTGAACTTCCAGATCACCGTGGCGATCGCGGTGCTGGCCTGCTTCGCGCTGATGCTGATCCTGATCGGCTTCCTGCTGCTGTGGCTGGTCGGCATCGCCGCGCTGATCCTGGTGGTGATCGCGGCGATCCGCGCCAACAACGGCGAACACTACCGCTATCCGTTCGCGCTGCGCCTGGTCAACTGAGGTCGCCGGCGGTCGGCGGCGGGAAACGGCGGGCACGGCCCGCCGTTTTCTTTTGCGCGGCGGTCAGTGCGCGCGTTCGGCGGCGTAGCGTGCCAGTGTGGCCAGCGTCGCCGCGCGCGCGCCCAGCGGACGCAGCGCGTCCAGCGCGGCTTCGGTGAGTTCGGCGAGGCGGCGGCGCGAGGCCGCCATGCCGAGGATCGAGGGAAACGTCGGCTTGGCGGCGGCGGCGTCCTTGCCGGCGGTCTTGCCCAGCACTTCGGTGGCGCCCTCGACGTCGAGGATGTCGTCCTGCACCTGGAAGGCCAGGCCGACGGCATGGCCGTAGCGGTCCAGCGCCGCCAGCGTGGCCGCATCGGCGCCGCCGGCCAGCGCGCCCAGGCGCACCGAGGCGCGGATCAGCGCGCCGGTCTTGTACGCGTGCATGCGTTCGAGTTCGGCCAGCGTCAGCGTTTTGCCGACGGCGGCGAGATCCAGCGCCTGGCCGCCGGCCATGCCCTCGGCGCCGCAGGCCGCGCCCAGCGTGCGCAGCATCTCGACGCGCGCCGCGGCGTCGACGCCGGGCGCGGCGTCGCGCGCCAGCAGTTCGAAGGCCAACGCCTGCAGCGCGTCGCCGGCGAGGATCGCCGTCGCCTCGCCGAAGGCGATGTGGCAGGTGGGGCGGCCGCGGCGCAGGTCGTCGTCGTCCATCGCCGGCAGGTCGTCGTGCACCAGCGAGTAGGCGTGGATCAGTTCGACCGCGCAGGCCGGCGCGTCCAGCGCCGCGTCGGGCGCGCCGAGCGCGGCGCCGGCCGCGTACACCAGCAGCGGCCGCAGCCGCTTGCCGCCGCCGAGCACGGCGTAGCGCATCGCGCGATGCAGTTCGGCCGGCGGCTGCTCCTCCGGCGGCAGCACGCGCGCCAGCGCGGCGTCCGCGCGTGCGATCAGCGTCTGCAGCGACGGGACGGGCGCGGAGGGACGGGTTGCCACGATGGACCTCGGGTGTGCGGTGCGCGGACCGTTTCGACCGCGGCGTGCGGCGGCCGGTCGACGCGGACGGGGTGACGGGAAGCGGCGCCGGCGCCGCGCGGCGATGCGCTCAGGCGTCGGGCGCCTCGAACGGCGTCGCGCCGGCGGGCGCGTCCGGGTCGAGCAGCAGTTTCACGCGCAGTTCCGCCTGCTCCAGCGCATTCTGGCAACTGCGGTACAGGGCGATGCCGCGCTCGAACGACTGCAGCGATTCGTCCAGGCTGAGTTCGCCCGTTTCCATGCGCGCGACCAGTTGCTCGAGTTCGTCCAGCGAATGCTCGAACTGCGCGATCGGCGTCGGGGATTCGGCTGCGGGTGCGGGCTTCGCCATGGCGCGCAAAGCTAGCGCAGCCCCCGGCGGGAATCAATCGCGCGCCGTGCGGGGCGGCGACGGCGCGCGAAGGCGCCGGCGCTCAGCCGCCGCCGTGACGGCCTTTGCCGCGGCCGTTGCCGTGACCGTGGCTGTCGTCGTCGTCGCCACGGCTGCGGCCGCGGTCGCGGTCGCGGAAGTCCGGGCGATGGCCGCCGTAGTGCTCGACCACGTAGGTGTGATCGACGTAGGGACGGTCGCTGTACAGCTCCAGCGAGACGCCGCCGCTGCGCACGTAGGGCTGGTAGTCCAGCGGCAGGCTGGCGCCGAAGCTCCAGTCGTCGCCGCTCAGCCAGAACCACATGCGCGTGTCGGGCGCGTAGTACACCTCGGCGGAGGGGTAATACACGTAGCGGTGCTTGGCGCGATAGCCGTGCGCCGGCGCCCACGGCGGCGGATCGGCGGAGGCGGCGAGGGGCAGCGCGCAGGCGAGGGCCAGAGCGACGGCGAGCGCGCGGGGGGTCGTACGGATCGTCATGGCGGTCTCCCCTTGGGGTGATGGCGGGCCGCTGGCGCGGCGACCGTTGCGGCGGCCACGCTAGGCGAGGGCGAGCGTACCGCGGCTGAACGCCGGGATGCGTGCGGCGTTCAGCAACCCGGCATCCAGCGCGGCCGCGCGGCCAGGCGCTCGAACAGCGTCGCGCCGGCTTCGCTGCACCACAGGTCGGCCACCGCCAGCAGCGTGCCGTCGGCGGCGTGGATCAGCGGGCAGCGCGCGCGCTGCCAGGGCGGCACGCCGGCCTGCTGGTAGAGATCGCGCAGCTCGCGCGTGTGGCGGTCGCCGGCCGGCTTGAAGCGCACGCCGCTCGCGCCGACGCGCACTTCGAGCGGCATGTCCAGAGGCGCGGGCGCCTCGGCCTCGAGCGTCAGCACGCCGCCGTGCGCGGGCAGTTGCAGCGCCGCGCCGTCCCACGGCGTGCGCCAGTCGCGCGGCGCCTCCGGCAGCGGCGCCATCGCGTACAGCAGGCCGCGCCACAGGCGCAGCTCCGCGCCCGGCCAGGCGATGCGCGGCACGCGGTCGGCGGCGCAGGTTTCGATCTGGCGCAGCAGCTCGGCCGCCTGCGCGCGGGCGGGCGCGGGCAGGCCGAGTTCGCGCAGCCAGCCTTCCAGCACGGGCGTGCGCAGCGCCGCCGGCAGCGCGGCCCAGCCGGCGGCGTCCAGCGTCGCCGGGTCGAGACCCTGCAGGCGCGCGCGCGCCGTCGCGGCTTCCCGCACCAGGTAGTCGGCGGCGTCGCGGCAGGCCGCCGCCGCATGGGCGATCGCCTGCGGCGCCTGCGGCCAGTGCTGCGCGAGGCGCGGCAGGATCTCGCGGCGCAGGAAGCTGCGCGCCAGCGCGGGGTCGGCGTTCGCCGGATCCTCGATGCAGGGCAGGGCGTGCGCGCGCACGTAGCCGGCCAGCGCCGCGCGCGGCAGCGCCAGCAGCGGACGCCACAGCCGGCCGCGCGCGAAGGCGCGTTCGCCGCGCATGCCGCCCAGGCCCTCCGGACCGGCGCCGCGCAGCAGTTTCAGCAGCACCGTCTCGGCCTGGTCGTCGCGGTGCTGCGCCAGCACCAGCGTCTCGCCTTCGCGCAGCTCGGCGGCAAACGCGGCATGGCGCGCCTCGCGCGCCGCCGCTTCCAGCCCTTCGCCGCGCCCGCGCGGCACTTCGACGCGCACGACGGCGAGCGGCACCTGCAACGCCGCGGCGAACGCGCGGCAGTGCGCGGCCCAGCGCGCGCTGTCGGCGTGCAGGCCGTGATCGACGTGCAGCGCGCGCAACCCGCGCGCGCGCGCCTCGGGCAGCGCGGCCAGCGCGTGCAGCAGCGCGGTGGAGTCGGGGCCGCCGCTGTAGCCGACGCACAGCGGCCCCGCCGCGCGGGCGGCGAGTGCGTGCTGCAGGCATGCGGTCAGGCTTGCGACCATGGCGGCGTTCCCGATCGCGGCGCCGCGCCTGCGGTCTTCAGCCTTCGCTGAAGGCTCCGTAGCCGCGCAGGCGCTGGTAGCGGCGTTCGAGCAGGTCGGCGACGGGGATCGGCTCCAGCTCGGCCAGGGTGCCGAGCAGGATCGACTTCAGCGTGGCGGCCATCGCCTCGGGGTCGCGGTGCGCGCCGCCCAGCGGCTCCGGCACGATCTCGTCGATCAGGCCGAGCTCCTTCAGGCGCGGCGCGGTCAGGCCGAGCGCCTCGGCGGCGTCGCGGGCCTTTTCCGCGCTCTTCCACAGGATCGAGGCGCACCCTTCCGGCGAGATCACCGAGTAGGTGGCGTACTGCAGCATCAGCGTGCGGTCGCCGACGCCGATCGCCAGCGCGCCGCCGGAGCCGCCCTCGCCGATCACCGTGCAGATCACCGGCACGCGCAGCTCGGCCATCTCCAGCAGGTTGCGCGCGATCGCCTCGCTCTGGCCGCGCTCCTCGGCGCCGACGCCGGGATAGGCGCCGGGGGTGTCGATGAAGGTCAGCACCGGCAGGCCGAAGCGCTCGGCCAGCTTCATCAGCCGCAGCGCCTTGCGGTAGCCCTCGGGGCGAGGCATGCCGAAGTTGCGGCGCACCTTGGTCTTGGTGTCGCGGCCCTTCTGGTGGCCGATGATCATCACCGGCTTGCCGTCGATGCGGCCGAGGCCGCCGACGATGGCGGCATCGTCGGCGAAGGCGCGGTCGCCGGCCAGCTCGTGGAACTCGTCGCAGATCGCGGCGATGTAGTCGTTGGTGTAGGGGCGTGCCGGGTGGCGCGAGAGCTGCGTCACCTGCCATGGCGTCAGGTCGCGGAAAATCTCGGCGGTCTTGGCTTGCAGTTTTTCCTTCAGCCGGCCGATCTCGTCTTCGATGTTGAACGCCTGCCCGTGGCTGGCGTGCCGCAGCTCCTGGATCTTGGCTTCCAGTTCGGCGATCGGCTGCTCGAAATCGAGGAAATTGGGGTTCATTCGCGACCGTTCGCGCAACAAAGGGCGCGAGTATAGCGCGACCGGGGCCGGCTAGCTCGCGGCGGGCCGGGCCAGCTTGAGTTCGGTGCCCAGCACCCCGGGCAGGGCGGCCAGCGCGCGCAGCAGATCGGGCTGGGCGCGGACGCGCCAGGCGTCGCCCAGCTCCAGCTCGGCGCGGCCGCGGGTGTTGGCGTAGGCCAGGCGCAGCGGGGTCTGCCCGCCGCGGTAGGCGGCCAGCGCCTGCTTGAGCGTCTCGGCGAAGCCGGGGCCGACCCCGTTCAGGGTCACGCGCAGCAGCCGCGCGTGGCGTTCGCAGGCCTCGCCCAGCGACCACACCCGGCGTGCGCGCAACTGGAAGCCGCCGGCGAACTCGTCGATCGACAGCCCGCCCTCGATCACCAGCAGGGCGTCGCGGGTCAGCAGCGGGCCGTATTCCTGGCAGGCTTCGCGGAAGAAGCTGACCTCGATGCGGCCGCTGCCGTCCTCGATCTGCACGAAGGCCATGGCGTCGCCGCGCTTGCGCACGGCGACCACCTGGCCGGCGACGATCCACGGCGTTTCCGGGCCGCGGCGGAAGCGGTTGCCTTCGTCGCCGTCGTCGCGGCGCGGCCGCGGTGGCTGGTAGCGCTGTTCGATCTCGCCGAGCGGGCAGGTGGCGAGCTGCGCCAGCACGTCCCGCCAGGCGTCGGTGGGATGGCCGGACAGGTAGTGGCCGAGCGTCTCGCGTTCGCCGGCGAGCTTCTGCTCCAGCGGCCAGTCGGCGGCCGTCGGCAGCTCGATCGGCGTCGGCGCCGCGCTGGCCGCGCCGAACATGTCGTGCTGGCCGGCGACGCGGTCGCGCAGCTGCTGCTCGGCGGCCTTCATCGCCTCCGGCAGCTGCGCCATCAGGGTGGCGCGGTTGGCCGCGAGGCCGTCCAGCGCGCCGGACAGGATCAGCGCCTCCAGTACGCGCTTGTTGAGCTTGGCCGGATCGACGCGGCGACAGAAATCCAGCAGATCGCGGTACGGGCCGTGCGCCGCGCGCTCCTGGACGATCGCCTCGCAGGCGCCGCGGCCGACGCCCTTGATCGCGCCGAGGCCGTAGCGGATGATGTTGGCGTCCAGCGCCTCGAACATGGTGGCGCTGGCATTGACGTCCGGCGGCAGCACGCCGAGGCCGATCGCCTTGGCCTCGTCGAGGAAGTTGACCACCTTGTCGGTGTTGTCCATGTCCGCCGACAGCGTGGCGGCCATGAACTCGGCGGGGTAGTGCGCCTTCAGCCACGCGGTCTGGTAGGCGACCAGCGCATAGGCGGCCGAGTGCGACTTGTTGAAGCCGTACTCGGCGAACTTCTCCATCAGGTCGAAGATCGAGGTCGCCAGCCGCGCATCGATGCCGTTCTTCGCCGCGCCTGCCTCGAAGATGGCGCGCTGCTTGGCCATCTCCTCCGGCTTTTTCTTGCCCATCGCGCGGCGCAGCAGGTCGGCGCCGCCCAGCGAATAGCCGGCCAGCACCTGCGCGATCTGCATCACCTGTTCCTGGTAGACGATCACGCCGTAGGTCGGGCGCAGGATCGGTTCCAGCGCAGGGTGCGGGTA
The DNA here is from genome assembly GCF_000953855.2 of Mizugakiibacter sediminis. Taxonomy (GTDB): domain Bacteria; phylum Pseudomonadota; class Gammaproteobacteria; order Xanthomonadales; family Rhodanobacteraceae; genus Mizugakiibacter; species Mizugakiibacter sediminis. Next base: position 10,951 of record NZ_DF970211.1, read on the forward strand.
ATCGACCGCGGCGCGGCCGTGCTTGCGGTCGATGAAGTCGTCGACCATGCCCGACTGCAGCGGGCCGGGGCGGAACAGCGCGACCAGCGCGACGATGTCGTCGAACACGTCGGGCTGCAGCTTCTTCACCAGCTCCTTCATGCCGCGCGATTCGAGCTGGAACACCGCGGTGGTCTCGCAGCGTTTCAGCAGCGCGTAGGTGGCGGGGTCGTCGAGCGGCAGCTGCGCGATGTCCAGCGGCGCCTCGCCGGCGCGCGCGCGCCGCGCGTTGATCGCCTTCACCGCCCAGTCGATGATGGTCAGCGTGCGCAGGCCGAGGAAGTCGAACTTGACCAGGCCGACCGCCTCGACGTCGTCCTTGTCGAACTGCGTGACCACGCCGCCGCCGCCAGGTTCGCTGTACAGCGGCGCGTAGTCGGTCAGCGGCCCCGGCGCGATCACCACGCCGCCGGCGTGCTTGCCGGCGTTGCGCGTGAGGTCCTCGAGCTTGCGCGCCAGGTCGATCAGCTCGCGGATGTCGTCCTCGCCCTCGTAGCGCTGGCGCAGCTCCTGCGATTCCTTCAGCGCCTCGTCCAGCGAGATGCCCAGCGTGTTGGGGATCAGCTTGGCCACGCCGTCGACGTGGTTGTAGCCCATGCCGAGCACGCGGCCGCTGTCGCGCACCACCGCCTTCGCCGCCATGGTGCCGTAGGTGATGATCTGGCTGACGTGGTCGCGGCCGTATTTCCGTGCGACGTAGTCGATCACCTCGTCGCGGCGGTCCATGCAGAAGTCGACGTCGAAGTCCGGCATCGACACGCGTTCGGGATTGAGGAAACGCTCGAACAGCAGGTCGAAGCGCAGCGGGTCGAGGTCGGTGATGCCGAGCGCGTAGGCGACCAGCGAGCCGGCGCCGGAACCGCGGCCGGGACCGACCGGGATGCCGTTCTGCTTCGCCCAGTTGATGAAGTCCGCCACGATCAGGAAGTAGCCGGGGAACCCCATCTTGACGATGACGTCCAGCTCGGTGGCGAGGCGCTGCGCGTAGTCCTCGCGCGTGTGGCCGGGCGCGGGCGGGTGGGCGGCCAGGCGCGCTTCCAGGCCGCTCTGCGCCTGTGCGCGGATGTAGGTGTCCAGCGTGTGCTCGGGCGGCACCGGAAACGCCGGCAGGTAGTAGGTGCCGAAGCTCAGCTCGACGTTGCAGCGCTTGGCCAGTTCGACGGTGTTCTCCAGCACCTCCGGCAGGTCGGCGAACAGCTCGGCCATCTCCTGCGGCGTCTTCAGGTACTGCTCTTCGGTGTAGTCGCGCGGGCGGCGCGGGTCGGCGAGCACGCGGCCCTGGTGGATGCACACGCGCGCTTCGTGCGCCTCGAAGTCGCCGCGTTCGAGGAAGCGCACGTCGTTGCTGGCCAGCGCCGGCAGATCCAGCGCCGACGCCAGTTCCAGCGCGTGCGCGTTGAAGACGTCCTCGTCGCGATGGCGGGTGCGGGTCAGCTCGAGGTAGAAGCGCTGATCGAACAGCCCGCGCAGGCGCTCGGCCTGCGCGTGCGCGTCCTCGACCTGCCCGGCGAGCAGCGCGCGGCCGATCGCGCTGTCGCGTCCGGCCAGGGCGAACAGTCCCGGCGCGGCCTCGTCCAGCCAGGCCGGATCGACCAGCGCGCGGCCGCCGTGCTGGCCCTCGCGCCAGGCGCGCGAGATCAGCCGCGACAGGTTGAGATAACCGGCGCGGTCGCGGCACAGCACGGTCAGGCGGTGCGGCCGCGCCGCATCGGCGGCATCGGCCAGCCACAGGTCGCAGCCGACGATCGGTTTCAGCCCCGCCGCGCTCGCCGCCTTGTAGAACTTCACCAGCGCGAACAGGTTGCTCTCGTCGGTCAGCGCCACCGCGGGCATGCCGGCGCGCACGCAGGCCTCGACCAGCGCGGGGATGCGGATGGTCGAATCCACCAGCGAGTACTCGCTGTGCAGATGGAGGTGGACGAAGCCGGCGGACATGAGCCTGCGGAGGGATGTGCAGGGCAAGCCTAGCCAGCAGGCCCGGGGCCGGCAAGCTTGACAGCGCGGGCGGCGCGCTCAGCTCACGCGGAAGCGGTCGCCGCCGAGATGGTAGTCGGCGTACATGGTCGCCGCGGCCGCCGCGCCCGGATACTGGCGTAGGCGCATCTGCAGCCATTCTTCCGGGCTGGGATGCAGTGCGCGCTCGTCGGGCGCGTTCAGTTTCGCCGCCAGTTCGCGGCGGAAGCGGCAGAAGTCGCCGTAGGCGGCGGCGAGCAGGGCGACGTCCAGCGGCAGCGGCGTCTGCTCGCCCTGGGCGTCGTGCCGCTCGATCAACTGGCGCAGGCGCTCCGGTTCGGGGCAGGCGCTCTGCCAGTCGGGATCGGCCAGCATGTCGCGCAATTGGGCGACGCAATCGGCGAGATCGAGCCGGCTGAAGTCGCCGAGAAGGGGCGTGCTCGGAGTGGAGGGCGGGCTGGGCGCGATCATGATCGGACTCCTGCGCGTGTGCCGCGGCGGCGTCCGGATCCGTGGGCGCTGCCTTGCGGCGATGGGCCTCGGTCCCTGCCGCCATTGTAGATGCTTTCGCGGGCGCCGGCGTGGCGGCGGAGGTGACGTTGCGCAAACGCGGCCGTTCATGTATCGAACAGGCCGGGCGCCAGCAACGCCGCCACCGGCGCGAAGCTGCGGCGGTGTTCGGGACAGGGGCCGAGCCGCGCCAGCGCCTCGAGGTGCTCGGGCGTGCCGTAGCCCTTGTGGCGGGCGAAGCCGTAGCCGGGATGGCGCGCGTCCAGCGCGCGCATGTGGCGGTCGCGGGTGACCTTGGCCAGGATCGACGCCGCGCTGATCGCCGGCTCCAGCGCGTCGCCGTCGACGATCGCGCGCGCCGGGCAGGGCAGGTCGCCCGGAACCTTGTTGCCGTCGACCAGCACCTCGTGCGGCACGCGCGCGAGCTGCGCGACCGCGCGCGCCATGCCGCGCATGGTGGCGCGGAAGATGTTGTGGCGGTCGATCTCGGCGACCTCGACCAGCACCACCGCGTACGCCAGCGCACGCTCGACGATCAGCGGATACAACGCGTCGCGCTGCGTCTCGCTGAGGCGCTTGGAGTCGGCCAGGCCGTCGATCGGCCGCGCCGGATCGAGGATCACCGCGGCGACGGCGACCGGCCCGGCCAGCGGCCCGCGGCCGGCTTCGTCCACGCCGGCGACCAGGCTTCCGCTCACTCGTCGAGATCCTTCAGTTGGCCGAACACGTCGGCGCGGTAGGAGTCGGCCAACGCGCGCTGGCCGCAGTCGAGGTAGCGGCCGCGGCAACGCTCGCGCAGCAGCGCGTTGGCGGTGAAGAAGGCGTCCTTGTGCAGCTCCGCCGCGTCCAGCACCAGCCCGCCGAGATAGGCGAGGTCGAGCACCGGATAGTCGTAGCGCCGCAGCGGCGTGGCGAAGCCTTTCAGCATGTAGTAGGTGACGCGGCTGGGATCGGCGATGCCGGACGGCAGGCGCTTGGCGATGCCGTTGATGGCGCCGTCGAAGGAGGGCTGGTGATCGCCGAAGTGCACCAGCAGCACCGGCTTGCCGCTGGCGCGCAGCATGTCCTCGAGGCGCGCCATCGCGCGGTCGGACTGGTCCAGGCGCTCGAGGTAGTTGGCGAGGTTGAGGTTCTGCCAGTCGTCCATCCGGCCGGCGAACAGCGGGCGGTCGTAGGGCGCGCGCAGCTTGGCGTACGGCGTCATGTGCGGGCCGTGCTGGTGCAGGGTCAGCATGAACAGGAACAGCGGCTGGCCGTTGGCTTTGGCCTTCTCCTCGGCGTACACGCGCGCGAACACGCGCAGCAGGTCGGCGTCGGTCGATTCCCAGCCCAGGCCGACCTGCTCGCCGCCGTAGAACGCGTCGAAGCCGTACTCGGCGTAGGCGTTGCGGCCGTTGAGGAAGTCGCCGTCGGTCGGGTAGATCGCCACCGTGCGGTAGCCGTTGGCGCGCAGCACGCGCGGCAGCGTGTAGCGGATGCGCGGCGCCAGGTTGAACGGTGCGTACAGGCCGGCGGGGCCGAACTCCTCGTGCGAGAGGCCGGTGAGGAACGAGAACTCGCTGGTCCAGGTGCCGCCGCCCCAGGTGTGCACGACCATCAGGCCGTGCGCCAGCGTGCGGCGGTCGGAGTGGAACATGCGGCGGTCGCACAGGCGCAGCGTGCAGGCGGCGAGGATGCGCGGATCGAACGTGCTCTCCTCCAGCACCGCGACGATGTCCGGGCGCGGATGCAGGGCGGCGCCGGCCCCGGCGTCGGCATCGCCGCGCTTCCAGTCGTACGCGTCGGCGGCCTGCGGCGGATACGCCGGGGCGCGCACGCTGGTGGCGCGGAACGAGATCAGGAAATCGGTGATCAGGCTGGCATCGGTCATCGCCAGCCACATGCCCTTGGCATGCGCCTCGGCGAACGGGCCGGTGGTGCTCATCGCCTCGCCGGCGGCGAGCAGCGCGAACGCGGCGAGCAGCGCGCGCGTCAGCCACGGGCGGCGCCGGTGCGCGAACGGCGGCACGCGTTCCATGCGCCACGCCAGCCACAGCAGCAGCGGCACGCACAGCGCGGCCGCCGAGGCCGCGCCGACCAGCAGCGGATAGCGCGACATCGTGCGCAGCGTGTCCGCGTTGATCATGTAGACGAGGTCCGGCGCCAGCAGCGGCGTCGTCAGGTACTTGTACTTGAGATGCGCGGCGACCTCGAGCACCAGCGTCAGCAGGCCGGCGGCGGCCAGGCCGAAGGCGAAGCGGCCGCTCAGCGCGACCAGCAGCAGCCCCAGCGCGAGGTAGAGTGCGGCGGTGAACGCGCGCTCCAGCAGCGAGTGCTCGATCAGCGGCCCGAAGGCCAGCACGGCGATGAACACGAAAACGGCGCCCGCCGTCGCCCAGCGTTGCGCGTGCCGCCACTCCCCCGGTAACCGCACTGTCATGTTCATCCGGCGCGGATGCTGTGCCGGCGTCCCGGCAGCGTCAATAGGCCGGTCGCGCGGCGTTCAGGCGGCGGCGGGCCGCAGCAGTTCGTCCACCGCCTCCGCGGCGGCGCCGGCCGCGCCGTCGGCGGCGCCGGCCTTGAGCAGCCCGTGCAGGCACTCGAATTCGGCGATCTGTGCGGTGGCAGCCACAGGGTCGCGCAGCAGGCCGAGCAGGGCATCGGCCAGCGCGGCCGGCGTGCAGGCGTCCTGCATCAGTTCCGGCACGACGCGCCGCCCGGCGAGGATGTTGGGCAGCGTGTACACGTCGGTCTTCAGCAGGCGCAGCGCGCGCACCAGCCGGTAGCTCGCGGGGGCGATGCGGTAGGCCGCCACCATCGGCCGCTTGGCCAGCATCGCCTCCAGCGCGGCGGTGCCGGAGGCGAGCAGCACGGCGTCCGCGGCGACCAGTGTCTCGTGGGCGCGGCCGTCGAGGAGCACGGGAGACGAGAGACGCGAGACGGGAGACGGCGGGGATGCGGCGATCCGCTGTTCGATCGCCGTGCGGCAGGCGGCATCGGCGGCGGGGATGACGACGCGCAGGCCGGGCACGGCCGCGGCCACGCGCCGCGCGGCGTCGAGGAAGATGCCGGCCAGCCGCGCGATCTCGCCCGGCCGGCTGCCCGGCAGCACGGCCAGCACCGGCGCGTCCGCGGGCAGGCCGAGCGCCGCGCGCGCGGCGGCGCGATCGGGGTGCAGCGGAAAGCGGTCGGCCAGCGGATGGCCGACGAAGCGCGCGTCGACGCCGTGGCGCGCGTAGATCTCCGGCTCCATCGGAAACAGGCACAGCACGCGGTCGGCGCTGGCGCCGATCTTCGCCGCGCGCCGCTCGCGCCAGGCCCACACCGACGGGCTGACGTAGTGCACCGTGCGCAGTCCGGCCTGCTTGAGACGGCGTTCCAGGCCGAGATTGAAGTCCGGCGCGTCGATGCCGATCGTCACGTCCGGACGCAGCGCCAGCAGGCGCGCCGCCAGCGTGCGCCGCAGCCGCAGCAGGCGCGGCAGGTGGCGCAGCACCTCGGCCAGCCCCATCACCGACAGCGCGGCGATGTCGTGCCAGGCCTCGAAGCCTTGCGCGGCCATGCGCGGTCCGCCGATGCCGACGAAGCGCGCCTGCGGATGGCGGCGGCGCAGCGCCGCGACCAGGTCCGCGCCGAGCAGGTCGCCGGAGGCCTCGCCCGCGATCAGGGCGAAGACGGGAGGGCGGGGCTCTGGGGCGGGCTGGGGGCGGGCACGCGTGAACTGCGGGGGCATGGCGGGATCGTCTATGGGTCTATGAACGAGCAGTCTTTCCTGCAACGGCGGGAATCCATCCCGCAGTTTCCGGGTGGGCCGGATGCGCAGCGGCCCCGTGACCGTCCGGTGCCGGTCCTTCGGCAAGCTCAGGATAAGCGACGGCCCGCAGGGGCGCAGTCGAAGGGCTCGCCTGCGCTTCGGCTTCGCTTGCCGACGCAAGCCGTGCTCAGCGCGAACGGACGCCGTTGGCTGGGCATGAGGGCCGAGCGGGTGCGGTTTTCAATGGATACCCGCCCGGCTCGTGGCATGCATACGGGCACTTGCGCCGCCAGGTCGCTGGCGTAGCCTGCCCCAGTCCCGCGCTCATCGCACCAGCGAGCGCTCGCTGCTGCGGATGAAGGCAAGCATCTCGGCGACGTCGGCGCTGTCCCGCGCCTGCGCCTCCAGCTCGGCGATCGCCTCGTTCAGTTGCAGGCCGGCCATGTACAGCGTGCGGTAGGCGCGCTTGATCGCGGCGATGCGCTCCGGCGTGAAACCGCGGCGCTTCAGGCCTTCGCTGTTGACGCCGCGCGGCACGGCGAACTGGCCGGCGGCGTAGACGAACGGCGGCACGTCGCGGTTGATCGCCGAGCACATCGCGCTGAAGGCGTGCGCGCCGATCTTGCAGAACTGGTGCACGCCGGTGAAGCCGCCGAGGATGACGTGGTCGCCGACCTCGACGTGGCCGGCCAGCGTGGCGTTGTTGGCGAGGATGGTGTGGCTGCCGACCTGGCAATCGTGCGCGATGTGCACGTAGGCCATGATCCAGTTGTCGTCGCCGATGCGGGTGACGCCGCCGCCGTCGCCGGTGCCGCGGTTCAGGGTGACGAACTCGCGGATGGTGTTGCCGTCGCCGATCACCAGTTCGGTGCGTTCGCCGCGGAACTTCTTGTCCTGCGGGTCGGCGCCCAGCGAGGCGAACTGCCAGACGCGGTTGTTGCGGCCGATGCGCGTCGGTCCCTGCACGACGACGTGCGGGCCGATGCGCGTGCCGGCGCCGATCTCGACGTCGGCGCCGATGATGCTGTACGCGCCGACCTCGACGTCGGCGGCCAGTTTCGCGGAAGGGTCGACGATCGCGGTGGGATGGATCATGGCGGACGCGCTCAGTCGCCGCGTTCCGCGCACATCAGCTCGCAGCTGGCGACTTCCTTGCCGTCCACCAGCGCGCGCGCCTCGAAGATGCCCATGCGGCGGATCATGCGCTTGAGCGCGACCTCCAGCAGCAGCTGGTCGCCCGGCACCACCGGCGCGTTGAAGCGCGCCTTGTCCACCTTGACCAGATAGAACAGGGGATTGTCGCGATTGCCGTCGGGGCCGGCGGAGAGCTGCACCAGCAGGCCGGACGCCTGCGCCAGCGCCTCGACGATCAGCACGCCCGGCATCACCGGATGGCCGGGAAAGTGGCCCTGGAAGAACGGCTCGTTGACGGTGACGTTCTTCAGCGCGGTGATGCGTGCGTTCGGCTCCAGGGCGACCACGCGGTCGACCAGCAGGAACGGGTAACGGTGCGGCAGCAGCCGCTGGATGCCTTCGACGTCGAGCGGCAGCGCGGCGGGGGCGCGGTCATTCATCATGCTTGTCCTTTTCCAGTGCGGCGACGCGGCGTGCCAGTTCGTCGAGATGACGGATGCGGGCCGCGTTGCGCCGCCAACGGCGGTTCGGTTCCAGGGGCGTGCCCGAAGAGTACTCGCCGGGCTCGCGGATCGAATGGGTGACCAGGCTCATGGCGGTGATCGTAACCCGATCCGCCACTTCGAGATGGCCGAGGATGCCCGCGCCGCCGCCGATCAGGCAGTGGCGGCCGATCTTCGCGCTGCCGGCCACCGCGGCGCAGCCGGCCAGCGCGGTGTGCGCGCCGATCTTCACGTTGTGCGCGATCTGGATCTGGTTGTCCAGGCGCACGTCCTCCTCCAGCACGGTGTCGTCCAGGGCGCCGCGGTCGATGGTGGTGTTGGCGCCGATCTCGCAGTCGTCGCCGATGCGCACGCCGCCGAGCTGCGGCACCTTGATCCAGTGGTCGCGCTCGAAGGCGAGGCCGAAGCCGTCGGCGCCGAGCACCGCGCCCGGATGCACCAGCACGCGCTTGCCCAGCGTGACGCGCGCAACCAGCGTGACGCGCGCGACCAGGCGCGACTGCGCGCCGACGGTGCAGTCCGGGCCGATCACGCAATGCGGGCCGAGCACGGCGCCGTCCTCGATCGCCGCGCCGTCCTCGATCACGCACAGCGGGCCGACGCTGGCTGTCGGCGCGACGCGCGCGCCGGCGGCGACCACCGCGCTGGGGTGCACGCCCGGCGCCGCCGCGGGCAGCGTCTCGAACAGCGCGGCGATCTTCGCGTAGGCGACGTAGGGGTCGGCGGCGATCAGCGCCGGCACCGGGCACAGGGCGGCGTGCTCGGCGCGCAGCACCACGGCGCCGGCGCGCGTCGCGGCGAGCTGGGCCGCATAGCGCGGGTTGGCGAGGAAGCCGAGCTGCGCGGGGCCGGCTTCGGCGAGGGTGCCGACGCCGGCGATCTCGCGCGCGCCGTCGCCGCGCAGTTCGAGGCCGAAGCGCGCGGCCAGCGCGTCCAGGCGATGGCGCACCGCGGCGCTCATGCGCGCACCGCGGGCAGGCGACGACGAAGCGTGCGCTGCTGGCTCATGCTGCTCCCCTGCCTCACGCCCGCGGCCCGGCCGCGGGCCCGTCTCAGAACTGCGAGCCGAAGGTGAACTGCAGGCGCTCGATGAACGGCGCGTCCTCGGGCTTGTCGCGCACCGGCCACGCCAGGTTGATGCGGATCGGGCCGACCGGGGCCTGCCACTGCAGCGACAGGCCGGTGGACGCGCGCAGTTCGCTGGCGCTGAAGGCGTTGTAGTTGGCGTAGACGTTGCCGACGTCGACGAACCAGGACACGCGCGCGGTATCGGTGTTCTTCAGGAACGGCAGCGGCAGGTACAGCTCGCTGGTCGCCAGCACCTTGAAGGCGCCGCCGACCGGCTGCGCGTCGAGGAAGCTGCCGCTCGCGCAGCGGCCGTTGACGGGCACGGTGGTGGTGCCGCCGACGCACACGCGCGGGCCCAGCGTATTGTCGCGGAAGCCGCGCACGTCGTTGACGCCGCCGGCGTAGAAGTTCTGCCAGAACGGGAATGCCAGGTTGCTGTCGCGGCCGTAGGTGTCGCCGTAGCCGAGCGTGCCGGACAGCATCCACACGAAGTTCTTCGGCAGCGGGAAGTAGTGCGCGGCCAGGCCCGTCACCTTGTAGTACTGCACGGTCGAGCCCGGCAGGCCGACCTCGGTCGACACCGAATAGATGCCGCCGCGGGTGGGCGAGAAGTACTTGTTGCGCGTGTCGTGCGCGTAGGAGGCGGTCAGGCTGCCGGTGTGGATGGTCAGGTGGTTGAGGCCGATCAGGTAGTCGATGAACGACTGCGGCGTCAGGCCGGGGAAGACGTTCAGCTTGGTCTTGCTGACGCCGAGGCCGACGTTGATCGTGTCGGTCTCGCTGACCGGGATCGACAGGTAGCTCGAGGCGCTGGCGGTGTTCTCGGTGTAGTTGGCGAGGTTGGCCTGGGCCTGGTCCAGCTTGCTGTAGCGCAGGTTGTAGCCGATGCCGATGCCGCTGTCGGTGAGGTACGGGTTGTAGTAGCCCAGCGACGTGGTGTCGTAGAAGCTGCTGTGCTGGACCGTGGCGGACACCTTGTCGCCGGTGCCGAGGAAATTGTTCTCGGACACCGACACGCTGATGATCGCGCCGGAAACCTGCGAGTAGCCGATGCCGAACATCAGGCTGCCCGAGGCCTGCTCCTCGACCTTGACGTTCAGGTCGACCTGGTCCTCGGTGCCGGGCACGCGCTGGTTCTCGATGTCGACGGTCTTGAAGTAGCCGAGGCGCTGCAGGCGGATCTTCGAGCGGTTGATCGCCGCCTGCGAGTACCACGCGCCCTCGAGCTGGCGCATCTCGCGACGCAGCACCTCGTCCTCGGTGCGCGTGTTGCCCTTGAAGTTGATGCGGCGCACGTAGACGCGCTGGCCGGGTTCGACGTAGAGGGTCAGGTCGACCGTGCGCTTCTCCTTGTCCAGCTTCGGCACCGGCGTGACCTTGGCGAAGGCGTAGCCGATGTTGGACAGCACTGCGGTGATCGCGTCGGTGGACAGCTCGATCTTGCGGCGCGAGAAGGTGTCGCCCGGCTTGATCTGCACCAGCCGGCGCAGCGCGTCTTCCGGCAGGATCAGCTTGCCGAGCAGCTTGACGTCGCTGATCGTGTACACCTCGCCTTCCTTGATGCCGGCGGAGATGTACATGTTGCGCTTGTCGGGGCTGATCGTGACCTCGGTCGAGTCGATCTGGAAATCGGCGTAGCCGCGGTCGAGGTAGTAGGAGGCCAGCTTTTCCAGGTCGCCGGACAGCTTTTCGCGCGAGTACTGGTCGTCCTTCGAGTACCACGACGTCCAGTTGGTGGTGTCGGACTCGAAATCGTCGCGGATCTGCTTGTCGGTGAAGGCCTGGTTGCCGACGATGTTGATGGCCTTGATCCGCGCCGCCTTGCCCTCGCGGATCTCGATGTCGATGGCGACGCGGTTGCGGTCCAGCGGCACCACGTGCGGCTCGATCGAGACGTTGTACTTGCCGCGGTTGTAGTACTGGCGGATCAGTTCCTGGCGCACGCGGTCGAGCGACATGCGGTCGAAGGTGTCGCCCTCGGCCAGGCCGATCTCCTTCAGGCCCTTCTTCAGGTCGTCTTCCTTGATGTCCTTGTTGCCGTGCAGGGTCAGGCGCGAGATCGACGGCCGCTCCTTGACCTTGATCACCAGGATGTCGCCCTGGCGCTCCATCTCGACGTCGCTGAAGAAGCCGGTCTTGTACAGCGCGCGGATGGCGTCCTCGGCGCGCTGCGGCGTCAGCGTGTCGCCCTTCTCCACCGGCAGGTAGCTGAACACCGTGCCGCCCGAGATGCGGGTCAGGCCGTCGATGCGGATGTCCGCGATGACGAACGGCTCGAAGCCGGCGGCGCGGGCCTTGGCGGCCAGACAGGCAAGCATGATCAGGGCGGCGATTCGCTTCATCGTCGTATCCAGAGGGTGGAGCGCAGGAACGCGGCACGAGGCCGCGACGAAAGGCCGCGGATCACGAGGCCAGGCGCAGGATGTCGTTGTAGAACGCCAGCCCCATCAGCGCCGCCAGCAGCGCCATGCCGACGTACTGCCCCGCCTGCACGACCCGTTCGCTTACCGGACTGCCCTTAACAAGCTCGATAAGGTAATACAGCAGGTGGCCGCCGTCCAAGATCGGGATCGGCAGCAGGTTCATGATCGCCAGGCTGAGCGAGATGATGCCGAGGAAGTAGAGGAACCAGGCCAGGCCCATCTGCGCCGAGGCGTTGGCGTACTTGGCGATGGTGATCGGGCCGGACAGGTTCTGCAGCGAGGCGTGGCCGGTGAGCATGCGGCCGAGCATGCCCAGCGTCTGCCCGGTCAGGTCCCGGGTTTCGCCGATCGCCGCCGGCAGCGCCGCGAGCGGCCCGCGCCGCAGCACGGTGTCGTAGTGCGCGTCGACCGGCTGCGCGCCGACGCCGAGCATGAAGCGGGTGCTGCCGTCCGCCTGCTTCTCCTGCCGCGGCATGGCCTGCACGGTGATGCGGTCGGCGCCGCGCGCGATCTCGATCGCCAGCGGCTTGCCCGGCGCGGCCTCGGCGCGGATCGCGTCGGTGAGATCGCTCCAGTCCTGCAGCGCGCGGCCGCCCACGCGCAGGATGCGGTCGCCCGGCCGCAGGCCGGCCGCCGCGGCGGCGCTGCCGGGTTCGACCGCACCGATCACGGCGGGGATCAGGATCTGTTGCGGCACCAGGCCGATGCGGGCGATCTGCGCGCGCTCGTCCAGATCGGAGGGCAGCGTGTCCAGCGCGAGCGTGCGCACGCGCTCGCTGCCGTCCGCCGCCTGCACGCGCACCGCCACGGCGCGGCGCGCCGCGGCGGCGTCGGCCAGGGCGAGGCCGAGATCGGTCCAGTTGGCGACCGGCGTGTCGCCGACGGCCTCGACGCGGTCGCCGGGCCGGAAGCCCGCCTGCGCGGCCAGCGCCTCGGCGCGGCCGACCAGCGGCAGGTAGTCGGGCTTGCCGACCACGAACATCAGCCAGAACGCCGCCACCGCGAACAGCAGGTTGAACAGCGGCCCCGCGGCGACGATGGCGATGCGCTGCCAGACCGGCTTGCCGGTGAACTCCTGCGTGCGCTCCGCGGCGGGCACGTCGCCCTCGCGCGCGTCCAGCATCTTCACGTAACCGCCCAGCGGGATCATCGCCACCACGTACTCGGTGCCGTCGCGTCCCAGCCGCGACCACAGCGCGCGGCCGAAACCGACCGAGAAACGCAGCACCTTGACGCCGCAGCGCCGCGCCACCCAGTAGTGGCCGAACTCGTGGAAGGTCACCAGCAGGCCGAGGGTGACCAGCAGCCACCAAGCGGAACCGGCGATATGGCTCAATTGGCTCATGCGTGGGATCAGCAGAAGGCCCGTCGCATGATACGGCGGGCGGTGTCTCGCGCGGTTAAATCGCGATGAATCAGCGTTTCCGCATCGACCACCGGCGCCGGCGGCAGTTCCCCCAGGGTCGCCTCGATCACCTCGGCGATGGCGAGGAAGGGCAGGGTGCCGGCGAGGAACGCGTCCACCGCCACCTCGTTGGCGGCGTTCAGCAGGGCCGGCGCGTCGCCGCCGGCGCGCAGCGCCTGATAGGCCAGCGCCAGACAGCGGAAGGTCTCCAGGTCGGGACGCTCGAAGGCGAGCTGCGCGCGCGCGGCGAGGTCGAGCGGCGCGACTCCGGCCTCGATGCGCTCCGGCCAGGCCAGCGCATGCGCCAGCGCCGTGCGCATGTCGGGATTGCCGAGCTCCGCCAGCACCGAGCCGTCGGCGTACTCGACCAGCGAGTGCACTAGGCTCTGCGGGTGCACGACCACGTCGATGGCGTCGGGCGATGCGCCGAACAGCACGTGCGCCTCGATTACCTCGAGGCCCTTGTTCATCAGCGTGGCGGAATCGACCGAGATCTTGCGGCCCATGCGCCAGTTCGGATGCGCACAGGCCTGCTCGGGCGTGACGCCGGCCAGCTCCGCGCGCGTGCGGCCGCGGAACGGCCCGCCGGAGGCGGTGAGGATCAGCCGGCGCACGCCGGCGCGCGCGAGCGGCGGACGCCCGCCGGGCAGGCACTGGAAGATCGCGTTGTGCTCGGAATCGACCGGGATCAGCTCGCCGCCGCCGACGCGCAGCGCGTCCAGCAGCAGCGGCCCCGCCATCACCGCGGATTCCTTGTTGGCCAGCAGCAGGCGCTTGCCGGCGCGCGCCGCGGCCAGCGTCGAGGCCATGCCGGCGGCGCCGACGATGGCCGCCAGCACGGTGTCGCACAGCGGTCCGGCCGCGGCCTCCGCCAGCGCGTCGGCACCGGCCGCGGCTTCGGTGCGCAGGCCCGCAGCCTTCAGCTTGCGCGCCAGCGTGCCTTCCAGCGCCGGATCGGCGATCAGCGCCAGCTCGGGGCGGAAGCGCCCGCACAGCTCGACCAGCGCGTCGACGTTGCGATGCGCGCTGAGCACGTCGACGCGGAAGCGCCCGGGGTGGCGCGCGATCACGTCCAGCGCGCTGGCGCCGATCGAACCGGTGGCGCCGAGGACGGCGACGCGCCTCATAGGTGGAGCAGGGTCTTGCCGACCACGAACACCGGCAGCGCGGCGAACACGCTGTCGAGGCGGTCGAACAGGCCGCCGTGGCCGGGAAACAGCGCGCCGGAGTCCTTCACGTCGGCGTGGCGCTTGATCAGGCTCTCGAACAGGTCGCCGACGATCGAGATGGCGGTGGTGAACAGCGCCAGCGCGACCAGACCGGCCAAGGCAAGGCCGCCGGCGCCCAACAGCGGGCCGCCGACCAGCGCGATCAGCGCGGCGCCGGCCATCGCGCCCCAGACGCCGGCGATGGTCTTGCCGGGGCTGATGCGCGGGGCCAGCTTGCGCCGGCCGTAGCGGCTGCCGGCGAGATAGGCGGCGGTATCCGCCGCCCACACGATCATCAGCGCCAGTAGCGTCCACCAGTGGCCGTCCGCTGCGCCGCCGTGGAGTCGCGCCAGCGCAGCGTCCGAGGCGCTGCCGTGGAGTTGCGCCAGCGCCGCCCACGCCGGCAGCACCACCAGCGCGCCGGCGCCCAGCTTCAGCCAGCCGTTCTCGCGCGTCGGCGCGGCGCCGAAGGCGTAGTGGCGCAGCCACAGCAGCGCCAGCGCCCACCACGCCAGGCCGGCAAAAATGGTTGCCCACCACAGCGGCGTCGCGCGCAGCATCCACAGCAGCACGAACAGCGCGGCATAGCCGACCATCATCGCGCCGCGCGCGCGCCGGCCGCGGAAGCCGGCGAGGCGGGTCCATTCCCACAACGCCAGCAGGAAGGCGACCGCCACCACCAGCGCGAACACGGGCGTCGGCGGCAGCAGGATCAGGGCGATCGCCAGCGGCGTCAGGATCAGGGCGGTGAGGGTGCGCTGCTTCATGGTCGTCCGGGTCAGGAGGCTTGGGCGACCTGCGCGCCGGTCTTGCCGTAGCGGCGCTGGCGGCGGGCGTAGTCGTCGAGCGCGCGCTGCAGGCAGGCCTGGTCCACGTCCGGCCACAGCGTGTCGGTGAAGTGCAGCTCGGCGTAGGCGATCTGCCAGAGCAGGAAGTTGCTGATGCGGTGCTCGCCGCCGGTGCGGATCAGCAGGTCCGGCGGCGGCAGGTCGGCGAGGCAGAGGTACGGCGCCAGCGTGTGTTCGTCGATCGCCTCGGCGGCGAGTTCGCCGCGCGCCACCGCCTCGGCGGCGCGGCGCGCCGCCTGGGCGATGTCCCAGCGGCCGCCGTAGTTGACGCAGACGTTCAGCGCCAAAGCGGCATTGGCCGCGGTCTTCGCCATCGCCGCCTGCATGCGCTGGCGCAGCGGTTCGGCGAACGCGCCGAGCTCGCCGACGAAGCGCACGCGCACGCCGTGGCCGTGCAGTTCGTCGGTTTCCTTGTCGAGCGCCTTCAGGAACAGCTCCATCAGCGCGCCGACCTCGTCCTGCGGCCGCTGCCAGTTCTCGCTGGAGAACGCGAACAAGGTCAGCGCCTCGATGCGCTGGCGCAGGCAGAACTCGACCGCCTCGCGCACCGCTTTCTGCCCGGCGCGATGGCCGAAGCTGCGCGGGCGATGGCGCCGCTCGGCCCAGCGGCCGTTGCCGTCCATCACGATGGCGACGTGGCGCGGAATGCGCGCGGCGGGCGCGCTGCCGGCGGGCGTGGCGGCGTTCACGTCAGTCTTCGCCCCTGACGTTGCGGTTTCCCTCACCCGCACGGGAGCCTCTGCCTCCCTTTCCCCGGCGGGGCGAGGGGGGGCCGTCCGCAGGACGGCCGGGCGCGACGGAGCGCAAAGCGCGCGCTGCGCGCGCCCCCTCATCCCTTGCCCTCGCCTCCGTGCGGAGGCGAGGGGAACGGGAAGCCCCGTGCGGGAGTCGTGCTGCCGGCATCATCGCGGCGGAGGCGCTGTCGCGCGCACAGGCGTCCATCAAAGGGCCATCAATTCGTCTTCCTTGGCCTTGACGACCGCATCGACTTCCTTGATGTACTTGTCGGTCAGCTTCTGCACCTCGTCCTCGGCGCGGCGTTCCTCGTCCTCGGTGATCTGCTTCTGCTTGAGCAGGTCCTTGACGTGCTGCATCGCGTCGCGGCGGATGTTGCGGATCGCCACCTTGGCGGACTCGCCTTCGTGGCTGACGTGCTTGGCCAGCTCCTTGCGGCGCTCCTCGGTGAGCGGCGGCAGGTTGATGCGGATCACCGTGCCGGCGGTGGTCGGGGTGATGCCGAGGTCGGAGGCGAGGATCGCCTTCTCGACGACGCCGACCATCTGCTTCTCGTAGGGCGTGATCGTCAGCGAGCGCGCGTCGGCGACGGCGATGGTGGCGACCTGGCTCACCGGCACCTCGGAGCCGTAATAGCTGACGCGCAGGCTTTCGACCAGCGCCGTGCTGGCGCGGCCGGTGCGCAGGCGCTGCAGCTCGTGCTTGAGCGTCTCGACGCTCTTGCCCATGCGGGTCTGGGCATCTTTCTTGATGTCGTTGAGCATGGGAATCCCCGGTGGACGCAGTCAATCGGCGGAGTATAGCAACTCGCCCGCGCCCCTCGCGGGGCGCCGGACGGACGGTGCGGGAAAGGCGGCGGACGGGAGCGGCGGCGGATCAGCCGCAGTCGACCAGGGTGCCGACCGGCTCGCCGCGCATGATGCGCATCAGGTTGCCGGGCTGGCCCATGTCGTAGATGCGCAGCGGCATGCCGTGGTCGCGGCACAGCGCGATCGCCGCGGTGTCCATCACCGCCAGCTTGCGCTCGATCACCTGGTCGTAGGTGAGGTGCTCGAAGCGCTCCGCGCCGCTGACTTTCTTCGGATCGGCGCTGTACACGCCGTCGACCTTGGTCGCCTTGAGCAGCAGTTGCGCGCCGATCTCCACCGCGCGCAGCGCGGCGGCGGAATCGGTGGTGAAGAACGGATTGCCGGTGCCGGCGGCGAAGATGCAGACGCGGCCCTTCTCGAGGTGACGGATCGCGCGGCGGCGGATGTAGTCCTCGCAGACCTCGTTGATCTTGATCGCGCTCATGGTGCGCGCGTAGGCGCCGAGCTTCTCCAGCGCGTCCTGCATCGCCAGCGCGTTCATCACCGTGGCCAGCATGCCCATGTGGTCGCCGGTGACGCGGTCCATGCCGCCCGCCGCCAGGCCGGCGCCGCGGAAGATGTTGCCGCCGCCGATCACCACGCCGACCTGCACGCCGGCCTTCTGCACCTCGATGATTTCCGCCGCCAGCCGCCGCAGCACCTTGGGATCGATGCCGTAGTCCTCGTCGCCCATCAGGGCTTCGCCGGAAAGCTTGAGCAGGATGCGCTGGTACTTGATCTCGGCGGGCATGGCTCGGTTCCTTGGACGGTTCTCGGGCGCAAAAAAAGCCGCTCGTGGCCGGCAGGCTCGCACGAGCGGCTCGGGTTGTCCGCGTCGGCGCCCCGTTAGCCTGCCGGAGGGGCGCCGCGCGCGGAAGAGGGCTTACGCCAGGCCGGCCTGCTTCATCACTTCGGCGGCGAAATCCTCTTCCTTCTTCTCGATGCCTTCGCCGACGGCGAGGCGCGCCACCGAGACGACCTCGGCGCCGGCCTTCTTCAGCACGTCGGCGACGGTGCTGGCGGTGTCCAGCACGTAGGCCTGGCCGGTCAGCGACATCTCGGAGAACACCTTGCGCAGCTTGCCCTGGATCATCTTCTCCTGGATGTCGGCGGGCTTCTGCTTGTCCTTGTCGGTCATCTGCGCGAGGGCGATCTCCTTCTCCTTCGCCACGATCTCGGCCGGCACCTGCTCCGGGGTGACGTAGGTCGGGTTCATCGCCGCGACATGCATGGCGATGCCCTTGGCCAGCTCGTCGTTGCCGCCCTTCAGCGCGACCAGCACGCCGATGCGGCCGCCGTGGACGTAGCTGCCGACGATGCCGTCGGCCTCGACGCGCGCCATGCGGCGCACCTGGATGTTCTCGCCGATGGTGGCGACCAGCGCCTTGGCGGCTTCCTCGACGGTGCCGCCGCCGGGGTAGGCCGCGGCCTTCAGCGCGTCGACGTCGGCGGCGCCGGAGGCCAGCGCGATGCCGGCGACGGCGTCGGCGAACTTCAGGAAGCTGGCGTCCTTGGCGACGAAGTCGGTCTCGCAGTTGATCTCGACCAGCACCGCCTTGCCGCCCTGCTGCGCGGCGACGATGCGGCCCTCGGCGGCCACGCGGCCGGCCTTCTTGTCGGCCTTGGCCAGGCCCTGCTTGCGCAGCCACTCGATCGCGGCGTCGATGTCGCCGCCGTTCTCGGTGAGCGCCTTCTTGCACTCCATCATGCCGGCCCCGGAGCGCTCGCGCAGCTCCTTGACCATGTTCGCGGTAATCGTCATTGCCTGGAACCTCATGGATGGCGGCGC
>NZ_DF970211.1:29275-46501 GCF_000953855.2 Mizugakiibacter sediminis
CTGGGCTTGCGCTCGCGGCGCGCGCTGTCCGCGTCCTTGGCGATGGGGTTGCCCTCGGCATCCAGCTCGACGAACTCGTCGGCCGCGCCCTGGGCGATGTCCGGCGCGGCGGCCTTGCCCTCGAGGATGGCGTCGGCGGCGGCGCGCACGTACAGCTGCACCGCACGGATGGCGTCGTCGTTGCCCGGAATGGCGTAGTCGACCAGCGACGGGTCGTAGTTGGTGTCGACCACCGCCACCACCGGGATGCCGAGCTTCTTCGCCTCCAGCACGGCGATGTTCTCGTGGCCGATGTCGATGACGAACAGCGCGTCGGGCAGGCTGTTCATCTCCTTGATGCCGCCCAGCGACTTCTCCAGCTTGTCGCGTTCGCGGCGCAGCGCCAGCACTTCGTGCTTGACCAGCTTGTCGAAGGTGCCGTCGGTTTCGGCGGCTTCGAGTTCCTTCAGGCGCGCCACCGACTGCTTGACGGTGCGGAAGTTGGTGAGCATGCCGCCCAGCCAGCGCTGCGCGACGTAGGGCATGCCGCAGCGGGTGGCCTCTTCCTGGATGGCCTCGCGCGCCGAGCGCTTGGTGCCGACGAACAGCACCGTGCCGCGCTTCTGCGCCAGGCCGGAGAGATAGTTCATCGCGTCGGTGAAGAGCGGCAGCGTCTTCTCGAGGTTGATGATGTGGATCTTGCCGCGCGCGCCGAAGATGTACGGCTCCATCTTCGGGTTCCAGTAGCGGGTCTGGTGGCCGAAGTGGACGCCAGCTTCGAGCATCTGGCGCATGGTGACCTGAGGCATGGTGGAACTCCTGACTGTTCGGGCGGCCGTGGGCGCGCCCAGGGGTTGGACCTCCACGCATCCCCGGCTTCGACCCCGTCGCCAAATCCGGACGTCGTGATCTCGCCTGGCGAGCGGACGACCTTCCCGATTGGGTGGCGGGGCACCCCGAAGACGGTGCCGATGCGTGTGCGGAATGAGGTGCTTGCGCACCGTGCGAGGCGCCGCCGCGGCGGGTATCCTCGCGTTCTGCTTCGCGCGCAGCCACTTACGCGGCTGTCGTGCAAATCCTTAAAATTGTAGCCTGCAGGTCGCCGGCGCCACAAGCCTTGGCTCCGCTTGCGGTCGCCGCCACATCCGGAACGCCATGCCCGTGACCCTGAAGACCCCCGAACAGATCGAAAAGATGCGCACCGCCGGCCGCCTGGCCGCGGAGGTGCTCGAGCTGTTGGCCGAGCACGTCAAGCCGGGGGTGACCACCGAGGATCTCGACCGCATCGCCTACGAGCACATCGTCAAGGTGCAGAAGGCGGTGCCGGCCAACGTCGGCTACCGCGGCTTCCCGAAGACCCTGTGCACCTCGGTCAACCACGTGATCTGCCACGGCATCCCCAGTCCGACCAAGGTGCTGAAGGACGGCGACATCGTCAACATCGACGTCACCGTCATCAAGGACGGCTGGCACGGCGACACCAGCCGCATGTACTTCGTCGGCACGCCGTCGACGCTGGCCCGGCGCCTGGTCGACACCACCCTGGAGGCGATGCACCGCGGCATCGAGCAGGTGCGCCCCGGGGCGACCCTGGGCGACATCGGCCACGCCATCCAGCGGCACGTCGAGGCGGCCGGCTTCTCGGTGGTGCGCGAGTACTGCGGTCACGGCATCGGCACGATCTACCACGAGGACCCGCAGGTGCTGCACTACGGCCGGCCCGGCACCGGCCTGCGCCTGCAGAAGGGCATGACCTTCACCATCGAGCCGATGGTCAATGCCGGCAAGCCGCACACCCGCCTGCTGCCGGACGGCTGGACGGTGGTCACCAAGGACCACTCGCTGTCGGCGCAGTGGGAGCACACCATCGCCGTCACCGACGACGGCTACGAGATCCTGACGCCCTGGCCGCAGGCGGCGTGAGGATCGGGAGCTGGGGAGTAGGGAGTAGGGAGTAGGGAGTAGGGAGTAGAAGAAGGCGCGGGCAGGGCAGGGGAGGCGCTGGCGCTGCGATGTCTCCCGTCATACCGGCATGCGCCGGAATGACGGCGAGTAGTTACGCTTTCCCCACTCCCCACTCCCGGCCCAGGAGCGACGTGTTCACCCCATCCGCCCGCGCCTCCGACCTGCCGCCGCTGCCGCGCCTGCCGGCCGCGCTGCCGCGTTCGGGCGTCTCCGCCGACGCGCGGCTCGCGCTGCGTCAGTTGCTCGGCGACGTCGACCGCGCGCTGGCCAACGCCTTCGCCGATGGCGTGCCGGCGGCGGCGCTGGCGCGGCGGCGCGGCGAGGCGGTGGAGCGCATCGTCGGCCACGTCTGGACCGCCTGCCTGGGCGAGCCGGAGGGCGCGGCGCTGTTCGCCGTCGGCGGCTTCGGCCGCGGCCTGCTGTTCCCGCACTCCGACGTCGACCTGCTGGCGCTGGCGACGCCGGCCGCCGCCGCGGCGCAGGCGCGCGCGCTGGAGGCGCTGTTCGCCTGCCTGTGGGATCTCGGCCTGAAGCCCGGCCACGCGGTGCGCGACCCCGCGCAGTGCCGCGCGCTGGCCGCCGCCGACGTCAGTGTCTACACCAGCCTGCTGGACGCGCGCCGGCTGTGCGGCGACCCGGCGCTGACCGGCGTCTTGGCGGCGATCGTCGACGATCCCGTGCTGTGGCCGCCCGCCGCCTACCTCGCCGCCAAGCGCGAGGACCAGGCCGAGCGCCACGCGCGCTTCGACGACACCGCCTACAACCTCGAACCCAACCTGAAGGACGGCCCCGGCGGTCTGCGCACGCTCGACCTGATGCGCTGGCTGGGCCGGCGCATCGTCGGCGCCGGCAGCTTCGAGGCGCTGGCCGCCGCCGGCCTGCTCGATCCCGCCGAAGTCGCCGCGCTGGCCGCGGCCGAGGCCACGCTGCAGCGCACGCGCTATGCGCTGCACCTCGAGGCGGGACGCGCCGAGGAACGCCTGCTGTTCGACTTCCAGCGTGCGCTGGCCGCGCGCCTCGGTTACGTCGACGAGCACGCGCAGAATCTCGGCGTCGAGCAGTGCATGCAGGCCTACTATCGCGCCGCGCAGACGGTGGAGCGCCTGGGCACGCAGTTGCTGGAGCGCTTCGACGAGCTGCTGGAACCGCCGCTCGCGCCGGCGCAGCCGATCGACCAGGATTTCGTCGCGCTGGGCGGACGGCTGGAAGCCGCCACGCCCGATCTGTTCCTGCGCCGCCCGCAGGCGCTGGTCGGCGCCTTCGCCGTGCTGCTCGACCATCCCGGGCTGAAGGGCCTCAGCGCCGACACCATGCGCCGCATGCAGCAGGCGCTGGCGCGCCACGGCGCCGCGCTCGCCGACGACCGCTACGTGCTGGCCGCGCTGCGCGCGCTGCTCATGCGCGGCGCGCCGGCGGTGGAGGCGCTGGCGCGCATGAACCGCCACGGCGTGCTGGCCGCCGTGCTGCCGGCGTTCGGCCACGTGGTCGGGCGCATGCAGTACGACCTGTTCCACGTCTACACGGTCGACGAGCACACCCTGCGCGTGCTGCGCAACGTCGCGCGCTTCGCCGATCCCGCCATGCGGCGCGAATTCCCCATCGCCTGCGAGGTGTGGGCCGGGCTGGCGAAGCCGGAGCTGCTGCTGCTCGCCGCGTTGTTCCACGACATCGCCAAGGGCCGCGGCGGCGACCACTCGCAGCTCGGCGAGCGGGAAGCGCGCGCGTTCTGCGCCAAGCTCGGCCTGGCCGAGGCCGACATCGACCTGGTCGCCTGGCTGGTGCGCTGGCACCTGCTGATGAGCGTCACCGCGCAACGCCAGGACATCACCGATCCCGACGTGGTGCACCGCTTCGCCGCGCAGGTCGAGGACTGGGAGCGGCTCGACCATTTGTACCTGCTGACCATCGCCGACATCGCCGGCACCAGCCCCAGGCTGTGGAACGCCTGGAAGGACCGCCTGCTGGCCGACCTCTACGTCGCTGCGCGCTACGCGCTGCGCGGCGACCTGGCGCGGCCACCGCACGCCGAGGCGCGCGTGCGCGAGTGCCGCGAGCGCGCGCTGGCGCTGCTGTCGACCGAAGGCTTCGCCGCCGATGCCGTCGCGCGCGCCTGGGCCGAGTTCCCCGACGAGAGCTTCCTGCGCCATCGCCCGGAGCAGATCGCCTGGCAGACCGCGGCGGTGCTGCGCGAGGGCCGCGGCGATGCGCCGCTGGTGGCCGTGCATCCGCTGTCGGTGCGCGGCTGCACCGAGCTGTTCGTCTACGCGCCCGACCGCGAGGGCCTGTTCGCCGCGATCACCGCCACGCTGGACCGGCTGCGCTTCTCGGTGGTGGAGGCGCGCGTGCTGTCCTCGAAGCGCGGCGTGGCGCTGGACACCTTCCTGCTGCTGGAGACCGACACGCAGGCGCCGGCCGGCGTCGAGCGCGCGGCCGAACTGCGCGAGGCGCTGCTGCGCGCGCTGGCGCAGACGCCGTACCGCGTGCAGCTGGCGCGGCGCGGGCTGTCGCGCCAGCTGCGCCATTTCCAGATGACGCCGCGCATCGAGTTCGGCGACGGCGCCGACGGCCGCACCCAGCTCGCGCTGGTCTGCACCGACCGCCCGGGCCTGCTGGCCGCGGTGGCGCAGGCCTTCCGCGACGCCGGCATGCGCGTGCATGATGCGCGCATCGCCACGTTCGGCGAGCGGGTCGAGGACTTCTTCCGCATCACCGACGCACGCGACCGCCCGCTGGCCGAACCCGCGCGCGAGGCGCTGCGCGCCGCGCTGCTGCGGCGCATCGGCGGCGACACCACCCCACAAGCGAAAGAACACCATGCAGGAACTTGAGCGCCTGATCGACGACGCCTGGGAGCGGCGTGCCGACCTCGGCCAGACCGAGATCGACACCCGCCTGCGCCCCGCGCTGGAGCGCGTGCTGGAGTTGCTGGAGCGCGGCGAGCGCCGCGTCGCCGAACCCGATGGCGCCGGCGGCTGGCGCGTGCACCAGTGGCTGAAGAAGGCGGTGCTGCTGTACTTCCGCGTCAGCGCCAATCGCGCGATGGACGGCGGCCCGATGGCGGCCTGGGACAAGGTGCCGCTGCGCTTCGCCGGCGCCGACGAGGCGACGCTGCGCGGCCTCGGCGCGCGCATCGTGCCCGGCGCGCTGGTGCGCCGCGGCGCGCACGTGGCGCGCGATGCCGTGCTGATGCCGAGCTACGTCAACATCGGCGCCTACGTCGGGCCGGGCACCATGGTCGACACCTGGGCCACGGTCGGCTCCTGCGCGCAGATCGGCGCCAACGTGCACCTCTCCGGCGGCGTCGGCATCGGCGGCGTGCTGGAGCCGCTGCAGGCCAACCCCACCATCATCGAGGACGACTGCTTCATCGGCGCGCGCTCGGAGGTGGTCGAGGGCGTGGTGGTCGAGCGCGGCAGCGTGATCGGCATGGGCGTGTTCCTCGGGCAGAGCACGCGCATCTACGACCGCGCCACCGGCACGGTGAGCTACGGCCGCGTGCCCGCGGGCAGCGTCGTCGTCGCCGGCAGCTTGCCGGCGAAGGACGGTTCGCACAGCCTGTACGCGGCGGTGATCGTCAAGCGGGTCGACGCGAAGACGCGCGCCAAGACCGGCATCAACGAGCTTTTGCGCGGGGCCGAGTAGATTTTCCTGACGCGGCTGGGGCGGACGAACACGGAAGGATGGCCGCGATCGATCCGCGTTGATCGGCGCGCAGCCGCGTCCAACGAGCTTTTGCACGGAGCCACACGATGGGCGGAGTGACGCTTTACGGTCTGGAGAAATGCGATACCTGCCGCAAGGCGCGCAACTGGCTGGCGCGCTTCGGCGTCGAGCACGCCTTCGTCGACTACCGCGAGCAGCGGGTGCCGGCGGAGACGCTGAAGGACTGGGCCAGGCAGGTCGGCGGCTGGGAGAAGCTGGTCAACAAGAGCGGTCCGACCTGGCGCAACCTGCTGCCACAGCGCAAGAACCCCGGCAGCGATCCGGAGTGGACGCTGCTGATCAAGGAACACCCCGCGCTGGTGCGGCGCCCCGTCGTCGTGCTGGAAGACGGCCGCGTGCATATCGGTTTCAGCGACAACGGGTACAAGCGGCTGTTCGGGAAGTGAGGTGGGAGAAGGGAGATGGAAGGCGGGAGACGGAGGGCGGGAGAAGAGAGCCGTTCGTCCTGAGCGTAGGCCCGCAGGGCCGAAGTCGAAGGACCTTCGCAACGCCCCGGGGCTGTCTGAATTTTTGTGCGTGAGGGGGTTTCCCCGAGCCGCTCGGCGACGCATGGATGAGGCGGAAGTCGAGGGATGTTCGCAACGCCCTTCGACTCCGCTTCGCTACGCCCAGGGCGAACGGAGACCCGAGCCTCCGCACATGCCTCCTCCCCTCCCGGCCCCCTTCTCCCGTTGCCCATCTCCATTTGACCTTTGACTTTTGACCTCTGCACATCGCCTCCGCATGCTCTCCCGCGTCTCCCATCTCCCGCCCCCCGACCCATGTCCGACATCCTCGACCTCACCCGCGACCTGATCCGCCGCCGTTCGCTGACGCCGGACGATGCCGGCTGCCAGGCGCTGCTGGCCGCGCGGCTGACCCGCGCCGGCTTCCGCTGCGCGCATCTGCGCTACGGCGAGGTGGACAACCTGTGGGCCACGCACGGCGAGGGCGGGCCGGTGCTGGTGTTCCTCGGCCACACCGACGTGGTGCCGAGCGGGCCGGAAGACGCGTGGGCCTCGCCGCCGTTCGAGCCGACGTTGCGCGACGGCCGTCTGTACGGCCGCGGCGCCGCCGACATGAAGGGCGCGGTGGCGGCGATGACGCTGGCGCTGGAGGCCTTCGCCGCGGCGCATCCGCGGCACCCCGGCACCGTCGCGCTGCTGCTGACCAGCGACGAGGAAGGCCCGACCAACCTCGACGGCGTGCGCCGCGTCGCCCGGCACTTCCGCGCCAGCGGCCAGCGCATCGACTGGTGCGTGGTCGGCGAGCCGTCGTCGAAGGCGAAGCTGGGCGACCTGATCCGCATCGGCCGGCGCGGTTCGCTGTCCGGCATGCTGACGGTGCGCGGCGTGCAGGGCCACGTCGCCTATCCGGACAAGGCGCTCAACCCGATCCACGCCTTCGCGCCGGCGCTGGCCGAACTGGCGGCGACGCGCTGGGACGACGGCAACGAGGCGTTCCCGCCGACCACCTTCCAGGTGTCCAACCTCGCCAGCGGCACCGGCGCCACCAACGTGATTCCCGGCACGCTGCAGGCGAAGTTCAACTTCCGCTACGGCACCGCCAGCACCGCCGACGCGCTGCGCGCGCGCGTCGAGGACACGCTGCGCCGCCACGGCCTCGAGTACACGCTGGACTGGGATCTCTCCGGCGAGCCGTTCCTCACCCGCGACGGCGCGCTGCGCCGCGTCGCCATCGAAGTGCTGCGCGAGCGCTGCGGCGTGGAACCGGAGCTCGGCACCGGCGGCGGCACCTCCGACGGCCGCTTCATCGCGCCGCTGGGCGCCGAGGTGATCGAACTCGGGCCGGTCAACGCCAGCATCCACAAGATCGACGAGCACGTCGCGCTGGACGATCTGGAACGCCTGCCCGGTCTGTATCTGGCGATCGCCGAGCGGCTGATGCGCTGAGCGACGCCCGGCATGGCGGCAGGCCGTGCCGAGGTCGGGTACGCGCGATCGCGCGCGGCTTGCGCGAGAACGGACCCTCGATGCCGCAGACGCTACGAGCGACGGCGTCCGGATCGATGATCGCGTGGCGCGTCCGCGGCCGGCGCGCGCCGGCCGACGCCGTACTCGTAGACCAGTCGGCCGCCCAGCCAGCCGGCGGCGGCGAGGCAGCCGAAGCCGGCGACGCTGAGCGCGATCGCGAGCGTGCCCGGCGCGTGCAGGCGCGCGCCCTCGGCGCGCAGCAGCAGGCTGGCCGCGTAGCAGGCGAACGCAGCCAGCACCAGCAGCATGTGGCGGTGGGCGACCGCGAGCGCCGGCGTGCCCTCGGCCAACTTCAGCCACTCGAAGAAGCCGGCCAACATGGCCGGCAGCGCGAAGGCGAGCCCGGCCAGCATCAGCAGGCCGGCCGGACGCCACGCCGCCTCGCCGAGGAACGGACCGGCCAGATCCGCCGCCGTCGCCAACGTCCAGCAGGCGATCGGGAAATGCACCAAGGCCGGATGCAGCGGATGGCGCATGGTCGTGCCCCCGGTGCGCGAGCGCGCCGCCTCAGCCGAACAGCAGGCTGGCCAGCGTCAGGAAGCCGACCACGGCGACGCCGGCGTGTACGATCACCACCGCCTTCGGCGCGACCTTGCCGCGCAGATGGAAGGAGGCGAGGTAGAAGCCGCCCAGCGCCGCCAGGACCAGCAGGCCGAGCGCGGCGGTCAGCCGCCCCGGCGCGCCGCCCTGCAGCAGCATCGCGATCAGCGTGATCAGTCCGGCGGCGCCGAGCAGGGCATGGACGACGGACACCGCCCACGGCGCCAGTTTGCCGCGCAGCACGTGGGCGGCGAGCACCAGGCCGCCGACGGCGGCGACGGCGAAGATCAGTACGGCATAGTTGAGCATGGCGGGTCCCCCTTCGGTGGTGGCGAGGTGCGGGACGCGCAGGCGCGCGTCCCGCTGTCGAAGGGGGAATGCGGGCACGCCGCAAAAGGTTCCCGCTGGCGCCTGACGGACGCGCCGCGTCGGCCTCGCCGCGTGGCGAGGTTCAGCGCGCGACCGCGGGTTGCAGCGTCATGCGGTGCCGCGCCGGCCCCGGCAGCAGCGGCGTCGGCACGCCGCGCACCCAGTCCTCGTGGCCGGCGCCGTGGAAGGGCGAGAGCGGATGGCCGCTCTGGCCGCCGGGCATGTGCAGATAACTGAGATCCTCGTGACCCGGCATGATGCCGAAGCGCTCGGAGGCGCCGAACGCCGGCGCCTGCACGCGCGGCATGTCGCGGTCGCCGGGCAGCGGTTCGCGCGGCATGTCGAGGAAGCGCGAAAGGAAGCCGGGCAGCGCCGCCGACAGCGGATGGCGGATCGCCGCGGTGTTGCGCTCGCCCCAGGTGCGCGCGGCGAGGCCGCCGGGCTCGGCGCCGAGCCGTTCGGCCACGGCGCGCGCGCTGCTCGTCAGCAGCGCATGCCAGTCGGGATAGCGCGGATCGAGCAGGTAGGGCGGCTGCTGCGTCACCAGCGCCCACACCGCGGCCTCGCGGTCCAGCTCGCGCGGCAGTTCGAAATCGGGGAAGCGCGCCTGCACGCGCGCCACGAACGGCGCCAGCACCTGGCGTTCCACCTCGTCGCGGAACGCGCGCACCAGGCGGTAGTCGACGCTGTCCACCGTCGCGCGGCCGCGCCAGCGCGCGGTCAGCCGGCGCAGCTCGACGAGCGCGGGTTCCTCGCTGCCGGCCAGCGTGTCCTGCAGCAGGCGCTGCCAGCGCGCCAGGAACAGCGCGCGGTCGTCCAGCTGGATCGCCAGCAGGTCGGCGGGCGCGAAATGCGAGCGGGCGCGCAGGTCGTCGCGGATCTGCTGCGCGCGCGCGCCGTTGTCGTAGCCGCTGTCGCCGAGCAGCGCCAGCCAGGCATCCGACGTGGTGCGGTTGTTGGCCGTCCACAGGCGGCCGTCGGCGGGATTCTCGATGCGCGGGTATTGCGCCGCTGCGGCGAAGCCGGTCCAGCCCGTGCCGGGCCGCGACCAGTCGGCCGGGAAGTCGGGGTCGTAGCCGGCGCGCAGCGGCAGCGCGTTGCCGGTCAGCGTCCAGCCGATGTGGCCGCGCGCGTCGCCGACGACGAAGTTCTGCGCCGGCATGCCGAAGCTCGGTGCCATCGCCAGCGCGGCGTCGGCGTCGGCGGCCTGTTCCAGCCGCATCAGGCTGAGGTTCAGCGCGCGCGGCAGCTGCGCGGTCCAGGCCAATGCCAGCGGCGTGCCGTCGACGTCGTGCGCCAGGATCGGGCCCCAGCGCGTGTCCTCGACGGCGACGGTGCGCGGCGCCGCGCCGCGCACGCGGATGACCTCGTCGTGGCGCTCGATGCGCGCCCAGCCTTCCGGCACGCGGTAGCGCTGCGGGTCGGCCGGATCGCGCAGCACGCGCACCCAGTCCTCCCAGTCGCCGTAGCTGTTGGTGAACGCCCAGGCGATCCGGCCGTTGCTGCCCGCGACCAGCGCCGGCACGCCGGGCAGGGTGACGCCGTTCAGGTCGCGCACGCCGCCGGGCGCGCTCGCGTCCGGATAGCGCAGGCGCGCGCGGAACCAGATGTCCGGCACGCGCAGCGTGAGGTGCATGTCGTTGGCGACGATCGCCGCGCCGGTGGCCGTCAGCGCGCCGGCCACGGCGAAGTTGTTGCTGCCCGGACGCGCTTCCGCCGGTGCCAGCGTCGCGGCGATGCGCGCGGTGTCCGGCAGCGGGCCCAGCGCGGTGCGGCGCAGGTCGAACACCTCCGGGCCGGGGATCGACGGCGGCGGGCTGGCCGCGCCCTGCAGCGGCGCTTCCCATAGGCCTTCGCGCGCGGTCAGCAGCGCCAGCACCGGTTGCGGCAGTGCGGCGCGCATCTGCGCGAGGCGCAGGTCGCGTTCGTCGTAGCCGTCGCTGTTCAAGTCGAGGAACATCGCCTCGATCACCAGCAGGCTGTCCTCGCTGCGCCAGCGCTGCGGGCGCGCGCGCAGCAGCAGGTATTCCCACGGCCGCACGTCCAGCGCGGCGAGGCCGGCGTTGACGCCGTCGCGGTAGGCGTCGGCCAGCGCGCGCTCGTCGGGCGGCAGCGCGGCGTAGACCCGTTCCGCCAGCGCGCGGAAACGGTGGCGGCGATGCTTGATGTCGACCTCGATCGCGGCCGGCCCGACCAGCTCGGCCAGTTCGCCGGCGGCGACGCGGCGCAGCAGGTCCATCTGGAAGTAGCGCTCCTGCGCGTGCACGAAGCCGGTGGCCCAGGCGAGGTCGCGGCGGTTCTTCGCCTCGATGGTCGCGACGCCGCGCGCGTCGCGGCTCACCGTCACCGGCGCCTGCAGGCCCGGCGCGGCGATGCGGCCGTCGAGCTGCGGCAGGCTGCCGGCCAGCAGCAGCCAGCCGGTGCCGCCGGCCAGCAGCGCCAGCACCGCGGCGGCAGCGAGAGCGCGGCGCAGCCAGCGCATCACGGCACCACCCCCGTCCACGCCGGATCGGCGAACTTGGCCGCCGCCAGCGCCTCGGCGCGGGCGATCTCCCCCGCGCGCAGCGCGTCCGCGCGGAGGCCGTGGCGATGGCGGAAGGTGTCGATCATGCGCGCGATCACCGCCTCGCGCGGCAGGCCGGTCTGGCTGCGCAGCGGATCGACGCGCTTGGCGGCGCTGGCGATGCCCTTGTCGGACAGCTTCTCGCGGCCGATGCGCAGCACCTGCATCATTTTCGCCGCGTCGATGTCGTAGGCCATGGTCACATGATGCAGCACCGCGCCGCCGCGGCGTGCCTGCGCGGCGCCGGCGATCTTGCCTGCCGGCGCGGTGATGTCGTTGAGCGGCTGGTAGCGCGCGTCGATGCCGAGCGCGTGCAGCGCCTCGATCACCCAGGCATCCATGTGCGCGTAGGCTTCCTGGAAGGACATGCCGGCGACCATGCTCAGCGGCGCGTAGATCGAATAGGTGATGGTGTTGCCGGGCTCGATGAACATCGCGCCGCCGCCGGTGATGCGCCGCACCACCTCGATGCCGTGGCGCGCGGCGCCGTCGGCGTCGACCTCGTTGCGCAGCGACTGGAAGCGGCCGATCACCACCGCCGGTCCGGCCCATTCCCACACGCGCAGCGTCGGCGGCCGCCGGTCGGCGGCGACTTCGTCGGTCAGCACCTCGTCCAGCGCCATGTGCAGCGCCGGCGCCTGCGCGTCGGCGTGGATCAGCCGCCACGCGTGGTCGCGCCAGGTGGAGCGCGCCGCGTTCATGCGAGCGCCCTCCGCGCGGCGACCGCGACCGCTTCCGGCGAGAAGCCGACCATCGCCACGTCCGCGCCGAGCGCGGTGCGCACCGCGGCGGCGATCGCGTCTTCGTCCGCGGTCGCCGGCAGGCCGGTCAGCGCGGCGTTGATCACGTCCAGCGCTTGCTCCGGTTCGAGGAAGAAATCGCCGCTCACCTGCACGGCATCCAGGCGGCCGTCGCGCACCTCGAGGTCGACCACCACCAGCTTGCCGCCGGGTACCTTGTATTCGCCGTGCATGCTGCGATCGTCCTCCTGCGACGGCCGCCGGTCGGGCGTTCACGCCGTGGTTTCGATGCGCTCGACGCGGCGGAAGCCGCGCGGCAGCAGGCCGCCGCGCGTGGCGCGGTTGCCGCCGTACTCGACCAGGTCGGCCCACTTCAGGATCAGTTTGCGCTGACCGGCGTACAGCGTGACCTCGCCCGAGCCTTCCGCGACCACGGCGATGCCGGCCACGCGCGCCTCGCCGCCGGCGAGCTTGGCCTTCGGAATCTCGATCAGCTTGTTGCCCTTGCCGCCCTTGTCCAGCTCCGGCAGTTCGGCGACGGAGAACATCAGTAGGTGGCCGTCGGTAGTGGCGACGACGATGCGGTCGCGCGCCGGATCGCCGACGTAGGCAGGCGCCAGCACGCGCGCGTCGTCGTCGAGGTTGAGCACCTGCTTGCCGGCCTTGTTGCGGCCGCACAGCGTGTCGAACTTCGTCACGAAGCCGTAGCCGAAGTCGGAGGCCAGCACCAGGCGCGTCTCCGCGTCGCCGATCGCCACCGCGTCGAAGCGCGCGCCGGCAGGCGGGCTGAAACGGCCGGTCAGCGGCTCGCCGTTGCCGCGCGCCGACGGCAGCGAGTGCGCCGGCGTCGAGTAGCTGCGGCCGGTGGAGTCGATGAACGCCGCCTGCTGCACGGTGCGGCCGCGCGCGGCGGCGAGGTAGGCGTCGCCCTCGCGGTAGCTCAGCCCCGGCGCGTCGACGTCGTGGCCCTTGGCCGCGCGCACCCAGCCCTTTTCGCTCAGCACCACGGTGACCGGCTCGGAGGCGACCAGGGCGCTCTCGTCCAGCGCCTGCGCGGCCTCGCGCTCGACCAGCGGCGAGCGGCGGTCGTCGCCGTATTTCTTGGCGTCGGCCTTCAGCTCGTCCTTGATCAGCGACTTCAGCTTGGTCGGCGACTTCAGCAGCACGTGGATGCGCGCGCGCTCCTCCTCCAGCTCGTCGCGCTCGGCGTTGATCTTCATTTCCTCGAGGCGCGCGAGCTGGCGCAGCTTGGTCTCGAGGATGTAGTCGGCCTGCTCCTCGCCGAGGCCGAAGCGCTTCATCAGCACCGGCTTCGGCTCCTCCTCGGTGCGGATGATGCGGATCACCTCGTCGAGGTTGAGGTAGGCGATGCGCAAGCCTTCCAGCAGGTGCAGGCGGCGCTCGACCTTCTGCAGGCGGTGCTTCAGGCGCCGCGTCACCGTGTCGGTGCGGAAGCGCAGCCACTCGGCGAGGATCTGCTTGAGGCCCTTCACCTGCGGCCGGCCGTCCAGGCCGATCATGTTGAGGTTGACGCGGTAGCTCTTCTCCAGGTCCGTCGTCGCGAACAGGTGCCGCATCATCTCGTCGACGTCGATGCGGCTGGAGCGCGGCACCAGCACCAGGCGGATCGGGTTCTCGTGGTCGGACTCGTCGCGCAGGTCCTCCAGCATCGGCAGCTTCTTCGCGCGCATCTGCGCGGCGATCTGCTCGAGGATCCTCGACGGCGACACCTGATAGGGCAGCGCGGTGATCACCACGTTGCCGTTCTCGGCGGCGTATACCGCGCGCGCGCGCACCGAGCCGGTGCCGCTCTCGTACATCGCCAGCAGTTCGTTGCGCGGCGTGATGATCTCGGCGGCGGTGGGGAAATCGGGGCCGCGCACGTGCTCGCAGAGGTCGCGCACGGAAGCGTCCGGATCGTCCAGCAGGCGGATGCAGGCGCTGGCCACCTCGCGCAGGTTGTGCGGCGGGATGTCGGTGGCCATGCCGACGGCGATGCCCGTGGAGCCGTTCAGCAGCACGTGCGGCAGGCGCGCCGGCAGCCACGACGGCTCCTCCAGCGTGCCGTCGAAGTTGGGCGCGAAATCGACCGTGCCCTGGCCCAGCTCGCCCAGCAGCACCTCGGCGATCGGCGTCAGCTTCGACTCGGTATAGCGCATCGCCGCGAAGCTCTTCGGATCGTCGGGCGAGCCGAAGTTGCCCTGGCCGTCGATCAGCGGATAGCGGTAGGAGAACGGCTGCGCCATCAGCACCAGCGCCTCGTAGCAGGCGCTGTCGCCGTGCGGGTGGAACTTGCCGATCACGTCGCCGACGGTGCGCGCCGACTTCTTCGGCTTGGCCGCGGCGGACAGACCGAGTTCGCTCATCGCGTAGACGATGCGGCGCTGCACCGGCTTCAGCCCGTCGCCGACGAAGGGCAGGGCGCGGTCCAGCACCACGTACATCGAGTAGTCGAGGTAGGCGCGCTCGGCGTACTGGCGCAGCGGGATCTGTTCGTAATTCGCTTGCAGGGTCATCGGCTTGCGTCGGGGGAGGGCGCGGCGGGCGCGCCGGGAGCCGCACGATTGTGCCGCAATCGCGCGGCGCCTTCAGCCATCGACCGCCGCGCCGGCGAACGCGGCGGCGAACAGCGCCCGAGCTGCCTCAGCGCGGCACGCGATAACCGCCGCGCACGCCGCGCGGGCTGAGCGTGAGCTGCCAGAGCTGGTCGCGGCGCGCGCGGAACACGGCGGCGGAGCACGACAGGTAGAAGCGCCACATGCGGCGGAAGCGCTCGTCGTAGCGCGCGGAGAGCTGCGGCCAGGCCGCGTCGACGTTGGCGCGCCAGGCCATCAGCGTGCGGTCGTAGTCGGCGCCGAAGTTGTGCCAGTCCTCGACCACGAACAGGCCTTCCAGCGCCGCCGCCACCTGGCTGGCCGCGGGGATCATCGAGTTGGGGAAGATGTACTTCTCGATCCACGGATCGGGTCGGCTGGGCGCCTCGTTGGTGCCGATCGCGTGCAGCAGGAACAGCCCGTCCGCGGCGAGGCAGCGCCGCGCGACTTCGAAGTAGGTGCGGTAGTTCTTCCAGCCGACGTGCTCGAACATGCCGATCGAGAAGATCGCGTCGAAGCGTTCGTCCAGTTGGCGGTAGTCCTGCAGGCGGACCTCGATCGGCAGGCCGGCGCACAGCTCGCGCGCGTAGGCGGCCTGCTGCTCGGAAACGGTGATGCCGACGCCGCGCACGCCGTAGCGCTCGGCGGCGAACTTCAGCGCCTCGCCCCAGCCGCAGCCGATGTCGAGCACGCGCTGCCCGGGTTCGAGCCGCAGCTTGCGGCAGACCAGGTCGAGCTTGGCTTCCTGCGCGGCGTCGAGGTCGGCGGCGTCCTTCCAGTAGCCGCAGGAGTACACCAGGCGCTTGCCCAGCATCGCCTTGAACAGGTCGTTGCCGAGATCGTAGTGGACCTTGCCGATCTCCCAGGCGCGCTCGCCGCGCTGCAGGTTGACGAAGCGCGCCTTCAGGTGCGCGAGCAGCGTGTCCAGCGTCTTCAGGTGTTCGTCGACGTGGGCGTCGAGCACGCGGTAGAAGAAACCGTCGAGGTCGTCGCAGTCCCACCAGCCGTCCATGTAGGCCTCGCCGAGGCCGAGCGAGCCGTGCGCGAACACGCGCGCGTAGAGCTGCGGCTGGTGCACGCGGATGTCGTGCGGCGCGTCGCCGTCGATGCGCACGCCGGCGTGGGCGAGCAGTTCCTGGGCACGGGCTTTCAGGCTGTCCTCGGTCATGCCGCCTCCTCGGTCACGGGTTTCGGCCGGGCGTCGGTTCGATCACGCCATAGGTGGTGGGCGAGCGCGCGTACACAAGGGCCGCGCCGGACGCGCGCACGATGCCGATCAGGCGCTCGGCCTGCGGTGCGGGCAGGATGAACTCGACCTTCACCGGCAGGTCGCCGGCCAGTTCGAAGAAGTGCTCCTCGTGCAGCACGCCGTGGCGGCCGAAGCCGGCGATGGCGCGGAACACCGAGCCGCCGGCCAGGCCTTCGCGCTTGGCCTGCTCGAGGATCCACTCGTGCAGCAGCATGCCGCCGTGTCTGGCGTTGGCGTGCATGAAGAAGCGCAGATAGACGCCCTCGTGGGTCATGTCCCGGCCGGCGCTCATGCGGTGCTCCCCATTCAAGCGCGCAGCAGCGCGCGGATCAAGGCGATGCCCGCCAGCGTCGCCGCCAGCGAGCCGGCGACGTGCAGCAGCAGGTGCGCGCCGAACCAGGCGTACTGCTGGCGCAGCAGCAGCGTCGAGGCTTCCGCGGAAAAGGTGGAGAACGTGGTCAGGCCGCCGAGGAAGCCGGTGGTGACGAACAGCCGCGCTTCCGGCGACAGCGCCTGGTAGTGCGCGAACGCGCCGAGCGCGAGGCCCATGACGAAACCGCCCAGCAGGTTGGCGGCGAGCGTGCCCAGCGGCAGCGTCGGGAACAGCGGGTTGAACAGGACGCCCAGCCACCAGCGCAGCCAGGCGCCCAGTGCGGCGCCGATGCCGACGGCGAGCCATGCGGTGAAGCCCATCGTGCCTCCAGATTATTCGCGCGGGCCGTTCCGGAGGCAGGCATGAAAAAGCCTGCGTCGCCGGGAGCGGCGGTGCAGGCATCATCAGCCGATCGGGCGCGCCGTCGGCGGTTTGCCCTCGCGGGCGGGAGGCATGCCATCTCCCGACGCCGATGGTAGCGGCCGCCTCGCTCCGCGCTCAAGCCGGCGCGCGGGCGCTCACAGCCACAGCGCGCCGGCGACCGCGCCGAGCGCCACCACCAGCCAGCTCGGCAGGCGCGCCGCCAGCAGCGCGAAGGCGGCGAGCACGCACAGCGCGTCGCGCGGGCGGTGCAGGCTGCCCGCGGCCAGCGGCGACACCCAGGTGGCGGCGAGCAGGCCGACCACGGCGGCGTTCAGCCCGGCCAGCGCGCGCCGCGCGCGGTCGAGGTGGCCGAGCCGCTGCCAGAACGGCAGCACGCCGGCCAGCAGCAGGAACGAGGGCAGGTAGATCGCGCCGAGCGCCAGCGCCGCGCCGGCGACGCCGTTCGGCGGCGTCGCGATCGCCGCGCCGAGATAGGCGGCGAAGGCGAACAGCGGGCCGGGCAGCGCCTGCGCCAGCCCGTAGCCGGCGAGGAACGCATCGCGGCCGATCCAGCCCGGCGGCACCGTCGCGCCTTCCAGCAGCGGCAGCACCACGTGGCCGCCGCCGAACACCAGGCTGCCGGCGCGGTAGAACGCGTTCGCGCGCGCCAGCGTATCGCTGCCGGTCAGCGCGGCCAGCCAGGGCAGGCCGAGCAGCAGCGCGCCGAACGCGGCGAGCGCGAGCAGCGCATGGCGGCGCCGCGCCGGCGGGGCGGCGGACGACGCGCGCCGCTCG
>NZ_DF970212.1 GCF_000953855.2 Mizugakiibacter sediminis
TCCGGCAGGCGGTACTTGAAGCCGAAGTCCACGCCGCGGGTGTCGAGACGCCCCAGGTTCACCGTGGGCGAGGTGATGAAGCGCACCTCGCCGTCGACCGGGTTGCGGTGGATGAAGCTGCAGAACTGGCCGGGCGCGCCGGCGGTGTCGGTGGCGAAGCAGAGGTTGGCGATCTGCTGCGCGTCGAGCGGCTGGATGGTGTCGTTCAGATAGATGCGCCACAGGTCGACGTTGACCGAGAAGCCGTCCAGCCA
>NZ_DF970213.1 GCF_000953855.2 Mizugakiibacter sediminis
CGGCAGCCTGGCCGATTGGCTGCGCGCGGCGCCGCGCGCGGACGCCGCCGCCGGCGAAGCCGCGCCCGCGTGGCGTTGGGCGGCGGATGCCGCCGATGCCGAGCGCGCGCTCGCGCGCGCCGACATGGCGTGGTGGCTGCAGTCCGGCGCCACGCCCGCACTGCGCGCGATCTGCCGCAACCCGCCGTTCGACGAAGCCGCGCTCAGCCGCTTCGCCGCCTCTTTGCGCCGCCTGCTGCGCGGCATGGCGGCCGGCGGCGATGCCGATCTCGCCGCACTCTCGATCCTCGACGCCGACGAGCGCGCGCGCCTGCTCGGCGGCGGCGGCGCGCGGCGCACCTCGCGCCGCCCCGACGATACCGTGCACGGCGTGTTCGCCCGCGTCGCGCAGCGCGCGCCGCAGGCGGTCGCGGTGGCCTGGGACGGCGGCACGCTGAGCTACGCCGAACTGGCCGCGCGCGCCGCGCGCCTCGCCGCACGCTTGCGCGCGGCCGGCGTCGTCCCCGGCAACCGCGTCGGCGTGCTGCTGGAGCGCTCGCCCGAGGCGATCGTCGCGCTGCTGGCGATCCTGCAGGCCGGCGCCGCCTACCTGCCGCTGGACGCCGCGCAGCCGGCGGAACGCCTGGCGTTCATGCTGGCCGACGCGGCGGCGCCGGTCGCGCTGAAACGCGCCGGCGCGAGCGCGCCCCAGACGCGCGGCGTGCGCTGGCTGGCGGTCGAGGACCAGGCGGATGCGTTGTCCGAGGCGCCGGCCGCGCCCGCGCTGGACGGCGACGCGCTCGCCTACGTGATGTACACCTCCGGCTCCACCGGCACGCCCAAGGGCGTGATGGTGCCGCACCGCGGCATCCTGCGGCTGGTGCTGGACGCCGACTACGTGCGGCTCGACGCCGAGACGCGCATGCTGCACGCCGCGCCGCTCGGCTTCGACGCCTCCACGCTGGAGATCTGGGGCGCGCTGCTGAACGGCGGCCGCTGCGTGATCCATACCGAGACGGTGCCGACCGGCCGCGGCCTGGCGCAGACGATCCGCGCGCACGGCGTCACCACCGCGTGGCTGACCGCCGCGCTGTTCAATGCGGTCGTCGACGACGATCCGCGTCGCCTCGACGGCCTGCGCGAGCTGCTCACCGGCGGCGAGGCGCTGTCGGTCGCGCACGTGCGCAAGGCGCTGGCCGCGCTGCCGGACACCGCGCTGATCAACGGCTACGGCCCGACCGAGTGCACCACCTTCGCCTGTACGCACCGCATCCCGCGCGAGCTCGCCGCGGACGCGCGCAGCATCCCGATCGGCCGGCCGATCGCGGAGACCACCGTCTACGTGCTGAACGCGCGCCGCGAGCCGGTGCCGCCGGGCGTGGTCGGCGAGCTGTACATCGGCGGCGCGGGCGTGGCGCTGGGCTACCTCGCCCGGCCCGAACTGACCGCCGCACGCTTCGTGCCGCATCCGTTCGGCGCCGCCGGCGAGCGCGTCTACCGCACCGGCGACCTGGTGCGCCTGCTGCCCGACGGCAACCTCGACTACGTCGGCCGCATCGACCACCAGGTGAAGATCCGCGGCTACCGCATCGAGCTCGGCGAGATCGAGGCGGCGCTGGCGCGCCACCCCGGCGTGCGCGCCTGCGCGGTGGTGGTGCGCGACGAGCCGCCGGTCGGCAAGCGCCTGGTCGCCTACGTGGTCGCCGCCGACGCCGCCGCGGCGCACGCGCCGGCGCTGCGCGCGCACCTCGCCGCATCCCTGCCCGACTTCATGGTGCCGGCGAGCTGGGTGTTCCTCGACGCGCTGCCGGTCACCGCCAACGGCAAGCTCGACCGCCGCGCGCTGCCCGCGCCCGCGCGCACGCGGCCCGAACTGGCCGAGGCCTACGAGGCGCCGGCCGACGCTCTGGAGCAGCGGCTGTGCGCGGCGTTCGCCGCCGCGCTGGAGATCGACCGCGCCGGCCGCCGCGACAACTTCTTCGCGCTGGGCGGCACCTCGCTGCTGGCGGTGCGCCTGCTGGAACGCCTGCGCCGCGACGGCGTCGCCGACATCGCCACCACCACGTTCTTCCGCGCGCCGACGCCGGCCGCGCTGGCCGCGGCGGCGCGCGGCGAAGACGCGCCCGCGGCGATCGAGGCGAGCCGCATGGGCCGCCGCGGCGGCGCCGGCGGCGGCGAAGACGAGCCGATCGCCATCGTCGCCATGGCCGGGCGCTTCCCCGGCGCGGCCGACGTCGAGACGTTCTGGCAGAACCTGTGCGACGGCCGCGAATCGATCACCTTCTTCGGCGACGCCGAGCTGGACGCCTCGATCCCCGCCGCGCAGCGCGCCGATCCGGCCTACGTGCCGGCGCGCGGCGTGATCGACGGGGTCGAGCTGTTCGACGCCGCGTTCTTCGGCATCAGCCCGCGCGAGGCGGAGCTGATGGACCCGCAGCAGCGCGTGTTCCTCGAGCTGTGCTGGGCCTGCCTGGAGCGCGGCGGCTACGTGCCGGACGCGCACGCGGTGCCGGTCGGCATCTTCGCCGGCATGTACAACGCCACCTACTTCCAGCGCCACGTCGCCGCGCATCCCGACCTGGTCGACAAGGTCGGCGCGTTCCAGGTGATGCTCGGCAACGAGAAGGACTACATCGCCACGCGCGTCGCCCACAAGCTCGACCTGACCGGCCCGGCGATCGCCGTGCACACCGCCTGCTCGACCTCGCTGGTCGCGGTCTGCCAGGCCGCCGACGCGCTGCGCCGCGGCCAGTGCGGGATGGCGCTGGCCGGCGGCATCGCCGTCACCTGTCCGCCGCGCAGCGGCTATCTCCATCAGGAAGGCGCGATGCTCTCGCCGGACGGGCACACGCGCAGCTTCGACGCCGACGCGCAGGGCACGGTGTTCTCCGACGGCGCCGCGGTGGTGCTGCTGAAGCGCCTGTCCGATGCGCTGGCCGACGGCGACACCGTCTACGCGGTGATCCGCGGCCACGCCGTCAACAACGACGGCGGCGTCAAGGCCAGCTTCACCGCGCCCAGCAGCGAGGGCCAGGCCGCGGTGGTGGCGATGGCGCTGGACGCGGCCGGCGTGGATGCGCGCACCATCTCTTACGTCGAAACGCACGGCACCGCCACGCCGCTCGGCGATCCGATCGAGATCGAAGGTTTGACCAAGGCGTTCCGCCGGCAGACC
The DNA here is from genome assembly GCF_000953855.2 of Mizugakiibacter sediminis. Taxonomy (GTDB): domain Bacteria; phylum Pseudomonadota; class Gammaproteobacteria; order Xanthomonadales; family Rhodanobacteraceae; genus Mizugakiibacter; species Mizugakiibacter sediminis. The sequence goes on from NZ_DF970213.1 coordinate 3,155, forward strand.
GCGGACACCGGCTTCTGCCGCATCGGTTCGGTGAAGAGCAACGTCGGCCACCTGGTGATCGCCGCCGGCGGCGCCGGCCTGATCAAGACCGCGCTGGCGCTGCACACGCGCACGCTGCCGCCCAGCATCAACTTCGCCGCGCCCAATCCGGCGATCGACTTCGCGCGCTCGCCGTTCGTCGTTCACACGTCGCTGACGCCGTGGACGCGCGAGCACGCCGACGCACCGCTGCGCGCCGGCGTCAGCGCGTTCGGCGTCGGCGGCACCAATGCGCACATGGTGCTGGAGGAAGCGCCGCCGCAGCCGCCGTCGACGCCGGCCGAAGGCCCGCAGCTGCTGGTGCTGTCGGCGCGCACGCCGGCGGCGCTGGCGCGGCAGGCGGAGAACCTCGCCGCACATCTGCAGAGGCATCCCGACACCCACCTCGCCGACGCGGCGTGGACGCTGGCGGTCGGCCGCAAGGCGTTCGCGCAACGCGCCTGCGTGGTCGCCGAAGACGCGGCGGGCGCGGTCGCGGCGCTGCGCGATCTGGCCTTCGTCGCCGCGCTCGGCCGCCATGCCGCGCAGGCCGGCGACGTCGTGCTGATGTTCCCCGGCCAGGGCGCGCAGTACGCCGGCATGGGGCGCGCGCTGTACGCCTCCGAGCCGGCATTCCGCGCCGCGCTGGACGAGTGCGCGCGCCTGCTGGAACCGGAACTGGGCGCCGACCTGCGCGCCGTGCTGTTCGCCGACGACGCCGCGTCGCTGCAGCAGACGCGGCTGACGCAGCCGGCGACGTTCGCGCTGGAGTATGCGCTGGCAAGGCTGTGGCTCGCCCTGCTGCCGGCGCCGGCGGCGATGCTCGGCCACAGCGTCGGCGAGTTCGTCGCCGCGACGCTGGCCGGCGTGTTCGAGCTGGGCGACGCGCTGCGCCTGGTCGCGCGGCGCGGCGCGCTGATGCAGGCGCAGCCGCCGGGCGCGATGCTGTCGGTGCGCATGGCCGCGGACGCGCTGCTGGCGCGCCTGCCTTCGTCGCTGTCGCTGGCGGCGGAGAACGCGCCGACCGCCTGCGTCGTCGCCGGCCCGCACGCCGACGTCGAAGCGTTCCGGCGCACGCTTGAAGCCGACGGCATCGCCTGCCGGCCGCTGCGCACCTCGCACGCCTTCCACTCGGCGATGATGGATCCGGTGCTGCCGCCGTTCCGCGCCGAGCTGGCGACGATCGCGCTGCGCGCGCCGCGCCTGCCGATCGTCTCCACGCTGACCGGCGCGCCGCTGACCGACGCCGAGGCCACCTCGCCCGACTACTGGGCGCGCCACCTGCGCGGCACCGTGCGCTTCGCCGCGGCGTTGCGCCAGCTGCTGGACGCGCCCTCGCGCACGCTGCTGGAAGTCGGCCCGCGCGCGACGCTGACCACGCTGGCGCGCCAGCAGCTCGGCGGCGCGCGCCCCGGCATCGCCGCGGTCGCCAGCCTGGCGGACTCGCCGGACAACGAGCGCGCCGCGCTGCTCGCCGCCGCCGGCGCGCTGTGGTGCCGAGGCGCGGCGATCGCGCCGCAAGCCTTCGACCGCCGCGCGCGACGCCGCCGCATCGTGCTGCCCACCTATCCCTTCGAACGCCAGCGGCTGTGGGTGGAACCCGCCGTCGCGCCCGCCCCTGCACCTGTCCGCGTCCCGGCCGCCGCGCCGGCGACGCCGTCCGCCCCGGAGCCCGTCATGGCCGCACCCGTCCCATCCGCCGACCGCAAGCCGCGCCTGGTCGAACAGCTCAAGGGCCTGTTCGACGAGGTCGTGGGCGTCGATCTCGGCGACGCCGATCCGTCGGCCAATTTCCTCGAGCTCGGCCTCGACAGCCTGACGCTGACGCAGGTCGCGCTGCAGATCCAGAAGACCTTCGGCGTCAAGGTGACGTTCCGCCAGCTGCTCGGCGACATCGCCAGCCTGGACGCGCTGGCCGCCATGCTCGACGCGCAGCTGCCGCCGGAAGCCGCGCCCGCGCCGGCCGTCACCGCCGCGCCGACGGCGCCCGCCACGCCGCCGGCGATGCCGGTCCCGGCGATGGCCGCGCCGGCGGCATTCGCCGCGCCCGCGCCCGGCGGCAACCTGCTGCAGGACGTGATCCGGCAGCAGATGGCGCTGATGGCGCAGCAGCTGGCGTTGCTGGC
>NZ_DF970214.1 GCF_000953855.2 Mizugakiibacter sediminis
GTCAGCGACGGCAGCGAGCCCTATCGCGTGCTGATCGTCGAGGACGACGCGGCGCAGGCGCTGTACGTCGAGGCGATCCTGCGCAAGGCCGGCATGCTGACGCGCGTGCTGCACGAACCGCTGCCGGTGCTCGACGAGCTGGACCGTTTCCAGCCCGACCTGATCCTGATGGATCTCAACCTGCCGGGCTGCGATGGCCTGGAGCTGACCGCGCTGATCCGCGAGCGCGAGGCGTTCGTCAACACGCCGATCGTGTTTCTCTCCGGCGATCCCGACACCGAGCGCCAGTACGCCGCGCTCGACGCCGGCGGCGACGATTTCCTGACCAAACCGATCCGGCCGAAGTACCTGATCGCCGCGGTGACCAACCGCGTGCGCCGCGCGCGCCTGGCGGCGCGGCGCACGCGCCAGCGCCGCATGCGCGATCCGGTCACCGGCCTGCACCAGCGCGCGCAACTGCTGGACAGCCTGAACGAACTGCTCGCGGCCGGCGGCGCGGCGCGTACGCTCGGCGGCCTGCTGTGCGTCGAGCTCGACGACGCTCCCGCGCTGCGCGAACGGATCGGCCTCGCCGCCTTCGACGCCTTGCTGGTGCAGACCGGCAACTTCGTCGCCGCCCAGCTCGAACCCAACGAGATGATCGCGCGCTTCGGCGATGCCGGTTTCCTGCTGCTCGCTCCCGAACGCGACGAGGCGGCGCTGCTCGGCCTCGCCCACGGCCTGCGCGAGCGCGGCGCGCGCGAGCGCTTCGGCGGCACCGCGCTGCCGCTCGCGCTGGTCTGCGGCATCTGCGATTTCGCCGCCGGTCTCGACGACGCCGCGGCGATGCTGCGCGGCGCCGAGCGCGCGCTGCAGGCGGCGCGCGAGACGGCCGCCGGCGTGGCCCTGCTGTCGCAGCTCAAGCGTGCCGACAGCGGCCTGGCCGCGCGCATCCGCGCGGCGCTGGCCGACGACGGCCTGCACCTGGCGTTCCAGGCGGTCGTGCCGATCGGCGGCGATGCCGAGGAGGCGCGCTTCCAGACCCTGTTGCGCCTGCGCGACGCCGACGGCCGCCTGCTGACGGCCGCCGAACTGCTGCCGGAGGCGCGGCGCAGCGGCCAGATCGACGCGGTGGACCGCTGGGTGCTGCGGCGCTGCATCGAGCTGATCGCCGCGCGCGAGCGCGAGGGCCGGCCGGTACACCTGTTCGCCAGCCAGTCGATCGCGATCGCCGACGACCCGCTGCGGCTGCCGTGGCTGCGCGGCGAGCTGCAGACGGCGGCGATCCCGCGCGGCCGGCTGGCGCTGGAGTTCCGTTACGAGGAGGTGCGCACGCGCTTGCGCGCGCTGATCGACCTGGCGCCGGGCCTGCGCGAGCTGGGCGTCGGCGCCGCCTTGTCCGGACTGGACCGCGAGGCGGCGCAGGCGGGCCTGATCGCCCACCTGCCGCTGGACTTCGTCAAGCTGGCGCTGCACGACCTGGACGACGCGCTGCTGCGCGCGCTGGTCGGCACGGCGCACGCGCACGGGCGCCGCGTGATCGTCGCGCGCGTCGAGGACGCCGACGGCGCGGCGCGCGCGCTGGCCGCCGGCGCCGACTACCTGCAAGGCAACTTCGTGCAGCACGCCGGCGCCGGACTCGACTACGATTTCCGCGCCGCGGGCGGCTGAGGGGAGGGGCATGGACACACGCGCGACGGAGCGACGGCCATCGGCCTGGCTGCTCGGCGCCGGCATCGTGCTGCTGCTGGCGGCGGCCACGGCGGCGGCGCTGCTGCTGCCGGCCGCCGCCGC
>NZ_DF970215.1 GCF_000953855.2 Mizugakiibacter sediminis
TCCACCTTCTGCCGCAACGCGTCCGTCTGTTCGCGGAACCATTCCTTTTCCCGCCACACGAATTCCGCCTCAGCCTGCTTGGCGACGAGCTGCTTTTCCAACGCATCCACCTTCTGCCGCAACGCGTCCGTCTGTTCGCGGAACCATTC
>NZ_DF970216.1 GCF_000953855.2 Mizugakiibacter sediminis
TCACCCGCATCGACATGAACAACCTGGTGGGTTTACACAGCTAGGCCCGCCTTTTTCGCCACGCGCGCGGCGTCGCCGCGTCACTGCAGCAGCGCGTTCACCGCCTCGATGTCCTTGACGTCGATGGTGCCGGCCGACTGCTTCAGGGCGAGCTGGTTGATCACGAACGCGTGGCGCGCCTGCGAGTAGTTGCTCTGCGCCTGGAACAGGTTCTGCTGGCTGATCAGCACGTCGACGATGGTGCGCGTGCCGACCTCGAAGCCGGCGCGGGTGGCGTCCAGCGCGGACTGCGCCGAGATCACCGCCTGCTTGCGCGCCTCCACCTCGCTGACGCCGGCGATCACCGAACGGAAGGCGTTGCGCGTGTTGCGCACCACCTGGCGGCGATCCTGTTCGAGCAGGTCGCTGGCCTGATCGCGCTGGTAGATCGCCTGGCGCACGCGCGACTGGGTGATGCCGCCGGAGAAGATCGGCACGCTCAGCACCAGGCCGACGGCGGTATCGCTGCGCTCGCTGTTGATGTGGCTGGTCAGGCCGCCGAACGTCTGGTCGGACCAGGAGGGCGTGCGCGTGTAGACGACCGAGGCATTGAGGGTCGGCAGGTGCGCCGAGCGCGCGACGTTGACGCTGTGCTGGTCCGCCTCGACCTGGAACTGCTGGGCCAGCAGCGCAGGATTCTGCTTCAGCGCGGTGTCGACCCATTCCGTCAGGTTGTTCGGCTGCGGCGGGTTCAGCGGCAGATCCTCGCGCAGGCGCTTCAGTTCGCCGGCCGGCTTGCCGGTGATCTGCGTCAGCGCCTCGCGGGCGTCGTCGAGCGCGTTCTGCGCGTCGATCACGTTGGCCACGGCGGAGTCGTGCTGCGCCTTCGCTTCGTTGACGTCGGTGATCGCCGACAGGCCGACCTCGAAGCGCTGCTGCGCCTGCTCCAGCTGGCGCGCCAGCGCCTTTTCCTCGGCCTGGGCGAAGGTCAGCGTGTCGATCGCGGTCAGCACGTTGAAGTAGGCCTGCGCGGTGCGCAGCATCAGGCTCTGCAGCGCGGCCTGGTACTGCGCCTCGCCGCCGGCCGCCTGCGCCTTGCCGACCTTGACCTGGGCGAACTTGCTCCAGTCGAACAGCGTCTGCGTCAGCTCGCCCTGCAGGGTGGTGTTGCGGCCGGAGGTGGAGGAACGGAAGCTCTGCACCTGCAGCGCGCCGTTGGAATCGATGAACGGCTGCGCGCTGGTGCTGGAACCGTGGCTGTCGGTGAAACCGTAGCTGGCGTTGATCTGCGGCAGCAGCGCGCCCCAGGCCTGCTTCGGGAATTCGTTGTTGAACATGCGCGCGGCGTCCGCCTGCGCCAGTTGCGGATCGTTGGCGCGGGCGTCGCGGTAGGCGTCCATCAGGTCCTCGGCGCCGGCCAGCATGGGCGCGGCGGCGAGCAGCAGCGCCAGGGGCAGAAGCTTGAAACGGGTCGTTCGCGTCATGGAGAGGGGGTCCTTGCTTGCGTCGTTTTTCGCTCCGGCCCGGGCGTGCCTACAGGACGAAGCGCTTGGGCGGAGCGGCGTTGGCGAGATAGGTCAGGTCGGTCTCGAACAGGATTTCCTCGCTGAAGCGGCCGTCGGCTTCGTGGCGCATCAGCACGGCCTGCATCACCGGCGACTCGCCGCGCACGACGAACAGGCGGCCGCCGGGCTTGAGCCAGCGCCGGAACCGTTCCGGCAGCGCGTACACCGCGCCGGTGACCGCGATCGCGTCGAACTGCCGGTTCGGCTCGTAGCCCTGCACCGCCTCGGCGACGGCCACGCCGGCGTTGCCGATGCCGAGCGTCGCCAGGCGCGCGCGCGCCGCCTCGACGAAGTCGGCGTGCATGTCGACGCTGACCACCTCGCCGGCCAGCCGCGCCAGGCAGGCGGTGATGAAGCCGGAACCGGTGCCGATCTCCAGCACGCCGTCCGACTTGGTCAGCTCGAGCGCCTGCAGCATGCGGCCCTCGACCACCGGCTTCATCATGGTCTCGCCGTGGCCGAGCGGCAGCGCGATGTCGGCGAACGCCAGATTGCGGTAGCCGGACGGCACGAACTCCTCGCGCGGCACCGCGGCGAGCGCGTCCAGCACGTTCGCGTCCAGCACCTCCCAGGGGCGCACCTGGTTGGTCACCATGTTCTGCCGCGCCAGCTCGAGGTCGATCGACATGTTGCGGAATCCCGTGCGCAAAAATGAGCCGGAAAGCATAGGCAGTTGCGGTCGCGCCAGCAACGTCAAGGCTGCGGTGGCGGTTATCCCCCACGAAGTGCCGGAAGTCACCGCGCCGCCTTGACGCAAGTCATGCCGCGTCCTGGGTGCTCCGGTGCAGTATCCCCGCCGCGGCCGGCGCGCCGGCCGACGGCAGTCGCGCCAGCATCGCCTCCGCCGCGCGGCCGAGCGCGGCGTCGGTACGATGGATGCGCGCCAGCGCGAAAGGGTTGCCGCGCGTCGCGGCGGCCAGCGCCTGCCAAGCCAGCCAGCGGGCGAGCGCGTGCCGCTCGCGCGCCTGCAGCCGCGGCAGGGTGCGCCGGGCCGCGAACGCCGCACGGCGCGCCGCGCCGGCGTGCGCGTCCAGCAGTGCGGCGAACGCGCGCAACGCCAGTCGGTGGGGCTCGCTGAGCCGCGGTTCGGGGGTCGTCGGGGACATGCGGGTCCTTCGCTGCATGACAGGCGTGAAGCCGCTAAGCTGGCGGCAACTTGTAATAATTAAACCGTTGCGTATAATAAACACCGGATCGGGGCCGATCAAGTGATGAGCATCAACCTCAAACCGGCAGGGCCCGGGCGGCCCAAGGACATGGAGAAGCGCGCGGCGATCCTCGCCGCGGCCAAGCGCCTGTTCATCCTGCACGGCTTCGAGGGCACCAGCATGGACGCGGTCGCCGCCGACGCGGGCGTGTCCAAGCTGACCGTGTACAGCCATTTCGGCGACAAGGATTCGCTGTTCCGCGAGGCGGTGCGTGCGCGCTGCCGCGAGATGCTGCCGGACGAGGTCTATGTCGTGCCGACCGGCGGCTCGATCCGCGAGGCGCTGCTGCAGATCGCCCGCGCGCATGCGCGGCTGATGACCAGCCCGGAGGTGATCGGCACCTGGCGCGCCATCCTCAGCGATTGCCGCGAGGGCAATCCGCGCATGGGCCAGATGCTGTGGGAGGAGGGCCCGGCGCGCAGCCAGGCGCTGCTCGAGCAGTTCCTGCGCGAGGCCGCCGCCGCCGGCCTGCTCGACCTGCCGGACGCGCACCGCGGCGCGGTGCAGTTCATGGCCCTGCTGAAGGGCGACCTGCAGACGCGTCGCCTGTTCGGCTGCGTCGACTGCGCCGAATCCGCCGAGCGCGAGGCGCTCGCCAACGCCGAGGCGGCGGTCGACATGTTCCTGCGCGCCTATGGCCGCGCGCATTGACGCTCGCCTCTGCCGCCCGCTTCGTGCTTGAATAGCCGGCGAAGCGGGGGTGTCCCGCCACGAAAAGCCGCGGCACGGTTCGCCCGAGAGCGGCGGTCGCGTGGGCTTTCGGTGGCGGGACTGAGAGAGTCCCTTCGAACCTGACCCGGATCATGCCGGCGTAGGGAAGCTTCGCCGCCGCGCCCGTGCGCCCGGCGACGCCGCCGCTTCGTCCCCAGCCGCGAGGACGAACCATGAATGCCATCCCTTCCGACCTGGTGCGCGCCGCGCAGGCGCTGTCCGCCGAGGTGACGCGCCCCATACCCGGCTCGCGCAAGATCTACGTGCGCGGCAGCCGCGGCGACCTCGCCGTGCCGATGCGCGAGATCGCGCAGGCCGACACGCCCTCGAGTTTCGGCGCGGAGAAGAACCCGCCGCTCACGGTGTACGACACCTCCGGCCCGTACACCGATCCCGATTACCGCGTCGATCTCGCCGCCGGCCTGCCGGCGCTGCGCGCGCCGTGGATCGAGGCGCGCGGCGACAGCGAGGCGCTGCCCGACTTCACCTCCGAGTTCAGCCGCCGCCACGCGGTCGCGCCGCAGTTGGCCGAGGTGCGCTTCCCGACGCTGCGCCGCCCGCGCCGCGCGCGCGCCGACGCCAACGTCACGCAGATGCACTACGCGCGGCGCGGCATCGTCACGCCGGAGATGGAATTCGTCGCCATCCGCGAGAACCAGCGCATCGAGGCGCTGCGCGAGGCCGGGCTGCTGAAGCAGCATCCAGGCGAAGGTTTCGGCGCCGAGCTGCCGAAGCTGATCACGCCCGAGTTCGTGCGCGAGGAAGTCGCACGCGGCCGCGCGATCATCCCCTGCAACATCAACCACCCGGAATCCGAGCCGATGATCATCGGCCGCAACTTCCTGGTGAAGATCAACGCCAACATCGGCAACTCCGCGGTCAGCAGCTCGATCGCCGAGGAAGTGGAGAAGATGGTGTGGGCGATCCGCTGGGGCGCCGACACGGTGATGGACCTCTCCACCGGCAAGCACATCCACGAAACCCGCGAGTGGATCGTGCGCAACAGCCCGGTGCCGATCGGCACGGTGCCGATCTACCAGGCGCTGGAGAAGGTCGGCGGCGTCGCCGAGGACCTCACCTGGGAACTGTTCCGCGACACCCTGATCGAGCAGGCCGAGCAGGGTGTGGACTACTTCACCATCCATGCCGGCGTGCGCCTGCCGTTCATTCCGCTGACCGCGAAGCGCGTCACCGGCATCGTCTCGCGCGGCGGCTCGATCCTCGCCAAGTGGTGCCTGGCCCACCACAAGGAGAACTTCCTCTACACGCACTTCGAGGAAATCTGCGAGATCATGAAGGCCTACGACGTGGCCTTCTCGCTGGGCGACGGCCTGCGCCCCGGCGCGATCGCCGACGCCAACGACGAGGCACAGTTCGCCGAGCTGGACACGCTCGGCGAGCTCACGCAGCTCGCCTGGAAACACGACGTGCAGGTGATGATCGAGGGCCCCGGCCACGTGCCGATGCAGCTGATCAAGGAGAACATGGAGCGGCAGCTCGAGAAGTGCGGCGAGGCGCCGTTCTACACGCTGGGGCCGCTGACCACCGACATCGCGCCCGGCTACGACCACATCACCAGCGCGATCGGCGCGGCGATGATCGGCTGGTTCGGCACCGCGATGCTGTGCTATGTCACGCCCAAGGAGCACCTCGGCCTGCCCGACAAGCAGGACGTGCGCGACGGCATCATCGCCTACAGGATCGCCGCGCACGCCGCCGACCTGGCCAAGGGCCACCCCGGCGCGCAGGCGCGCGACAACGCGCTTTCCAAGGCGCGCTTCGAGTTCCGCTGGGAGGACCAGTTCAACCTCGGCCTCGACCCGGAGAAGGCGCGCGAATTCCACGACGAGACGCTGCCCAAGGAAGCGCACAAGTCCGCGCACTTCTGCTCGATGTGCGGGCCGAAGTTCTGCTCGATGAAGATCACCCAGGACGTGCGCGACTACGCGCGCGAACACGGCGTCGACGCCGGCGCCGCGCTGGAGCAGGGCCTGGCGGAGAAGGCCGCCGAATTCCGCGCCGGCGGCGGCGAGGTCTACCGCAACTCATGAGAATTCGCCGATGAAGCTGCAGGTGCCGTTCGTCCAGCTGCCCGTGCAATTCGACGCCGCGCGGCTGGCGGCCGAGGTGCTCGCGATCGACGCCTCGGCGTGGCGCGAGCATCCGCAGAAATTCCCCGGCAACTTCGCGTTGCCGCTGATCTCGGTCGGCGGCGATCCCGACAGCGACGCGATCGCCGGCGCGATGCGGCCGACGCCGTACCTCGAGCAGTGCCCCTACCTGATGCAGGTGCTCGATCACCTCGGCGCCGTGTGGGGGCGCACGCGGCTGATGAAGCTGTCGGGACAGGCCGAGGTCACGCCGCACGCCGACATCAACTACTACTGGCGGGAACGCGTGCGCGTGCACGTGCCGATCCTGACCCGGCCGACCGTGCGCTTCATCTGCGGCGACACCGAGGTGAACATGGCGCCCGGCGAATGCTGGATCTTCGATACCTGGCGCCAGCACCGCGTGATCAATGCCGCCGACGACGAGCGCATCCACCTCGTCGCCGATACCGTCGGCAGCGAGACGTTCTGGGACCTGGTCGGCCACGGTCGCGCGCCAGGCTACAACGATCCGCCGGGTTGGCGCGCGGCGCCGGTCGCGCCCGCCGGCGAACGGCGGCCGGCCCTGCGCTACGAGAGCGTCAACGTCCCCGAGGTGATGACGCCGTGGGAACTGCGCGAGCACGTCGATTTCCTGCTGGCGCACGTGCAGCCGCACGCGCAGTTGCCGCTGGTGCGGCAGATGGCGACGCGCTTCGTCACGACCTGGCAGGCGTTGTGGGCGCAGTACGGCGCCGATCGCGCCGGCTGGCCCGCGTACCGTGCCACGCTGGACGCCTTCGAGCAGGCGATGGAGCGCTACGGCGTGCCGCTGCAACTGGTCAACACGGCGATGTTCATGAACACGCTGCGCGCGATGGTGCTGCGGGTCGCCCTGGCCGACCGCGTCGAGGCCGCCGACGCCTACGAACCGCGGCCGCCGGCGGCGCCCGGCCCGCGCGCCGGCGAGCGCGGCGCCGACCCGGCGTTCGAGCGACCCGTGTTCATCGTCTCGCCGCCGCGTTCGGGCTCGACATTGCTGTTCGAGACGCTGGCGCAGGCGCCCGCCCTGTTCACCATCGGCCACGAGAGTCACGCGCTGATCGAGGGCCTGCAGGGATTGCATCCCGCGCACCGCGGCTTCGATTCCAACCGCCTCGACGCCGCGGCGGCGACGTCCGCGGTGAGCGAGGAGCTGCGCCGGCGCTTCTACGCCGAGCTGCGCGACCGCGACGGCCGCCCGCCCGCGCAGGCGCGCGTGCGCATGCTGGAGAAGACGCCGAAGAACGCGCTGCGCGTGCCGTTCCTGGCGCGGCTGTTTCCCGAGGCGCACTTCGTCTATCTGCACCGCGACCCGCGCCAGACCCTGAGCAGCATGATCGAGGCCTGGCAGTCCGGACGCTTCCGCACCTATCCGCAGCTTCCGGGCTGGGGTGAGCCGGCGTGGTCGCTGCTGCTGGTGCCGGGCTGGCGCGCGCTGATCGGCAAGCCGCTGGCCGAAGTCGTGGCCGCGCAGTGGGAGATCACCACGCGCACGCTGCTGGACGACCTGGAGAGACTGCCCGCGGAGCGCCGGCACGTCGCCCGCTACGACGCGCTGCTGGCGGATCCTGCGGCGGAGGTGGCGCGGCTGTGCGACGCGCTCGGCCTTGCGTGGGACCGGCCGCTGGACCGCGCGTTGCCGCCCTCGCGCTTCACCGTCTCCGCGCCGTCGCAGGACAAGTGGCGGCGCCATGCCGACCTCATCGAAGCGGTGCTGCCCGGCATCGAGGCCACGGCGCGCCGCGCGGAACGCTTCGCCGCGCGCTGAGGCCACCGCCCGCATGCGCACCCGCCCGCGGAAGGAGCCGCGTGCGGGCGACCGGACTGCGTCCTCGCCGCGCCAACGGACATCCATGCGCCTTCGCGGTCGCCTGCATGCAGGCTCCTGCCGGGCATGGGTCAACGTGCGCGGGCTGCTTCGCCGCGGTTGAGCCGGCGCGCGGCCCGCAAGCCAAACCCAAGCAAGCCGCGCTAGCATGCGCGCGCCCGCAGCCGCGGGTGCGGAAGGATGCGACCGATGAACGACCCGCTGCGCCGCCTGCTCGCCTCCCGCTGGACGTGGGCGGCGCTGCTGTTGCCGCTGGCGCTGCTGCTGCCGCCGATCCCGATCGACGAGACGCGCTACCTCACCGCGACCTGGGAGATGACGCTGTCCGGCCATTGGCTGCTGCCGACCGTCAACGGCGCGCTCTACACCGACAAGTCGCCGTTCCTGTTCTGGCTGATCGCGTCGGGTTGGAAGGTGTTCGGCGTGCACACCTGGGTGGCGCGCGCGCTGGCGCTCGCAGTCACCTGGACGATGCTCGAACTGCTGCGCCGCCTGGCGCGCCGCTTCGCGCTGGACGCAGCGGCGATGTGGCTGCTGGCCGGCTGCGCCGGCATCGCGATCTTCGCCAGCGCGATCATGTTCGACCTGCTGCTGGCGGCGTGCGTGCTGCTGGCGATGCACGCGCTGCTGGATCTGGATGCCGCGCGCTGGCGCCGCGGCGTCGGTGTGCTCGGCGCCGCCATCGGCCTCGGCGTGCTGGCCAAGGGGCCGGTGGTGCTGCTGCACGTCATGGGCGCGGCGCTGCTGGCGCCGTGGTGGAGCGCCACGGCGCGCGCGGCGAAGGCGCGCTGGTACGGCGCGCTCGCCGCGGGCATCGGCCTCGGCGCCGCGATCGCCCTGGCCTGGCTGCTGCCGGCCGCCTGGCTGGGCGGACCGCAGTACTGGGAGCCGCTGCTGCAGAAGGTCAGCGGGCGCCTGCACGAAAGCTTCGCCCATGCGCGGCCGCCGTGGTGGTACCTGCCGCTGCTGCCCGTGCTGCTGCTGCCGTGGACGCTGGCGCTGCGCGCGCCGCGCGCGGCGTGGGCGGCGCTGTGGCGCGAGCGCGCCGGCCGCTTCGCGCTGGCGTGGTGCGTGCCGCCGTTCCTGGCGTTCTGCCTGATCAGCGGCAAGCAGGTGCATTACCTGATTCCGCTGCTGCCGGCGCTGGCGCTGGC
>NZ_DF970217.1 GCF_000953855.2 Mizugakiibacter sediminis
GACGCGCAGCGATGCGCTGCTGGCGCTGCTGCAGGCGCACGGCTACCTCGCCGACCGCGCGCAGCTCGCGCGCGCCGCGGCGACGCTGCGCGGCCTGCTCACCGGCATCATCGATCTCGTCTTCGAGCACGCAGGCCGCTACTGGATCGTCGACTACAAGACCAACCGCCTGCCCGCCTACGACGCGGCGGCGCTGGCCGCGGCGGTGCGCGCCGACGACTACGACCTGCAGTACCTCTTGTACACGCTGGCGCTGCACCGCTGGCTGGGCGTCACGCTGGCCGGCTACGACTACGACCGCCACATCGGCGGCGCGTACTACCTGTTCGTGCGCGGCCTGCCGGCCGGCGGCGTGTACGCCGACCGCCCGCCGCGCGCGCTGATCGAGGCGCTGGACGCGCTGTTCGACGGCGCCGCCGGGGAGGCCGCGTGATGGCCGCCGACCTGCTCGAACGCCTGCACGGCGGCGGTTTCCTGCGCGAGGTCGACGCCGCGCTCGGCCGCACCGTGCTGCGCCTGTTTCCTCGAAGCGACGCGCTGGTCGGCGCCGCCGCCGCGCTGGCCGCGCGCGCGGTCGCCGACGGCCACGCCGCGCTGGCGCTGGACGCGCTGCCGCAGCGCCTCGCCGCGTTCGCGCCCGGGCGCACGCC
>NZ_DF970218.1 GCF_000953855.2 Mizugakiibacter sediminis
GCCGGCGGCGAGCGCCTCCGGCGTCGCCGCGGCGACGCCGCCCGCCGCCGCGCCGGGCGCGACGCGCAGCGTCGACGGCGTGACCTGGCGCTGGCCGGCCGACGGTCCCCTGCTGTCGCGCTTCCAGAGCGGCGATCCGACGCGGCAGGGCATCGACATCGCCGGCAAGTCCGGCGATGCGGTGCGCGCGGCCGCCGACGGCGTCGTGGTCTACAGCGGCAACGGCCTGATCGGCTACGGCGAGCTGATCATCGTCAAGCACTCGGACAGCTACCTGTCCGCCTACGGCCACAACCGGCGGCGGCTGGTCAAGGAGGGCGACCGCGTCGTCGCCGGGCAGCAGATCGCCGAGATGGGCGCCAGCGGCGCGCCGCGCGACGAGCTGCACTTCGAGGTGCGCCGCGACGGCAAGCCGGTCGACCCGCTCGGCTTCCTGCCGCCGCGCTGAGCGCGGCGCTCAGCCGGCGCCGGTTTCCAGGATGAACGCCGCCACCACGCGGCGGCCCTCGCCGGCCAGCACGTTGTAGGTGCGGCTGGCGGCGGCGTTGTCCATCACCTCGATGCCGACGCGGCGCTGCAGGAACGCCGCCATCACCGCCGCGGCGGGAAAGCGCTGGCGCGCGCCGGTGCCGAGCAGCACCACTTCCGGCCGCAGGGCGAGGATGGCCTCGATGTGCGCCTCGGCGATGGCGCCGACGTCCGCTACCGGCCAATCCTCGAGCAGGGTTTCGCGCGCCAGCACGAAACTGCGCGTCAGCACGCGGTCGACCACGGTGACGCTGCGCGCGTCGCCGCGGCGCACGAACAGGTAGTCGCCCGGGCGTTCGAGGTTCAGTTCCATCGCCAGGCTTCCGTCAGCGCGGCAGCGCCAGCTTCGGCTCGTCGGCGTTGCGGCGGTAGAGGCAGGCGATGTGGCCGATCTGCTGCACCAGCTCGGCGCCGCTGCCCGCGAGCAGCGCCTGCACCTGTGCCGCGCGCGCGGCGCGGTCTTCGCCGGCCAGCTTGACCTTGATCAGCTCGTGATGATCGAGCGCGAGCGAAAGTTCCTTCAGCACCGCCTCGCTGACGCCTTTGGCGCCGAGCAGGATCACCGGCTTGAGCGGATGGGCGAGGCCGCGCAGGTAGCGGCGCTGGGTCGGGGAGAGCGGCATCGTTCAGGTTCGCGATCGCGGCGGCGAAGACGAAAAGGGTATCATGCGGCCGTCCATTCCCGTACGCGTACGTGCGCCCGCCGATCCCATCATGCCGCGCAGCAAGAGCAGCGCCCGCTGGCTGCGGGAGCATTTCGACGACGTCTACGTCAAGCGCGCGCAGGCGCAGGGCCTGCGTTCGCGCGCGGCGTTCAAGCTCGAGGAGCTGATCGAGCGCGACCGTCTGCTGAAGCCGGGCATCACCGTGGTCGACCTCGGCGCCGCGCCCGGCGGCTGGTCGCAGGTGGTGCGCGAGCGGCTCGGCGATCGCGGCCGGGTGATCGCGCTGGACATCCTGCCGATGCAGGGCATCGCCGGCGTGGAATTCCTGCAGGGCGACTTCCGCGAAGACGCCGTGCTGAAACGGCTGGAAGGCCTGCTCGGCGGGCAGAAAGTCGACCTTGTCCTGTCGGACATGGCCCCCAATATGACGGGTGTGGCCGTGGCCGACCAGGCGCGGGCGATGGATCTGGCCGAACTGGCCCTGGACTTTGCCCGCGCCTGGCTGAAGCCGGGCGGGGCGTTCCTGGTGAAGCTGTTCCAGGGGACGGGTTTCGACGATTACCTGCGCAGGTTGCGCGCCGACTTCGAGCGGGTGACCATGCGCAAACCGAAGGCCTCGCGCGCGCGTTCGCGCGAGGTCTACGCGCTGGCGACCGGCCGCCGCGGCTGAATCGCCGGCCTGGAGAGTGAGAGTCCGATGAACGACATGGCCAAGAACGTGCTGCTCTGGTTGATCATCGCGGTCGTGCTGTTGACCGTGTTCCAGAGCTTCAACCCGCGCGGCAGCGCGGCGCAGGACATGCCGTACTCGGAGTTCAAGCAGCAGGTGCAGAACAACAACGTGCAGAGCGTGACGCTGAGCGCCAGCCTGCCGACCACGGTGACCGGCAAGCTGAAGGACGGCACGCCGCTGCGCAGCGTGATCCCGGTCTCCGGCGACGACGAGCTGCAGCCGCTGCTCGACAAGCACGACGTGCAGGTGCGCCAGGAGCCGTCCGACAACGGCGTCTCGCTGCTGCGCATCCTGCTCGACTGGGTGCCGTTCCTGATCTTCATCGGCCTGCTGATCTGGTTCATGCGGCAGATGCAGTCCGGCGCCGGCGGCCGCGGCGCGATGGCGTTCGGCCGCTCGCGCGCGCGCCTGCAGGGCGAGGACCAGGTCAAGGTGACGTTCGCCGACGTGGCCGGTTGCGAGGAGGCCAAGGAGGACGTCAAGGAGCTGGTCGACTTCCTGCGCGATCCGGGCAAGTTCCAGAAGCTCGGCGGCAAGATTCCGCGCGGCGTGCTGATGGTCGGCCCGCCGGGCACCGGCAAGACGCTGCTGGCCAAGGCCATCGCCGGCGAGGCCAAGGTGCCGTTCTTCACCATCTCCGGTTCCGACTTCGTCGAGATGTTCGTCGGCGTCGGCGCCGCGCGCGTGCGCGACATGTTCGAGCAGGCGAAGAAGCACGCGCCCTGCATCATCTTCATCGACGAGATCGACGCCGTCGGCCGGCACCGCGGCGCCGGCCTGGGCGGCGGCCACGACGAGCGCGAGCAGACGCTGAACCAGCTACTGGTCGAGATGGACGGCTTCGAGGGCAGCGAGGGCATCATCGTGATCGCCGCCACCAACCGTCCGGACGTGCTCGACCCGGCGCTGCTGCGCCCGGGCCGTTTCGACCGCCAGGTGGTGGTCGGCCTGCCCGACGTGCGCGGCCGCGAGCAGATCCTCAAGGTGCACATGCGCAAGGTGCCGGTCGCCGCCGACGTCGAGCCGATGGTGATCGCGCGCGGCACGCCGGGCTTCTCCGGCGCGGATCTCGCCAACCTGGTCAACGAGGCGGCGCTGTTCGCCGCGCGCGAGAACGCGCGCGAGGTCGGCATGAGCCACTTCGAGCGCGCCAAGGACAAGATCATGATGGGCGCCGAGCGGCGCTCGCTGGCGATGAGCGAGGAGGAGAAGCGCCTCACCGCCTACCACGAAGCCGGCCACGCCATCGTCGGCCTGTCGGTGCCCGACCACGACCCGGTGCACAAGGTCACCATCATCCCGCGCGGCCGCGCGCTGGGCGTGACCATGTTCCTGCCGGAAAACGACCGCTACAGCCTCAGCAAGACGGCGATCGAGAGCCAGCTCTGCTCGCTGTACGGCGGCCGCGTCGCCGAGGAGCTGATCTTCGGGCCGGAAAAGGTCACCACCGGCGCCTCCAACGACATCGAGCGCGCCACCCGCATGGCGCGCAACATGGTCACCAAGTGGGGCCTGTCCGACGCGATGGGTCCGGTGACCTACGGCGAACAGGACGAGGAGGTGTTCCTCGGCCGCTCGGTGACGCAGCACAAGAACGTCGCCGACGAGACCGCGCGCAAGATCGACGAGGTGGTGCGCGAAATCCTCGACAGCGCCTACCGGCGCACGCGCGAGATCCTCACGCGCGAGATCGGCAAGCTGCACGCGATGGCGCAGGCGCTGCTGCAGTACGAGACCATCGACCGCGAGCAGATCGACGCGATCATGGCCGGCCGCGAGCCCGGCCCGCCGCGCGACTGGCGCGCGCCCAGCGGCGGCGCGGGCAGCGGTAACGGCGGCGCCGCCGGGCGCGAAGCCGGCGGCACGGTCGGCGCTCCCGCCGGACAGCACTGAGCCCGCGCGGCGTCCGCGCAGCCGCGGGCGCCGCCTTCCCCGCGCCGCGCCTCGCCGCATGTTCGACACCACGCCGACCCTCGACTGCGCCGGCCGCCCGCTGGCGCTGGACCGCCCGCGCATCTGCGGCATCCTCAACGTCACTCCCGATTCGTTCTCCGACGGCGGCCGCTATCTCGATCCGGCGCGCGCGCTGGAGCACGCGCTGCGCATGGTCGAGGAGGGCGCCGACCTGATCGACGTCGGCGGCGAGTCCACGCGCCCGGGCGCGGAGGCGGTCGACGCCGCCGCCGAGATCGCGCGCGTGGTGCCGGTGATCGAGGCGGTCGCCGCGCGCGTCGCCGTGCCGGTCGCCGTCGACACCTCCAAGCCGGAGGTGATGCGCGCCGCGGTGGCCGCGGGCGCCGGTCTGATCAACGACGTGTACGCGCTGCGCCGCGAGGGCGCGCTGGATGCCGTGGCGGAGTTGAAGGTGCCGGTGTGCGTGATGCACATGCAGGGCGAGCCGCGCACCATGCAGGAGGCGCCGCGCTACGACGACGTGGTCGCCGAAGTGCACCGCTTCCTGACCGAGCGCCTGTTCGCCTGCGAGATGGCCGGCATCGAGCGCCGGCGCGTGCTGGTCGATCCCGGCTTCGGTTTCGGCAAGACCCTCGAGCACAACCTGGCGCTGCTGCGCGCGCTGGAGCGCTTCCGCGATCTCGGCGCCGGCCTGCTGGTCGGCCTGTCACGCAAGTCGATGATCGGCGCGCTGACCGGCCGTGCCGCGCCGGAACAGCGCGCCGCCGGCTCGGCCGCGGCGGCACTGATCGCGGCGCAGCGCGGCGCCCGCATCGTGCGCGTGCACGACGTCGCCGCCACCCGCGATGCGCTGGCGGTGTGGCAGGCCGTGGCGTCGGGCGAGGCCGCGCCGGCGCGCGCGCCGGCGCCGGCCAAACCGCGCTGGGACGACGACGACTGAGAGGCTGTGAAAAAACGGCCTCTCAGGCGAGCCATGGACGGCTCGCCGCGAAGCGAGCGCGTAAGCGCTTGTTTCGCGGGAGTGAGTCCGGGCATGTGCCGGACACACGACTGAAAAAACTCACAGGACGTGAGTTTTTTCACAAGCGCCGAGCCCGGCTTCGGCCGCGGGGGGGCGCGGCCCGGCCGGCTTGCGCTATCGCGGCCGAAGTCGCCCGCACAAGCGCTATGCTGTTGCACCGGCCCCAGCACCCAAGCCTCGAATCAGCGACCCCATGCCCGAGTCCCGAGTCCCGAATCCCGAGTCCCGCAAATACTTCGGCACCGACGGCATCCGCGGCCGCGTCGGCGAATGGCCGATCACCGCCGAGTTCATGCTGAAGCTGGGCCGCGCCGCGGGCGCCGTGCTGGGCGGCGACGACGGCCGCGCGACCGTGCTGATCGGCAAGGACACGCGCGTATCCGGCTACATGTTCGAATCCGCGCTGGAGGCCGGCCTGGTCGCCGCCGGCGCCGACGTGCGCCTGCTCGGCCCGATGCCGACGCCGGCGGTGGCCTACCTGACCCGCTCGCTGCGCGCCAGCGCCGGCATCGTCATCAGCGCCTCGCACAATCCGCACCAGGACAACGGCATCAAGTTCTTTTCCGCGCAGGGCGAGAAACTGGACGATGCGGTCGAGACGGCGATCGAGCGCGAGGTCGACGCGCCGTTCGTCACCGTGCCGTCCGAGCGCCTCGGCAAGGCGCTGCGCGTGGCCGACGCGCCGGCGCGCTACGTCGAGTACTGCAAGGCCACGGTGCCCGCGGGTTTCAGCCTGCGCGGCACGAAGCTGGTGCTCGACTGCGCGCACGGCGCCACCTACCAGGTGGCGCCGCGCGTGTTCGCCGAACTGGGCGCCGAAGTGACGACGATCGGCTGCGCGCCGGACGGCTTCAACATCAACCGCGACGTCGGTTCGACCCGCCCGAGCGCGCTGATGCGCGCGGTGCGCGAGCAGGGCGCCGACCTCGGCATCGCCTTCGACGGCGACGGCGACCGCGTGCAGATGGTCGACCACGCCGGCGCGCTCGCCGACGGCGACGACCTGCTGTACGTGCTCGCCTGCGACTGGCATGCGCGCGGCCTGCTGCGCGGTCCGCTGGTCGGCACGCTGATGAGCAACTACGGCCTGGAGCGCGCGCTGGCGCGCATGGGCGTGCCGTTCCTGCGCGCCAAGGTCGGCGACCGCTACGTGCTGCAGCTGCTGCGCGAGCACGGCGGCGTGCTCGGCGGCGAAACCTCGGGCCACATCCTCTGCCTCGACCGCGCCAGCACCGGCGACGGCATCGTCAGCGCGCTGGCGGTGCTCGACGCGCTGCAACGCGGCGGGCGCACGCTGGCGGAGGCGCGCGAGGGCCTGCGCAAGCTGCCGCAGACCACGGTCAACGTCGCCGCCGCCGGCGGCGCGGCGCTGGTGGCGGACGTCGGGGTGCAGCAGGCGCTGGGCGAGGCGCAGCGCGCGCTGGAGGGGCGCGGCCGCGTCGTGCTGCGCCCGTCCGGCACCGAGCCGGTGGTGCGCGTCACCGTCGAGGCGACGGACGCGGAGGAAGTGCGGCAACTGGTCGCCAGGCTCGCGGACGCCGTCCGCAGCGCGGCGCGTGCGCAGGCGCAGACGGCATGAGCATGCGGCAGGTCCCGACCCTCGACATCCGCCGCTACGACGGCGACCGCGCGGCCTTCGTCGCCGAGCTCGGCGCCGCCTACCGCGAGTTCGGCTTCTGCTGCATCAGCGGGCACGGCATCCCGGCCGCGCTGATCGACGGCGCCTACGACGCCTTCAAGCGCTTCTTCGCGCTGCCCGTCGACGTGAAGATGAAGTACCACGTGCCCGGCGGCGGCGGCGCGCGCGGCTACACGCCGTTCGGCGTGGAGACGGCCAAGGACAGCCGCTATCCCGACCTCAAGGAGTTCTGGCACATCGGCCGCGAGATCCCGCGCGATTCGCGCTACGCCGGCATCATGGCGCCCAACCTGTGGCCGGCGGAAGTGCCCGGCTTCCGCGAGCACGGCTACGGCCTGTACCAGGCGCTGGACCGGCTCGGCTCGCGCGTGCTGCGCGCGCTGGCCCTGCACATCGGCCTGCCGGAACGCTGGTTCGACGACAAGACCGACTTCGGCAACTCCATCCTGCGCCCGATCCACTACCCGCCGATCGAACGGGGCGACGTGCCCAACGTGCGCGCCGGCGCGCACGAGGACATCAACCTGATCACGCTGCTGGTCGGCGCCAGTGCGGAAGGGCTCGAGGTGCTGACCCGCGAGGGCCGCTGGCTGCCGATCACCACGCAGGGCGACGCCATCGTGGTCAACATCGGCGACATGCTGCAGCGCCTGACCAACCACGTGTACCCGTCGACCACGCATCGCGTGGTCAACCCGCCGGGCGACGGCGCGCGCAAGCCGCGCTATTCGGTGCCGTTCTTCCTGCATCCGAACCCGGACTTCGTGATCGACGTGCTGCCGTCCTGCGTCAGCGCGGACAACCCCAGCCGCTATCCCGAGCCGATTACCGCGCACGGCTACCTGCAGCAGCGCCTGCGCGAGATCCGCCTGATCTGAGGCGGGATCAGTCGAGCACGCGGAAATCGCGCGAGCGGCGCGCGATCAGCTTAAGCGCGAGATCGTCGGGCAGCAGCTTGAACAGCGTCTTGATCGCGCGGTTGACGCGGCCGTTGACGTACACGACGTCGCCGCGTTCGACCGCATCCAGCCCCTGCGCGGCGACCGTATCGGCGTCCATCCACATGTAGCGCGGCATCTTCGACACCAGCGCGCGGGCGCCGGTGACGTCGTGGAACTCGCTGTAGGTGAAACCGGGGCAGAGCGCGCAGACGTGCACGCCGCGCGCACGGTTCTCCAGCGCCAGCGACTGCGAGAACCGGATCAGGTAGGCCTTCGACGCCGCATAGAGCGTGTGGCCGGTCGAACCGGGCAGGTGGCCGGCCAGCGAGGCGACGTTGACGATGCGGCCGTAGCCGCGCGCGCGCATGCCGGGCAGCAGGCGGTGCGCCAGTTCGGTGGGCGCGGTGATCAGCACCTGGATGAAATCGGCGTGGCGCTGCCAGGGGCTGGCCTCGAACGTGCCCGGCACGCCGTAGCCGGCGTTGTTGATCAGCACGTCGATCGGCAGATCGCGGCGCTGCAGTTCCGCGAGCAGCCGCGCCGGCGCCTGCGGATCGGCCAGGTCGGCGGGCAGCGCGACGGCGTCGATGCCGTGACGTTCGCGCAGCTCCGCGGCCAGCGCGTCGAGGCGCTCGGCGCGGCGCGCGGTCAGCACCAGCGCGTGGCCGCGCGCGGCGAGCGCGCGGGCGAAGGCCGCGCCGATGCCGGCGGAGGCGCCGGTGACGAGGGCGCGGCGCGGCGGCGAAGCCGCCGTCCGCGGCGCCGCGCCGCGGTCCGTCTGCGTTGCGTGCCGCGGCGGCGCGCCGTTATCCTCTGCGGTCTTTGCCAAGCCGGATGCCCTCGATGCGCAGGAAATTCGTCGCCGGGAACTGGAAGATGCACGGCTCGCGCAAGCAGGCCGCCGCGCTGGTCGCGGAGATCCTGGCGGGCATGCCGGACGGTCCCGAGATCGCGGTGTTCCCGCCGTTCCCCTATCTTGCGGAGCTGGCTGCGGCCTGTGCAAGCCGCGGGCTCGGCTTCGGCGGCCAGGACGTCAGCGAACACGCGGGGCAGGGCGCCTACACCGGCGAGGTGGCGGCGGCGATGCTCGCCGACGTCGGCTGCGCCTACGCGCTGGCCGGGCACTCCGAGCGCCGCCAGTATCACGGCGAAAGCGATGCGCGGGTGGCCGCCAAGGTCGAGGCGGCGCTGGGCGCCGGCCTGGTGCCGGTGCTGTGCGTCGGCGAGACGCTGGAGGAACGCGAAGCGGGCCGCACGGAGGCGGTGGTCGCACGCCAGCTCGCCGCGGCGGTGGAGCGCTGCGGCATCGCCGCGTTCGAGCGCGTCGTGGTGGCCTACGAGCCGGTATGGGCGATCGGCACCGGCCGCACCGCGAGCCCCGCGCAGGCGCAGGAGGTGCATGCCTTCGTCCGTAGCCAATTGGCGAAAGCCGATGCTAGAATTTCGAAGCTGACCCGCATCCTCTACGGCGGCAGCGTCAAGCCCGCGAATGCCGCGGACCTGTTCGCGCAGCCCGACGTGGATGGCGGCCTGATCGGCGGCGCCTCGCTGGCGGCGGCCGATTTCCTTGCGATCTGTCAGGCTGCGCGCTGAACGCGCGACCGGCAGGGAAGAACATGATCACCATCTTCAGCGTCTTCTACATCCTGATCGCCGCGGCGATGATCGTGCTGATCCTGATCCAGCGCGGCGCCGGGGCGGACGCGGGTTCCGGTTTCGGCGGCGGCGCCTCGGCCACCGTGTTCGGCGCGCGCGGTTCCACCAATTTCCTCACCCGCACGACGTGGGTGCTGGCGGGTTTGTTCTTGCTGCTCAGCCTCGGCATGGGCATCTACGTCGGCCGTACGGGCGTCAGCAAGCCCGCCGACGACCTCGGCGTGATGTCCGGCGCGGCGACGCCTTCCGCTCCGGCCAAGCCGGCCGCGCCGGCGGCGGGCGGCAGCGAGGTGCCGCAGGCGACGGCGCCGCCGGCGGCCAATGCCGGCGTGCCCGCGCCGCAGGCGGCGCCGGCCGCGTCCGCGGCGGGCAAGCCCGGTGCAAGCGGGCCCGCGAAGAACGATTGATCGAGTGACCATGCCCAGGTGGCGGAATTGGTAGACGCACTACCTTGAGGTGGTAGCGACGCAAGTCGTGGAGGTTCGAGTCCTCTCCTGGGCACCACTGCTGCAATCGGCCGCGCGAGCGGCCGCTGATGCGCCCCGCGGCGCGGAGGTTCGCTGAGCCGTGCTAGCCGAATACTGGCCTGTCCTGCTGTTTCTGCTCGTCGCCACCGGCATCGGCGTCGCGCTGCTGATCGCCGGCAGCCTGCTCGGGCCGAAACGCCCGGATGCCGAGAAGCTCTCGCCCTACGAGTGCGGCTTCGAGGCGTTCGAGGACGCGCGCATGAAGTTCGACGTGCGCTACTACCTGATCGCGATCCTGTTCATCATCTTCGATCTCGAGATCGCGTTCCTGTTCCCGTGGGCGGTCGTGTTCACCAAGATCGGCCTGATCGCGCTGATCGAGATGGCGCTGTTCCTCGCCCTGCTGGTGGTCGGCTTCGTCTACATCTGGAAGAAGGGAGCGCTCGAATGGGAGTGATCTCCAGGCTCGATCGGGTGATGCACAACCCGATGCCGCTGGAGCAGGTGGACGACATCCTGCGTCCGGCCGGCGACAACCCGGTGATCGAGCGCGGCTTCGTCACCACCCAGCTCGACGCGCTGATCAACTGGGCACGCACCGGCTCGATGTGGCCGGTGACCTTCGGCCTGGCCTGCTGCGCGGTCGAGATGATGCACGCCAGCGCGGCGCGTCTGGACCTCGACCGCTACGGCGTGATCTACCGCCCCTCGCCGCGCCAGTCCGACGTGATGATCGTGGCCGGCACGCTGGTCAACAAGATGGCGCCGGCGTTGCGCAAGGTCTACGACCAGATGCCCGAGCCGAAGTGGGTGATCTCGATGGGCTCGTGCGCGAACGGCGGCGGCTACTACCACTATTCCTATTCGGTGGTGCGCGGCTGCGACCGCATCGTGCCGGTGGACGTGTACGTGCCGGGCTGCCCGCCGACGGCGGAAGCGCTGATCCACGGCATCCTGCAGCTGCAGAAGAAGATCCGCCGCACCAACACCATCGCGCGCTGAGTGACCCGCCATGAGTGAAGCCACGCCCGCCCCCGCGGCGCCGAGCATCCTGGCCGAGCGCCTCGCCGCGCGCTTCGGCGGCCGCATCGCCGGCATCGTCACCCGCCTCGGCGAGACCACCATCGAGGTCGCCGCCGACGACCTCGTCGGCATCGCCACCGCGCTGCGCGACGATCCCGATTTTCGTTTCGAGCAGCTCGTCGACCTCTGCGGCGTCGACTACCTCGGCTACGGCGAGGACGAGTGGCGCACTTCGCAGGAGACCACCGGCACCGGCTTCTCCCGCGGCGTCGAGGGGCAAGGTCCCGGGCGCTTCAAGTGGGACGAGCGGCCGCGCGACGTCGCCATCCCGCGCCGCTTCGCGGTGGTGGTGCACCTGCTGTCGATCAGCCACAACCGCCGTCTGCGCGTGCGCTGCTTCTGCCCGGACGACGCGCTGCCGGTGGTGCCCTCGCTGACCGGCGTCTGGCCCGGCGCCAACTGGTTCGAGCGCGAAGCGTTCGACCTGTTCGGCATCGTCTTCGAGGGGCACCCGGACCTGCGCCGCATCCTCACCGACTACGGTTTCGTCGGTCATCCGTTCCGCAAGGACTTCCCGCTGATCGGCAACGTCGAGGTGCGCTATGACCCCGAGCAGAAGCGCGTGGTCTACCAGCCGGTGTCGATCGAGCCGCGCGTCAACGTCGCCCGCGTGATCCGCGAGGACGCGCGCTGGGCGCAGGCGCGCGCCGAGGAAGCGGACCAGTGGCAGGAGAACTGAGCATGGCCGGCGGGGAGATCCGCAACTACACGATGAACTTCGGCCCGCAGCATCCGGCCGCGCACGGCGTGCTGCGCCTGGTGCTGGAGCTGGACGGCGAGGTAGTGGTGCGCGCCGACCCGCACGTCGGCCTGCTGCATCGCGCCACCGAGAAGCTGGCGGAGTCCAAGCCGTACAACCAGTCGATCGGCTACATGGACCGCCTCGACTACGTCTCGATGATGTGCAACGAACACGGCTACGTGCGCGCCATCGAGAAGCTGATGGGCATCGAGGCGCCGATCCGCGCGCAGTACATCCGCACGATGTTCGACGAGATCACGCGCATCCTGAACCACCTGATGTGGATCGGGTCGAACGCGCTCGACCTCGGCGCGATGGCGGTGTTCCTGTACGCGTTCCGCGAACGCGAGGAGCTGATGGACTGCTACGAGGCGGTCTCCGGCGCGCGCATGCACGCGACCTACTACCGTCCGGGCGGCGTCTACCGCGACCTGCCGGACCGCATGCCGCAGTACCGCGAGTCACCGTGGCACAAGGGCAAGGACCTGAAGCGCCTGAATGCCTGGCGCGAGGGCTCCATGCTCGACTTCCTCGACGCCTTCACCGACGACTTCCCGCGCCGCGTCGACGAGTACGAGGAGCTGCTCACCACCAATCGCATCTGGAAGCAGCGCACGGTCGGCATCGGCGTGGTCAGCCCGGAGCAGGCGCTGGCCTGGAGCATGTCCGGGCCGATGCTGCGCGGCTCCGGCATCGAGTGGGACCTGCGCAAGAAGCAGCCGTACGCGGCCTACGCCGACGTCGACTTCGACATCCCGGTCGGCGCCAACGGCGACTGCTACGACCGCTACCTGGTGCGCGTCGAGGAGATGCGCCAGTCCAACCGCATCATCAAGCAGTGCGTCGCCTGGCTGCGGCAGAACCCGGGCCCGGTGATCGTCGACAACTTCAAGGTGGCGCCGCCGCCGCGCGCCGAGATGAAGCGCGACATGGAAGCGCTGATCCACCACTTCAAGCTGTTCACCGAAGGCTACTGCGTCCCGGCGGGCGAGGCCTACGCCGCCGTCGAGGCGCCGAAGGGCGAGTTCGGCGTGTACCTGGTCTCGGACGGCGCCAACAAGCCGTTCCGCCTGAAGGTGCGCGCGCCGGGCTTCCCGCACCTGTCTTCGATCGACGAGATCGTGAAGGGGCACATGCTGCCCGACGTCGTGGCGATGATCGGCACCTACGACATCGTGTTCGGAGAGATAGACCGATGAAGGCCACCGGCAATTTCGACAAGGTCAAGGACGTCGACCCGCAGGCCGTCCTCACCGAGCAGACGCGCCGGCACATCGAGCACTGGCTGGCGAAGTTCCCGCCGGACCGGCGCCGCTCGGCGGTGATCCAGGGCCTGATGGCCGCGCAGGAGCAGAACGGCGGCTCGCTGACCGACGAGCTGATCGCCGCGGTGGCGAAGTACATCGGCATCCCGCCGCTGTGGGCCTACGAGGTGGCGACGTTCTATTCGATGTTCGAGCTGGCGCCGGTCGGCCGCCACAACGTGGCGATCTGCACCAACATCTCGTGCTGGCTGAACGGCGCCGACGGGATCGTCCGCCATTGCGAGAAGAAGCTCGGCATCAAGCTCGGCGAGTCGACGCCGGACGGCCGCATCTACCTCAAGAAGGAAGAGGAATGCCTGGCCGCCTGCTGCGGCGCGCCGATGATGGTGGTGGACGGGCATTACCACGAGAAGCTGACCCCCGAGCAGGTGGACCGGATTCTCGACGAACTGGAATAGGTGCCTGCCGCGGCGAACGCGCCGCGCCGGTTCTGCTCCGTTGAACGATGCGGTCGCGGCCGAGGCCGCTCCGGCAGAGAGTGACTACGCATATGGCATACGGCCCTGCGCCCAAGGAACACCAGGTCGTCTACACCACGCTGCACTTCGACGTGCCGTGGGCGTTCGACAACTACGTGAAGACCGGCGGCTACGAGGCCTGGAAGAAGATCCTCGCCGAGAAGCCGGATCCGGCGTCGATCATCGAAGAGGTGAAGAAGAGCGCGCTGCGCGGCCGCGGCGGCGCCGGCTTCCCGACCGGCCTGAAGTGGTCGTTCATGCCGCGCAACGCGCCGGGCCAGAAGTACATCCTGTGCAATTCGGACGAGTCCGAGCCGGGCACCTGCAAGGACCGCGACATCCTGCGCTTCAACCCGCACGCGGTGATCGAGGGCATGGCGATCGCCTGCTACGCCACCGGTTCCACCGTCGCCTACAACTACCTGCGCGGCGAGTTCCACCACGAGCCGTTCGAGCGCTTCGAGCAGGCGCTGCAGGAGGCCTACGCGGCCGGCCTGCTCGGCAAGAACATCCAGGGCTCGGGCATCGACGTGGACATCCACGCGGCGCTCGGCGCCGGCGCCTACATCTGCGGCGAGGAAACCGCGCTGATGGAGTCGCTGGAGGGCAAGAAGGGCTGGCCGCGCTACAAGCCGCCGTTTCCGGCCAACTTCGGCCTGTTCGGCCGTCCGACCACGATCAACAACACCGAGACCTACGCCTCGGTGCCGGCGATCATCCGCAACGGCGCCGACTGGTTCCTCAACCTCGGCAAGCCGAACAACGGCGGCCCGAAGATCTTCTCGGTGTCCGGCCACGTCAACCGCCCGGGCAACTACGAGATCCGCCTCGGCACGCCGTTCGCCGAGCTGCTGGAGATGGCCGGCGGCGTGCGCAACGGCCACAAGCTGAAGGCGGTGATCCCGGGCGGCTCGTCGATGCCGGTGCTGCCGGGCGAGACGATGATGGCCTGCACGATGGACTACGACTCGCTGCAGAAGGCCGGCTCCGGCCTCGGCTCGGGCGCGGTGATCGTGATGGACGAGACCACCTGCATGGTGCGCGCCTGCGAGCGCATCAGCCAGTTCTACCACATGGAATCCTGCGGCCAGTGCACGCCGTGCCGCGAGGGCACCGGCTGGATGCACCGCGTGCTGACGCGCATCGTCGCCGGCCAGGGCAGCCTCGACGACCTGCACCGCCTGAAGGCGGTCGCCGGGCAGATCGAGGGCCACACCATCTGCGCGTTCGGCGAGGCCGCCGCGTGGCCGGTGCAAGGCTTCCTGCGCCACTTCTGGCACGAATTCGAGTACTACGTCGAGCACGGGCGCTCGATGGTCGAGGACAAGCTTGGAGTCGCCGCATGAGCGCGCAGCCGACCCAGAACGCCGCGCCGGATCTGGTCAACATCGAGGTCGACGGCAAGCCGATCCAGGTACCGAAGGGCTCGATGATCATCGAGGCCACCGACAAGGCCGGCATCCCGATTCCGCGCTTCTGCTACCACCGCAAGCTGCCGATCGCGGCGAGCTGCCGGCAGTGCCTGGTCGAGGTGGAGAAAATGCCCAAGCCGACGCCGGCCTGCGCCACGCCGGTGATGGAGGGCATGAAGGTCTTCACGCGCTCGGAAAAGGCGCTGAAGGCGCAGCGCAACGTGATGGAGTTCCTGCTGATCAACCATCCGCTCGACTGCCCGATCTGCGACCAGGGCGGCGAGTGCGAACTGCAGGACCTGGCGATGGGCTACGGCCGCTCGGTCAGCCGCTTCACCGAGCGCAAGCGCGTGGTCGCCGACGAAGACATCGGCCCGCTGGTGGCGACCGAGATGACGCGCTGCATCCACTGCACGCGCTGCGTCCGCTTCGTCGGCGAGATCGCCGGCACCCACGAGCTGGGCAGCATGGACCGCGGCGACCGCCACGTGATCGGCACCTACATCGGCAAGAGCATCGACAGCGAGCTGAGCGGCAACATCATCGACGTCTGCCCGGTCGGCGCGCTGACCGACAAGGTGTTCCGCTTCAAGGCGCGCGCCTGGGAAATGGTCGCGCGGCCGTCCGGCGCCTACCACGACGCGCTCGGCTCCAACCTGTGGCTGCACACGCGCCGCGGCGAGGTGCTGCGCGTGGTGCCGCGCGACAACGAGGCGGTCAACGAGTGCTGGCTGTCCGACCGCGACCGCTACAGCCACCAGGGCCTCGGCGCGGCGGACCGCGCGACGAAGCCGATGGTCCGCCGCGACGGCCGCTGGCTCGAGACCGACTGGGAAGACGCGCTGGGCACGGTCGCCGCGCGGCTCGGCGCGTTCACCGGCGCCGACATCGGCGCCCTGGTGCAGCCGTCCACCTCCAGCGAGGAAGGCGCGCTGATCGCCCGCCTGATGCGCGCGCTGGGCAGCGTCCACTTCGACCATCGCCTGCGCACGCTGGACTTCGCCGGCGCCGCCGGCGGTGTCGCGTTCGAGCTGCCGGTCGCGCAGATGGAGCGCGTCGGCGCGGCGCTGCTGGTCGGCTCCGACCTGCGCCACGAGGTGCCGCTGCTGAACCACCGCCTGCGCCAGGCGTGGAAGCGCGGCGCCAAGGTCTACGCGGTCAATCCCGCGCGCTTCGATTTCAATTACGAACTCGCCGGCCAGTTCATCGCGCCGCCGCAGAAGCTGGTCGACGAGCTGCTGGTGCTGGCCAAGGCCGCGGCCGAACTGGGCGCGGCGCCGGCCGACCGCGCGCTCGCCGACGCGCTCGCCGCGGTGCAGGCCAGCGACGCCGCGCGCGCCGCGGTGAAGGCGCTGAAGGACGCCTCCAGCGCGCTGGTGCTGCTGGGCGACGCCGGCGCGCGCCATCCCGAGGCATCCTGGCTGCGCGCCATCGCGCGCTACATCGCCACCGCCACCGGCAGCGCGCTGAACGTGCTGCCCGACGGCGCCAACGGCGTCGGCCTGGCCCGCGTCGGCGTGCTGCCGGGGCAGGGCGGGCTGGACGCGCAGGCGATGCTGGCGCAGCCGCGCCGCGCCTACCTGCTGTACGGCGCCGAGCCGCCGCACGACTTCGCCGACGGCGCCGCCGCCGGTCTGGCGCTGCAGCAGGCCGAGTTCGTGGTCGCGTTCTCCGCCTACGCGGACGAGGCGCTGAAGCGCATCGCCCACGTGATCCTGCCGATCGGCCTGACGCCGGAGATCGACGCCACGCTGGTCAACGTCGACGGCACCGCGCAGGCCTTCGCCGCCGGCGCCCGCCTGCCGGGCGACGCGCGCCCGGGTTGGAAGGTGCTGCGCGCGCTGGGCGGCCTGTTGAAGGCGCCGGGCTTCGAGTTCGTCACGCTGGCCGAGCTGCGCGCGGAGATCGCGCCGGCGCTGGCGCGGGCGCCGCAGGCGATCGCGCCCCCGCTGGCCGCGCGTCGCGCCGGCGCGGCGCTGGCGCGGCTGGCGACCGTGCCGATCTACCGCGCCGACGCCGTGCTGCGCCGTTGCGCCGCGCTGAACGCGCATCCGCTGGCGCGGTCGGTCGCGGTGCGGCTGAACGCCGCCGATGCGGCGGCGCGCGGTCTCGCCGACGGCGACCGCGCGCGGCTCGCCGACGGCAGCACGCTGCCGGTGGCGATCGACGCGTCGGTGCCGGCGGGCGCCGCCTGGATCGAGGCCGCGCACGCCGAAACCGCCGCGCTGCCGCCCTACGGCGCGGCCATCGAACTGACCAAGGCATAACGACATGCACGCCGATCTGCTGCTTGCCGCGTGGACCCTGGCCAAGATCCTGGCCATCTCGGTGCCGCTGATCATCGCCGTGGCGATGTACTCCTACTGGGAGCGCAAGGTCATCGGCTGGATGCACGTGCGCATGGGACCGAACAAGATCGGTCCGTGGGGCCTGCTGCAGGCCTTCGCCGACGTCTTCAAGCTGCTGTTCAAGGAAATCGTCGTCCCGGCCAACGCCGACAAGCCGCTGTTCTACCTGGCGCCCGTGCTGGCGGTGGCGCCGGCGTTCGCCGCCTGGGCGGTGATCCCGTTCGACCAGGGCGTGGTGCTGGCCAACCTCAACGTCGGCCTGCTGTACCTGCTGGCGATGACCTCGATGGGCGTGTACGGCATCATCCTCGCCGGCTGGGCCTCCAACTCGCGCTACGCACTGCTCGGCGCGATGCGCTCGGCCGCGCAGGTGGTGTCCTACGAGATCGCGATGGGCATGGCGCTGGTGTGCGTACTGGTGCTCGCCGGCAGCCTCAACCTCACCGACATCGTCAACGCGCAGGCCGGCGGCAAGGGCCTGCTGGACTGGTTCTGGCTGCCGCTGCTGCCGGTGTTCGTCATCTACTTCGTGGCGGGCGTCGCCGAGACCAACCGCGCGCCGTTCGACGTCGCCGAGGGCGAGTCGGAAATCGTCGCCGGCTTCCACGTCGAGTACTCGGGCTCCGCGTTCGCGGTGTTCTTCCTCGCCGAGTACGCGAACATGATCCTGATCAGCTTCCTCGCCTCGGTGATGTTCCTGGGCGGCTGGCTGTCGCCGTTCCCGGCCTCGTGGGGCCTGATCGGCCAAGGCAGCTGGATCTGGCTGTTCGCCAAGGCCTTCGCATTCGCCTTCATGTACCTGTGGTTCCGCGCCACCTTCCCGCGCTACCGCTACGACCAGATCATGCGCCTGGGCTGGAAGGTGTTCATTCCGATCACGATCGTGTGGGTGCTGGTGGCCGGGTGCATGAAGTACTTCGGCTGGATCACCGCGGGCGCCTGAGGCAAGACCATGACGAGCGTCGTCAACTATTTCCGCAGCCTGCTGCTCGGCGAACTGCTGCAGGGCATGGGCCTGACCATGCGCTACATGTTCAGGCCGAAGTACACGATGCGCTACCCGATGGAGCACATCCCGAAGTCGAACCGCTTCCGCGGCCTGCACGCGCTGCGCCGTTACCCCAACGGCGAGGAGCGCTGCATCGCCTGCAAGCTGTGCGAGGCGGTGTGCCCTGCGCTGGCGATCACCATCGATTCGGCGCCGCGCGAGGACGGTTCGCGCCGCACCACGCGCTACGACATCGACCTGTTCAAGTGCATCTACTGCGGCTTCTGCGAGGAGAGCTGCCCGGTCGACTCGATCGTGGAGACGCACGTGCACGAGTACCACTTCGAGCATCGCGGCGAGAACGTCGTCACCAAGCCGCAGCTGCTGGCGATCGGCGACCGCTTCGAGGCCGAGATCGCCGCCGCCCGCGCGCAGGACGCGCCGTACCGCTGAGAGCGCAGGGGACCCGCCGATGACCTTCCAACTGCTCTGCTTCTACGCCTTCGCGGCGGTGACCACGCTGGCCGCGCTCGGCGTGATCACGCTGCGCAACTCCGTGCACGCGGTGCTGTGCCTGGTGCTGACCTTCTTCAGCACCGCGGCGATCTGGCTGCTGGCCGAGGCCGAATTCCTGGCCGTCGCGCTGGTGGTGGTGTACGTGGGCGCGGTGATGGTGCTGTTCCTGTTCGTGGTGATGATGCTCGACATCAAGCAGGAGCCGCTGCGCGAGGGCTTCATCCGCTATCTGCCGGTCGGCATCGCCGTCGCCGCGGTGATGTTGGCGGAAATGCTGGCGCTGATCGGCGTGCGCGCGATGGCGCAGGTGCCGGCGCCGGCCAACCCGGCCGGCGACTCCAACATCGCCTGGCTGGGCGAGACGCTGTTCACCCGCTTCCTGTTGCCGTTCGAGATCGCCGCGCTGATCCTCACCGTCGGCATCATCGCCGCGGTGGCGCTGACCCTGCGCCGTCGCGAAGGCGTGCGCCACCAGGATCCGGCGCGCCAGGTGGCGGTGGATCCGCGCACGCGCGTGCGCGTCGTCAAGATGGCCGCCGAGCGCGGCCAGGAGCCCGCGGCATGATCACGCTCTCGCACTACATCGTGCTCGGCACGATCCTGTTCTGCCTGTCGGTGGCGGGCGTCTTCATCAACCGCAAGAACGTGATCGTGCTGCTGATGGCGATCGAGCTGATGCTGCTCGCCGTCAACGTCAATTTCGTCGCCTTCTCGCGCTTCCTCGGCGATGCCTCGGGGCAGGTGTTCGTGTTCTTCATCCTCACCGTGGCGGCCGCCGAATCCGCCATCGGCCTGGCGATCCTGACCCTGCTGTTCCGCAACCGCAGCACGATCAACGTCGCCGAAATCGATTCGATGAAAGGCTGAGGAGCGCCCGCCGATGACGCTTTCCCAAGGAATCCTGCTGACCATCGTGCTGGCGCCGCTGGCCGGCTCGCTGCTGGCCGGCCTGTTCGGGCGCCAGATCGGCCGCGCGGGCGCGCACACCGTCACCATCCTCGGCGTGGCGCTGTCCTGCGCGCTGTCGTGCTACGTGCTTTACCAGCTGGTGTGGGGCGGGGCGCCGACCTACGACCAGAACGTCTACACCTGGTTCGAGGTCGGGCAGCTCAGCGCCCACGTCGGCTTTCTGGTCGACCGCCTGACCGCGATGATGATGGTGGTGGTCACCTTCGTCTCGCTGATGGTGCACGTCTACACCATCGGCTACATGGCCGACGACGACGGCTACCAGCGCTTCTTCAGCTACATCGCCCTGTTCACCTTCTCGATGCTCATGCTGGTCATGAGCAACAACTTCCTGCAGCTGTTCTTCGGCTGGGAGGCGGTCGGCCTGGTGTCCTACCTGCTGATCGGCTTCTGGTACAAGCGGCCGAGCGCGATCTACGCCAACCTGAAGGCGTTCCTGGTCAACCGCGTCGGCGACTTCGGCTTCATCCTCGGCATCGCCGCGGTGCTGTACTGGCTGGGTTCGCTGGACTACGCGCAGGCGTTCCAGCAGGCCGGCCGCCTCGAAGACCTGACGCTGACCCTGGTTCCCGGCCATCCGTGGCACGCGGCGACGGTGATCGGCGTGCTGCTGTTCATCGGCGCGATGGGCAAGTCGGCGCAGGTGCCGCTGCACGTGTGGCTGCCCGATTCGATGGAAGGCCCGACGCCGATCTCCGCGCTGATCCACGCGGCGACCATGGTCACCGCCGGCATCTTCATGGTCGCGCGCATGTCGCCGCTGTACGAGCTGTCGGAGACGGCGCTCAGCTTCGTGCTGGTGATCGGCGCCACCACCGCGCTGTTCACCGGCCTGATCGGCATCGTGCAGAACGACATCAAGCGCGTGGTCGCCTACTCGACGCTGTCGCAGCTCGGCTACATGACCGTGGCGCTGGGCGTGTCGGCGTATTCCGGCGCGGTGTACCACCTGATGACGCACGCCTTCTTCAAGGCGCTGCTGTTCCTCGGCGCCGGCTCGGTGATCATCGCCATGCACCACGAGCAGGACATGCGCTACATGGGCGGCCTGCGCAAGTACATGCCGGTCACCTACATCACCATGTGGATCGGCTCGCTGGCGCTGGCCGGCATGCCGGGCTTCGCCGGCTTCTTCTCCAAGGACGCGATCATCGAGGCGGTGGGCGCGTCGCAGCGCGCCGGTTCCGGCTACGCCTACTTCTGCGTGATGGCCGGCGTGTTCGTCACCGCGCTGTACAGCTTCCGCCTGCTGTACCTGACCTTCCACGGCAAGGAGCGCTTCACCGTCAAGGCCGGCCACGGCGCGCACCACGACGACCATCACCACGAACCGGGCGTGCTGGCGCATCCGCCGCACGAGTCGCCGTGGGTGGTGACGTTGCCGCTGGTGATGCTGGCGATCCCCTCGCTGCTGATCGGCTGGCCGACGATCGGGCCGATGCTGTTCGGCGACTACTTCGGACGCTCGATCGTGGTTGGCGAGGCCCACGACGTGCTCGGCGAGCTGGGCGCCGAGTTCCACGGCCCGTTGGCGATGGTGCTGCACGGCTTCACGCAGTGGCCGTTCTGGATCGCCTTCGCCGGTTTCGCCGTGGCGACCTACGTCTACCTGATCGATCCGGCCGCCGCCGACCGCGTCAGGCGCGCGCTGAAGCCGGTCCACGAACTGCTGTCGCACAAGTACTGGATCGACGAGCTGTACTACGCCGTGTTCGCCAAGGGCGGCGTCCGGCTGGGCCGGGCGTTCTGGCGCGGCGGCGACGCGGCGGTGATCGACGGCGCGATCGACGGCAGCGCGGCGCTGGTCGCGCGCGCGGCGGCGACGCTGCGCGGCCTGCAGTCCGGATTCCTGTACCACTACGCCTTCGCGATGATCTTCGGCCTGGTCCTGCTGCTGGCCGGGTTCTGGCTGTTCGGCCACGTCTGAGTCCCAGGGAAGCGAGCCCCCACGATGTCGAATCTGCCCTTGCTGAGCCTGCTGATCTGGGTGCCGATCGTCGGCGCGGTGCCGGTGCTGCTGGCCGGCGCCGGCCGTCCCAACGCCGCGCGCTGGCTGGCGCTGCTGGTGTCGGTCGCGGCTTTCGTGCTGAGCCTGCTGGCGCTGCCGGCGTACGACGCCGCCAGCCCGGCGATGCAGCTGGTCGAGAACCACCCCTGGATCGAGACGCTGCGGGTGAACTACCACCTCGGCGCCGACGGCATCTCGCTGGCGCTGATCCTGCTGACCACCTTCACCACGATCCTGGTGGTCGTCGGCGCCTGGGAGGTGATCCAGGACAAGGTCCACCAGTACATGGCCGCGATGCTGGTGCTGGAAGGGCTGATGGTCGGCGTGTTCTGCGCGATGGACGCGCTGCTGTTCTACGTGTTCTTCGAGGGCATGCTGATCCCGATGTTCATCATCATCGGCATGTGGGGCGGCCCGCGGCGCGTGTACGCCACCCTGAAGTTCTTCATCTACACCTTCCTCGGCTCGATCTTCATGCTGGTCGGGCTGATCTACCTGTACTTCAAGGCCGGCACCTTCGACTTGGCGACGCTGGCCTCGCTGCCGCTCGGCATGCGCGAGCAGACCTGGCTGTTCTTCGCCTTCCTGATCGCCTTCGCGATCAAGGTGCCGATGGTGCCGGTGCACACCTGGCTGCCGGATGCGCACGTCGAGGCGCCGACCGGCGGCTCGGTGGTGCTGGCCGCGGTGATGCTGAAGGTGGGCGGATACGGCTTCCTGCGCTTCTCGCTGCCGATCGTGCCGGACGCCTCGCAGGCGTATGCCTGGGTGGTGATCGCGCTGTCGCTGATCGCGATCGTCTACATCGGCTACGTGGCGCTGGTGCAGGAGGACATGAAGAAGCTGATCGCGTACTCCTCGGTCGCGCACATGGGCTTCGTCACCCTCGGCACCTTCATCGCCTTCGCGCTGGTGCGCGAGGCCAACGACGTGCAGATGGCCAAGCTGGGCATGCAGGGCGCGATGGTGCAGATGATCTCGCACGGCTTCGTCTCCGGCGCGATGTTCACCTGCATCGGCGTGATGTACGACCGCCTGCACACGCGCATGATCAAGGATTACGGCGGCCTGGTGAACGTGATGCCGTGGTTCGCCGCCTTCATGGTGCTGTTCGCCATGGCCAACTGCGGCCTGCCGGGCACCTCCGGTTTCGTCGGCGAGTTCATGGTGATCCTGGCGAGCTTCGCGGCGAATGCGTGGATCGCGCTGTTCGCCGCCTTCACCCTGATCATCGGCGCCGGCTACACGCTGTGGCTGGTCAAGCGCGTGATCTGGGGCGACGTCGCCAATCCCCACGTGGCCGAGATGAAGGACATCAACGCGCGCGAGGCCTTCGTGCTCGGCGCGTTCGCGCTGGCGGTACTGGCGCTGGGCGTGTGGCCGTGGCCGCTGACCCATCTGATGGACGCCTCGATCGGGCAGCTGGTCGAGAAGCTCGTGGTGACCAAGGTCTGAGGAACGCGCATGCCGACCCTGAACGACATCCTGACCCTGTTGCCGGAGCTGTACCTGACCGGCGCGGTGTGCATGCTGCTGCTGATCGACGTGTTCCTGCAGGCGGACCAGCGCTGGGTCACGCACTGGCTGGCGGTCCTGGTGCTGGCGGTGACCGGCTGGCTGGTGGTCAGCGGGCAGCCGACGGCGCCGACGACGGCGTTCGGCGGCATGTTCGTGCGCGACGGCGTCGCCGAGGTGCTGAAGGTGTTCGCGCTGCTGGCCAGCGGCATCGTGCTGGTGCTGTCGCGCCCGTACCTGCGCGACCGCGAGCTGCACCTCGGCGAGTTCTACACGCTGATCCTGTTCGCCACGCTCGGCATCATGCTGCTGGTCTCGGCCGGCAGCCTGGTGATGATCTACCTCGGCCTCGAGCTGCTGACGTTGTCTTCCTACGCATTGGTCGCGCTGAACCGCGACTCGCGGCTGTCCTCGGAGGCGGCGATCAAGTACTTCGTGCTGGGCGCGCTGGCCTCGGGCATGTTGCTGTACGGCATGTCGATGATCTACGGCGCCACCGGTACGCTCGACCTCGGCTCGATCCGCGCCGCTTCCGCCACCAGCGCGCATCCGACCCTGCTGCTGTTCGGCCTGGTGTTCCTGATCGTCGGCATCGGCTTCAAGTTCGGCGCCGCGCCGTTCCACATGTGGCTGCCGGACGTCTACCAGGGCGCACCCACCGCGGTGACCACATTCATCGGCTCGGCGCCCAAGCTGGCCGCGTTCGGCATGGCCTACCGTCTGCTCGATTCGGGCATGGGCGGGCTGCTCGTGCACTGGCAGGAAATGCTGGCCGTGCTGGCGGTGCTGTCGCTGGCGATCGGCAACATCGTCGCCATCGCGCAGAAGAACCTGAAGCGCATGCTGGCCTACTCGACCATCTCGCACATGGGCTACCTGTTCCTCGGCCTGGCCAACGGCACGCCGGCGGGTTACTCGGCGGCGATGTTCTACGCGATCTGCTACGCGCTGATGGCCACCGCCTCCTTCGGCATCATCCTGGCGCTGGCGCGCACCGGCTTCGAGGCGGAGGAGATCGCCGATCTCAAGGGCTTGAACCAGCGCTCGCCGTGGTTCGCCGGCCTGATGGCGCTGGCGATGTTCTCGCTGGCCGGCGTGCCGCCGCTGTTCGGCTTCTTCGCCAAGGTGCTGGTGCTGAAGGCGGCCATCGACGCCGGCATGCTGTGGCTCGCCATCGTGGCGATCCTCGCCGCCATCGTCGGCCTGTACTACTACCTGCAAGTCGTCAAGGTGATGTACTTCGACAAGCCGGAAGGCGAGCCGCTGCGCGCGCAGGTCGACCCGTCGCTGCGCGTGGTGCTGTCGGCCAATGCCCTGGCCCTGCTGGTGCTGGGGCTGTGGTGGGGGCCGCTGCTGGCGTGGTGCCAGCGCGCATTCGCCGGCTGACGAGGCTTGCACAAAGCCGGCTAGGCCGGTATATTTCACGGACTCTGTTGCGGGGTGGAGCAGTCTGGCAGCTCGTCGGGCTCATAACCCGAAGGTCGCAGGTTCGAATCCTGCCCCCGCTACCAGATTCCTTTCTGACAAGAAAGCCTCCTCGTGAGGCTTTTTTGTTGGCCGCAGGGAAGCGGGCTGGCGCCGGCGTCGGGACGCGACACAACGGCGACGATGGAATGGGCCGGCTGCGCCCATTTTTTGTTTGCAGGTACCGTATCGACTTGGACACGCACGCGCTCACCGCCCGACTCGCCCCGGCGCTGGCCGATCTCGGCCTGGAATGCCTGGGCGTGGAATGGAACCCCGGCCGCGGGGAGAGCCTGCTGCGCGTCTACATCGACGCCTCCGACCATGCGGTGACGCTGGACGACTGCGAGGCGGCCAGCCGCGAGATTTCCGCGCTGCTGGACGTCGAGGACCCGATTCCGGGCCGCTACGTGCTCGAGGTGTCCTCGCCCGGCGTGGACCGGCCGCTGTTCAGCGCCGCGCAGTTCGCGCGTCACGTCGGCGCCGAGGCGCGCATCACGCTGAAGCTGCCGCTGACCGGCGGGCGCCGTCGCCTGCGCGGCAGGATCGTCGCGGTCGAGGGCGATCGCGTGACCGTCGAGCACGACGGCGCGCGCACCGTCCTCGAGCACGCCAACATCGAAGGCGCGCGCCTGGTGCCGGACTGGGAGGCGCTGGGCATCGGCCCGGCGCCGAAGCCCGGCAAGGGCAAGGCGAAGCCCGGCAAGGGCAGAATCAAGCAGTGAATCGACGATCCGGGGCGGGAGCGCGCCCGGAGGAGCATCAGGCCATGAGCAAAGAACTTCTGCTGGTCGTGGACGCGGTGGCGAACGAGAAGGGCGTGCCGCGCGGAGTGATCTTCGAGGCGATGGAGGCGGCGCTCGCTTCCGCGGCGAAGAAGCGCTACCCCGATCAGGACGTGTCGATCCGCGTCTCCATCGACCGCGATACCGGCGAATACGAGACCTTCCGCCGCTGGGAGGTGGTCGCCGACGACGTCGAGATGGAGTCGCCGGACCGCCAGATCCGCCTGATGGACGCGGTCGACGAGCGCGCGGACGCGCAGGTCGGCGAATACATCGAGCAGCAGATCGAGAACGCCGAATTCGGCCGCATCGCCGCCCAGGCCGCCAAGCAGGTGATCGTGCAGCGCGTGCGCGAGGCCGAGCG
Source organism: Mizugakiibacter sediminis (assembly GCF_000953855.2). GTDB lineage: Bacteria > Pseudomonadota > Gammaproteobacteria > Xanthomonadales > Rhodanobacteraceae > Mizugakiibacter > Mizugakiibacter sediminis. Next base: position 25,542 of record NZ_DF970218.1, read on the forward strand.
CGCGCTGGTGGTCGACGCGTTCAAGGACCGCGTCGGCGAGCTGGTCACCGGCATCGTCAAGCGCGTCGAGCGCGGCAACATCTATCTCGACCTCGGCAGCAACGCCGAGGCGTTCGTGCCGCGCGACCGCGCCATCCCGCGCGAGGCCGTGCGCGTCGGCGACCGCCTGCGCGGCTACCTGTACGACGTGCGTTCGGAAGTGCGCGGTCCGCAATTGTTCGTCTCGCGCACGGCGCCGGAGTTCATGATCGAGCTGTTCAAGCTCGAGGTACCGGAAGTCGGCCAGGGCCTGGTCGAGATCAAGGCCTGCGCGCGCGATCCGGGCGACCGCGCCAAGATCGCCGTGCTGGCGCACGACAGCCGCACCGACCCGATCGGCGCCTGCATCGGCATGCGCGGTTCGCGCGTGCAGGCGGTGTCGAACGAACTGAACGGCGAGCGCATCGACATCGTGCTGTGGAACGACAACCCGGCGCAGTTCGTGATCAACGCGATGGCGCCGGCGGAAGTGCAGTCCATCATCATGGACGAGGAAAAGCACTCCATGGACATCGCGGTGGCCGAAGACAAGCTGTCGCAGGCGATCGGCCGCGGCGGCCAGAACGTGCGCCTGGCCAGCAAGCTGACCGGCTGGCAGCTCAACGTGATGACCCAGGACCAGGTGCAGGCGAAGAGCGAGGCCGAGCAGGAGGCCGCGCGCCAGCTGTTCATGGACAAACTCGAGGTCGACCAGGAAATCGCCAACATCCTCGTGCAGGAGGGTTTCTCCACGGTCGAGGAAATCGCCTACGTGCCGAGCGCGGAGCTGCTGGCGGTCGAAGGCTTCGACGAGGACATCGTCGAGGAACTGCGCGCCCGCGCCCGCGACGCGCTGCTGACCGAGGCGCTGGCGGTCGAGGAGGAACTCGACGAGCACAAGCCCAGCGAGGAGCTGCTCGCCCTGGAGGGCATGGACGAGGCCACCGCCTACGCGCTGGCCGAACGCGGCGTGACCACGGTGGACGATCTCGCCGACCTCGCGGTCGACGACCTGATCGACATCGAGGGCATGGACGAGGAGCGCGCCGGCCAGTTGATCATGGCGGCGCGGGCGCCGCTGATCGAGCGGCTGGAGCAGGGCGGCTGATAAGGTACGGTGAGGCGCGGCCGTCGCGGCCGCGCGGGGAAGCCGGGAGGCTTCCCGCCACGGACGGCAGGTGAGCCCGGATCGCAGCGTGACGCGCGGCGGGCGAAGGCGGAGCGCAGGAACGGCGGAGTACGAGAACGATGTCGGACGTGACGATCAAACAATTGGCCAGTGTCCTCGGCATGACGCCGGACAAGCTGCTCGCGCAGTTGGCCGAGGCGGGGATGAAGTTTTCCAGCCCCGATCAGGTGATCAGCAGCACCGAGAAGGTGAAGCTGCTGGGCTTCCTGCGCCGCACGCACGGCAAGGGCGCCGCCGCCGAGCCCGAGGAAGCCGCGCCGCGACAGATCACGTTGAAGCGCCGCAAGGTCAGCGAGATCACCGTCGCCACCGGAGCGCGCGGTGCGGCCGCCAAGACGGTCAACGTCGAAGTGCGCGCCAAGCGCACCTACGTCAAGCGCAGCGTGATCGCCGAGGAGGCCGCGGCCGACCAGAGCCGCGAGGAAGCGCTGCGCAAGCTGCAGGAATCGCAGCTCAAGCGCGAGGCCGAAGAACTCGAGCGTCAGGAGCAGGAGCGCCGCCGCCTCGAAGAGGAGGCGAAGCTGCGCGCCGCCGAAGAGGAGCGCCGCCGCGCCGAGGAAGAGCGCGCGCGCGCCGAGGCCGAGGCCGCGCGCCTCGCCGCCGAGGAGCGGCGCGGCGCGCGCGAGCCGGAGGCCGTGGCGGCGGCGCCGGCCGCCCACGAACGGCCCGCGCACAAGGCGAAGGAGGAGCGCGCGCGGCGCGAAGAACCGGCGCCGCATCCGGCGCGCCACGCGCGCGGCTCGCACCGCATGCGCGACGAGGGCGGCGAGGATTTCGCCGGCCGCTACGTCGGCGGCGAGCTGCACCTGACCGCGGAGGAGCGCGCGCGCCGTTCCAGCCGCAAGAAGGCCAAGCCCAAGGTCGCCGAGATCTCGCGCATCGCCGAGCGTCACGGCTTCTCCAAGCCCACCGCGCCGGTCGTGCGCGAGGTGGCGATCGGCGACAGCATCAGCGTCTCCGACCTGGCGCAGAAGATGGCGGTGAAGGGCGCCGAGGTGGTCAAGGCGCTGTTCAAGATGGGCGTGATGGCGACCATCAACCAGGTGATCGACCACGACACCGCGGCGCTGGTGGTCGAGGAGCTCGGCCACAGGGCCGTGCGCGCCGAGGACAAGGGCGCCGAGACGGCGCTGCTGGCGCGCACCGCCGCCGCCGCCGAGGGCGAGCAGGAACCGCGGCCGCCGGTGGTCACGATCATGGGCCACGTCGACCACGGCAAGACCTCGCTGCTCGACTACATCCGCCGCACCAAGGTGGCGGCGGGCGAGGCGGGCGGCATCACCCAGCACATCGGCGCCTACCACGTGACCACGCCGAAGGGCGTGATCACCTTCCTCGACACGCCGGGCCACGCCGCGTTCACCTCGATGCGCGCGCGCGGCGCGCAGTCGACCGATATCGTCGTGCTGGTGGTGGCGGCCGACGACGGCGTGATGCCGCAGACCGTGGAAGCGGTGCAGCACGCGCGCGCCGCCAACGTGCCGATCATCGTCGCCGTCAACAAGATGGACAAGCCGGAAGCCAATCCGGACAACGTCAAGCAGGGTCTGGTGCAGCACGAGGTCGTGCCCGAGGAGTGGGGCGGCGACGTGCAGTTCGTGCCGGTATCGGCGAAGACCGGCGACGGCGTCGACGCGCTGCTCGACGCGATCTCGGTGCAGGCCGAGGTGATGGAGCTGAAGGCCGTGAAGAGCGGCCGCGCCGCCGGCGTGGTGATCGAATCCAGCCTGGACAAGGGGCGCGGTCCGGTGGCGACCGTGCTGGTGCAGCAGGGCACGCTCAAGCGCGGCGACTTCATCGTCTGCGGCGTCGAGTACGGCCGCGTGCGCGCCATGTTCGACGAGACCGGCAGCCAGGTGCAGGAAGCCGGCCCGTCCATTCCCGTGCAGGTGCTCGGCCTGTCCGGCGTGCCGGACGCGGGCGACGAATTCGTCGTCGTCGCCGACGAGCGCCTGGCCAAGGACGTCGCCCAGGAACGGCAGCAGAAGCGCCGCGAGACGCGCCTGGTCAGCAAGACCAACCGCCTCGAGGACATCATGGCGCAGATGGGCCAGGGCGGCGAGCAGCAGACGCTCAACCTGGTGGTCAAGGCCGACGTGCAGGGTTCGGTCGAGGCGCTGCGCGACGCGCTGGTCAAGCTGTCCAACGACCTGGTGAAGGTCAACGTGGTCGCGTCCGGCGTCGGCGGCATCACCGAGTCGGACGCCACGCTGGCCGCCGCCTCGAAGGCGCTGATCATCGGCTTCAACGTGCGCGCCGACGCTTCTGCGCGCAAGGTGATCGACGCCAACGGCCTGGACGTGCGCTACTTCTCGATCATCTACGACGTGATCGACCAGGTGAAGCAGGCGGCGAGCGGCCTGCTCGGCACCGAGGTGCGCGAGGAGATCATCGGCGTCGCCCAGGTGCGCGAGGTGTTCCGCAGCTCCAAGTTCGGCGCCGTCGCCGGCTGCATGGTGGTGGAGGGCGTGGTCAAGCGCCACAAGCCGATCCGCGTGCTGCGCGACAACACGGTGATCTTCCAGGGCGAACTGGAGTCGCTGCGCCGCTTCAAGGACGCCGTCGAGGAAGTGCGCAACGGCATGGAGTGCGGCATCGCCGTCAAGCAGTACAACGACGTCAAGCCCGGCGACCAGATCGAGTGCTTCGAGCGCATCGAGGTGGCCAGAACGCTGTGATGGTTGGCGGGACCCGGGACTCGGAAAGCACGAGGCGGCAAGCGTCCGGCTTGCGTTTTTTCCGACTCTAAGTCCCGCGTCCCGCAAGAAACGGAACCCGCATGCCTTCCGCCGACTTCAAACGCACCGACCGCATCGCCGCCGAGCTGCGGCGCCTGCTCGGCAGCATGGTGCATGCCGCGGTGCGCGACCATGCGCTGCCCTCGGTCAGCGTGTCCGACGTGGAAGTGACGCGCGATCTCGACGTCGCCACGGTCTGGGTCACCGCGCTGCTGCCGGAGCAGTCCCGCGACGCGGTGAAGGCGCTGAACGACCTCGCCAAGGAGTTCCGCCGCGAACTGTCGCGCGAGATGCGCATCCGCCGCGTGCCGGAGCTGCGCTTCAAATACGACGACTCCGTCGACCGCGGCGAGCGCATCGAATCGTTGCTGCGCCAGGAAAAGGACAAGGGGCGGCTGTAGCCGCGCGGCTTTCGGTCGCTCCGCGGGGCTGGCGCCGAGCGCCGCCTGGAGCCCCTTCGCCGTTGTTTCGGCGCAAGCCGGAGCTCGAAGCGTCGCGTGCGAGGCACGCGAAGATGCTGGCGCGAGACCGGTGCGGCGAAGCGCTGGATTCCGGCTTGCGCCGGAATGACGGCGAAACCCATACGCTCTTCCCGAGTCCCGAGTCCCGAGTCCCGAGTCCAGTCTCCCCATGCCCCCTCATCCCCTCCGCCCCGTGCACGGCATCCTGCTGCTCGACAAGCCGGCGGGGATGAGCTCGAACCAGGCGCTGCAGGCGGTGCGGCGGCTGTACGGCGCGGAGAAGGCGGGACACACGGGCAGCCTCGATCCGCTGGCGACCGGCCTGCTGCCGCTGTGCTTCGGCGAGGCGACCAAGATCGCCGGCCTGCTGCTCGGCGCGCGCAAAGCCTACGCGGCGGAATGCCTGCTGGGCGCGACCACGACGACGGCGGACAGCGAGGGCGCGGTGCTGCAGCGCCGCCCGGTGCCGCCGCTGGACCCGGACGTGTTGCGGCAGGCGCTGGCCGGCCTCACCGGACGCATCGTCCAGATCCCGCCGGCGCACTCGGCCATCAAGCAGGGCGGCGAACCGCTGTACCGCCGCGCCCGGCGCGGCGAGGCCGTGGACGTGCCGCCGCGCGAGGTCGAGGTGCACCGCTTCGAGTGCCTTGGCCAGGAGGGGCCGAAACTGCGGCTGTACGTCGAATGCGGCGCGGGCACCTACGTACGCAGCCTGGTGCGCGATCTCGGCGAGCGGCTCGGCTGCGGCGCCCATCTGACCGCGCTGCGTCGGCTGTGGGTGGAGCCGTTCCGCGATCCGGCCATGTTCGGCCTGGACGCGCTGCGCGAGCGCCACGCGCAGGGCGGGGCGGCGGCGCTGGACCCCCTGCTGTTGCCGCTCGACGCCGGCCTGGCGGCGCTGCCGGCGGTGCGGCTGGATGCCCGCGGCGCCGCCGCGCTCGCCCACGGCCGCGCCGTGCCGGTCGCCGCGGCCCCGGGGCGCTGCCGGGCTTATGCGCCGGATGGGCGGCTGCTGGCGCTGGGCGAAGTCGGCGTGGACGGCGTGCTGCGCGTGCTGCGCGGCCTGAGCCTGCCGCCCGCCGCCTGAAAACCCTTGTTGCGGCGCCGTCTTGGCCGCTAAAATAGCGCGCTTACCGCACGAACCAGAACCAAACCCGGCGGGGCTTGCGAAGCGCCATCGGCGCCGGTGCCGTTTCGCAAGTCTCGCATACGCTTTCGAGGACCCGAACACATGTCGCTTTCCGTCGAACAGACCAGCAAGATCATCGCGGACTACCGCCGCGCGCCGAACGACACCGGCTCGCCGGAGGTGCAGGTCGCGCTGCTTTCCGCGCGCATCGACCATCTGACCCAGCACTTCAAGGTGCATGCGCAGGACCACCACTCCCGCCGCGGCCTGCTCAAGCTGGTCAACCAGCGCCGCCGCCTGCTGGATTACCTGAAGAAGAACGACGGCGAGCGCTACCAGTCGCTGATCGATCGCCTCGGCCTGCGCCGCTGACGGGTCGGGGAGAACACAACGTGGCGAAAGTAACCAAGTCGTTCCAGTACGGTCACCGCCAGGTCACGCTGGAGACGGGCGAAATCGCCCGCCAGGCGTCCGGCGCGGTCAAGGTGGAAATGGACGGCACCGTGGTGCTGGTCACCGCGGTCGCGGCGCCGAAGGCGCGCGAGGGACAGGACTTCTTCCCGCTCACCGTCGACTACCAGGAAAAGTTCTATTCCGCCGGCCGCATCCCCGGCGGTTTCTTCAAGCGCGAGGGCCGTCCCACCGAGAAGGAGACCCTGACTTCGCGCCTGATCGATCGGCCGATCCGCCCGCTGTTCCCCGAGGAGTTCAAGAACGAGGTGCAGGTGATCGCCACCGTGCTCTCGATGAACCCCGAGGTCGACGGTGACATCCCGGCGATGATCGGCGCCTCGGCCGCGCTGATGTTGTCCGGCATTCCCTTCAAGGGCCCGATCGGCGCCGCCCGCGTCGGCTACGCCGACGGCCAGTACCTGCTGAACCCGACCGCGACCGAACTGAAGACCTCCGATCTCGATCTGGTCGTGGCCGGCACCGCCAACGCGGTGCTGATGGTGGAATCCGAGGCCAAGCTGCTCGGCGAGGAGACGATGCTGGGCGCGGTGATGTTCGGCCACCGCGAGATGCAGAAGGCGATCGCGGCGATCAACGACTTCGTGGCCGAGGCCGGCCGCAAGCCGTTCAAGTGGGAGGCGCCGCCGCGCAACGACGCGCTGTTCGCCGCCATCCGCGGCGTGCTGGGCAACCGCCTGGCCGAGGCCTTCCAGATCCGCGACAAGCTCGAGCGCCGCGACGCCATCGCCGCGCTGAAGAGCGAAGTGAAGACCGCGATCGCCGCGGAAGCCGCCGAGAAGGGTTGGAGCGACCTCGAGATCGCCGCCGCGTTCGGCGAGATCGAATACCGCACCATGCGCGACGGCGTGCTGAAGACCAAGGTGCGCATCGACGGCCGCAAGCTCGACGAGATCCGCCCGATCACCGTGCGCGTCGGCGTGCTGCCGCGCACCCACGGCTCGGCGCTGTTCACCCGCGGCGAGACGCAGGCGCTGGTCACCGTCACCCTGGGCACCACCAAGGACGCGCAGATCATCGACGCGCCCGAGGGCGAGTCCAAGGACACCTTCCTGTTCCACTACAACTTCCCGCCGTTCTCGGTGGGCGAGACCGGCCGCATGGCCGGCCCGAAGCGCCGCGAGATCGGCCACGGCCGCCTCGCCAAGCGCGGCGTGCAGGCGGTCAAGCCGACGATGGAGCAGTTCCCGTACGTGCTGCGCGTGGTCTCCGAGATCACCGAGTCGAACGGCTCCTCGTCGATGGCCTCGGTGTGCGGCTCCTCGCTGGCGATGATGGATGCCGGCGTGCCGCTGAAGGCGCCGGTGGCCGGCATCGCCATGGGCCTGGTCAAGGAAGGCGACGACTTCGTCGTGCTCTCCGACATCCTCGGCGACGAGGACCATCTCGGCGACATGGACTTCAAGGTCGCCGGCACCGCCGACGGCGTGTCCGCGCTGCAGATGGACATCAAGATCGACGGCATCACCGAGGAAATCATGCGCACGGCGCTGGAGCAGGCCAAGCGCGGCCGTCTGCACATCCTCGGCGAGATGGGCAAGGTGATCAGCGCGCCGCGCCCGGAGATGAGCGAGTTCGCGCCGCGCCTGCTGACCATGCGCATCCACCCCGACAAGATCCGCGAGGTGATCGGCAAGGGCGGTTCGGTGATCCGCGCGATCACCGAGGAGACCGGCACCACCATCGACATCAACGACGACGGCACGGTGGTGATCGCCTCGGTCAACCGCGACGCCGCCGAGGCGGCGAAGAGCCGCATCGAGCAGATCGTCTCCGACGTCGAGCCGGGCCGCATCTACGAGGGCAAGGTCGCCAAGCTGATGGACTTCGGCGCCTTCGTCACCATCCTGCCCGGCAAGGACGGCCTGGTGCACGTGTCGCAGATCTCCAACGAGCGCGTCGAGAAGGTGTCCGACAAGCTCAAGGAAGGCGACATCGTCAAGGTCAAGGTGCTGGAGGTCGACAAGCAGGGCCGCATCCGCCTGTCGATGAAGGCCGTGCTGGAAGACGCCAAGGCCTGAGCCCCGGCCATGGCCGTGTTCGCCTGACGCCCGGCGGCGCAAGCTGCCGGGCGTCGTCGTTTGTTGTGGTGCAACATGACGCGCGCTAGCATCGCCGCGGTGCGTGGAGGTGGACATGACCGGACCCGACGGCGGTTTCTTCAAGGACTACGAAGCCCTGGCGCGGCAGTCCTGGGATGCCTGGAGCGAGTACCTGCGTTCGGCGGCCGGCGCCGACGGCAACGGCGGCAGCGCGACGGTCGAGCAGATCCTCGCCGGCCTGAAGGGCTATTTCGCCTGGCTGGAAACCGTGGCCGCCGCCACGGCGGGGCCGGATGCAGGCGCATGGCGTGATGGACTGGCGAATGCGCTCGGCGGAGCGGCGTCGCTGCAGCAGGCGTTCGCCGGGCTCGACGGCGCCGGCGCGCAGGGCTTCGAGGCGATGCTGCAGCGCCTGCAGGAGGCGGCGGCGCCGTGGCGGAACGAACTCTCGTCCTGGCTGCGCACGCCCGCCTTCGGTTTCGCGCGCGAGCACCAGGAACGCCGGCAGAAGCTGGCGCAGGCCTGGCTGGACTGCCAGACGCAGCTCGGCCGCTACCAGGCGCTGATCGCCCGCGCCAACCGCCTCGGCGCCGAGCGGCTGGAGGCGAAGCTGGTCGAACGCACGGAGCCCGGCCGCCAGGTCGATTCGCTGCGCGCCCTCTACGACCTGTGGGTCGACGCCGCCGAGGAGGCCTACGCCGAGATCGCGCTGTCGCCCGAGTTCGGCGAGGTCTACGGCGCGCTGGTCGACGCGCAGATGCGCGCGCGCGCGCTGCTGCAGCGCGAAACCGAGGAGGTCGCGCGCCAGCTCGGCATGCCCACCCGCAGCGAGGTGAACGCGATCGGCCGGCGGCTGCAGGAAATGCGCCGCGAATGGCGGCGGCGTTCCGACGGCGCGATCGCCGAGGAAGTGGCGGCGCTGCGCGCCGAGGTGGCCGAACTGCGCGCGCGGATCGGCAAGGCGCCGGGCACGCGCAAGACGTCCGCGGCGAGGGCGCCGTCCGCGCGCAAGCCGAAGCCGCGCAAGTCGTGAAGGAGCCCCGCATGTACGCGCCGCTGCGCATCGATCCGCACAAGGCCCTCGAGGAAATCGCCACGTTCCAGCGCAAGCTGGCGGCCGGTCTGAAGACCCTGCGCGAGCTGCAGGAAGTCCGCTTCGGCGCCACGCCCAAGGAGCCGGTATACCGCGAGGACAAGCTGGTGCTGTACCGCTTCCGCGGCGAGCGCGCGCCGACGGCGAAGACGCCGCTGCTGATCTGCTACGCGCTGGTCAACACGCCGTACATGGTCGACCTGCAGGCCGACCGCTCGCTGGTGCGCAACCTGCTGGCGCAGGGCGAGGACGTCTACCTGATCGACTGGGGCTACCCCGACGGCGCCGACCGCTGGCTGACGCTGGAGGACTACATCGAAGGCTACCTCGGCCGCTGCGTCGACGTGCTGCGCGAGCGCCACGGCGTGGAGGCGATCAACCTGCTCGGCATCTGCCAGGGCGGCGCATTCTCGCTGTGCTACAGCGCGCTCAACCCGCAGAAGATCCGCAACCTGATCACCATGGTCACGCCGGTCGATTTCCACACGCCGGACAACATGCTGGCGCACTGGACGCGCGCGATGGACGTCGACCTGTTCGTCGACACGCTGGGCAACGTGCCCGCCGACCTGATGAACTGGTGCTATCTGACGCTGAAGCCGCTGCGCCTGAACCAGCAGAAGTACGTCGGCCTGGTCGACATCCTCGACGATCCTGCCGAGGTCGAGAACTTCCTGCGCATGGAGAAGTGGATCTTCGACTCGCCGGACCAAGCCGGCGAGGCGTTCCGCCAGTTCGTCAAGGCGTTCTATCAGGAGAACCGGCTGGTGCGCGGCGGTTTGCACATCGGCGGCCGCGAGGTGAGCCTGAAGCACGTGACCATGCCGGTGCTGAACATCTACGCCGAGCAGGACCACCTGGTGCCGCCGTCGGCCTCGCGGCCGCTGCGCGAGCACGTCGGCACGCGCGACTACACCGAATTGAGCTTCAAGGGCGGGCACATCGGCATCTACGTGTCCTCGCGCGCGCAGCGCGAGGTGCCGCCGGCGATCCACGGATGGCTGCGCGAACGCTCGGCATGAACCGGCCGAAAGGCTGCGGCAAGCACGTTCGTGCCAGCATCGCGGCGCGGTGCGCGCAGGCCGGCATGACGGCATGACATCGCTTCCACCGACGATTCCTGGCATGGACTACGCACGTTACGACCGCATCCGCGCCGTGCAATGGCGCGACGATCACCTGCGCCTGCTCGACCAGCGTCGGCTGCCGTTCGAGGAAGCGTGGATCGACTGCGCCGATGCGGCGGCGGTGGCGCAGGCGATCCGCGACCTCGCCGTGCGCGGCGCGCCGGCGATCGGCATCGCCGCGGCCTGGGGCGTGGTGCTGGCGATGCGGCGCGGCGCCGATCTCGACGTGGTGCTGGCGACGCTGCGCGCGGCGCGTCCCACCGCGGTCAACCTGATGTGGGCGCTGGACCGCATGAAGGCGCGCATCGCCGCGGGCGCGGACGCCGCCGCGCTGGTCGCGGAAGCGCAGGCGATCCAGGACGAGGACCTCGCCGCCAACCGGCGCATGGGCGCGCTGGGCGCGGCGCTGATCGCGCCCGGCAGCGGCGTGCTGACCCACTGCAACACCGGCTCGCTGGCCACCGCCGGCTTCGGCACGGCGCTGGGCGTGATCCGCGCCGGCGTGGCCGAAGGCCGCATCGCGCGCGTGTACGCGGGCGAGACGCGGCCCTGGCTGCAGGGCGCGCGCCTGACCATGTGGGAGCTGGTGCGCGACGGCATCCCGGCACGGCTGATCGCCGATTCGGCGGCGGCGCACCTGATGAAGAGCGGCGCCGTGCAGTGGGTGATCGTCGGCGCCGACCGCATCGCCGCCAACGGCGACACCGCCAACAAGATCGGCACCTACCAGCTCGCCATCGCCGCGCGCCATCACGGCGTGGGGTTCATGGTGGTGGCGCCGTCCTCCACCGTGGACATGGCGACGCCCGGCGGCGACGCCATCGAGATCGAGCTGCGCGATCCGGCCGAACTGCTCGAGGTCGCCGGCCGCCGCATGGTGGCGGAAGGCGCGCAAGCCTGGAATCCGGTGTTCGACGTGACGCCCGCCGCGTTGATCGATGCGCTGGTGACCGAGCGCGGCGTGATCGAGCGCCCCGACGCGGCATCGATGCGCGCGGCGTTCGGCTGAGCGCATGCGCCGGCAGATCCTGCACTTCTTCCTCGCCGGCTGCATCGGCTTCGTGGTCGACGCTGGCGGGGTGCAGCTGCTGGTCAGCGTGTTCGACGCCAACCCCTATCTGGCGCGGCTGCTGTCGTTCCTCTGCGCGGCCAACGCCACCTGGCTGTACAACCGCAGCGTGACCTTCGTCGGCCGCGGCAGCTTCGCCCTGGTCGGCGAATGGACGCGCTGGATGCTGGCGATGAGCGCCGGCTTCGCCCTCAACTACGTCACCTACGCGGCCCTGGTCTTCCATTTCCCCACCGTGCGCGCCTGGCCCGTGCTGGGGGTGGCGGCGGGCTCTACGCTGGGCGCGATCGCCAACTTCCTGAGCGCCCACCACTGGGTTTACGGCGGCCCTGCGAACGGCCTGAAATCGCGCCCGTAAATCCTCATCCCGAAAGGGATTTTTCGCCCATTCCATGGGCGGCCTGTGGTATGATTCGAAGGTTGTTCCGCACCCGCCAGGACGCCCCTCGGGGCGCGACCGGCATCACGTCCTCCGCTCCAGGGAAGATGCTCGATGGCTGAACTCGCCAAAGAAGTCATTCGCGTCAACATCGAAGACGAAATGCGGCAGAACTACCTCGATTACGCCATGAGCGTGATCGTGGGGCGCGCCCTGCCGGACGTGCGCGACGGTCTGAAGCCGGTGCATCGCCGTGTGCTGTACGCGATGAACGAACTCGGCAACGCCTGGAACAAGCCCTACAAGAAATCGGCCCGCGTGGTCGGCGACGTGATCGGTAAGTACCACCCGCACGGCGACGCTTCGGTATACGACGCGATCGTGCGCATGGCGCAGCCGTTCTCGCTGCGTTACATGCTGGTCGACGGCCAGGGCAACTTCGGCTCGATCGACGGCGACAACGCCGCGGCGATGCGCTACACCGAAGTGCGCATGGCGAAGCTCACCCACGAGCTGCTCGCCGACATCGACAAGGAAACCGTCGACTTTGGCCCCAACTACGACGAGAGCGAGCAGGAACCGCTGGTCCTGCCGACGCGCGTGCCCAACCTGCTGATCAACGGCTCGGCCGGCATCGCGGTGGGCATGGCGACCAACATCCCGCCGCACAACCTGCGCGAAGTGATCGACGCCACCGTCGCCTTGATCGACGATCCGACGCTCGGCGTCGACGCGCTGATGCAGTACATCCCCGGCCCGGATTTCCCCACCGCCGGCATCATCAACGGCGCCGCCGGCATCGTCGAGGCCTACCGCACCGGCCGCGGCCGCATCCTGGTGCGCGCCAAGGCCGAGATCGAGACCGACGAGAACGGCCGCGAGGCGATCATCGTCACCGAGCTGCCGTACCAGGTGAACAAGGCGCGGCTGATCGAGAAGATCGCCGAGCTGGTCAAGGAAAAGAAGATCGAAGGCATCGCCGAACTGCGCGACGAGTCCGACAAGGACGGCATGCGCGTGGTGATCGAGATCCGCCGCGACGCCATGGCCGACGTCGTGCTGAACAATCTCTACCAGCAGACGCAGCTGCAGAGCGTGTTCGGCATCAACATGGTGGCGCTGGTCGACGGCCAGCCGAAGCTGCTCACGCTGAAGGAGTTCATCGAGGCGTTCGTCCGCCATCGCCGCGAGGTGGTGACGCGGCGGACGATCTTCGACCTGCGCAAGGCGCGCGCCCGCGCCCACATCCTGGAAGGTCTCACCGTCGCGCTCGCCAACATCGATGCGATGATCGAGCTGATCAAGAGCTCCGAGTCGCCGCAGGTGGCGCGCGAGCGCATGCTGGCGCGCGTGTGGGAACCGGGGCTGGTGCGCGCGCTGCTGTCCGCCGCCGGCGCCGACGCCTCGCGTCCGGAGGACCTCGACCCGGCGGTCGGGCTGAAGGCGGAGGGCTACCAGCTCTCCGAGGCGCAGGCCAAGGAGATCCTCGAGATGCGCCTGCACCGCCTGACCGGGCTGGAGCAGGAGAAGCTGACCGACGAATACCGCCAGTTGCTGGACACCATCCGCGGCCTGATCGAGATCCTGGAGAAGCCGGAGCGCCTGCTGGCGGTGATCCGCGAGGAGCTGGTGGCGATCCGCCAGGAGTACGGCGACGAGCGCCGCACGCTGATCCAGCACTCGCAGGAAGACCTCGACGTGCTCGACCTGATCGCGCCCGAGGACATGGTGGTGACGCTGTCGCACGCGGGCTACTGCAAACGCCAGCCGGTGAACCTCTACCGCGCGCAGCGCCGCGGCGGCAAAGGCCGCTCGGCGACGGCGATGAAGGAAGAGGATTTCGTCGAACAGCTCTGGGTGGTCAACACCCACGACACGCTGCTGACCTTCACCAGCGCCGGCCGCGTGTTCTGGCTGCGCGTGTACCAGATCCCCGAGGCCGGCCCCGGCGCGCGCGGCAAGCCGATCGTCAACCTGCTGCCGCTGGAGGAGGGCGAGAAGGTGCAGGCGGTGCTGCCGGTGCGCGAGTTCGACGACCAGCACTACGTGCTGTTCGCCACCCGCAACGGCACGGTGAAGAAGACGCCGCTCACCGAGTACGCCTATCGCCTGCAGCGCGGCAAGATCGCGATCAATCTCGACGACGGCGACGCGCTGGTCGACGTGCAGCTCACCGACGGACATCGCGACGTGATGCTGTTCGCCTCCAACGGCAAAGCCGTGCGCTTCGCCGAGGACGAGGTGCGCCCGATGGGCCGCACCGCCACCGGCGTGCGCGGCATGAAGCTGGCCGAGGGCGAGCACGTGGTCAGCCTGGTCGTCACCGAGGGCGACGGCGACATCCTCACCGCCACCGCGCGCGGCTACGGCAAGCGCACGCCGCTGGCCGAGTATCCGCGCAAGGGCCGCGGCACGCAGGGCGTGATCGCCATCCAGTGCTCGGAACGCAACGGCGCGTTGGTCGCCGCCGTGCAGGTCGACGGCGCGCACGAGCTGATGCTGATCTCCAACCTCGGCACGCTGGTGCGCACGCGCGTCGCCGAGGTCTCGCAGCTCGGCCGCAACACCCAGGGCGTGACCCTGATCCGTCTGCCGGCCGAGGAGAGCCTGGTCGGCGCGGTGCGCGTCGAACAGCTCGAGGACGACGAGGCGGGCGAGGGGGACGCCTCGCAGCCGGCCGCGGGCGCCGAGGCGGGCCCGGCGGGCTGAGCGGCTCGCCGCTTGCGGAAGGCGAAGCCCCGGGGCGACCGGGGCTTCCCGCCAGCGCCGCGGCCGCGTTCAGCCCAGCGCCGCCAGCATCGCCTCGGCGGACGACACCTTGAACTCGCCCGGGGCCTCCACCTGCAGCAGCTTCACCACGCCGTCCTCGGCATACAGCGCGAAGCGCTGCGAGCGCAGGCCCATGCCGAAGCCGCTGGCGTCCAGCACCAGGCCGAGCGCCTTGGCGAAAGCGCCGTTGCCGTCGGCCAGCATGTGCAGGCCTGCAGGCACGTCCTGCGCCTTGGCCCAGGCGGCCATGACGAAGGCGTCGTTGACCGCCGTGCAGGCGACCTCGATGCCGCGCTCGCGAAAGGCCTCGTAGTGTTGCACGTAGCCCGGCAGGTGCTTGGCCGAGCAGGTGGGCGTGAACGCGCCGGGCACGGAGAACAACACCACCTTCTTGCCCTTGAAGATCTCGTCCGTGGTCACCGCCTGCACGCCGTCGCGCAGCACGTTGAGGGTGGCCTGGGGGATGCGATCGCCGACCTTGATGCTCATGGGAACCTCCTGCGGATTCGGACGGCCATCCTAGCGGCTTCCGCGGGCCGGCGCAGGCTTGAAAGGGCGGCCGCGTACCCCATTTTCGGGGCAACGGCCACGGCCGAACCCGATTCGAGGAGCGCATCATGAGCATCACCCGCTACACCCCCTGGCAGCCGGCATCGGCCTTGCAGGCGGAGATGAAGCAGATCTTCGACCGCTTCTTCAACGACGAGGAAAGCGATCAGTCCAACGTGGTCACCAGCCAATGGGCGCCGCGCGTGGACATCAAGGAGGAGGACAAGCGCTTCGTGATCTTCGCCGACATTCCCGGTGTCGATCCCAAGGACATCGAGGTGAGCATGGACAAGGGCATCCTGTCCATCAAGGGCGAGCGCAAGAGCGAGACGAAGGAAGGCAACGGCAAGTTCACCCGCATCGAACGCTCGCACGGCGTGTTCTATCGCCGCTTCGCGCTGCCGGACAGCGCCGACGCCGACGGCATCACCGCGTCCGGCAAGCACGGCGTGCTGGAAATCTCGATCCCGAAGAAGCCCGAAACCACGCCGCGCCGCATTACCATCGCGCCGGGCGACTGAGCGCCGCAGCGCGGCAGTCCGGGCCTGCGGCGGCGCCGGCCGCCGCAGGCCCTTTCGTTCGCGCGCAACCCGGGGAAGGGGACGCATGGAGTTCAAGGACTACTACCAGATCCTCGGCGTCGAGCCCAAGGCGACGGAGGCGGAGATCAAGGCCGCCTACCGCAAGCTCGCGCGCAAGTACCACCCCGACGTGAGCAAGGAGGCCGGTGCCGAGGACAAGTTCAAGGCGGTCAACGAGGCCTACGAGGTGCTGCGCGACGCGCAGAAACGCCGGGCCTACGACCAGCTGCGCACGCACGGCTACCGGCCGGGCGAAGAGTTCCGGCCGCCGCCGGACTGGGGCGACGACTACGGCTTCGATTTCGGCGGGGCCGGCGGCGCCACCGGTTTCAGCGACTTCTTCGAAAGCCTGTTCGGCCGCGCCGCGGGCGCGCGCGCGGCCGGGCCGCGCCGCGGCCGCGATGTGCAGGCGCGCATCGAGATCGACCTCGCCACCGCCTATGCCGGCGGACGCACGCGCGTGGCGCTGCACGACGGCGGCGGCGAGCGCGTGCTGGAAGTGAAGATCCCGCCGGGCGTGCTGCCCGGACAGACCATCCGCCTGGCCGGCCAGGGCCACGCGGGCCATCACGGCGGCCGCGCCGGCGACCTGCTGCTCGAGGTGGCGGTGCGCGAGGATCCGCACTACACCCTGGACGGCCGCAACGTGCTGTCGACCCTGGCGGTGACGCCGTGGGAAGCGGCGCTGGGCGCCAGCGTGTCGGTGCCGACGCTGGGCGGCCCGGTGGAGCTGCATATTCCGAAGGGGTCGCAGAGCGGGCGCAAGCTGCGCCTCAAGGGGCGCGGCATGCCCGGGCAGCCGCCCGGCGATCAGCTGGTGACGCTGGCGATCCACGCGCCGCCGGCGCACGACGAGGCGGCGGAACGCGCCTACGCGGCGTTCCGGCAAGCTTTTGCGGATTTCGATCCGCGCCGCCGGCACTGACGCCGGCCGGCGCCGCGCGGCGCGGCGATCGCAGCTAGCCGCCGATCAGTTCCTTCAGCGTGCGCGTCAGTTCCGCCTCGTCGACGGGCTTGGTCATGTAGGCCTTGGCGCCCTGGCGCATGCCCCAGACCTTGTCGGTCTCCTGGTCCTTGGTGGTCACCAGCACGATCGGGATGTGCGCGGTGTCCGGGTCCTTGGAGATGGTGCGCGTGGCCTGGAAGCCGTTGAGGTTCGGCATCACCACGTCCATCAGGATCAGGTCGGGCTTCTCGCGGCGCGCCGCCTCGACGCCGGCCGCGCCGTCCTCGGCCGTCACCACCTGATGGCCCAGCTTCTCCACCAGGCGCTTGATGCCGAGCAGTTGGGATGGCGAATCGTCGACGATCAGGATGCGCGCCATGGGCAAACCTCAGGGGAGGACGTCCGCATTCTACGGGTCGGGGTGGGCGCTTCCAACCGCTGCGGCACGACGGACGGGGCGCGGACGAAAAACCGCGAAATCAGCCACATTGCGGCGACAGCGCAAGTCGATTCGATCAGCCCGCGCCGCCCAGGACGACGAGCGTGCGGCCGAAGGAGCCGCCGCCCAGCATGGTGTCGAACACCGCGGGCACCTCTTCCAGCGCGACCTCGCGCGTGCAGACGGCGTCCAGCCGCGCCGGTTTCCAGTCCGTCGCGAGATGCGCCCACACCTGTTCGCGCTGGTCGCGCGCGGTGCCCGCCGAGGCGATGCCGAGCAGGCTGACGCCGCGGATGATGAAGGGCATCACCGTGGTCGCCAGTTCCGCGCTCGCCGCGAGGCCGCAGGCGGCGACGTTGCCGTAGGGCTGCACCAGCGGCAGCAGGCCGGCCAGCATCGCGCCGCCGACGTTGTCCAGCGCGCCGCCGTAGCGCGCCGATTCGAGCGGGCGCCTGCCGAGTTCCAGCGTGCGGCGGTCCAGCACCGCGCTCGCGCCCAGCGCCTTCAGCGCCTCGGCGCGCTCGGGCTTGCCGCTGATCGCGTGCACCTCGTAGCCGGCGCGGCTGAAGATCGCCGTGGCCAGCATGCCGACGCCGCCGCTGGCGCCGGTGACCGCGATCGGCCCTAGCTCGGGGCGCTGGCGGTTGTCCCGCATGCGCAGCAGGGCGAGGCCGGCGGTGAAGCCGGCGGTGCCGAGGATCATGCTCTCGCGCAGCGACAGTCCGGTCGGCAGCGGAATCGTCCACGCCGACTGCAGCCGCACGTATTCGGCGTAGCCGCCGTCGCGCGTCTCCGACAAGCCGCAGCCGGTGCACAGCACCGCGTCGCCCTCGCGGAACGCCGGATCGGTCGAGGCGACCACGTGGCCGGCGACGTCGATGCCGCCGACCAGCGGGAAGCGGCGCAGGATCTTGCCCTTGCCGGTGCCGGCCAGCGCGTCTTTGTAGTTGACCGACGAGTAGGCCGCCTTGACCACGACCTCGCCGGGACTGAGGTCGTCCAGGCGCAACGTCTCGATGCCGGCGCGATGGCCGGCGCCGTCGCCGTGGATGCGGAAGGCGCGGAAGGAGGCGGGCACGCTCATCGTGGGCTCCCGGATCGTGGGCGGTTCAGGCGGCTTCCAGCAGGACGATGCCGGACATGCGGCGAAATTCCTCGCGCCGCCGCCGCGGCTGCAGCCGGCCCAGCAGCGACCACAGCCAGGCGCCGCGCATGGTGCGCTTCAGGCGCACCGCTTCGTCCCAGGTGGAGCGGAATTCGGCCTCGCGCCAGCCGTGCGGCGCGAAGAACGCGGTGCCTTCGGCGGGACCGAAGCGGAACGGCGCGTTGCCGGCGCGCAGCCGCGGCGCCCAGCGCTTCTCCAGCATCTTCAACAGGCGCGGCGAGGCGAGGTCGGTCAGCCACCATTTCGCCCGCGCGACGTCGTGCAGCGCGCGGGCGAGGTCGGCGACCTGCGCGGCTTCGAGGTAGACCAGCAGGCCTTCGGTGATCGCCAGCACCGGCCCGTGCGCGGCGGCGCGCGAGAACACCTCGCGCCGCGCGTCCGCGTCGCGCAGGTCGGCGGCGACGAATTCCAGCGCGCAACGCGGCGTCTCGCCGGCCATCTGCTCGCGGAAGTAGTCGACCATCGCCGGCATGTCGACGTGGTACCAGCGCAGCGAGGCCGGCAGGTCGAGGCGGTAGGGGCGCGCGTCCAGGCCGGCGGCGAGATCGAGCACCGTGGCGGCGCCGTCGCGCACGCAGCGCAGCACGATCTCGTCCATCACCGCGGTGCGCACGATCATCGGCCAGGCCGAGGCCGCGCCGCGCGGCATCGCGCGCACGATCGCCTCGCCGCGCGCGCCGCCGAGGCGGCGCGCGTAGGGATCGCGGAACAGCGCGTCCGCGCGCTCGCTTTCCATGGCGCGGTAGATCGCCACCCACGACGCGGTGTCGGAGACGTTGCGGATCGGCGTGTCCCGGCCCATGGCGCGAGCCCTCGCAGATGCTCAGCCGAAGCGGTGGATCGCCCGCTTGTCGACGGCCATCGCCGCCTCGTGCACGGCTTCCGACAGGGTCGGATGCGCGTGGACGATGCGCGCCAAGTCCTCGGCCGAGCCCTTGAACTCCATCGCCACCACCGCCTCGGCGATCAGCTCGGAGACGTTCGGGCCGACCATGTGCACGCCGAGGATGCGGTCGGTCTCGGCGTGCGCGATCACCTTCACCGTGCCGGCGGTCTCGTTCATCGCCACCGCGCGGCCGACGGCCGCGAACGGGAAGTGGCCGGTCTTGTACGGGAGGTTCTCGGCCTTGCACTGCGCCTCGGTCTTGCCGACCCAGGCGATCTCGGGTTCGGTGTAGATCACCCAGGGGATAGTGTCCATGTTGACGTGGCCCGCCTTGCCGGCGATGGTTTCGGCCACGGCGATGCCTTCCTCGAAGCCCTTGTGCGCCAGCATCGGGCCGCGCACGCAATCGCCGATGCCCCACACGCCGGGCACGCCGGTCCAGCAGTGCTCGTCGACCACCACGCGGCCGCGCTCGTCGACCTCGACGCCGGTGCCTTCGCCGAGCAGGCCCTCGCTGTAGGCGCGGCGACCGACGGCGACCAGCAGCTTGTCGAACACGATCGCGTGCTCGCCGTCCTTGTCGGCGTAGGTGACGTGCACCTCGTTCTTCTTCACCTCGGCCTTGCCGACCTTGGCGCCGAGCTTGATCTCGAGGCCCTGCTTCTTGAACTCGCGCGCGGCGATCTTGGCGATGTCGGCGTCGGCGGCGGCGAGGAAGTCGGGCAGCGCTTCCAGCACCACGACCTCGGAACCGAGACGCTTCCACACGCTGCCCAGCTCGAGGCCGATCACGCCGGCGCCGATCACGCCGAGGCGCTTCGGCACGGCGTCGAAGTCCAGCGCGCCGGCGTTGTCGACGATGGTCTTGCCGTCGAACTTGGCGAACGGCAGCTCGATCGGCACCGAACCGGAGGCGAGGATGACGTTGGCCGCCGCGATCGTCTCGGTCTTGCCGTCCGGCGCGGTGATCTCGACGCGGTTGCCCTTGAGCAGCTTGCCCTTGCCGAAGTACGAGGCGACCTTGTTCGCCTTGAACAGCGTCGCCACGCCGCCGGTGAACTGCTTCACGATCTTATCCTTGCGGCCGACCATCGTCTTCACGTCGATGGCCGCGCCCTTGGTCGTGATGCCGTGCACCTCGAGGTGGTGCGTCAGGTTGTAGAACTGCTTCGACGAATCCAGCATCGCCTTCGACGGGATGCAGCCGACGTTGAGGCAGGTGCCGCCCAGCGCCTGCTTGCCGTCCTTGCCGGCGTAGTTGTCCACGCACGCGGTCTTCAGGCCGAGCTGCGCGGCGCGGATCGCGGCGTGATAGCCGGCGGGGCCGCCGCCGATGACGATGACGTCGAATTGTTCAGACATGGCTATTTGGGAGTCCTTGGATCGGGACTCGGGATCCGGGACTCGGGACTCGGAAAAGCATGGGCTTTACCGCGTCCGGATTCCCACTCTGACAGCTTTCTGGCCGAGTCCCGAGTCCCGAGTCCCGAGTCCCGGCGTCCGCCTTACAGCCCCAGCAGCATGCGATGCGGATTCTCGAGCTGGTTCTTGATGTCGACCAGGAACAGCACCGCGTCCTTGCCGTCGATGATGCGGTGGTCGTAGGAGATCGCGAGGTACATCATCGGCGCGGCGACGACCTGGCCGTTCTCGACCACGGCGCGGTCCTTGATCGTGTGCATGCCGAGGATCGCGCTCTGCGGCGGGTTGACGATCGGCGTCGACAGCAGCGAGCCGAACACGCCGCCGTTGGTGATGGTGAAGGTGCCGCCCTGCAGGTCCTCGAGGGCGAGGCCGCCCTCGCGCGCCTTCTTCGCATAGGTGGCGATCGCCTTCTCGATGTCGGCGAAGCTCATGTCCTGCGCATCGCGCAGCACCGGCGTCACCAGGCCCTTGTCGGTCGCCACCGCGATCGAGATGTCCTGGTAGCCGTGGTAGATGATGTCGTTGCCGTCGACCGAGGCGTTGACGATCGGGTGGCGCTTCAGCGCCTCGCACGCGGCCTTGACGAAGAAGCTCATCAGGCCGAGCTTGATGCCGTGCTCCTTCTCGAAGGCCTCGCCGAGCGACTTGCGCATCGCCATCACCTTGCCGAGGTTGACCTCGTTGAACGAGGTCAGCATGGCGATCGAGTTCTTCGATTGCATCATGCGCTCGGCGATGCGCGCGCGGATGCGCGTCATCGGCACGCGCTCCTCGGGGCGCGCGCCGGGCGTCGGCTTCGCCGCCGGCGCCGCGGGCGCGGCGGCGCCCTTGGCGTAGTTCACCAGGTCTTCCTTGGTGACGCGGCCGTCGCGGCCGGTGCCGGCCACCTTGGACGGGTCGATCTTCTCCTCGGTGGCGACGCGGCGGCCGGCGGGCGAGAGCTCGCCGACACCCTTCGGCGCGGCGGCCGCCGCCGGCTTCGGCGCCTCGGCGGGCGCGGCCGGCTTCGCCTCGGCGGGCGCGGCCGCGGCGACGGCGCCTTCCTCGATCACCGCGATCACTTCCTGGCTGGTGACGGTGTCGCCGGTGTTCTTGACGATGCTCTTCAGCACGCCGTCGACGGGCGAGGGCACCTCCAGCACCACCTTGTCGGTCTCGAGATCGACCAGGTTCTCGTCGCGCTTCACCGCGGCGCCCGCCTGCTTGTGCCAGGTGGCGATGGTGGCGTCGGAGACGGATTCGGGCAGGACCGGTACTTTGACTTCGATGGCCATGAGGTGCGTCCTTTGGAGGGCGTTCGTCGGTTGCGTCGGGCAGGTTCAGTCCGCGGCGTAGGCTTCGCCGACCGGGGCGACCAGCGCCTGCTCGACCAGCGCCGCCTGCTCGGCGACGTGGGTGCTGTAGTGGCCGCAGGCCGGCGCGGGCGAGCCCGTGCGGCCGGCGTAGGACAGGCTGTGCCCGTCGCCGATGCAGGCCTGCAGGTGATGGCGGATCTGGAACCAGGCCCCCTGGTTCCTCGGCTCCTCCTGGCACCAGACCACTTCCTTGGCGGCCGGATATTTCGCCAGCTCGGCGGAAACCTCGATGCGCGGGAACGGATAGAGCTGCTCGACACGCACCAGGGCGACGTCCTTCAGCCCGCGCTTGTCGGCTTCCTCGAGCAGGTCGTAGTAGACCTTGCCCGAGCACAGCACCACGCGCTTGACCTTCTTCGCGTTGACGCCGCGCTGGTCGCCGATCACCAGCCGGAAGCCGCCCTCGGCCAGCTCGTCCAGCGTCGACACGGCGAGCTTGTGGCGCAGCAGCGACTTCGGCGTCATCACCACCAGCGGCTTGCGCGCGCGGCGCAACATCTGCCGGCGGATCATGTGGAAGGCCTGCGCCGGCGTGGTCGGCACGCACACCTGCATGTTGTTCAGCGCGCACAGCTGCAGGTAGCGCTCCAGGCGCGCGGAGGAATGCTCGGGGCCCTGGCCCTCGTAGCCGTGCGGCAGGAACAGCGTCAGGCCGCACAGGCGGCCCCACTTGGCCTCGCCCGAACTGATGAACTGGTCGATCACCACCTGCGCGCCGTTGGCGAAGTCGCCGAACTGCGCTTCCCAGATCACCAGCGTTTGCGGATCGGCGGTGGCGTAGCCGTATTCGAACGCCATCACCGCCTCCTCGGACAGCACCGAGTCGATCACCGCGACCGGCGCGCCTTCGCGCACGCGCGCCAGCGGCAGCGTGGTCGCGCCGCTGGCCTGGTCGTGCAGCACGGCGTGGCGGTGGAAGAACGTGCCGCGGCCGGAGTCCTGGCCGACCAGGCGCAGGCCGTAGCCGTCGCGGATCAGCGTGGCGTAGGCGAGGTTCTCGGCGAAGCCCCAGTCCAGCGGCAGCTCGCCGGCCGCCATCTTGCGGCGGTCGTCGTAGATCTTGGCCACGCGCGGGTGCAGCCTGACCGCGCCGGTGTCGAGGATCACGTCGAGCAGCGCGGCCATCGTCTTGCGCTCGACGCCGGTCGCCACGGCCTCGTCGAGGCGGCCGTCCGCGTGCGGCGTCCAGTCGACGGCGAACGCGTCCCTGGCGTCGCGGTCGAGCTCGGTCACGGGCTCGCCGGCCTCCAGCTTGTTGCGGTAGGCATCGACCAGCTTCTGCGCGTCGGCGGCGGCGATGACACCCTGCCCGGCGAGCCGCTTGGCGTAGAGTTCGCGCGTCGTCGGGCGCGCGCGGATCACCTGGTACATCAGCGGCTGCGTCGCCGCCGGCTCGTCGGCCTCGTTGTGGCCGTGGCGGCGGTAGCAGACCAGGTCGATCACCACGTCCTTCTTGAACGTGCGGCGGAAGTCGTAGGCGAGGCGGGTGACCAGCAGCACCGCCTCCGGATCGTCGCCGTTCACGTGGAACACCGGCGCATTGACCATCTTGGCGACGTCGGTGCAGTACTGCGCCGAACGCGCGTCGCGCGGGTCCGAGGTGGTGAAGCCGACCTGGTTGTTGATGACGATGTGCAGCGTGCCGCCGACGGCGAAGCCGCGCGCCTGCGACATGTTGAACAGTTCCATCACCACGCCCTGGCCGGTGAACGCGGCGTCGCCGTGGACCAGCACCGGCAGCACCTGCTCGTGGGCCTCGTCGCGGCGGCGCGTCTGCCGCGCGCGCACCGAGCCGACGACCACCGGGTCGACGATCTCGAGGTGCGAGGGATTGAACGCCAGCGCGAGGTGCACGCTGCCGCCCGGCGTGCGCACGTCGGCGCTGAAGCCCATGTGGTACTTGACGTCGCCGGAATGGGCCGGGTCGGCCGGATGGTCGAACTTGCCCTCGAACTCGTCGAACAGCTTGTGCGGCGGCTTGCCCAGCGTGTTGACCAGCACGTTGAGGCGGCCGCGGTGGGCCATGCCGATCACCAGATCCTTGACGCCGGTCGCGCCGCCGCGACGCACGATCTCGTCCAGCATCGGGATCAGGCTGTCGCCGCCTTCCAGCGAGAAGCGCTTCTGGCCGACGTACTTGGTGTGCAGGTAGCGCTCCAGCCCCTCGGCCGCGGTCAGGCGCTCGAGCACGCGCAGTTGCTCGTCCTTGCCGAGGCCGGCGTTGCCGTTGGCCTGCTCGAGCCGGGTGTAGATCCAGCGACGCTGATCGGCGTCGGCGATGTGCATGAACTCGGCGCCGATCGTCGCCGTGTAGGTGGCCTTCAACCGTGCGACCAGCTCGCGCAACTTCAGGCGCGTGCCGCCGGCGTAGGTGCCGGTGTCGAATTCGGTGTCGAGATCGGCGTTGCCGAGGCCGTGGAAGGCCAGCTCCAGATCCGGCGCCGGCAGCTTCTGCGCCAGCCCCAGCGGATCGAGGTCGGCGGCGAGATGGCCGCGCGAGCGGAACGCGGTCAGCAGGCGCAGCACGCCCGCCTGCTTCTGCGCGTGGGCGTCGCCGACCGGCAGCGCGACCGCGCGATGGTTCAGGCGCTGCGCCGCCTCGATGCGGGCGATGGCCTCGGAATGCGGCAGGTCGCCGGCCTGGCGGCCCTTGAAGGCCTCGAAATAGCCGCGCCATTCGGCCGGCACCGCCTCGGGCGTGCGCAGCCAGGTCTCGTACAGGGCCTCGATGTAGGCGGCATTGCCGCCGCCAAGCTGGGAAGACTCGGAGAACGCTTGCAGTAGGTTCACGCTGTCACCGCAGAAAGACGAAAGGGCGCGCTTGGGCGCGCCCGACGAGTCGCCCGCCGCCCTTGCGCGGGTCGAAAGCCCGCGAATTATAACGGCTTGTTGCTGCGCTGCGGCAAGCGACGACTCGGGGCGCGGACGCGCGCGTCAGCTGGGCGTCATAGTCCGAGCAGACGCAGTTCGGTGCAGGGCGCGGAGCGCTCCCACACCTGATCGAAGTAGGCGGCGAACTGCGCCTGGCGACCCGGCGCGTAGGTCGAGCCCTCGCCCTCCCAGCGGCTGGCCAGCGTGCGGCAGAGATAGCCACCGGCGTCGTTGAGCAGGAATGCGGAGGCGTAGTCGCGATCGCCGGGTTCGAGCGGGCTGCGCAGCTGGAACACGCTCGGCAGGCGCTGCGCCAGCGGCAGCAGGCGGTGGCCGTCCTGCTGCGCCGGGCGCAGGTCGTGGACCAGGATGCGCACGCTGGCGCCGCGGCCGGAGATGGCCAGCCGGCGCAGCGCTTCCACGCAGGCTTCGGCGTCGAGCAGGCCGGGGTCGAGGTCGCGGGTGTAGATGCGCGCCTCGCGGCGGGCGGCGCCGAGCAAGTCGAGTGCGGCGGCGAGCGCCTGCTCGCGGGTCTCGCAGACGAGCGCGCGGGCTTCGGGACGCGGGGACGACGGATTCATCGGGCGGCCCTCCGGCGCGCGCGCTGCAGGCCGAGGTGGCCGGCGTTGACGAGATCGAGCGCGACCGCACGCGCGGCGGCGCCGCGCAGCTCCGCGGCATCGGCGGCGAACGGCGCCGGCTCGCACAGCCGCCGCGCCAGCGCGGCCGGGCAGGGCAGCGCTTCGCCGGCGACGTACAGCGTCGCCGCGCGCCCGTGCCGCGTCCAGGCGAAGCGCGACCAGGGGTGACGCAGCAGCCGCGCGCCCGCCGCCAGCGCGCGTTCGAACTGCGCGG
>NZ_DF970219.1 GCF_000953855.2 Mizugakiibacter sediminis
CCGGACGGCACCGATCTCCAGTACGTGATCGACGGCCAGGGCCGGCGCATCGGCAAGAAGGTCAACGGCGCCCTGGTGCAAGGGTTCCTCTATCAGGACGCGCTCAAGCCGGCCGCGGAGCTGGATGGCCAGGGCAACGTCGT
>NZ_DF970220.1 GCF_000953855.2 Mizugakiibacter sediminis
GGCGGCGCCGCGCGCCCCGGCCGGCCGACGCGCGCGGCGCGTCGCTCCGCGCGCCGGCGCACGCCCGCGGGAAACGCCGCGGCGGCGATTCCATGCGACAATCGCCCGCCGACGCGCCCATAGCTCGGGGATAGAGTGCCGCTCGCCGAAGACCCGGGTCAGCACCTCGGGACGCCCCGGCCACCGTCGCATGGGCTATACTCGAAAACGTCGGCGCCGCGGCAAAAATTCCTTTCAAAACGCGCTCGTAGCTCAGTTGGATAGAGTACAGCCCTCCGAAGGCTGGGGTCGTGGGTTCGAATCCCGCCGAGCGCGCCATCTCCCCCTGTGACGGATCTGTGCCACTCCTGCGCCGCGCGCACAGTGCGCCGAGGCGTCAACGGCGCAAGGCTCTTTGTGCCGCCACGTCTTGAAGTCAATGATCGATCCCCGCGTGCGCGGGGAAGACGTGCAGTCATGGCCTAGCTGTGATCTCTCAGTAGGTTGTTCACCCGGGGCGAAC
>NZ_DF970221.1 GCF_000953855.2 Mizugakiibacter sediminis
GCATCGTCTCAAAGGGCAGTTACACAGTTCAAATTACAGACTCCCGAAGCGGGCGATCAGCGCCTGCTTCAACGCCGCCGCGGCGGTGTGGGCCTTGCCGCTGCGCGACAGATGCCAGCCCAGCAGTTGTCGGGTGTAGCAGTCGACGACCAGGGCCAGCACCAACCAGCCGTCCCGGCCACCCCAGACACGGCACAGGTCGGTGGCCCAGCGCTCGTCCGGGGCTTGGGCCACCGAGGGCAGCGCCTCGATCCGCGGACGGCTCCCCACGGCGCGCTTGCGCACCTGCCAACCCATCAACCGGAAGATCCGCTGCACCGTGTTCTTGTTCATGCCCAGCAGCCCGGCGACCGTGCGATAGCCGAACGACGGCTCGGCCTCGATCAGCGCCTTGATCGGCTCGGCCAGCGTCGGCTCCACCTTGGGTGGGGCCTTGGTCGGCTTGTAGTACAGCGTCCGCCGCGGCACCCCGAACCAGCGGCACAGCCGGCTGATCGATACCTCGAAGCCGTCCTCTCGCAGTCCCTGCCGGATCGCCTCGATCACGGTTCGTCCTTGCCCAACAGGGACTGCAATTTTTTTCGCGCACGCAGCTCCAGCATGGCCTCGCCGTAGGCTTCCTGCAGATCCTTGAGCTGCCGCTCGTACTGGTCGCGCACGTCTTCAGGCTTGGCCCGCAGGGCGTTCTCCAAGCCCGCCTTGCCCTGCTCGATCCACTCCTCGATCCCCGCCGGCGTCAGGTCGTACTGCCGGCTGGCCTCGGCCACTGTGGTCTTGCCCTGGATGATCTCCAGCACCAGCGACGATTTGCGCCGGGCCGTCCACCGCTTGATCTCTTCGTCCATCACCGTGCTCATGGGTGTCTCCTTCGGAAGGTTACACCTGAGCAGAAATTCACTGGGTCATTACATGGACGCAACAGCATGGCATCGAGCACCTGCTGATCGAGCCGGGCTGCCCCATGCAGAACGGTTACATCGAGAGCTTCAACGGCAAGTTCCGCGATGAGTGTCTCAACGAACACTGGTTCGCGTCGCTCGCCCAAGCCCGCGATGTCATCGCCGATTGGCGCCGCGACTACAACGAGGTTCGACCGCACAGCAGTTGCGGCCGCATCCCACCGGCGCAATTCGCCGCCAACCACCGCACCGAACAAGCCAACAACGCAGTAACCTCCAACCCCGGACTTTGTCAGTAATCATTGGTACGGCCGGCGGGGGCAGATCACGGGCAGAACGGCCAGCCACCGCTACCGTTATGCTCGGCACGCAAACCGCCGAGGGGCGGTCCTGGGGGAGAACGCCGATGAATCGTGTAGCCGCTGCATGCCTGCTGTCGCTGCTGTTCGCTTTTGCCGCGCCGTTACGGGCGCAGACCGTCAACACCGTGCGGCCGATGGTGGCGCCCAAGGTCGCCAACACGGTCGAGATCGACTACCGCGCGCAGTGGGAGCAGGAGCGGGCGAAGAACCAGCAGCTGCGCGAGGAGAACGCCGGCCTGCGCGCGCAGCTGGAAGCGTGGACGCGCAAGGGCGGCAGCCTGGTGCATGCCTACTGCGAGACGCCGACCGTCAGCGCCAACAGCGCCGGCGCGCGCAACGACTGCGCGGCATCCGGCTACACCTGCGAGCCGGTCAGCGGCCTGTGCCGGACCAGCGCGGTCAATTCCGATCAGTGCGCCGGCGGCCGCGTCTGGTGCGTGTACGGCAACCGCTGCGTGCGATCGGCGGAAGAGTGCCGGCCCTGAGCGGCGGCCGGCGCCCGGCGCCGTCGCGCATCCGCCCCGGGCGTCGGCGCGGGACAGGATGACGGCTCGACGTGCGTGCGTTCGCGCGGTTTCGGCCTCGTTCCGCGCGCGGCCATGGCGGCGGGACGCATCCCGCCCGCAACCTTCCGACGGCCAGGTGCATCCCACCGCCCATGCATGGCATGGTGCCTGTGGCGCGCGGGTCGCGCGGGAGTGAGCCGGTGGGCGTTGCGACGAAGTGGAAGGACCGCGATGTGCGGCGAGTCGAAGCGCGCGCGCGTCGCGCGCGAACCGCGTTGCGCGTCGCGGTGTCGCTGCTGCTGGCCTGCGCCGCCGGTTTCGCCGCGCGGCCGTCGCGCGCGCAGGAGACCCCGGCGAAGGACGTCACCGCCTTCGTCGCGGTGAACGTGGTGCCGATGGACCGCGAGCGCGTGCTGCGCGACCGGACCGTGTTGGTCGAGGACGGGCGCATCGTCGCCATCGGTCGCAAGGTCGCCGTGCCGAAGGGCGCGCGCATCGTCGACGGCGCGGGTCGCGCGTTCCTGTCGCCGGGCCTGGCCGACATGCACATGCACGCCGACACCGCGGAGGCGCTGAAGGTCTATCTGGCCAACGGCGTCACCAGCGTGCTGAACATGGGCGGCGCTTCGCCGGAATTCGTGGCGCAGCTGCGGCCCGCCGTGAACGCCGGCAAGCGGCCGGGACCGCACGTGTACGTCGCCTTCATCGTCGACGGCTCGCCGCGCTACGGCCACTTCTTCGTGACCACGCCGGAGGAGGCGCGCTGGGCGGTGCGGCTGGCGAAGACCAACGGCTACGACTTCATCAAGGTCTACAACGACCTCTCGCCGGCATGCTTCCAGGCGCTGGTGGACGAAGGCCGCGCCCAGCATCTGCCCGTCGTCGGCCACGGCGTGCGCAGCGTCGGCCTCGAGCGCCAGCTCGACGCCGGTCAGTTGATGGTCGCGCACGCCGAGGAGTTCCTGTACACGGTGTTCAAGCCGCGCCCGACGCGCCGCCCGGCAGCGCGCCCGATCCGGCGCAGATTCCCGGCGCGATCGCCTTCGTGTTGCGCGATCGCGCCTTCGTCACCGCCGACCTCAACACCTATGCCACCATCGCGCGGCAGTGGGGCCGGCCCGACGTCGTCGACGCGATCCTGCACGGCCCCGAGCTGCGCTACGTCGGCCCCGCCAACCGCATCTACTGGAAGCATTCGGACTACCAGAAGCGCAGCGGCAGCCTGGACGCCACCACGGCCTTCCTCGCGCGCTTCGTCAAGGCGATGAGCGACGCCGGCGTGCCGCTGATCACCGGCACCGACGCGCCGACCATCCCGGGCCTGGCGCCCGGCTTCGCGCTGCACGACGACCTCGACGCGCTGCAGCGCGCCGGCCTGACGCGCTACCAGGTGCTGGCCGCCGCCACGCGCACGCCCGGCGCGATGATCCGCCGCGCGCAGCCGGACGCGGCGCCGTTCGGTACCGTCGCCGTCGGCAGCCGCGCCGATCTGGTCTTGAGCGCCGGCAATCCGCTCGCGGATCTCGCCACGCTGCGCCAACCGCTGGGAGTGATGGCGAACGGCCGCTGGTACGCGCGCGCCGATCTGCAGGCGCTGCTCGACGACGTGGCGACGACCTACGCCGCCGCCGCCGCGCCGCGCTGAAGCGCCGCCGCGGCGCTCAGGCCGGGCGGACGCGCACGGCGGTGACCTTGTAGTCGGGGGTGTCGGTGATCGTGTCGCGCCGCGGGCCGGTCAGGCGATTCACCGCGCGGACGGGGTCGTGGAAGGTGGCGAACAGCCGGCCCGGCGCCACCGCATCGGTGACGCGCAGCGGCAGCACGGCGTCGCCGTGGCGGCTCTCGACGCGCACCGGCATGCCGTCGCCCAGGCCGAGCTGGCGCGCGTCGTAGGGATGCATGTCGAGGGTGTCGGTGGGACGCAGCGCCTGCTGCGGCGTGCGGCCGGTCATGGTGCCGACGTTGAACGCGTGCAGGTGGCGGCCGGTGCCGAGCAGGAAGGGGTAGTCGGCGTCGGCGCGTTCGTCGTCCGCGCGAGGGTCGATCGGCGCCAGTACCGCGCGCGCGCCGTGGGCGAAGCGCTCCACGTGCAACACGGCGGTGCCGGGATCGCCGGCATCGACGCAGGGCCACTGCAGGCCGCGCGTTTGCAGGCGCGCGTAACTCAGCCCGGCCGCCGCGGGCCAGAGGCGGCGGACCTCGTCCCACACGGCCTCGGCCTGCGGCTGCGCGAACGAGGCGCCGTGGCCGAGCGCGGCGGCCAGGCGGCAAAGGATCTGCGCGTCGTCGAGGGCCGCGCCGCGCGGGGCGAGCACGCGGCGCACGCGCTGCACGCGGCGCTCCGAACTGGTGAACGTGCCGTCCTTCTCGAAGCTCGACACCGCCGGCAGGAACACGTGGCCGAACGCGCGCGCGGTCTCGTTGAGGAACAGGTCCTGCACGATCACCAGCTCGAGCCGCGCCAGCGCCGCGGCGGCGACGCGCGCGTCGGCGAGGCTGGCCAGCACGTCGTAGCCGATCACGTACAGCGCCTTCAGCCGGCCGGCGCGCGCGGCGTCGAGCATGCCCAGCAGGTTGAGGCCGGGCGTGGCGGGCGGCGCGACGCCCCACACCGCGGCGAAGCGGTCGCGCGCGTCGGCGAGGCGCGCGCCGCCGGTCAGCGAACCCGGCTCGCAGCCCATCAGCGCGGCGCCCTGCACGTTGTTCTGGCCGCGCAGCGGATTGACGCCGGCGCCGGGGCGGCCGATCTGGCCGGTCAGCAGCGCGAGGTCGATCAGCGCCATCACGCCCTCGGTGCCCTGCACATGTTCGGTCAGGCCGAGGCCGTGCAGGCACATCGCCGGCCGCGCGCGCGCGTACAGGCGCGCGGCCGCGCGGATCGCCTCCGGCGGCACGCCGCAGAGGCCGGCGGCGCGCTCCGGCGTCCACGGCGCGACGTGCGCGGCGAACGCCTCCACGCCGTCGACGCGCGCGGCGAGGAAATCGCGGTCGAGCAGATCCTCGGCGAACAGCACGTGCGCCAGCGCGTTCAGCAGCGCCACGTCGGTGCCGGGGCGCAGCGGCAGGTGCACGTCGGCGATCGCGGCCAGCGCGGTGCGGCGCGGATCGACGACGATCAGGCGCGCGCCGCGCCGCACGCGCTGACGGATGCGCGCGCCTGCCACCGGGTGGTTTTCCAGCGGATTGGCGCCGACGACCAGGAAGCAGGCCGCGCGCTCGATGTCGTCGAAGCTGTTGGTGGCCGCGCCGGCGCCCAGCATGCGGCCCAGCGCGACCGCGCTGGGCGTGTGGCAGACGCGCGCGCAGCAGTCGACGTTGTTGGTGCCGAGCACGACGCGCGCGAACTTCTGCGCGAGGTAGTTCTCCTCGTTGGTGGCGCGCGCCGAGCCGAGCACGCCGACCGCGTCGGGCCCGTGCGCGGCGACGATGCGGCGCAGGCCGTCGGCGGCGCAGGCGATCGCCTCCTCCCAGCCGGCGCTTTCCCAGCGGCCGTTGCGGCGCAGCCGCGGCGCGGTGACGCGGTCCGGCGCATCGACGTAGCCCTGCGCGTAGCGGCCCTTCGCGCAGAGGTGGCCCTGGTTCGCGGGGCCGTCGAGCGCCGGCCGCGCGGCGACGATGCGGCCGTCGGCGACGCCCACCTCGAGTTCGCAGCCGACCGCGCAGTACGGGCAGACCGTGCGCGTCCAGGCGGTCGCGGCGGGTTCGCGCCAGGCGCGCGCGTCGGTCAGCGCCGCGGTGGGGCAGGTGTCGACGCAGGCGCCGCAGCCCACGCAGGCGCTGTCGGCCAGCGGCACCTCGCCCGCGGTGACGACGCGCAGGTCGGCGCCGTTGCCGACGGCGCGCCACACCGATTCGCCCTGCAGGTCGTCGCAGATGCGCACGCAGCGCAGGCAACCGATGCAGCGGTTCATGTCGACGCGAATGTGCGGATGCGAAGCGTCGACCGGCGCCGTGCCGGCGGCCGGCGCGCGCGCGGCGATGCCGTGACGCAGCAGCTCGCAGTGCAGCGGTTTGTCCGGGAAGCGTTCCAGCTCGGCGGGGGCCACCCGTTCCGCGAGCTGTTCGAACATCTGCCGGCGGAAAGCGTCCAGCGCGGCGCCGCCGGAACGGATCTCGCAGCCCTCGCGCAGCGGTTCGCGGCAGGCCGGGCGCGGGCGGAACGGCAGGCCGCGCGCCGGCGAGACCTCGACCGCGCACGACCAGCACTGTCCCGTGGGCGTCAGGCGGTCGTCGTGGCACAGCGTCGGCAGCGCCCTGCCCAGCGTGCGCAGGGCCTGCAGCGCGGTCAGGCCGGCGGGGAACGCGTGCGTCTCGCCGTCGATCGTGACCCTCAGAGGGGCCGTGTCCATGGAGGGCATGCTACGGCGGCGCGCCAGCCGTCGCCATCGGCACGGCGGGCGGGACGCGTCGCTGCGCGGCACCCCTTCCGCTCGCGGTGTTGCGCCCCCATCTGCGATCCACCCGCTGCGGACGAACGCATGGCCACGCTCACGCCCGACACCCTGCCCGCGACGCTCGCCGCCGACGGTTTCGCCTTCGTGCCGGCGGCGCGCCTGCGGCCGCGGCTGCAGGCGCGCGGCGCGCTGACCGGCTGGGAGGCGTTCGCGGCGAGCTGGGACGCGCTGGAGCCCGACACCTACATGGCCGATCACGGCCGCTACCGGCGCCGCCGCCACGCGGTGTTCGCGGTGGACGCCGGCGCGATCGTCCGCCAGCCGCACCAGCCGCACTACCAGAGCCGCGAATACAACCCGCTGAACGGCGGCATCGAGCGCTGGTTCGCGCCGATCGAAGACGCGATCGGCGACGGCGCCACGCTGCGCACCGTGCTGTCCGAATGCCGCGCGCTGTTCGGCGCGCTGGCGCCGGACGTCGCGCGCTGGCACGTCGAGGTGCACCAGTTCCGCATCGAGGCGCGCGCGGATGCGCCGGGTCTGCCCACGCCGGAAGGCGTGCACCGCGACGGCGTCGACTACGTGCTGGTGCTGCTGGTGCGCCGGCACAACATCGTCAGCGGCACCACCACCATCCACGCGCCGGACGGGCGCATGCTCGGCAGCTTCACCCTGGCCGATCCCTTCGACGCCGCGCTGGTCGACGACCACCGCGTGTTCCACGGCGTCACCCCGGTGCAACCGCTCGATCCGGCGCAGCCGGCCTACCGCGACGTGCTGGTGGTGACGTTCCGGCGCGCCTGAGCGCGGCTCAGCGCACGAAGAACCAGACGATGCCGAGCGCCAGCGCCAGGCGCAGCGCGTGGTAGAGCGGCTTGTTGGCACGCTTCAGGCGCTTGCGGTATTCGCCGACCGTGTGGGCGAAGCCGTACACGCGGTTGACCACGCCGACGCGGTCGCTGTCGAGGTTCTGCGTGGCGGTGGCGCGGCCGAGCAGGCCGCCGATCCAGCGGTTCAGCGCGCGCATCGGCGCGGTGCGCAGCGGGCGCTCGACGTCGCAGAACAGGATCACGCGCGTCTGCCCGGTGCGGTTCTCCGCCCAGTGCACGTAGGTTTCGTCGAACAGCACGTCCTCGCCGTCGCGCCAGGCGTACGGCTCGCCGTCGACGAAGATGCGGCAGGCGTCGGAATTCGGCGTGATCAGGCCGAGGTGGTAGCGCACCGAGCCGGCGAACGGATCGCGGTGCGGATTGAGCTTGGCGCCCGGCGGCAGCAGGGTGAACATCGCCGCCTTCACCGAGGGGATGGCGCGCACCAGCTCGACCGTCTTCGGGCACAGCGCGCGCGCCGACGGCAGCGGCTCGTCGTACCACTTGAGGTAGAAGCGGTTCCAGCCTTCCTTGAAGAACGAGTTGAAGCTGGCGTCGTTGTTCTTCGCCGCGGCGCGGATGAAGCCCGCGTCGGACAGGCGCAGCGCCTCGTCGCGGATGGTCTGCCAGTTCGCCTTCAGCACGTCCAGCTCGGGAAAGCCGCCGCGCTCCAGATACGGCCGCGCCGGCACCTTCGAGAACAGGTAGGCCAGCACGTTGTACGGCGCGAGGAACGCCGAATGGTTCACCAACTGGCGCAGGAACGGCAGCCGCACCTTGCCGCGGAAGTGCACGTACAGCACGGCGGCGAGGAAGGCGTAGAGGACCAGGAACTTCGGTCCGAGCAGGTCGATGTGCATCGGGGCGGCGAGCGTCGGCAGTGCGCGAGACGGCCATTATGCGGCCAAGCCCCGCGCCGTTCACCCCGCGCCGGCGCAGGTCCGCTTCCGCAGGAGCCTGCCTGCAGGCGACGCGGGTGCGGCCACAAAGCCGGCGGCGCCTTGCGGCGCCACCACCCTCACCCCACCCCGCACCCGCCGAGGGCGGGAGAGGGGGACAAGCGCAGCGGCATCAGCCTCCGCTGCGCCCATGCAGGAGCCTGCGCGCGGGCGATCCCACGCTCCGCCCACAAGCGGACGCCGCCGGAAGGTCCGGCGGCGCGCGCCGTCAGATCGAGTAGTACAGCTGATACTCGAGCGGATGCGTGGAGGCGCGGAACTTGGTGACCTCCTGCATCTTCAGCGCGATGTAGCCGTCGATGAAGTCGTCGGAGAACACGCCGCCGGCCTTGAGGAAGGCGCGATCCTTGTCCAGCGCTTCCAGCGCCTGGTCGAGGCTGGAGCACACGGTCGGGATGTTCTTCTCCTCCTCCGGCGGCAGGTCGTACAGGTCCTTGTCGGAGGGCGCGCCCGGGTCGATCTTGTTGAGGATGCCGTCCAGGCCGGCCATCAGCAGCGCGGTGAAGGTGAGGTAGCCGGAGTTGACCGGGTCCGGGAAGCGGATCTCGATGCGGCGGCCCTTCGGATTGGACACGAACGGAATGCGGCAGCTCGCCGAGCGGTTGCGCGCGGAGTAGGCCAGCATCACCGGTGCCTCGAAGCCCGGCACCAGGCGCTTGTAGCTGTTGGTGGTGGAGTTGGTGAAGGCGTTGATCGCGCGCGCGTGCTTGAAGATGCCGCCGATGTACCACAGCGCGAGCTGGCTCAACCCGCCGTACAGCTCGCCGGCGAACAGGTTGGTGCCGCCCTTCGACAGCGACTGGTGCACGTGCATGCCCGAGCCGTTATCGCCGACGATCGGCTTCGGCATGAACGTCGCGGTCTTGCCGTTCTGGTGGGCGACGTTCTTGATGATGTACTTGGTGGTCAGCAGTTCGTCGGCCTTCTTCACCAGGGTGTTGAAGCGCGTGCCGATCTCGCACTGGCCGGCGTTGCCGACCTCGTGGTGGTGCACCTCGACCGGGATGCCGGCCGCTTCCAGCAGCTTGCACATGTCGGCGCGCAGGTCGCTCAGCGAGTCGACCGGGCTGACCGGGAAGTAGCCGCCCTTCACGCCGGGCACGTGGCCGTGGTTGCCGTCCTCGCGGCGGCGGCCGGTGGCCCACGCCGCTTCCGCCGACTCGATCTCGTAGGCGACGTGGCCCATCTCGTTGCGGTAGCGCACCGAGTCGAAGATGAAGAACTCGGGCTCCGGGCCGAAGAACGCGGTGTCGGCGATGCCGGTGGATTTGAGGTAGGCCTCGGCGCGCTTGGCGATCGAGCGCGGGTCGCGCGCGTACGCCTGCATGGTCGACGGCTCCAGCACGTCGCAGGTCAGGATCAACTGCTTGTGCGCGGAGAACGGATCCATGATCGCGGTGTCGGGATCCGGCAGCAGCACCATGTCCGACTCGTTGATGCCCTTCCAGCCGGCGATCGAGGAACCGTCGAACATCTTGCCGTCCTCGAAGGTGCCGGCGTCGATGGCGCGCGCGGGGAAGGTGACGTGGTGCTGCTTGCCCAGCATGTCGGCGAAGCGCAGGTCGACGAACTCGACCCCTTCGTCCTTGATCAGCTTGAGCACGGACTCGACGGACATGGTGTACCTCGGCGGCGTGATGGATGCCGAAGCCGTGGCAAGGCCCGTGCCAGGTGCGGATACGCTGATGAAACAGGGGCTTGGCGTCGCGGTCCGATGGAAGGTGCGGGACGAATGCACCTTGTCGGTGCATTCGATTGCACCAACCTGGCGTCAGCCGGCGGGCTTGCCGGCCGCGCGCGCGGCCAGCGCGATCGGCAGGCCGACGAAGAACATGTGCGAGCCCAGGTCGAGCGCGGAGGCCAGCGGCGCGAACGTGACCGGATGCGGATACGCCGACAGCGGCAGTACCACCAGCCGCATCGCCAGGAACACGCCGAAGCCGTAGAGCATGCCGGCTGCCGGCGCGCGGCGCGTCAGCACCGGCAGGCGGCGGCTGGCGAGGCAGAAGATCGCCGCGATCAGCAGCGCCATGGCGAAGTGCAGGACGAAGCCGAGCGCGGCGGTCGGCCAGCCGCCGTCGTAGGCCGCGGCGCCGAGCAGGCCGCTGGCGATCGTCTGCAGCAGCCGCATCGCGGTGCCGCCGCGCAGCACGGCGAAGGTGATGGCGAAGGCGATGTCGAGCGCGCCGGCGATCGCGCCGCCGGCCAGGATCGCGAACGGCGTGGGATGGCGGCGCATGGCAAATTCCGCGGGCTGCGGCCGCCGCGCGGCCGGATACCGAAAGCTTAGTCCGTCGCCGCACGCAGCGGACGGCGCGCGTGCAAGCCGGCAGGAATCGACACGGGGCGAAGGCGCGCCGCCGAACGCTCAGGCGCCGCCTTCGGCGTAGCTGACCTCGCCGATCCAGTGGCGCTTGCGCCGCGCCAGCCGCTCCGCCTCGCTCTCGCCGTCCAGCGTGGACGCGCTGCGCCGCAGCCGCGACGGATCGACGTCCTCGAAGGCGTTGACGTTGACCACCGCGTACAGGCGGCCGTCGATGCGGCTGGTCGCCACCGGCACCACGCCGCACACGGCGCAGACATGGAACTCGGCGGTCTGCGTGCCGAACGCGTATCTCGACACGCGCGCCGGATCGCGCACGCGCACGGCGAGCGCGCCGGAGGGGCACGACGTCCACACGCCGCCATGCCGCGCGCAGAACGTGCAGGTGCAGGCGCGCGCGGGAATCTCCGCGGGCTCCGGCGTCCAGTCCAGCGCGAACGTGATGTTGCCGCAGTGGCAGCGGCCGGTGATCCGCATGGCGAGCCGTCGGGCGGTTCGGGGATGAGGCGACCAGGCCGGCAGTATCGGCGTCCAACGCGCGAGATCAAGTGCCGCCCGAAGCGGCCTCGATCGACGGGCCGCGGCTCCCGCTACCGCGCGGCACGGATCGGGGCGCGCCTAGCCGGAATCGCCAGGGCGCTTGCGCATGAGCAGGTTCGCTGGCCGCGCGGGTGGTCGTCCACCACGGCCACGACCTCGAAACCATGTTTGGCGTGGAAGGCCGGGATCCGGAAGGAGGACGTGCTGAGCAGAATCCGTTGGCGGTTCCGCCGGCGCGCCTCCTGCTCCGCTGCGGCGAACGGCCGGGGACCAGTTTCTGCCGGCGCCGCGTCTCCTCCACCCGGAACTGGCGGATTTCGAGGCAGCCGCCCCACACGGCGCCGCAGATCCCGGCAACGATCCGCTCTTCCGCATCCTTGACGAGGATCGACAAGCACTCGCCGCCCGCGATGCCCGTCGCGGCGTCGAACTCGTGGATCCGATCTTCCAGGGATCGCGCCTGTTCCGCCGCGGGCGCCGCGCTGATGGCGAATTCGGAAGCGCGCATCACCGGGTTCCTCGCGGCGGGTCGATCGCGAATCGATGCGGACTGCCGACGCCGCGCCGCGAGACGCCCTCTCCGCGTCGCGCCTGCAACGAGACCCCTGGATCGCCCGGCGCCTTGCGCGGAGAGCGGCAGCACGGCCTGCCGCGCGAGGCGTTCGAGCACGCGGTATCCCTAGCTTGCGTTGCCGTCGGCCTGGATGAGGCCGAACTTCAGTCCGCCCGGTTCGGCGCACGTGGCATACCAGCCGATGCCGGGAATGGGCATCCGCGGCTCGACGACGCGCCCTCCGGCGGCAACGACCCGGCGCACCACCTCGTCCAGCTCGGCCACCGGCACGGTGATCAGCGTCGTCGGCCCGTCCTCGCTGGCCGGCGCATCCTTCACGCTGCCGATGCCGCCGTCGATGCCCGCCTCGCCCGCCGGGCCGGCCTCGATGCGGTAGTACTCGTACGGCATCGGAAACCGGGTGAACCGCCAGCCCAGCACTTGCTCGAAGAAGGCCCTGGCCTGCGGCACGTCGCGGACGGAGAGATCGAAATAGGTGGGTTTCATGGCTTCACCTCTGCGCGGTCCGGACGGCCGCGCCTGCAAGGCCCCGCGCCCGACGTTCGCGTCCGTGGACGAGGCCTCGGCTCGACCGTCGGGCGAGCCGCACGCCGATTCGGCGCACGCGAAGCATCCCGCGCCGGATGTGTGCCGCCGTTACTCCGCCCGCTCCACGAACACCGTTTCCGCGCCCAGCTCCTCGAAACACAGGTTGATGGTGCGCCCGATGGCGCGCGTGCGGTGGACGGTCATCGCCGGGATGGTCACGCTCTGCCACGGCTGCAGGCGCAGTTCGCGCCCGTCCTCCAGATCGATGGCGAGGCAGCCCTCCACGACGATGAACAGCTCGTCCGACCTGGGGTGATAGTGCCAGCGGTAGTCCCCTTCGAAGACCGCCAGCCGCAGGCAGCTGCCGTTGACGCGGTTGATCACCATGTTGCGGTACGGCGTGGTGACCTTCGCGCCTTCGCCGCGCAAGTCGACGACGTGCAGCGCGGGATAGCGCACCGGCTCGTTCATGTAGGCATCCGCGGAGATGTTCACGCTGGTTTCCTTCGGGCTCCGGAAGCGACGAAGCCATGAAGGACGAGCGGCGCGCCGTCGTCAAGCCGGGCCGCAAAAGCGGCCAGCTTGTGCGGCAAGACGGGCCGTCTTCGATGCGTCGGTCCACGCGCATGCCTGCGTCCGCGCAACCGCCGCGCGGCGCCGGACGCCTGCGGCGATCAGCGGGCCGCGGCCGCGCGGTCGGGCAGGCCGACGTGCTGGATCGCCACCAGCAGGCCGAACGCCAGGTCGATCAGCAGGCAGGCCTGCGGGTACCACGGCTCGATGAAGCCGGCGCGATGGTGGTGCCACGCATCCCAGGCGACGCCGTGCGCGGCGATGCCGAGCCCGAGGATCAGGAACGACTCCCGGAAGTAGCCGAGCAGCGCGAGGCCCCCGAAGATGACCAGGCCCGCCAGTTCGATGGCAACGGCATCGCGGTCGCCGGCCAGCAGCGCGGCCCAGAGATAGATCACCGGCATCGCGGCCAGGAACAGCGCCAGCCAGAGCCGTTCGAAGGACGCCCGCCGGACGCGGAGCAGGCGCAGCACGCCGAAACCCGCCGCCGCCGCCAGCGCGGCGGCCAGCGCGAAATAGGCCGGATCCCGCACGTAGGACGGCAGGGAGGCGGCCGGCGCCAGCCGCGCCCATGTATAGAACACGGCGCCGAACAACACGCAAAACCCGAGAACCTCGAACGCCCGTCGACCGCTCATGCCCATCCCCTCGTGCATGCCCACGACGAGCATATCCCCGGCGAGTGCGTCGATGACACCGCCGGACGACCGCAGCCGATCGGAGGAACGGTACCGTCCGAGATGAGGGTGTTGCCAGCCCCTGACGGTGCCGCATGTCCCCGCACGATGGATACTTGCGTGTTGAAGCCTGTCGTCGCGCCGCAGTTGCGATTGGAGACGACTGCGTCGATCGCGCGAGATGGTGAAGCAACGCTGGCAACAATCGCGTCGTCGCAGCCCGTGGCGGATGCAAGCATTGCGATAACGGCGAGCGGCTTCGGGAGCTGCTTCATGCGGCCCATCTACAACGCGATAGTGAGGTGGGGTGTAAATCCGCAGCCCAATCCCGCAGCCTGGCGCTGCCGCGCAACTCGGGCGGCGGCGGGGCATCGCCGGATCGACGGTCCGGGGTGGCCTTGCAGCGCGGGAGCGCTGCGCATTCCCCATGCGTCCGCCGCACGCCCGCGCCAGCCCCGCGGCAGCCATTGCCCGTACACTGGGCGGGTTTCGACCGGAGCCGCGCGCGCATGAACGACCTGCTCACCGCCGTCCTGCTGGGCATCATCGAGGGCATCACCGAGTTCCTGCCGATTTCCAGCACCGGGCATCTGCTGATCGCCGAGCACTGGCTGGGCGCGCGCTCGGACATGTTCAACGTGGTGATCCAGGCGGGCGCGATCCTGGCGGTGACGCTGATCTACCGGCGGCGGCTGTGGGATCTGGCGGCCGGCTTCGGCCGCGCGGAGAACCGCGACTACGCGGCCAAGCTGGTCGTCGCCTTCCTGATCACCGCCGCGCTCGGCTTCCTCGTCGCGAAGCTCGGCTTCAAGCTGCCGGAGACGGTGACGCCGATCGCCTGGGCGCTGGTGATCGGCGGCTTCTGGATGCTGGCGGCGGAGCGCCTCGCCGAGCGGCGGCCGGAGAACGCGCGCATCACCTGGCCGGTGGCGGTGCTGGTGGGCCTGGCGCAGGTGGTGGCGGCGATCTTTCCCGGCACCTCGCGCTCGGCGGCGACGATCTTCATCGCCATGTTGGCCGGCACGCGCGATCGCGCCGCCGCCACCGAGTTCGCCTTCCTGGTCGGCATCCCGACGATGTACGCGGCCAGCGGCTACGAGCTGCTGAAGACGCTGAAGGGCGGCGCCGCGCACGAGGACTGGGCGGCGCTGGGCGTGGCTTTCGCGGTGTCGACGCTGACCGCGTTCGTCGCGGTGAAGTGGCTGCTCGGCTACATCCGCAGCCACCGCTTCACCGCGTTCGCCTGGTACCGCATCGCGCTGGGGGCGGCGCTGCTGCTGGGGTTGCCGGCGGGGGCGTGAGCGCCGGGCCTATGCTTCCAGCAGGTCGGGCAGGCCGGCCTCGCGGTTGAAGTCGCCGATCGCCGCGACCAGCTCGGCGACGGCGGCGCGCTCGGCCTCGGTGAGGTAGGGATTCCAGGCGTCCATCAGCACGATCACGCGCGTCGCCTCGCTGCGGTTCCACGCTTCGTGCTCGAAGGTGTCGTCGAAGGCCATCGCGCGGCCTTCCCGCCAGTAGTGCGCTTCGCCGCCGGCGACCAGCGCGCACTGGTTCGCGCCCGGCACCACCAGCGGCAGATGCACCACCACGCGCGTGTTGGTGACGCCGCGGTGCGGCAGGATGTGCGAGCCGGCGGTGAGCACGGAGAAGCAGATCTCCGGCGCGTGGTCGCGGATGCGCACCAGCGGCAGGTCGTCCAGCACCTTCGCCGTGTGCGGGCAGCGCCGGCAATTCTCGTCGTAGCGCCGGCCGTGGCGGTAGAAGAAGAACGCGTTCCACGCCGGCGTGCCGCGGCTGCCGGCGAGATAGCCGCTCATGTCCTCCGGCCGGCGGAAGGTCAGGAACGGTTCGAAACCGCTGTCGGCGGCGAGCACGGCCAGCATCTCGTCGCGGATCGCCGCGGTCTCGGTCTCGAAGCCCTCGATCCAGGGGAACAGCGCGGTGGGGAAGTACGGCTGCGTCGGCAGGCCCGGAAAGTACAGGAACTTCGGCCGCTGCCGCGGATCGGCGTACGCCGGTTCCTCGAGCTGCAGGTAGATGCGCAGGCAGCGCTCGACGCGCGCGAGCTCGCCGGCGCCGTAGCGCTCGCGCAGCGGCGCGATGGCGCCGTCGAACAGGCGGAAACGCTCGGCGTCGACGAACAGCATCGCGCGCTTCACCGCCTCGCGCATGCTCGGGTGCGTGGTGGCGTCGCTCAGCCAGCGGCCCTGCAACTGCGCCTCGTTGATGGCGCGGAAGTACTGCACCAGCGCGCCGTGCGCGTCGTCGAGGCGCTCCAGCACGTGGCCGAGGCGCAGGCGCGCGATGAACAGGTCGGACCTCAGCGCGATCGCCTGCTGCAGCGCCTGCTGCGCTTCGGCGAGGCGGTCGGCGGCGACCAGCGCGGTGCCGAGGTGGGTCAGCACCAGCGCGTCTTCCGGCTGCTGCGCGAGCACGCGCCGGAAGTAGCCGATCGCTTGCTCGGCGCGCTCCTCGGCCAGCGCGCGCATGCCGAGGAAGGTCAGCGCCTCGACATGCGCGGGATCGGCGTCGGCGATGCGCGCATAGGCCTCGGCAGCCTCCTGCGGGCGGCCCTGGTCGCGCGCGCTGCGGGCGCGCGTCAGCAGGTCGGCGAGGGTCGCGACGGCGGCGGGGCTCTGGCTCATGGGAGGTCGAACGGTTCGGCGGCAATGCGTCCGCCGACACTACCACCGCCCTCGCGCCGGCGTCCAAGCTGCCGCATTCGCCTCCGCCGCGGCGTTTCAGCGCAGGGCGCGCGCGAGGCTCCAGGCGAGGCCGAACGCGCTGCGCAGCCCGCGCGCGGCCAGCGCGGCGCCGCGGCCGAGCCGGCCCAGCGCCAGGCCCAATGCGCCGGCGGCCGCCAGCGCCGACCACGGATGGCGGCGGTACAGGGCGACGCCGTCGGCGAGCACGGCATCGATGCGATCGCGTTGCCGCGTCAGCCGCGCTTGCGCCTGCCGCCGTTCGTGCAGCGCGCGACGCAGGCCGACGCGCTCGC
The DNA here is from genome assembly GCF_000953855.2 of Mizugakiibacter sediminis. GTDB lineage: Bacteria > Pseudomonadota > Gammaproteobacteria > Xanthomonadales > Rhodanobacteraceae > Mizugakiibacter > Mizugakiibacter sediminis. The sequence goes on from NZ_DF970221.1 coordinate 16,203, forward strand.
GCCGCCGGCGCCACCC
>NZ_DF970222.1:0-6748 GCF_000953855.2 Mizugakiibacter sediminis
GTTCGCCCCGGGTGAACAACCTACTGAGAGATCACAGCTAGGCCTGCGGCCATGCGAGGCGCGGCCGGCGCCCTCACGATGCGTTCACGCCCGCCGCCGGCACGCTGTCGCCGTCCGCACCGGCCACCCGTCGACCGCGCCGCCACGCCGCCATGAACGCGATCGCGCACACCGGCACGCCCCTGCTGTACCTCGGCTTCGGCCTGCTCGTCGCCGTGCTGCTGGCAGTCGATTTCGCGCTGCTGCGCACGCAGGGCCGCCACAAGGTGTCGGTGCGCGAGGCGGCGCTGTGGTCCGTGGTGTGGATCGCCGCCGCCGCGGCGTTCGGCGCGTGGCTGTGGTGGCACCTGCACGGGGAGTACGGCGCCGAGGTCGCGCGCCGCAAGACGCTGGAGTACGCCACCGGCTACCTGATCGAGAAGGGGCTGGCGGTGGAGAACGTGTTCGTGTGGATCACGATCTTCACCTACTTCGCGATTCCCGCCGAACTGCAGAAGCGGGTGCTGCTGTGGGGCGTGGTCGGCGCGATCGTCATGCGCGCGGTGCTGATCTACCTCGGCGCCGTGCTGATCCGCCAGTTCGACTGGATCTTCTACGTGTTCGGCGCATTCCTGCTCGGCACCGGCATCAAGATGTTCTTCTTCACCGGCAAGACCAGCGACCTCGGCCGCAATCCGCTACTGCGCTGGCTGCGCGGCCACCTGCCGATCACCCCCGAGCTGCGCGGCGAGCGTTTCCTGGTGACGGAACGCGGTCGCCGCGCGCTGACCCCGCTGTTCCTGGTGCTGGTGCTGGTCGAGGTCACCGACCTGGTGTTCGCCGTGGACAGCATCCCGGCGATCTTCTCGGTGACCGCGGACCCGTTCATCGTGTTCACCGCCAACACCTTCGCCATCCTCGGCCTGCACGCGATGTACTTCCTGCTCGCCGACATGGCCGGGCGCTTCCACCTGCTCGGCTACGGGCTGGCGCTGATCATCACCCTGGTCGGCGCGAAGATGCTGCTGATGGACGTCTACAAGATCCCGGTGACGTGGATGCTGGGCGCGGTGGCGGCGGTGCTGGCCGCCTCGATCGCCGCCAGTCTGCTGGTGCCGCCGCGCGCGCCGCGCGCCTGAGCGGGCGGCGCGCGCGGCTACATGCGCACCGGGCCGTCGACGCGGCAGCCGGCGCGCGCGCGTTTCGCCGCGGCGGCGCCGGCTTCGTCGCGCGCGGCTTCGCGCAGCTCGGCCAGGGTCTGCCAGTTCCGCGCGCACAGCGCGCCCAGCTTCGGGCCGAGCTCGAACGAGCGCTGCGCCAGACGCTCGGCGTCGGCGTAGTCCTGCAGCCGCACCGCCAGCTCGGCGCGGTACTGCAGCAGGTCGGGCGCCTCCGGCGACAGCTTCAGCGCCTGGTCCGTCTTGGCGGCGGCGTCCGCGTAACGCCCGGCCTGCTCGTCGGCGTGCGCGGCGTCGAGCAGGCTCTGCACGGCGGGATCGCGCAGCGGTACCACCTGCACCACGGAATCGTCCTGCTCGCCGGCGGCGCGGATCGCCACGACCAGATCGCGGTCGGGCGGACGCGTGGCCTGCGTCGAGGAAGACGGCTGCCCGCAGGCGGCGAGCAGTGCGGCGGCGCCCAGCGCGGCGCCGAAACGGAGGGTCGGGTGCTTCATGCGACGGTTCACGGTTGACCGGCGGCGGGCTGCGGAGGCGCGCCTTCGCCGCCACTGCCGCCGAAGATGCTCTTCAGTTCCTGCCAGAAACAGTGTTCCTCGTCCTGCGGCACATAGCCGGCGACGAATGGAAGCTGGCGCGCGTCCGGGCAGACCTGGTCGGTGCGATGGCCGCTCTTCGGATCGATCCAGGCGAACTCGAGGCCGGGGCCGGGATCGGTCGACAGCGGCCGCGTGGGCAGGCGCTGGAACAGCCTCTGCCAGACGCGCAGGCCGCCGGTGGCGCCCCACAGGCCGGTGGTTTTGTTGTCGTCGCGGCCGACCCAGGCCACGGCGAGGCGGTCGCCGGTGAAGCCGGCGAACCAGCTGTCGCGCTGGCTGTCGCTGGTGCCGGTCTTGCCGGCGGCGTGCAGCCACGCGAGGCTGGAGTCGGCCAGCACGCTGGCCGTGCCGGACACCGCCACCTGCTGCATGGCGTAGGTGACCAACTGCACCGCCTGGTGATACTCGCCTTCGCCGGGTTTGACCTCGTAGCGCTTGATCGCGCGGCCCTGCGCGTCCATCACGCCGCGCACCGCCAGCAGCGGCAGCGCGTGGCCGCCGGCAGCGAGGTACTGGTAGATCTGCGCCACCTGCAGCGGCGATAGGTCGATCGCGCCGAGCAGCAGCGAGGGGTTCGGGTTGACGTCGCGCAGCCCCAGCGATTCCAGCAGCGCCTTCACGCGGCCGACGCCGATGTCGAGGCCGAGGTGCACGGTGGCGAGGTTCATCGACTGCGCCAGCGCCTCGACCAGCGGCACGTCGCCGTGGATCTCGTGGTCGTCGTTCTGCGGCGACCACTCGCGGCCGTCCGGCTGGCGCAGGCTGACCGGCGTGTCCGACAGCAGCGAGGCCAGCGAGTAGCGCTGCGGCTGCGCCAGCGCCACCAGGTACACGAACGGCTTGACCAGCGAGCCGATCGGCCGCCTCGCCATCAGCGCGCGGTTGAAGCCGGGATCGCCGGGGTCGCGGCTGCCGGCCACGGCCAGCACGCTGCCGCTGTCGGCGTCGGTGACCACCGCCGCGGCCTGCAGCGCCGCGCCGCGCTTGCCCATGCCTTCCAGCGTCTCCTCGATCGCGCGCTCGGTGTAGAGCTGCGCGGCCGGGTCGAGCGTGGTGAACACCGACAGGCCGCCGCCGCGCAGCGCCTGCTCGTCGAAATCGTTCTGCAGCTGCGCGCGCACCAGGTCCATGAACGCCGGGAAGCGGTTGGCCGGCAGTTGCGGGCGCGGCGTGACGCCGAGCGGCGCGGCCTGCGCCTGTTTCAGTTCGGCGGCGTCGATCAGGCCGGTGTCGAAGAATTCCTGCAGGGCGAGGTTGCGCCGCGCCAGCGCGCGCTGCGGATAGCGGCGCGGATCGTAGTAGCTCGGCCCCTGCACCAGGCCGACCAGCAGCGCGATCTCCTGCGGACGCAGCGCCTGCAGCGGGCGGCCGAAGTAGAACTGGCTGGCCGCGGCGAAGCCGTGCACCGCCTGCGCGCCCTGCTGGCCGAGGAACACCTCGTTGACGTAGGCCTCGAGGATGCGCGACTTGCTGTAGTTGGCCTCGATCAGCACCGACAGCAGCGCCTCGTTGAGTTTGCGCACCAGGTTCTGGCTGCGGTCGAGGAACAGGTTGCGCACCAGCTGCTGGGTCAGCGTCGAGCCGCCCTGCACGACGTGGCCGGCGCGCAGGTTGGCCAGCGCCGCGCGCAGGATCGCGCCGACGTCGATGCCGTGGTGGTACTTGAAGTCGCGGTCCTCGACCGCCTGCAGGCCGGTCAGCAGCAGCGGCGGCACCGCGTCCAGCCTGACCACCTGGCGCTCCTCCTGCGCGGCGCCGTACAGGGTGGCGATGCGCGCGGGATCGAGGTGGGTCTCGCGCAGCGGGCGCTCGGCGGTGAGGTCGCGCAGCGTGGCGATCTGGCCGTGCGCCAGGGTCAGTTCGACGCGGCGCGGCAGCTCGCCGCCGTCGGGGCCGGCGTAGCCGCGCGAGGCGATGTCGTAGCGACCGCCGTTCTTGTTCCAGGTGCCGGGCAGGCGGCCTTGGCCGTCGTTGGTGTAGCCGGCGAAGGCCAGTTCCAGTTCCAGCGCGTCGGCGTTCATCGGTTCGCCCGGCGCCAGCCGCAGCGGGCGCGCGTAGACGCGCGTCGGCACCGAGAACACCAGGTCGCCGAAGCGTTCGCGCACGCGGCCGTTCAGCACGATCGTGTACGGCACCAGAAAGCCGGCGATCGCGCCCAGCAGCAGGAACATCGGCTTGTGCAGCACCCGCCAGGCCACGGCGGCGACGGCGAGGCTGCGTTGCAGGAACGGCGACAAGGACTTCTTCCGCGGTCGAACCGGAGCAGTTTAGCCGAAGCCCGGGCGTCGGCTCCCGGACCCGCGTCCGCCGTTCCGCGCCGGTACATGCGCGCCGTGGCAAGCCGGGCGCGGACGCCGCCAGCGTGGGCCGCGCGGCGGGCGCCGCGCGGCCCGGGCGCGGGCGAAATGCGGGCGGGCGCCTAGGTGTGCGGATACGGCCCGAGCCGCCCGCGCAGGCCGTCGGCGAGGCCGCGCAGCATGGCGCGCAGGTTGGCGCGGCGCGGCGCCAGCAGCAGGCCGAAGATCGCCAGTTTCAGGCACAGCCGCGGCAGGTCCTGCGCGACCCACACGCGCGGCGTGTGCGGCAGGCGGTAGAGGAACACGCGGTTGCGCATCATGTAGTACAGCCGCACGGGTCCGTGTACCGCCACCGCGCCGAGCAGCGGCAGACGCCGGTGCGCATCGCCGAGCCGGTGCTCCATCGCCGCCGCGCCGATGCCGTACAGGCGCCAGCCGCGGGCGCGCGCGCGGAACGACCACTCCATGTCGACGTTGTCGATGAACAGGCGCGCGTCCATCGGCCCGATCGCCTCCAGCGCGTCCAGCGCGATCAGGCAGCCGGAGGTGATCAGGAAATCGGCTTCGACCGCCGCGGCGTCGTCCGCGTGCAGCTTGCGGTTCAGCGGAAAGCCGATGCGCACGAACGGCGCGGCGACGCCGGTGCGCGCGTCGCGGTAGGCCGGCCCCACCGCCGCCGCGCGGCGGCTGGCGCGCAGCGAGACCAGCGCCGCGGCGAGCTGCGTCACCATGTCCGGCGCCGGCAGGCTGTCCTGGTCGAGCAGCAGCACGGCATCGCAGCGCGCGGCGCGCACACGTTCGATGCCGAGGTTCAGCGCCGCTGCCAGGCCGAGGTTGTCCTGCCGGCGCAGCACCTCGATGCCGGCATCGTCCGCGTGGCGCGTCAGCAGCGCGTCGAGCGCCGCGTCGCGGCTGGCGTTGTCGACGATCGCCAGATGCGCGACCTGCGGCCGCACGCGTTCGATAAGCGCGGCGAGCGCGGCAACGTCGGGACGGTAGGTGACGATCACCGCGCCGACCCCGCGCGACGGCGTCGGTGCTTGCGCCGAGTCCTCGGCCTTGGTCCCGCTCATTGCCTCTCCTGCCCGCAACGCACGCCCGCCCCCTCGCCCCGACCCGCCTCCCGAACGGCAAGCCGTTCGGGAGGCGGGAGCAATTCGGCAATCCCCGCCGCTTCCCCGCTCCCGCTCGCGCTCCCAGCCCTCCACTCCCTGCTCCCGCTCCCTAATCCCCCCGCAACAAATCACGCAACATCGAGCGCACGCCGTTGGAATAGCGCGCGTAACCGCCGCCGCGCGCTTCGCGCAGCACGACGCCGAGGCGCGCGGGGCCGCGCGGCGGCAGGGCGGCGCGCAGGCGCAGGTGCCGTTCCTTGTCGCGCACGCGGGCGAGATGCGCCGGCGGGACCGCCGCGCCGAGACGCTGCAGCCGCTCGCCCAGCAGCGCCATGCGCGCGGCCAGCCGCTGCAGCGTTTCCGGGCGCAGGCGCTTGAGGTCTTCCCACTTGTCGGCCAGGCCGCGCGGGCGCATGCCGATCTGGTTGCCGCCGTGCTGGCGGTAGTCGATCAGCGTGTCCTCGAGCGCGTCGACGGTGCCGGTGGCGGCGGCGATCAGCGCCAGCCACTCGTCGTGCACCAGCTCGGGCGGGAATGGCCGCGCCGCGGCGAGCAGTTCGCGGCGCAGGCCGACGGTGGCGCCGGTGACGAGATTGCGCCGCAGCAGCACGTCGAAGCCGCGGCCGGCGTGCAGCGCGTCGAGCTCGTCGCGGCGCGCCTCCAGCGCGCGGAACAGGGTCGTGCCGGTGGGCCGTCCCTGCGCATCGACCAGGCGCGCGTCGGTGTGCAGCAGCGACAGCTCCGGCCGGCGTTCGAACTCGACGGCCATGCGCGCCAGCTTGTCGGCGCGCCAGACGTCGTCCTGGTCGCACGGGAACAGCAGCGCGCCGCGCGCCGCCGCCAGCGCCTGCTCGAAGTTGCGCACGTAGCCGAGGTTGGCCGCGTTCTCGATCAGCGTCACCTCGACGCCGGCCTGCGCCGCGCGCGCGCGGAACGCGCGCAGGCGCTCGCGCGTGCCGTCGCCGGAGCCGTCGTCGGCGACGACGATCTCGTCGGGGCGGCGCTGCTGCGCCAGCAGGCTGTCGAGCTGCGCGTCCAGATAGGCCGCGCCGTTGTAGGTGCACAGCGCGACGGAGATCGTGAGCGGCGACGCCACGGCCGGCGCCATCAGCCGCCGGCGCCGGCGAGACGCTGCGCCAGCGCGCCGAGCCGCGGGTCGTCGGGTTCGAGGCGGCGCGCGTGGTCGAGGGCGATGCGCGCGTCCTGCAGGCGGCCCTGGTCCGCGTGCAGCGTGGCCTGGTCCAGCCAGGCCTGCGCGAGCCGGTGCTTCATCGGCGCGGCGGCGGCGTCGCCGGGCGACAGCGTGTCGAAGGTGGACAGCAGGTCGGCGGCGCGGTCGAGCCGGCCCTGCGCCAGCGCCTGGTCGAACAGTTGCGCGGCGCGCTGCGGCAGCGCCTTCAGCCCGGCCTGCGCCGCGGCGTTGCCGCCGTCGATGGCGAGCGCGGCGCGGTAGCGGTCGTAGGCGCTGCCGCCGGGCGGCAGCACGAGGTCGCCGTTGCGCGCGGCGAGCTGCGCGGCCTGCACCAGGCGCTGCACTTCGGCCTGCTGCGCGGCGGTCAGCTTGGGGCGCTCGGCGGCGA
>NZ_DF970222.1:6876-56040 GCF_000953855.2 Mizugakiibacter sediminis
TCGAGCAGGCGGCCGGCGTCGTCGAAGCGGCCGGCGTCGATCGCCGCGCTGGCCTGCACGATCAGCGCCTGCGCGACCTGGCCCAGCCCGGCCTTGGCGCGCGCGTTGTCGGGATCGACCGCCAGCACGGCGTCGAACTGCGCCAGCGCATTGTCGTCGCCCTCGCCGGTGAAGCGGCCGGCGCGCAGGAAGGCCTCGCCGTCGGCGAGGCGCTTGTCCTGCGCGGCCTGCGCCTCGCGGTCGGCCTGCGCCAGCGCGGCGCGCAGGCTGGGCAGGTCGCCGTAGTTCGGCAGCAGCGCGGTCAGGCGGTCGGCGAGCGCGCCGGCCTTCGCGCGGTCGCCCTGCGCCAGCGCCTCGCGCGCCTGCTGCGCCAGCGCGTCGCCGACCTGGTCGAGGCCGTGGCGGGCGACGGCGTTGCCGGGATCGGTGGCGAGCGCGCGGCGGAACAGCGCCGCGGCGCCGTCGTCGCCGTCCAGACGCCCGTCCGCGAGCGCCTGGCGGGCGCGTACGACCAGTGTTTCCAGCGCGCCGCTCTTGGTGCGCTCGGCGCGGATCGCCTGCGCCACGCGGTCGACGTCGGCGCCGCCGCCGAGCAGCGCGCGCGCGGAAGCCAGCGCCGCGTCGGCATCGTCCAGCCGATGCTGGGCCAGCGCCTTGCGCGCCTGCTCGAGTTCGGCGTTGCCGACGTTCTTCAGCCCCTGCAGGGCGTGCTCGTTGTCGGGCTCGAGCGCGCGCGCGGCTTCGTACAGCTCGCGCGCGCTGTCGCCGGCGCTGCCGTCCAGTTTGCCGGCGGCCAGCGCCGCGTCGGCGCGCTCCAGCACGGAATTCAGTTCCGTGCGCGGCAGCAGCGCGCGCAGGCGGTCCTGGTGCACCACCGCCCAGCTGCCGGCGGCGAGCAGCAGCACCGGCAGCAGCCACTTCCACGCGTGCCGGCGCGGACCGCGCGCGGGCGCCGCGCCGCCGGGGCGGCGCGGGGCGGCGTCGATCACGATGTGCGGCAGCCCGTCGTCGGCCGGCGGGGCGCCGGGCCGATCGAGGTCGAGGTCGCCGAGGGTGGGTTCGGTGCGGCCGCGCGGGGGAAGATCGTCTCGTCCGGCCATGGTCGACGCGGGTGGGGAATCGACCGTTAGATTAGCACCGGAGGCGCGGCGTTCCCCGACGCGCGCGCGCGATTCAGCCCGCGGCCAGCCGGCGCGCGTCCAGCACGTTCGGCAGCGCGGCCAGCCTGGCCAGCAGCGCGGACAGTTGCTCGTAATCGCGCACGCGCAGGGTGAAGCGCATGTCCACCTCGGCGGTGCGTGTGGTGACGCGGCTGGACGAGGCGACGATGTGCGCGCCGCTGTTGGTGATCACGCTGGTGACGTCCTTGTGCAGGCCCTTGCGGTCGTAGCCGCGCACGTCGATGTCGACCTCGTAGGCCTGCGCCGGCGCGCGGCCCCACTCCACCTCGATCACGCGCTCGGGATCGCGCGCGCGCAGCCGCGCCAACGCGCGGCAGTCGGTGCGGTGGATCGACACGCCGCGGCCGCGGGTGATGAAGCCGGCGACCGGATCGCCGGGCAGCGGCTGGCAGCAGCGCGCCAGCACGGTGAGCAGGTTGCCCACGCCCTGGATGGTCAGCGCGCCGTGGTCGGCGGGCGCGCTGCGCTGCAGCGGCGCCGCGGACTGCGTCACCTCCGGCGGCGCGGCCGGCTCCTGCAGCGCGCGGGCGATCTGTCCCGGCGTCACCTCGCCCAGCGCCAGCGCGACCAGCAGCTCGTCGTGCGTCTTCAGGTGGAACTTCGCCGGCAGCTTCTCCGGCTCGGCGTTGGCCAGCGCGAGGCGCTTCAGCTCGCGCTCGAGGATGGCGCGGCCGACGGCCAGGTTGGTCTCGTGGTCGGCGCGGCGGAACCAGGCGCGCACCTTTTCCTTCGCGCGCGCCGTGGCGAGGAAGCCGTGGTGCGGCGACAGCCAGTCGCGGCTGGGCTCGGACACCTTGCCGGTGAGGATCTCGATGCGGTCGCCGCTGGACGGCTGGAAGCCCAGCGGCACGATGCGGCCGTTGACCTTGGCGCCGCGGCAGCGGTGGCCGACCTCGGTGTGCACGTGGTAGGCGAAGTCGAGCACGGTGGCACCGCGCGGCAGGTCGAACACCTCGCCCTTCGGCGTCAGCAGGTAGACGCGGTCCTCCAGCAGGTCGGTGCGGAAGCCGGCCAGCAGCGCGGCGTCGTCCTCGCCATCGCCGCGGCCCTCCAGCAGGCGGCGCATCCACGCCACCTTGGCCTCGAAGCCGGGGTCGGCGCTGCCGCCTTCCTTGTAGCGCCAGTGCGCGGCGACGCCGAGCTCGGCGGCGCGGTGCATGGCGTGGGTGCGGATCTGCACCTCCAGCGTCTTGCCCTCGGGGCCGATCACCGCGGTGTGCAGCGAGCGGTAGTCGTTGCCCTTGGGACGCGCGATGTAGTCGTCGAACTCGCCGGGCACGTGCGGCCACAGCGAGTGCACCACGCCGAGCGCGGCGTAGCAGGCGGGCACGTCGTCGACCAGCACGCGCACCGCGCGGATGTCGTACAGGCCGGAGAAGTCGACGCCCTTGCGGCGCATCTTCTTCCAGATCGAGTAGATGTGCTTCGGCCGCCCGGCCAGGTCGGCGCGGATGCCGGCCTGCTCCAGCGCCGCGCCCAGCGTGCGCACGCAGTCGGCGATGTAGGCCTCGCGGTCGGCGCGGCGCTCGTCGAGCAGCTGGGCGATGCGCTTGTAGGTGTCCGGCTGCAGGTAGCGGAACGCCAGGTCCTCCAGCTCCCACTTCAGCTGCCAGATGCCGAGACGGTTGGCCAGCGGCGCGTGGATGTCGGCGGTGAGCTGGGCCAGCGCGCGGCGCTCGTCCTCGGGCAGGGCGGCGGCCGCGCGCATGCGCGCCAGTTGCCGGGCCAGCAGCACGAACACCACGCGCAGGTCGCGGATGATCGCCAGCAGCAGCCGGCGCAGACCTTCGGCGCCGCCGCCCGGCGCGCGCTGCGCATGCAGCGCCCACACGCGTTCCGCGGCGAGCTGGCCCTCGACCAGGCGGCGCACGCCTTCGGGCAGCGCGGCCGCCTGCGCCGGCCAGTCAACCGGCGCCGCCCGCGCGCGTTCGAACCAGACAGCCGCGGCGAGCGTCTCGTCGTCGCAGCCGAGCGCTTCCAGCAGGTCCAGCACCGCGTTGCACTCCGCGGTCGCCGCGGCTGGAGGGCCGAGGGCGCGCAACGCGGCGTCCAGCAGCGGACCGCCGGCGCGCCGGCCGGTGCCATCCGGGACGATGTGCGGAGACGTCGCCATGCCACGGCCGAAAGGTCTTCGAAAGGCCTCCAGTTTAGCCGTTGTGACGCGGCTCACGGACCTTTGTGCCGCGCCCGTGCCGCTTGCTATGATCGATCGCATGCCTACCCTCCGCTCGACCTCCCTCGCCGCCGCGCTGTTCGCCGTCGCGCTGGCGGCGACCCCGGTGCTGCATGCGCAACAGTCGTTCTCCTCGCTGGAGGAGCGCATGTCCTCCGCCGAGTTCAAGGCCGCCGGTCTCGACAAGCTCACCCCCGAGGAGCTGAAGACCCTCGACGAGTGGCTGCGCACCCACGGCACCGGCGGCACGCAGCTGGTCACGCCGGGCGGCAAGCCGGTGTTCTATCCCAGCGAGGCCGCGCGCAAGGAAGAACAGGGCCATCTGGTCGGCCGCTTCGCCGGCTGGACCGGCGGCAGCGTGTTCACCCTCGACAACGGCCAGGTGTGGAAGCAGGCCGAATCGGGCAGCTACGTCTGCCCCGAGCGCGACAACCCCGCCGTCACCCTGAAGCCGATGCTGCTGGGCAGCTGGCTGATGTACGTGGAAGGCTGTAACCAGAGCGTAAGAGTCCAGCGGATACGCTGAGCGGGTCGTCGCGACCGCGTGTCCGCCGCGCGGCCCACGCGCGGACGCCAGCGGCCGCGACGCGTTCCTCCTGCCAGCGAGTCTCCGCCATGCACCTGCCGCGCCTGCGTTTCCTCGCCCTCGCCTGCCTGCTCGCCGCGCCGCTGCTCGCGGCCGGCGCCGAACCGGCGCCGCACGGCTTCTCCTCGCTCGAGGAAACCATGCCCTACGCCACCTTCCGGAAGCTCGGCCTGGACAAGCTCAGCCCCGAGCAACTCGAAGGCCTGAACGCGTGGCTGCGCGAGCACGGCATGCCCGGCCAGGCACCGGCGGCGCCGGGCGCCGGCGCGGCGGCCGCGAACGCGGCCGCGGCGAGCGCCCCGGCGCGCGCCTTCAGCAGCCGCATCGCCGGCAAGTTCAGCGGCTGGAACTTCGACACCGTGCTGACCCTGGAGAACGGCCAGAAGTGGCGCGTGCTGGACCACGATCCGGTGCTGGCCAATCCCCGCATGAATCCCAAGGTCACGCTCGAGCCCGGCATGTTCGGCAGTTGGTCGCTGAGCGTCGAAGGCGTGACGGAAGTCGCCCACGTCGCGCCGGTGCCCTGACACGCCCCTTCGGCTCCGCACCCGCGGCGCTACGCTCGGGGCGAACGGCGACCCGGCCGATCCGACCGGTAACGACTGGCCGAGCGCTAGCGGCGTTCATCCGCGTCGATCGGTGTCCAGCAATCTCTTCCGGCCGGATACCGCAGAGATGCTGCTCAGCCCAGCGCCTCCAGCGCCTTCGCCAGGCGCTTGGGCGAGACCGGTTCGGCGGTCTTCAGCTCCTGCGCGAACAGCGACACGCGCAGTTCCTCGATCAGCCAGCGCAGCGCGTCCAGTTCTGCCGATGGCGCGCCGCGCGCGCGCTTGCGGTACTCGCGCCAGTACGGCTGCACCTGCAGCATGCGCGCCTGGTCGCGCGCGGGGTCCTGGCGCAGGCGCTCGGCGCGCAGGCGCATCGCGCGCAGGTAGCGCGGATAGTGCGCCAGCCGCGCCGCCGGCAGCTCGCGCAGGAAGTGCGGCGCGAGCAGCGCCTCGCGCTGCTCGCGCAGGTCGTCGTAGCTGGCGCGCGCGAAGCCGAGCAGCGGCGGCTCCAGCCACGGCGCCAGCTCCGCCTGCGCCTCGACGATCGGCTCGGCCAGCTTCAGGCGTTCCACCGCGGCGGCGAACAGTTCGCGCGCGAGCTCCGCGCGCAGCGCCTCGAACGCGGCGCGCGTGCGCACGTCGAGGTCGCGCGCGGCCAGCAGGTCGCGGAAGCCGGCCTCGACCAGGTCGTCGCGCAGCGCGTCGGCGCCGCCCAGCGGCGCGTACTTCAGCGCCAGCGCGTTGCCGATCGGCAGCTGCCGGCGCGCGCGCTTGAACTCGCCGGCCAGCGCGTTGCGCAGCAGCCGCGTCACGCCGGCGACGTGCGCGGCGCGCGCCTCGTCGGCCTGTTCGAACACGCGCAACGCGGCGGTCTCGCCGAGATCGACCAGCGCCGGATACGCGGCCAGGCCGCCGGCGGCGCGCACCTCACGCGGGATGTCCTCGAACTCGAACGCGGCCACTTCCTCGCGCACCAGCTCGGCGTCGGCCTTGCGCGCGAACGCTTCGCGCGCACGCGCCGACCACTCGGCGCGGATCGCCTCGAGGTCGCGACCCTCCGCCAGCGTGCGGCCGGACTCGTCGTGCACGCGGAAGCGCATGCGCAGGTGCGCCGGCAGCTCGCTGCCGGCGAAGGCGCCGCCGTCGATGGCGACGCCGGTCGTGCGCGCGAGGAACGCCGCCAGCGCCTCGGCCAGCGGCCGATCGCGCGGCGCCTCGGCCTCGGCGAAGGCGCGCGCGAAGTCCGGCGCCGGCACGAAGTTGCGGCGCAGCGCCTTGGGCAGGCCGCGGATCAGTTCGGCCGCCTTGTCGGCCAGCAGGCCCGGCACCAGCCACTCGCAGCGCACCGCCGGCACCGCGTTCAACAGCGCCAGCGGCAGGTTCAGCGTGACGCCGTCGGCGGGATCGCCGGGCACGAAGCGGTAGTCGAGGCGCAGGCGGTGGCCGGCGATCTCGAGCGCGGCCGGGTAGGCGCGCGCGTCCAGCGCGGTCGCGCCGTCCAGGACGTCGTCCAGCGTCCAGCGCAACGCCGCCTGCTCGGCCGGCGCGGCGCGACGGTACCAGGCGTCCAGCGCCGCCGCGCCGGCGATGTCGGCAGGCAGCTTGCCGGCGAAGAACGCGGCCAGCGCCTCCTCCGGTTTCAGCAGGCCCTGGCGGCGCTGCTTGGCCTCCAGCTCGCGCGCCTGCTCCAGCACGCGCGCGTTGGCGCGCACGAAGTCGGCGCGGCAGTCGATGTCGCAGCGCGCCAGCGCTTCGCGCAGGAACACCGCGTGCGCCTGCGCCGGGTCCTGGCGCTGGAAGACCACCGCGCGTTTTTCCACCAGCACGAGGCCGAACAGCACGGTCTGCTCGTAGGCCACCACCACGCCGCGCTTGCGCGACCAGTGCACGTCGCGATGGCTGCGCCGCACCAGGTGCGCGGCCTGCTGCTCGATCCACTCGGGCTCGACGCGCGCGCAGGTCATGCCCCACACCTTGCCGCCCAGGTCGACGATCTGCGCCGCCAGCAGCCACGGCGGCGCGGCCTTGGCGAGCGCCGAACCGGGGAAGATCTGGAAGCGCCGCTCGCGCGTGCCGCGATAGACGCCGCGCTCGTCCTTGCGCCCGACCTGCGTGGGCAGGCCGGCGAGCAGGCAGCGGTGCAGCGCCTCGTACTCCGCCGTCTCCGCGCGCGACTTCCAGCCGAGTTCCTGCGCCAGCAGCAGCAACTGCCGGTGCAGCTCGCGCCACTCGCGCATGCGCAGGAAGCTGAGGAAGTGCCGCGCGCACCACTCGCGCAGCTTCGACTGGCCGAGCTCCTCGTGCGCGGCGCCGTAGGCCTGCCACAGGCGCAGCACGGAGACGAAGTCGGACCTGGGATCGGCGAACGCCGCATGCGCGGCGTCGGCCTGCTGCCGCGCGTCGGCCGGGCGCTCGCGCGGGTCCTGGATGCCGAGGAAGGCGACGATCGGCAGCAGCTCGCGCAGCGCGCCGAGCCGCGCGGCCTCGACCAGCATGCGCGCCAGCTGCACGTCGATCGGCAGCCTGGCCAGCGTGCGGCCGATCGGCGTGAGGCGGCGGCGCTCGTCGATCGCGCCGAGCTCGGTCAGGCGCCGGTAGCCGTCGGCGATCGCGCGCTCCTCGGGCGCGTCGAGGAACGGGAACGCCTCCACCTCGCCCAGCTCCAGCGCCAGCATGCGCAGGATCACGCCGGCCAGCGAGGAGCGCAGCAGCTCGGGGTCGGTGTAGCGCGGGCGGGCGGCGTAATCCTCCTCCGCGTACAGCCGGTAGCAGACGCCGGGACCGACGCGGCCGCAGCGGCCCTTGCGCTGGTCGGCGGCGGCCTGCGAGATCGGCTCGACGTGCAGGCGTTCGAGCTGGCTGCGCTGGCTGTAACGCTTGACGCGCGCGGTGCCGGTGTCGACCACGTAGCGGATGCGCGGCACCGTCAGCGAGGTCTCGGCGACGTTGGTGGCGAGCACCACGCGGCGCTGCGGCCCGGGCTTGAACACGCGGTCCTGCTCGGCCGCGGACAGCCGCGCGTACAACGGCAGCACCTCGGTCTCGCGGAACTTGCGCCGCGCCAGCGCGAGGTGCGCGTCGCGGATCTCGCGCTCGCCGGGCAGGAACACCAGCACGTCGCCGCGCGGGTCCTCGGCGGTGATCGCCTCGACCGCCTCGACCACCTGTTCGGCGAGGTTGGCCTCGCCGCGCTCCGCCGGCGGGCGCCAGCGCACCTCGACCGGCCAGGTGCGGCCCTCCACCTCGACCACCGGCGCGCCGCCGAAATGCGCGGCGAAGCGTGCGGTGTCGATGGTCGCCGAGGTGACGATCAGCTTGAGGTCGGGCCGGCGCGGCAGCAGGCGCTTGAGGTAGCCCAGCAGGAAGTCGATGTTGAGGCTGCGCTCGTGCGCCTCGTCCAGGATGATCGTGTCGTAGGCGCTCAGCCAGCGATCCGCGCCGGTCTCGGCCAGCAGGATGCCGTCGGTCATGAACTTGACCAGCGTGTCCTCGCCGACCTGCTCGGTGAAGCGCACCTGGAAACCGACCCGGCCGCCGATCGTCGTGCCCAGCTCCTCGGCGACGCGCCGCGCCACCGCGCGCGCGGCCAGCCGGCGCGGCTGGGTGCAGCCGATCATTCCGGCCTCGCCGCGGCCGGCGGCGAGGCAGAGCTTGGGCAACTGCGTGGTCTTGCCGGAGCCGGTCTCGCCGGCGACGACGACGACCTGGTGTTCGCGGATCAGGCGCACCAGCTCGTCCGCCCTGGCCGCGAGCGGCAGCGATTCGTCCAGCCGGATCGCCGGCTTGGCCGCGGCGCGCGCCGCGCGCCGCGCGGCGGAGGCCTCGATGTCGGCGGCCAGCGCGGCGAGGCGCGCCGGCTCGGCCTGCCGCGCCAGCGCGCGCCAGCGCCCCAGCAGGCGGCCGTAGTCGCGCGTGCAGACGCCGCCGAGCGCCTGGCGCAGCGATGCGACGGTGGGCGGTGACAACGTTTCGTTCATAGGAACCGCGCATCATAGCCGCACGCTATCGGCGGCATCGAACGCTTCCATTTCCTTTCGCCGCCGTGGCGCATTAGGCTGGAAACCCCTCTGGCAAGGAGAAGCATCCCATGGCGATCGACATCGGCATTTCCAAGAAGGACCGGGAAAGCATCGCGAAGCACCTCTCCAAGCTGCTCGCCGACACCTATTCGCTCTACCTCAAGACCCACGCCTTCCACTGGAACGTGACGGGTCCGATGTTCAACACGCTGCACCTGATGTTCGAGCAGCAGTACAACGCGCTGTGGACCGCGGCGGACGCCATCGCCGAACGCATCCGCGCGCTGGACGTGGTGGCGCCGGGCTCCTACACCCAGTTCGGCAAGCTCACCGCGATCCGGGAGGAAACCGGCGTGCCGGAGTGGAAGGTGATGGTCGAGCAGCTCGTCGAGGGCCACGAGACGGTGGCGCGCACTGCGCGCGAGACCTTCAAGGCCGCCGACAAGGCCGACGACCAGCCCACCGCCGACCTCGCCACCCAGCGCATGCAGGAGCACGAGAAGACGGCTTGGATGCTGCGCTCGCTGCTGAAGTAGGCGCCGGAAACCGGCGCCGCAGCCGCAGCACCGCCCCGTCGTCCCGCCGCCGGCCGGAACCGGGCGCCGATGCGCGCCCGTCGAATGGCGCCGCCGGGCCCGGCTCGCGTTCGCGACGACGGCCTTGCGCCGCGATGGCGGTCGTGGAGTCCTTCCCGCATGAGCCGCCGCGCCACCTGACCTGCGGCTAACCATCGCCGCGCGGCGCATTGAGCGCGCCTCGGCGCTTCGTTAAGCTCGCGGAGTTTTGTCGCCGCCCGGCCGCCGAGACCCGCTTGAACCCTCCTTCCCCTCCGTCCCGCCGCACGCTCGTCGCCGCCTTCCTGATGGCGACCCTGGTCGCGGCGCTGAACTTCGGCCTGTGGTGGTGGGCGAACCGGCCGACGGCGGTGGTCGACTGGGACGGCCCGGTCGGCGGCTTCGCCTTCAGCGCCTTCCAGCGCTACCAGAGCCCGTTCACCGACAGCTATCCCAACGCGGCGGAACTGGCCTCCGACATCGCTCTGCTGTCGAAGTACACCCACCGGCTGCGCACCTATTCGACGCTGGACAACCCGGAGATCCCGCGCCTCGCCCGCGACGCCGGCCTGCAACTGCTGGCCGGCGCCTGGCTGGACCGGCGCTGGGAACACAACGAGCGCGAGCTGGCGGCGCTGATCGCCGCCTCGCGCCGCTATCCCAACATCACCCGCGTGATGGTCGGCAACGAGGTGCTGCTGCGCAACGACATGACGCCGGCGCAGTTGATGGCCTACCTCGACCGCGCGCGCGCGGCGATCCGCCAGCCGGTGTCGACCGCCGAACCCTGGCACATCTGGATGAAGTATCCGGAGCTGGCCGACCACGTCGACTACATCACCGTGCACCTGCTGCCCTACTGGGAAGGCGTGCCGCGCAAGGACGCGGTCGGCCAGGCGCTGATGCGCTACCAGCAGATCAAGGACCTGTTCCCCGGCAAGCACGTGGTGATCGGCGAGATCGGCTGGCCGTCCAACGGCGACCGCTACCAGTACGCGCAGCCCTCGGTCGCCAACGAGGGCATCTTCCTGCGCCAGTGGATGAACGTCGCCCGCGAGCGCGGCATCGACTACTACCTGATGGAAGCCTTCGACCAGCCCTGGAAGGAGAACCTGGGCGAAGGCCGCGTCGGCGCCTACTGGGGCATGTTCGGCGCCGACCGCAAGCCGAAGTTCCCGTTCTCCGGGCCGGTGATCGAGGACGTCGACTGGCCGTGGAAGGCGCTGGCCTCGGCGGCGCTGGCGTTCCTGCCGATGCTGTGGTTCGCGCGCCGCTACGGCCGCTTCAAGCCGGCGGGACGGCTGTTCTTCCTCGTGCTGATCCAGCTCGCCGCCGGGCTGATCGTCTGGTCGGTGACGGTGCCGTTCCAGTTCTACCTCGGCGTGATCGACTGGGCGATGCTGGTGATCCTGTTCCCGGCGCAGTTGGCGATCCTGGCCGTGCTGCTGATCAACGGCTTCGAATTCACCGAGGTGCTGTGGCGGCGCAAGTGGCTGCGCCACGCCGGCCCGCTCGAGCCCGAGCCGGGCGCGCCGCAGCCGTTCGTGTCGATCCACCTCGCCTGCTACAACGAGCCGCCGGAGATGGTGATCCTCACCCTCGACTCGCTGGCCGCGCTGGACTACGAGAACTACGAAGTCCTGGTGATCGACAACAACACCAGGGACGAGGCGATCTGGAAGCCGGTCGAGGCGCACTGTGCCAAGCTGGGGCCGAAGTTCCGCTTCTTCCATCTGGCGCCGTGGCCGGGCTTCAAGGCCGGCGCGCTCAACTACGGCCTCAAGGTCACCGACCCGCGCGCCGACGTGGTCGCCGTGGTCGACGCCGACTACGTGGTGCGCCACGACTGGCTGCGCGCGTTGACCGGCTACTTCCACGACCCCAAGGTCGCCGTGGTGCAGTGCCCGCAGGCGCACCGCGACTTCGAACGCAACCCGTTCCGGCGCATGACGGCGTGGGAGTACGACGGCTTCTTCCGCATCGGCATGCACCACCGCAACGAGCGCAACGCGATCATCCAACACGGCACCATGACCATGGTCCGGCGCAGCGCGCTGGAGGGCACCGGCGGCTGGTCGGAGTGGACGATCTGCGAGGACGCCGAGCTCGGCCTGCGGCTGATGCATTCCGGCTACGAGCTGGTCTACGTCGACGAGCTGATGGGCAAGGGCCTGACGCCGGCCGACTTCAAGGCGTACAAGTCGCAACGCACGCGCTGGGCGTTCGGCGCGATGCAGATCCTCAAGGGCCGCTGGGGCTGGCTGGTGCGCAAGGGCCCGCTGACCGCCGGCCAGCGCTTCCACTTCCTGACCGGCTGGTTCAGCTGGTTCGCCGACGCGCTGCACCTGGTGTTCACGCTGATGGCGCTGTACTGGACCGCCGGCATGATCGGCCTGCCGCAGGTGTTCAGCCTGCCGATGCAGCTGTTCCTGGTGCCGGTGATCGGCTTCTTCTTCGCCAAGGCGGCGTTCGGCATCGTGCTGTACCGCGCGCGCGTGCCGTGCGGCTGGCGCGACACGCTGATGGCCTCGCTGGCCAGCATGGGTCTCAGCCACGCCATCGCGCGCGGCATCCTGCAAGGGTTGGTGAAGAAGAAGGGCGAGTTCGTCGTCACCGCCAAGAGTCGGCGCATCGGCGGCGGCGCGTTCGGCGCGTTCGCGCCGGTGCACGAGGAACTGCTGATGGCCACGGCGCTGGCGCTCGGCGTGATCGGCATGCTGCACGCCTACGGCGGCACCTATCTCGAGGGCAAGCTGTGGGTCGGCATCCTCGCCGCGCAGTCGATCCCCTATCTCTCCGCGCTGGCCGGCGCCTGGATCGCGCACCGCGCCGGCTCCGAAATCGGCTGAGCGCCGCGGCCGCGCGCGCCGGTGGCGCGCGCCGCGGGCGAGGCCGTCGCGGCGGACGGCGCAGCGCCGCGTTGATGCGCCGCGAACCGCGCACCTGCTATAAGCGCTGCACGGAAAGGCATTCGCGATGAGCCGGCCCCTGCGACGCCTCGGCCCCCTGCTGCTCGCCTGCGCACTCCTCGCCGCGCCCGTCGCGCGGGCGGCGCGCGTGTCGGTGAGCGTCGACGGCGTCGACGATGCGCTGAAGCAGGCGGTGCTGGCCGGCGTCGAGGTCCAGCAGTACGCCGCGCGCGACGTCACCGAAGCGCAGTTGCGGCGCCTGTACGAAAGCGCGCCCGCGCAGGCGCGTCGCGCGCTGGAACCCTACGGCTACTACAACGCCCGGGTCGACGGCGAGCTGCGCCGGACCGAGGGCGGCTGGCAGGTGGTCCTGCATGTCGCTCCGGGCGAGCCGGTCGAGGTGGCCGCGCTGGAGATCGCGCTGGAAGGGCCGGCCGCCAGGTTGCGCGAGGTGCGGCAGGCGATCCGCCGGTTCGAACCCAAGGTCGGCCAGCCGCTGGACCAGGCGCGGTACGAGAAATCGAAGTCCGCGATCGGCGCCGCGCTGACCGAGACCGGCTTCCTCGACGCGCGCCTGACCGTGCACCGCATCGAGATCAGCCGCGCCACGAACCGCGCCACCATCCGCCTGGCCTGGGAGCCCGGCCGGCGCTACCGCTTCGGCGCCACCGACTTCCAGGGCGCGCCGTTCCGCCGCGGTTTCCTCGACCGCTACCTGCCGTGGAAGCCGGGCGACTATTTCGCGTTGAGCCAGTTGCTGGAACTGCAGCGGCGCCTCACCGACGCCGACTACCTCGCCTTCGTCGACGTCGAGCCGGACCTCGAGCACGCCGTCGACGGCGTGGTGCCGATCAAGGTCGGCGTGGCGCCGGCCAAGCGCACGGTCTACACCGCCGGCATCTTCGTCGGCACCGACACCGGCCCCGGCATCCGCGGCGGCATCCAGCGACGCTGGATCAACGACCGCGGCCACAAGTTCGGCGTCGACACCCTGATCGCGCAGCGCCTGAAGACCGCCGCCGTCACCTACGGCATCCCCTATCCCGGGCCGAACGACCGCCGCTTCAACTTCGGCGCCAACTTCCGCGACGAGGACACCGCCACCTCGCGTTCGCGCACCTTCGGCCTGGTCGCCAACGAGACGCGGCAGTGGCACGGCTTCATCCGCACCGTCGGCCTGCACCTGCTGACCGGCGACTTCACCGTCGGCAGCGGCCCGGACGCCGAGCGCGGCAACACCACCCTGCTCTATCCCGAGTTCGGCCTGTCGAAGAAGGTGGGCGACGACCCGCTGTTCGTGCGCCGCGGCTGGTCGTTCGGCGTCGCCGCGCGCGCCGCCTCGCGCGGCGCGCTGTCGCAGGCCAACTTCGCGCAGGTCACCGCCGACGCCAAATGGATCCGCGCGTTCAAGGGCCGCAACCGCCTGATCCTGCGCGGCAGCGCCGGCGCCACCTGGACCGACGACTTCGGCAAGCTGCCGCCGGAACTGCGCTTCTTCGCCGGCGGCGACCGCTCGATCCGCGGCTACGGCTACCAGACCATCGGCCCGAAGAACGATGCCGGGCTGGTGATCGGCGGCAAGAACCTCGCCGTCGCCAGTGCCGAAGTCGAGCATTATTTCACGCGCAACTGGGGCATGGCCGCGTTCGTGGACGCCGGCGACGCCTTCACCTCCACCGCCGACTTCCGCCTGAAAACCGGTGTCGGTCTGGGTGTACGCTGGCGCTCGCCGGTCGGCATGGTGCGCGTCGACCTGGGCACGCCGGTGCGCGACCGCCAACGCCGCGGCGTGGAGCTGCACATCGTGATCGGGCCCGACCTATGACGTGGCTGCGTCGGCTCGCGCTGATCGTCCTCGCGCTGGCGCTCGTCGCGGGCGGCGCGCTCGGCTGGCTACTGTACACGACCTCCGGTCTGCGCTTCGCGCTGGCGCGCGCCGAGGGCGCGCTGGGCGGCCGGCTGGCCGTGCGCGGCGCCGCCGGCACGCTGGCCGGCCCGCTGACGCTCGCGGATCTGCGCTGGCGCGACGCCGGCGTCGACGTGCGCGTCGCCCGCGCGCATCTCGACTGGTCGCCGTGGCCGCTGCTGGCGAAGCGCCTGCACGTGCGCACGCTGGACGTCGACGGCGTCGACGTCGCGCTGACCGCGCGGCCGCCGCAGCCGCCGAGCGAGACGCCGTTCGACCTGCAGCCGCCGCTGGACCTCCTGCTCGACCGCCTGCGCGTCGCCCGCGTGC
This sequence comes from Mizugakiibacter sediminis, assembly GCF_000953855.2. Classification (GTDB taxonomy): domain Bacteria; phylum Pseudomonadota; class Gammaproteobacteria; order Xanthomonadales; family Rhodanobacteraceae; genus Mizugakiibacter; species Mizugakiibacter sediminis. The sequence continues at coordinate 21,083 of NZ_DF970222.1, forward strand.
GCGTGACGCAGGACCGCCGGCCGGCGTTCGCCGCCGATACGTTCGACTTCGCCGGCGCCTGGACGCACGACGGCCTGGAGGTGCGGCGGCTGGCGCTGCGCGCGCCCGACGGCCGCGTCGACCTCGCCGGCACGCTGGCGCTGCGCCGCGGCTACCCGGGCCGGGGCCGCGCGCAGTTCGACTGGAAGGCCGGCAGCGCGCGCTACGCCGGCACGCTCACCGCGCGCAGCGACGGCGCGCGCGCCGACCTCGCGCTGACGCTGGCGCAGCCGGCCGCGGCCACGCTCGCCGGCACCCTCCGCCCCGCCGAACCGTGGGCGTGGACGCTGGCGCTCGATGCGCCCGCCTTCGCTCCGGCGCCGCTGCTCGGCGAAGGCGCGCTGAAGACGCTGGCGCTGCACCTCGAAGGCCGCGGCGATCGCAACGGCGGCGAGCTGCGCGGCCGCGTCGACGCCGACGGCCACCGCGTGCTGCTCGATCCGCTGCGCTTCGCGCTGACGCCCGACCTGCTGCGCGTCACGGCGCTGACGCTGCGCGCGCCGCAAGTCCCGGGCACGCTGCAGGCGCACGGCGACGTGCGGCTGAAGGCACAACCGGTCGCCGCCGAATTCGCGGTGTCCTGGCGGGACGTGGTGCTGCCCGCCGACCTGGCCGGCCAGGCGCTGGCCACGCACGGCGACCTGCACCTCGTCGGCAGCAGCGCGCGTTACGCCGCGCAGGGCAGCTTCGCGCTGGGGCCGCCGCAGCACGTGGCCGATTTCGCCGTGGTGCTGGACGGCACGCCGCAACAGATCGCGCTGCAGACGCTGCGGCTGGTGCAGCCGCAGGGCGACCTCGACGCGCGCGGCACCCTGACCCTGCAGCCGCGCCTCGGCTGGGACATCGAAGCGATCGCCCGGCGCCTCGACCCCGGCGCGTTCTTCGCCGGCTGGCCCGGCGCGTTGGACTTCCGCCTCGCCAGCCGCGGCACGCTGACCGACCGCGGCCCGCAGGCGACGCTGAAGCTCGACCGCGTCGGCGGCACGCTGCGCCGGCGCGCCGTGCGCGGCCGCGCCGACCTGCGCCTCGCGCCGGACTACGTGGTCGACGGCAACCTCGAACTCGCCTCCGGCGGCAGCCGCGTCGCCGTGAGCGGCCGCGGCGGCCAGGCCACCGACGCCGCGGCGACGCTGGCGATCGCTTCGCTGGGCGACTGGCTGCCGCGGGCGTCCGGACGTCTGGACGGCCGTTTCGACGTCGCGGGCCGCTGGCCGCGGCTCGCCGTGCGCGGCCAGCTCGCCGGCGAGCGTCTCGCCTACGCCGGCGCGCAGATCGACGCGTTGCGCCTGCAGGCCGACCTGCCCGACCTCGGCACGCCGGGCGGCAAGCTCGATCTCGCCGCGCACGGCGCGGCCGCCGCAGGTTTCGCCTTCGCCAGCATCGCCGCGCACGGCGACGGCGTCGCCGAAAAACACGCGCTGCGCGTCGACGCGCGCGGCGCGCAGCTCGGTCTCGCGCTGGCGCTTTCCGGCAGCTATCGCAACGCCGCCTGGAACGGCACCCTCGCCGCGCTGCGCCTCGAACCGGCGGGCATGCCCGCGTGGACGCTGCAGCAGCCGGCGCAGCTCGCCTGGCGCGACGGCGCGGCCCGCCTGTCGCCGCTCTGCCTCGCCGCCGGCGAGCCGCGCGTGTGCGTGGCCGGCCAGCAGACCAAGGACGGTGCGGCCAGCGCGAGCTATCGCCTCGAGCGTCTGCCGGTCGCGCTGATCGCCGCGCTGGCCGCGCCCGCTGCGCCGCTGCGCTTCGACGGCACGCTGGACGGCAGCGGCGAGCTGCGCCGCGCTGCCGACGGCGCGCTGTCCGGCAGCGCCGTCCTGCGCTCGGCGGCCGGCAGCATCGCCTATCCCGAGAACGCCGGGCAGCCGCTGCTCGGCTGGCGCGATCTCGCCGCGGAGGCGACGCTGTCGCCCTCCGCGCAGCGCGTCACGCTGCACAGCGCGCTCGCCGACGGCGGCCGCATCGACGGCGAAGCGACCGTCGGCGGCGCGCAGCGCGCGCTGTCCGGCACGCTCGACGCCAACCTGCCCAGCCTCGCCTTCGTCGAGCTGCTGACGCCGCAACTGGCCGCGGTGAAGGGCGCGCTGGACGGCCGCTACACGCTGGGCGGCACGCTGGACGCGCCGCGCGTGGCCGGGCGGATGGCGCTGCGCGGTTTCGCCGCGGAGGTGCCCGCGGCCGGGCTGAAGCTGCACGACGGCGAACTCGCGCTCGAGGCGCGCGACGCCGCGCACTTCGCGATCGACGGCCACGTCGGCTCCGGCGACGGCACGCTGGCGGTGAAAGGCACGTTGAGCACCGTCGCCGGTGAGCCGTTGCGGCTGGACATCCGCGGCGAGAACTTCCTCGCCGCCGACATTCCCGCCGCGCGCGTGCGCGTCAGCCCCGAGCTCGCGGTCGCGCGCAGCGACGGCAGCTACGCCGTCACCGGCCGCGTGGCGATTCCCGCCGCCGACATCGACCTCACCAAGCTGCCCGGCGGCGGCGCGGCGCAGCGCTCGCCCGACGTGGTGGTCGTCGACGAGCCGAGCACCCCCGAGGGCGCCGGGCTGCCGGTCGCGGCCGACATCGCCGTGACGCTGGGCGACGAAGTGCATCTCAAGGGCTTCGGCCTTGACGGCAAGCTCGGCGGCCAGCTCGCCGTGCGCGACCGCCGCGGCAAGGCCACCACCGCGCGCGGCGAGATCCGCGTCGACGGCACCTACAAGGCCTACGGCCAGAACCTCACCATCGAGCGCGGACGATTGCTGTTCGCCGGCACGCCGATCGACGACCCCGGCCTCGACATCACCGCGGTGCGCAAGCTGCCGGACGTGACGCCCGGCCTGCGCGTGCAGGGCACCGCCCAGCGGCCGGTCCTGACGGTGTTCGCGACGCCGCCGATGGAGCAGTCGGAGGCGCTGTCCTACCTGATCACCGGCAAGCCGCTGTCGGCGCTGAAGAGCGGCGAGGGCGACATGCTGAGTTCCGCCGCGCGCGCGCTCGGCACCGCCGGCGGCGACCGCCTGGCCAAGCAGATCGGCAGCCGGCTCGGCCTCGACGAAGCGGGCGTGGCGAGCAGCGAAGCGCTGGGCGGCGCCGCCTTCAGCGTCGGCAAGTACCTCTCGCCGCGCCTCTACCTCGGCTACGGCGTCGGCCTGTTCACGCCGGGCGAGGTGGTGACGCTGCGCTACACGCTGACGAAGAAGCTGCGCTTCGAAGCGCAGAACGCCACCACCGGCAGCCGCGCCGGCCTCGACTACCGCTACGAGCGTTGATGTCCCGCCTTGCGCGTCGCCACGACGCGTCGCGCCGCGACCGCGCAGGGCGGAACCGCCGCGCAGCGTGCGATCGTCAATACGTCGCGCCGCCGGCTTCGCCCCAGGCCACCACGCCCCACACCAGCGCCGCAGCGATCGTCAGCAGCAACAGCGCGCGCCACACGGGCGCGAAACGCAGCGCGACCGCCGCCGGCCAGCGCTTCCAGCCGTGCAGCATCGGCGCGATCAGGTTGTCGCGCTTGAACCACAGATGCGCGAACACCGCGCCGACGTGCAGCGCGACCAGCGCCAGCAGCAGCTTCTGGTTCGCCTTGTGCAGCGCGCTCATCAGCGCCACCGTGTCGTCGGCGACGCGGCCCGCCAGCGGCCCGAACAGGGTGATGTCGTCGCTGCTGAACAGGCCGGTGACGGCCTGCAGCGCCAACGACAGCAACAGCGCCAGCACCGACCAGCCGCCCAGCGGATTGTGGCCGAGCGTGCGCGCCTCGCGCTGCGCCAGCGTCGCGCGCAGGTAGGCGGCGACGCGCGCCGGGCCGCGCACGAAGTCGGCGAAGCGGCTGCTCTGCGAGCCGGCGAACCCCCAGGCGATGCGGAACAGCACCAGCGCCAGCGTCGCGTAGCCGAAACGGAAGTGCCAGTCCATCGACAGCCAGTGCCACTCGGCGGTGCCGTACTGCAACAGCACCAGCACGGCGAGCGCGCCGTGCGTCAGGCGCGTCGGCAAGTCCCAGGCTTTCACGCGTTGCATCGCCTTCGACATGCGCGCTCCTCGTCCCGGGGCATGGCCGCGCCATGATGCCGACGCCGGCTTACCGTTCGCTTAGGCGACGCCCAAGCCCTCGATGCCGGTGATCGCCGCGCCGTCGAAGCCGGCCAGTTCGGCGAAGCGGCGGCCGCGCGCGGCGTAGTCGCGGAACTGGTCGAAACTGGGCGCGCCGGGCGACAGCAGCACGCAGCCGCCCGGCGGGGTCAGCGCGTGCGCCTGCGCCACCGCGTCGGCGAGATCGGCGCAGCGCGCGGCCACCGCCACGCCGGCGCGCTCGAGTTCGTCGGCGATGCGCGCGCCGCTGGCGCCTTGGCAGATCAGCGCCAGCGGCGGGCGTTCGCGCATCCGCGCGACGAACTCCGACCAGTCGAGGCCGCGGTCGTGACCGCCGACGATCAGCGTCACCGCGCGCCCTTCGAGGCTCTGCAGCGCCGCCAGCGCGGCCTGCGGCGTGGTGCTGATCGAATCGTTGATCCAGGCGATGCCGTCGCGCTCGCCCAGCCGCTGCAGACGATGCGGCAGCGCGCGGAAGCTGCGCAGCGCCGGCGCCGCGGCGCGCGCGTCGAGATCGAGCAGTTCCAGCGCCGCCAGCGCCGCGCAGGCGTTCGCGGCGTTGTGCGCGCCGGGCAGCGGCAGCTCGGCCAGCGGCAGCACGGCTTCGGCGGCGCGGCGGATCGCGCCGCCGGCGACATGCCAGCCGTCGGCGTCGCCGAACGTGCGCCGCCGCGGATGCGCCGCGGTCAGCTCGAGCAGCCGCGGCTGCGCGGCGTTGACCAGCAGCGTGCGCGCGGCGTCCGCCAGCGCCAGCTTGTCGGCGACGTAGCGCTCGCGCGAGCCGTGCCAGTCGAGGTGTTCCTCGTACAGGCTGGTGACCACGCCGAGCTCCAGCGGCCCGGCCTCGCGCGTCTGGAAGCTGGACAGCTCCACCACCCACAGCGCGGCCTGCGCCTCCAGCAGCTCCAGCAGCGGCATGCCGATGTTGCCGGCCAGCGCGGTGCGCACGCCGAGGCTGCGCGCGAGGTGCGCGATCAGCGCCGTGGTGGTGCTCTTGCCCTTGGTGCCGGTGACGGCGATCACGCGCGCGTCCGGCCGCTCGCCGAACCACAGCGCCGTGCCGGAGGTGAAGCGCGTGCCGCGCGCGGCGGCGGCGGCGATCTCCGGGCGATAGGCGCTGATGCCCGGCGACTTCACCACCACGCCGTGGCGCGCCAGCGCGTCGGCGTCGGGCGGCACGTCGATCACGGTCACGCCTCCGACGAAGGCGGCGCGCGCGTCGGCGGCCTCGGCGGGCAGGCAGTACAGCGTCAGCGGCTTCCCCGGCGCGCGCGCGCGCAGCGCGGCCAGCGCGGCGCAGCCCTCGCGGCCGTAGCCCCACACCGCGACGTCGGCGTGCTCAAGCTCCGCGAATCGCATCCAGCGCTCCGCTCAGCCGCGCCGGCAGCAGGTGTTCGCCGCTCGGCTCGAGCCAGGGTTCCAGCGCCAACTGCGCGGTGAGGATCTGCGGGCGGATCTCCTCGCGGTAGCGCGCCACCAACGCGTCCTCGCGCCATTCCGGCCGCTGCGCGAGCGCCTCCATCGCCGCGCGCGCCTCGGCCGCCTCGCCGACGCACTCGAACGGCTTGTGGTCGCGGTACTCCATCAGCGCGTCGAAACCAGCGGTTTGGGCGTCGTCGTCCAGCAAGTTCCGGCCGAAGATCGCCAGCAGCCGCGGCTTGGGCAGGAACGGCGCCAGCGCCAGGAACACGAAGTGGCACTTCGGGCACTGCCCGCACCAGCGGTCGGCGGGGCGCGGGCCGAGGATGCGGAAGTTGCGGTTGCAGCTGGAGAACGCGTCGAAGTACTGCGGCAGGCGCGCGAACGCGCGCGTCACCGCCAGCTCGGAGAACGGCCGCAGCAGCGAGCAGTAGTGCAGGTCGGCGGCGACGTGCGACTTCAGGTAGGCGTGGAACATGCGCTCGAAGGCGAGGCCCTTGCTCCACTGGTGGTTGACCGCCTGCCCTTCGTACTCCAGCGTCGCGCTGGAGGCCGAGCGTTCGTTGGCGAAGGCGATGGTGTCGTGGCCGTACAGCAGCGCCGCGCAGGCGAGGATCGCCGAATTGATCGCGGTCACCGGGATGTGGCCGTTCCATGCGCCCAGCCGGTTCAGCTCGAACAGCAGCGGCGACAGCTCGCGGCCGAGGTTCAGCATCGGCAGGCCGGTGCGCGACGCGCAGGCCTCGATCAATGCCGAGCGGCCGACCCACGCCGCGGTCGCCTGCTCGCCGATGCGCTTCAGCGCCTCCACCGCCACCAGCGAATCCTTGCCGCCGCCGATCGGCACCAGCGTGCGCCGCGGCAGGTGCAGCGTCGTCGCCGGCGCGCCCGCCGTGCCGCCGCGCGGGAAGCGGATGCGGCCGCGCAGGTCGAGCCTGTTGCGGTAGGCGAACTCGGCCAGCCCGTGCAGGTACAGCTCGTCCATCAGCGCGGCGGCGGCGGCGTCCGGCGTCCAGCCGTCCACCACGATGCGGGCCGGCACGCCGGCCTTGTAGTAGCTGACGCCGGCGACGAGGTGCAGCAGACGCAGCGCCGCGTCGAAGGCGGCGCGGCGCTCCGCCGGCAGCGCCGGCGCCTGCGGAAACACGACGCGCTCGACCAGCTCGGGGCCGTCGTCGAACGCATACGCGAGTTCGGCCACGCCGTCGGCATAGCCGCAGCGAACGAAACGGAAGGCCTGCGCCTGGCGCGGGTCCTGCAGTGCGGGCATGGTCTTCTCCGCGCTCATTCGATCACCGTCTCCTCCGCCGGCTCGCGCAGGTTGTAGCGCGAGGCCATGGCCGCGCCGTAGGCGCCGGCGTTGGCGATCAGCAGCACGTCGCCCTCGGCGCTGGCCGGCAGGCGGCGGTCGCTGCCGAGCACGTCGCCGGTTTCGCAGATCGGGCCGACCACCTGGTACAGCGTGTCGGCCTCGGCGTCGAGGCGGCTCAGGTTGACGATCTCGTGCCAGGCGGCGTACAGCGCCGGACGGATCAGCGAGTTCATGCCGGCGTCGGCGCCGAGATAGTGCGCCGCGCCCTTGCGCTTGTCCTGGGTGACGCGCGCCAGCAGCACGCCGGCCTCGGCGACGAGGTAGCGGCCCGGCTCCATCCACAGCGCGTACTGCGGATAGGCGCGCTTGACCTCGGCGAGATGGCGCATCACCGCGTGCACGTCCAACGGCAGGTCGTCCGGGTGCGCGGGCACGCCGAGGCCGCCGCCGACATTGAGGAATTCGATGCTGCCGATGCGCTCGGCCAGGCTGGCGAGTTGCGCGTAGACCTCGCCCCAGTGCGCGGCGTCGAGGATGCCGGAGCCGAGGTGCGCGTGCAGGCCGCGCAGGCGCGCGCCGCAGTCGTCGGCCAGCGCGAGGAAAGCGTCGAGCTGATCCAGCGGCAGGCCGAATTTCGAGCCTTCGCCGCCGGTGCGCACCTTGTCGTGGTGGCCGAGGCCGCGGCCGAGGTCGACGCGCAGCGCGATCTCGCGCCCCTTGAACAGCCGGCCCCAGTGCTGCAGCGGATGCAGCGCGTCCAGCGTGGTGAGGATACCGTCGGCCAGCGCCTCGGCGTAGTCGCCGCGCGGCGCGAAGTTGGGCGTGAACAGGCGCGGCGCGGACGCCGGCACGTTGGCCGCCACCGCGGCCAGCTCGCCGGGCGAAACGCACTCGAAACCGAGGCCTTCCTCGGCCAGCGCGCGCAGCAGCACCGGATGCGGATTGGCCTTGACCGCGTAGTACAGGCGGTCGATGACGCCGCTGGCGCGCAGCGCCCGTGCATGCGCGCGCACGGTCGGCAAATGGTAGACGTAGCGCGGGCTGCGCTCGGCGGCCAGCTTCAGCAGCCGCGGCCGCGCCGCGCGCCACCACGGCGCCGGCGCCGCGGCGGCGGCGCGGCCGTACAGCGCCTGCCAGCTCGGGCCGAACAGCGTCGCGTCGTCGGCACGCAGCGCGCCGGCGCGCACCAGCATCTCGTGCAGGCGCGGCAGCAGGTCGTCGACCACGTCCTCGTCGACGACGAAGGTGAGGTTGAGGTTGTTGGACGACTGCGTGATCAGGTGCACGCGCAACTGCCCGAACTCCGCCAGCACCGCCGACAGCTTGTGCAGCATGCCGCGCATGCCGCGGCCGACCAGGGTCACCGCCGCGCACGGCGCGATCACCTTCACGCGGCAGACGCGCGCGAGGTCGGCGGCCAGCGCGGCGACCACGTCGGAATCCAGCAGGTTCTCGGTCGGGTCCAGCGACACGGTGACGTTGGTCTCGGCCGAACCGATCAGGTCCACCGACAGGCCGTGGCGCTTGAAGTGCGCGAACACGTCGGCGAGGAAGCCGACCTGCTGCCACATGCCCACCGACTCCATCGACACCAGGGTGATGCCGCGCCGCGAGCTGATCGCCTTGATGCTCGGCGCCTGCTCGCGCACCTCCGGGCCGATCTCGGTGCCGGCCAGCTCGGGGCGCTGCGTGTCCTTGATCAGCAGCGGCACGCGCGCCTCGCGCAACGGCGACAGGCAGCGCGGATGCAGCACCTTGGCGCCGGTGGTGGCGATCTCCTGCGCCTCCTCGTAGTCGAGGCGGGTCAGCAGCCGCGCCGCCGGCACCTGGCGCGGGTTGGCGCTGAACATGCCGGCGACGTCGGTCCAGATCTCGACGCGCGCGGCGCGCAGCAGCGCGCCGAAGTACGACGCCGAGGTGTCGGAACCGCCGCGCCCCAGCAGCACGGTGCGGCCCTGGCCGTCGCGGGCGATGAAGCCTTGCGTGATGAACACCTCGCCGCGCGCGGCGAGGTCGGCCGCCAGCGCCGGATCGTGGCGCGGCTCGACCTGCGCCGACAGCAGCCGCGCGCGCTCGTTGAGGAACGGCAGGTCGGTGGCGGCGTAGCAGGTGCGCGCGTCCAGCCACTGCGTGGACAAGCCTTTCGCGGTCAGGAAGACGGCGCCCAGCGCGCTCGACAGCAGCTCGCCGTGCGCCTGCACCTCGGCCTGCCAGGCCAGCTCGCCGCCGGCGCCGGGGCCGTCGGCGGCGGCGCGCTGCAGCGAATCCAGCCAGCGCTCCATCGCCTCGACGCGGCCGAGGCCCATCTCCGCGGCCAGCGCGCGGTGGCGCTCGGTCAGCCGCCCGGCGGCGGCGACGCGCTCGTCCGGCGGCAGCGCGCACAACGCCTTCAGCGCATCGGTGACGCCGGACAGCGCGGACACCACCACCACCACGCGCGCGCCCTCGGCGCGGCGCGAAGCGGCCAGGCGCAGGATGGTGTCCCAGCGCTCGCGGGTGGCGACGCTGGTGCCGCCGAACTTCACGACGATCCAGGGCGCTGCAGGCGGCAGCGGCGCGGCGGCGGGAGCGCTCACGGTGGCAGGCAGAGGGGCGTCGGGCACGGGCAAAAGTCCGTTCAGTGTTGCGTGCGGTGCAGCAAAAGGCAATGGAGGAGCTATAGCGGAAGCGGCGGGCGGACGGCCGGCGCGGACGTGGCGGAATGCGGGCGAAGGCCCGCGCCCGTTCCCTCGAATTGCGGACCCAGTGGCCGGCCCCTGCCTGGCAGCAGCGCGCATCCTTGACAGTCCATTTTTAGACTAGTCACAATGAGACATGTGGCGAATCGAAGAGCATCGACAGGTCGACAAGGAGCTTTCCTCGGGCCGCGTTCCTCTCTACATCCTGAAGCGATACGAGAAGTGGAAAGACATCGCCATGCTTTCCGGCCCCCAGGGGCTCCGTGCCATCAAGGGTTTTCGCGACGAAGCCCTGTCCGGCGAGTGGAAAGGCTTCCGTTCGTCCCGCCTCAACGAGCAATGGCGCGTCATCTACAAGGTCGTCGCGGACGTACTGCTTGTACAGGTGGTTCGCGTGACGCCGCATGACTATCGGAGAACCTGACATGCGTAACTTCATCCCGGCCAAAAAGCGCGTGGACGTGTCGCCCGGCGAGTCCGTCCGCATCATCCGCGAACTGCAGGGCCTCACCCAGACGCAGCTGTCCGAGCTGTGCGGCATCCCCCAGACCACGATCTCCGGCATCGAGACGGGCCGGATCAACCTCGGCGTCGAACGCGCCAAGGCGCTGGCGATCGCCCTGCGCTGCCATCCCGCGGTTCTGGTCTTCCCGGGCTGGGAGGTTCCAAACGCTGCCTGATGCCCAACGGCATCAGGCAAGCCTCCCGGCGGCCGGTCGAGCCACTGTCATACCCGATCCGGCCGGAGCGAAACCGCCCCACTCTGCCGCTGTTCGCAGCCGAGGGCATCCAACCGTCATCCCGTCACTGGACTTACGCCCACGTTGCCGCGTAGCGAGGCCAGCGGCGCCGACAGGCACGCGCGCGAAGCACGGCACGCGCGCGCCGCCTATCCGACGACTTCGGGGCGATAAGTCTTGTCACCGCGGAATCGCCGGATAACGCGGCCGGCCGCAACCGACGAAGCGACGCCCCCGCGCGCAGGCGCTTGAAAAGCACCCGGAAGCGGTCTTGACACCCTCGTCGACACGGGCGCAGGCTGCCGCTTAATCGCCCCGTGTCCTGAAAATATCAGTCTGGCTCAACGAAGCCGTGGTGACGCGGGGGGAGTCTATTCCGTCATCCAAGCCGACGCCGCTTCGCCGCGCGGCTTAATTCAGGCGTTGGGCAGCCATCAGGCGGGCAAGATTGCGGGAAAGTGGGATGTTGATGTACTTGATCTCTTGAGCATCCATGGGGGCGGTGGTGGCGTGAATCCGCGCGATCTACTCACTCGACTCCTCGACTACATCGAGGAGCAGGCCAAGGACATCGATCCGCGCGCGTTCCGACTGGCTAACGCCAAGGGTTTCCTCAAGCGGCGCGCCGACTTGGCAGGACTGCCCGGCGTCGAATTCGATGTCAATGTCGAAGGCGACCACGTTTGGCTGCGCGTGGAAAGGCTGCAGGCCAGCAAACCGCCTGTGCTCGACGAGAAGGTCAAGGGGCTCATTCACGTCAGCGATGACCCCAACGGCGCAAGACCCTCCATTGATGAAGCCGCGCTAAAGGCAAGCTTGGCGCCCGCGCTTGCCGGCAAGAAGCCGGATGAGCATGGGCAGCTTGAACGGCGTGAACGTGTCGCACTCGAGCAGGCGCTGGCGCAATACACGCCGCTGTGGGAGGCGTGGTCCGAAGGCGAAAGGCCTCGGCGCCGGAGCATCGACTTGTACGGCGAACTCTTCGCCATCAAGCATCAGCTCGAAGCCGACGAAACCGCCCACCCGACTGAGCTAGTGTGGGGCTTGGGTGTCGCGACCTGGCAGCTCAAGTGGCAGGAGTCACAGGACAAGGTGTCGGCTGTCGACTTCGAGTACCCGCTCCTGACGCAGCAGATGGAGGTCGGGCTCGACGAGGCGACGATGGCGCTGTACCTGCGACCGCGGGCAACCGACACGCGTTACGAGGGCGATGCGTTTGCCGCGTGCCTCGGTCGCAATGCGACCGAAGTGGAACGGACCGCGCGCGAGCAACTCGTGCGTAACGAAGAACGCCCGGTCACGCCGTTCGACCCGGGTTCATACACCGACGCGCTCAAACTCGCCGCTGGCAATCTGGACAGTCAGGGCGAATATCGCCCGCTGCCTGAGGGCGATGGCGTTGTGCCGCCACTCGGCAAGCACCTTGTCGTCACGGATGCATGGGCGCTATTCGTACGGCCGCGTTCGAACAACTACCTGCTCGACGACCTGCATCGCCTGAAACAGCGCCTGGTTGAAGGCTGCGACATTCCCGAAGGCCCGGGTGCGCTTGTGACGGTTCCATCGGACGCGCCGGTGCCGTTTGCCAACATCCGGTTTCGCGGCCTGTCGAGCCGCGGCGGCGGAGGCGGCGGTGAAGCGCGGGAACTCTACTTCCCGCTGCCGTACAACCAGGAGCAGGTCACCATCGTCCAGCAACTGGAGCAGGCCGAAGGCGTGACCGTTCAGGGTCCGCCGGGCACCGGCAAGACCCACACCATTGCCAACGTCATCTGCCATTACCTAGCCACGGGCCGGCGGGTGCTCGTCACGTCGAAGGGCGAGCCCGCGCTGCAGGTCTTGCAGGAAAAGATTCCCGAGGAAGTCCGCCCACTGACGGTGGCGCTGCTTAGCAGCGACCGCGAGAGCCTGCGCCAGTTCGAGAGCGCCATCAACACGATTCAGGCGAAGGTCTCGCAGCTCAACCCGGAACTCACGCATCAGGAAATCGAGCACTGCAGGAGCCAGATAGACCGTGCGCATGCGGAGCTGGCGGCCATCGACCGGCGTGTCGACGACATCGCGCTAGCACAGCTCGCCGAGATCGAAATCGACGGCCAGCCGATGCGCGCGCAGAAGCTCGCCGAGATGGTCGTCAGCGGGCAGGCCGAACACGGTTGGTTCGACGACGCGGTCACGCTCGCACCGGAACACGCGCCGCAGCTTTCCGACGACGAAGCCGGACGCTTGCGGGAGGTGCGCCGCAAGCTCGGTAAGGACCTCGTTTACGTCCAGGCGCGCCTTCCCGCGGCGGACGACCTGCTGGCGCCGGACGAGGTGGTGCAACTGCACGACGTCCTGGTGCGCATGCATGAAATCGGGCGGCAGGTCGCCCAAGGAGCTTTGCCTCCGTTGAAGGCCATGACACCGGAGGTACTCGAGGCGGCGCGGCAGCTGCTTGCGAACATCGAATCCGCGCGCAGTGTTCTTGCCGGAATCGACGAGCTGGGCGAACCGTGGCCGCATCAGTTGCGGCGGAAGTGCCGACTGGCGTCGTTTCACACTGAACGCGCCGCGCTGGAGGCGCTCTTCGACGATATCGCGGCGCTGACCCAAGCGCGTGCCGCCTTCCTTAAGCGCCCGGTGGACGTACCGCCGGCGGCGGTCACATCCGCAAAGGTTCGCGAAGCCGTGCAGCGCGCCGCGGAAACGGGCAGGCCGTTCGGGCTCATGTCGTTCGGTAACGGCGACGTCAAGGATGCGGTCGCAAAGATCAGGGTTGCCGGTTTGCCACCAGCGGACGCGGACGATTGGCAGCATGTCTGGCGTTTCCTCGACCTGCATCTGCGCGTGACTTCGTTCGTCACGCGCTGGAACCAGTTCGCTCCGGCGCTCGCCGCACCGAAGCTCGAGGGGGGTGTGACTGAACTGCGCCGCATCGAGATGGTCGCCTCGGCGGCACGCAAGGCACATCGTCTCGCCACGCACCATGACGTCGTGCTCGTGCGCAAGGCCGAAGAAGTTTTTGCGCAGGCACCGGTGAAGCACCTGAACGGCACATCGGAAGAGCTGGACACCGTGCGCGCTCAATTGATGGCACATCTGACCAAGGCAGATCTGGCGCGCGCGGCAACCCAGCTTTCGACGCTGAAAGCCAAGCTCGCCGGTGCGTCGGGACCGGTGTCAGAAGCATTGCTCGGGTTCATCGACAAGGCGCTCGGCAAGGAGGAGCTCGCTGCCGAACGTGTTGCCGCCGACTACGCGCAGCTCATTGCTGAACTGCGCCGCGCTCAGGGGCTGAACCCGGAGCTTGCCTTCGTGCGTGAGGCGGCCGCCCGGCTCGAACGCAACGGCGCCCCCAAGCTCGCGGCGCGTGTTCGCTCCATCGCCGTGCCACAACACGGCGAAGACACGGTGTTTCCGGCGACCTGGCGCCGTGCGTGGACCTGGGCTCGGGTGAAGAGCCACCTCGAGCAGATCGAGGCCCGCAAGGAACTCCTGAGCCTGTCGGCGCGCAGGCGCGACCTGGAGCAGAGGCTGTCGAAGCTGTACAAGCAGATGGTCGCGCGCGCGGCCTGGATGGAGACCAAGCGCAATGCCACGCCGCGCGTGTTGCAGGCGCTGCAGGGCTACGCCACGGCCATTCGAAAAATCGGAATGGGCACGGGCCCCAACGCCATGCGCTATCGGCGTGATGCGCGGCACCACATGACCAGTGCGGCCGGGGCTGTGCCGTGCTGGATCATGAGTCACGCCAAAGTCTCGGAGTCGATGCCCGCCGACATCGGCGCCTTCGATCTCGTCATCGTGGACGAAGCAAGCCAGTCCGACCTGTGGGCGCTGCCCGCCGTCCTGCGCGGCAAGAAGATTCTGGTCGTGGGCGACGACAAACAGGTCTCGCCCGACGGTGGCTTCATCGCCGCGCAGCGCATCCAGGAGCTCCGCGACCGCTTCTTGGCGGATCAGCCGTTCAAGGAGGAAATGACGCCGGAGAAGTCGCTCTACGACCTGGCGGCGCGCGTCTTCGCGACCCGCCAAGTGATGCTGCGCGAGCACTTCCGGTGTGTGCCGCCCATCATCGCCTACTCCAATCGCATGTTCTACAAAGGCGCCATCCAGCCGCTACGCATTCCGAAGAGCACCGAGCGCATCGACCCGCCGCTGGTGGACGTGTATGTGGAAGGCGGACTGCGCGACCGGCGGGATTGCAACCGCGAGGAAGCCGAGTTCATCACTCGCGAGGTTGCCGCGCTGCTCGACGACGAACGCTTTGCCGGCCGCACGCTCGGGGTCGTGTCACTGCTGGGGATGGAGCAGGCCAAGCTCGTCGACGAGCTCGTTCGCAGCAAGTGCAATGCCGCCGAGCTGCTGCACCGCCGGTTCGAGTGCGGCGATGCGCGCACCTTCCAGGGCAGCGAGCGCGACATCATGTTCCTGTCGATGGTCGTCGACCCGGGCAACTGCAAGGCGCTGTCGGGCACGATGTTCGAGCAGCGCTTCAACGTCGCCGCCAGCCGCGCCCGCGATCGCATGTACCTTGTGCGGTCGGTGACCGCCTCGCACCTGTCGGACAAGGACTTACGGATGTCGCTGCTGAAGTACTTCGACAAGCCCATCGTCGCCGACAAGGAGGAAGCCGAAATGCTCATCGACCGGTGCGAATCGGGATTCGAGCGGCAGGTGTACTCGGCGCTCGTGGAGCGAGGCTATCGCGTGGTGCCGCAGGTGCGGACAGGCGCCTATCGCATCGACATGGTCGTCGAGGGTGCGGGCGACGTGCGTCTCGCCATCGAATGCGACGGCGACGAGTTCCATGGCCCCGACCGCTGGCCGCATGACATGACACGCCAGCGCGTGCTCGAGCGCGCCGGCTGGACGTTCTGGCGATGCTTCGCGTCGACTTGGCGGCTACGTAGGGACGAAGTGCTCGCCGAGCTCATTGAGCGCCTGACGGTGATGGGTATCGAACCGATTGGCACATTGGAGCGTGCACCCCAGCTCGTTGAAAAGCGGGCGGTCAGTCGCGTGTCATCCGACGCGGAGGAATCGTCGAGCGACAAATTCATTCACCGACGACCGTCCATGCAGGCTGCCGAACAACCCGCAGCAGCGGACGCGCCGCAAGCGGCGCGCCGCTGAGCGGGAATGTTAGGGCGCAATGGGGTGTCATGCGTTCCGCACTCCAGCTGATCGCAGCCGTGGCCCTAGTCGCCATGCCGACTCTTGCCCTGCCGCACCCGGGCGGCCTCAATGCGGAGGGCTGCCACAACAACCGCAAGACCGGGGAGTACCACTGTCACCGCGAGAGTCGTGCTGGAACTCGCAGCTCGGACGCGCCCCGCCAAAGCTTTGCGCCCCCGGTCGCGCCGCGAGCGGCAGCCGCTCGTTCGCCAGCTGCGCCGAAGCGCGTGCTGCCGGTGCCGCACCCGTTCGCCGTGGCGATCCCGGTTATGCTCCGCGGCTGGACCGGGACAATGATGGCGTGGGATGCGAGTGATGTGTCGCAAGTTGCGCCCGAACAATTCGTATATGGACTCCCCTGCAAGTGACCGCGACAGTTCGGGGACGGCCATCAAGCGCGCAGACTGCACCGGCATGGAATGGGCTCGCGCGAGTCGGCCTGAGCCCGCGAAGCCCGTCTGATCGCGGCGTGCCCTCTGCTGGGCATGTCGGTTCATGTCGGCTCAGTTTGTTCGCAGCCCACTTGCTCCGCGCATATGCGCGCGATGCGCTCCCTGGAAGCCACCGCGTAGAATCCCGGGCTTCGGCACCTTTCTCACCCGAGGTTTCCCATGCGCGGCAGTTGCCTGTGCGGCACGGTCCAGTACGAAGTCTCGCAGCTCGATGGTCCCATCGAACATTGCTCCTGCCGCTATTGCCGCAAGGCGCATGCGGCGGCGTTCAACACCGCTGCGTGCGTGAAGCAGGAGCACTTCCGCTGGCTGGCCGGCGAGGAAAGCCTCAGGGCCTACGAATCCTCGCCGGGCAAGCACCGCTACTTCTGCGGCAACTGCGGCTCGCAGCTGATCTCCCGGCGCAAGGGCCTCGACATGCTGATCCTGCGCGTGGCGACGCTCGACGAGGATCCGGGCCAGGTGCCCGAATTCCAGATCTGGGCGTCCGACCAGGTGCCGTGGCTGGACTACGGCCCGCACATCCCCGCCTACCCCGGGTGGGAACCCGGGCATCGCTGACTGAGCGAAGGGGACCGCGCGCCATGACCACCCGCCGCTTCGCCCAGCTCGACGTGTTCAGCGACCGCGCGCTGGGAGGCAATCCGCTCGCGGTGATCGTCGACGCCGACGGGCTCGATGCGGCGACGATGCAGCGCATCGCCGCGTGGACCAACCTGTCCGAAACCAGCTTCCTGCTGCCGCCCACGCAGACGGGCGCCGACTACCGCGTGCGCATCTTCACGCCGCGCAGCGAGCTGCCGTTCGCCGGCCATCCCAGCGTCGGCAGCGCGTTCGTCGCGCTGCAGACCGGCGTGGTGGATGCGCGCAAGACGCGGCTGGTGCAGGAATGCGAAGCCGGGCTGCTGCCGGTGCGCGTGGAAGGTGAAGGCCGCGCGCGCCGCATCCACGTGCAGGCGCCGCCGGCGCGGCTGGCCGCGGAGGATCCGACGCTGGCGCCGGCCATCGCCGCGGCGCTCGGCGCAACACCCGTCGGCGCGGCGCCGCGCAACGTCTGCAACGGCCCGTGGTGGATCGTCGCCGATCTCGGCGACGAGGCGACGGTGCGCGCGCTGCGCCCCGACCACGCCGCGATCGCCGCGCTGAGCGCACGGCTCGACGCGGTCGGCCTGTGCGTGTTCGGCAGCGCGCATGGCGGCGATGCCGCGATGGCCGTGCGCGCGTTCTGTCCCGGCGACGGCATCCCCGAGGATCCGGTCACCGGCAGCGCCAATGCCGCCATCGCCGCCTGGCTCGCCGCCACCGGCGGCCTCGGAAGCTACGGCCGCCGCTACCGCGCCAGCCAGGGCCGTGAGGTCGGCCGCGACGGCATCGTCGAGGTGATGGTGGACGACGCCGGCAACGTGTGGATCGGCGGCGCGTGCGCGCCGGTGATCGAAGGCACGATGCGGCTCGACTGAGCGGGGAACGTGGGATTCCGCCACTCCGCGGCCACGGAAGCGCCGCGACACCGCCCGGATGGCGGCTCGCTCGCGCCCCGGCTTCGAGCATCATTCGGCCTCGCGGGCGACCGCCGGCATGGCCGGCCCGCCTGCCTCGACACGCGCAAGGAAACGAAACGATGACCGCACCGTTGCACAGGCCGATAAAGGCGCTCGGCGCCGCCGCCGTCTTCCTCGCCGCCGCACCGGCGAGCGCGCTCGACCTGGTCGCGGTGTACGGCGGCATGGCGCACGGCTGCAGCTACGACGCGGACGCCAACTACCGCGTGATCACGGCCTACGTGGACGAATCCGGCGAGCGGCCGAAGCTCGCGCATCCCGATGGCGGCCGCAGCCTGAGCAAGGCGCTCGGCAGGGCGACGTTCGAGGACGCCGGCGAATCCTATGCGCTGACCATTCCCGTCGCGGACACGAAGCTCTACGACATGCCGCTGTCGCGGCTGACGATCTACCGCGGCGTCCACAGCGACATCGCCGGCGTGATCGTCACCTTCCCCTACCCGCCCGACGCGGTGCGCGCGCGGCTGGCCAAGGCGGGCATCAAGCTGGAGCCGCACGACTACGGCTGGGGCGACGTCGCGCCGACGCTCGTCCCGGCGGACGGCGGCGCCGCCACGCAACTCACCTGCGATTTCTCGATGTAGCCGCGCCGGTGGTCGGGCCGGCAGGCGGAAATCGTCGCGCCGGCCGCGTTCGCGGCGCGCCTTCTCCGTCGACGCGCAGGCGTTCGCCTCGGCGAGGTTGTTGACGCCGGCGGCGCCGCGATCCACCGCCAGCAGCGCGGCATAGGCGGCGTCGACGCGCAGCGGCAGGGATGCTCTTCACCGCCTCGATCCAGTCCTGCCTGCGGCCGAACTCGTCGACCACCACCGCGTCGTCGGCGAGCACGACTGCCGCACCTCGGCCTTGCCGGACGCGCGCGCGTCCATCGGTTCCCGGGTGATCGAGACGATCTCGGCGCGCGTGGCGGCCGGCGCTTCGTCGGCGCGGGCGGTGGCGACGGCGGTCGCCAGCGCCGCGGTCAGAAGGATGGCGGTGGTCGCACGCATCCTGGACATGGCCTTGCTTCCGCGTTTCGCGCCGGGATGGCGCGCGAAGGCCGTCTCTCGGCCTCCGCCAGCGTCGCAGCCGGTCGTCGGGCGGCGCCCATGCCGCTGGTCACGCCGCGGCGCGTCCGCACGATTTTTGCGCATCCCCGCTCAGGGCGCGCGATACACCGGCTTGCCGTCGACCCAGGTCGACATCGGTTTCAGGTCGGCGATGGCGCGCGGCGCGAGGGTCATCGGGTCGGCCGGCAGGATCAGGAAGTCGGCGCGCATGCCGGCTTTCAGCATGCCCACCTCGTGCTCCATGAAGGCGGCGTAGGCGGCGTCGCGGGTGAAGCCGGCCAGGGCCTGCTCGCGGCTCAGGCGCTGGTCGGGGTACCAGCCGCCGGGCGGATGGCCGGCGAGGTCCTGGCGGGTGATCGCGGCGTACAGGCCGAGCATCGGGTTCGGATATTCCACCGGGAAGTCGGAGCCGAGCGCGATGTGCACGCCGGCGTGGATGAAGCGCTGCCAGGCGTAGGCGCCGCGGATGCGCTCGGGGCCGAGCCGCGCCTCCACCCACGGCATGTCGGAAGTGGCGTGGGTGGGCTGCATCGAGGCGATCAGGTGCAGCGCGGCGAAGCGCGGGATGTCGTCCAACGCGACCACCTGCGCGTGCTCGACGCGCCAGCGGTGGTCGGTGGTGGTCGCATCCTTGCCGAGCACGGCGGCGTAGGTATCGAGCACCAGGCGGTTGCCGCGGTCGCCGATCGCGTGGGTGGCGACCTGCAAACCGCAGCGGTGCGCGCGGGCGACGATCTCGCGGTAGCGGTCCGGATCGGTGACGAGGATGCCGCGGTTGCCCGGATCGTCGCTGTAGTCGGCCAGCAGCGCGGCGCCGCGGCTGCCGAGCGCGCCGTCCATGTACAGCTTCAGCGCGCGCATCTGCAGGCGCCCGGACGGATGCGCGTAGGCGCCGTGCTCGCACAGCCAGGCCAGCGCGGCGTGGTCGCCGTCGGCCATCGTGTACAGGCGCAGCGGCAACTCGCCCTGGTCGGCCATGTCCTGCAGCACGCGCAGGTCGTCGAGGCTGATGCCGGGATCGTGCACGCCGGTCAGGCCGACCGACACCAGCGTGGCGAACGCCACCTGGTAGGCGTGGCGCTTCTGCGCGGCATCCATCGGCGGGATCGCCTTCCCGACCAGTTCGACCGCGCGGTCGACCAGCACGCCGGTGGCCTTGCCGCCGGCGCGCTCGATGCGGCCGCCGTCCGGCTGCCAGTCGCCGTCCAGCGGTTTCAGCGCGCGCTTCATCGCCACGGAGTTGACCCAGGCGGCGTGGCCGTCGATGCGCTCGAGAAACACCGGGCGGTCGGGAAATGCGGCGTCGAGGTCGGCCGCGGTGGGGAAATGCTTGTCGGGCCAGCGGTTCTGGTCCCAGCCGCGGCCGATCAGCCACGCGCCCGGCGGCAGCGTCGCCGCGTGCTTCTCGAGGCGCGCGATCACTTCCTGCTTCGAGTTCGCGCCGACCAGATCGGCCTGCAGCAGCGCCATGCCGAGGCCGAGCGTGTGCCCGTGCGCGTCGATCAGGCCGGGGATCACGGTGGCGCCGTGCACGTCGATGCGGCGCGCGTCGGGGAAGCGGTCGGCCAGCGCCGGCGCGGTGCCGACGGCGAGGATGCGGCCGGCGTCGTCCCAGGCCAGCGCGTCGGCCTCCGGTTGGGCCGGATCCATGGTGTGGATGCGCGCGCCCACCAGCAGGGTGGCCGCATGCGCGAGCGATGCCTGCAGGGCCGCAGCGGCGACGAGCGCGAGCAGGGCGTGACGATACGTGCGGCGCATACACATGCTCCCCGTGAAAACCCTCCGGTTGTTGCACAATGGCGCAACCGCCGCAAGCGCCACTCGTTGATCGGGGTCACCCGAGGGGCATCGGCGGACGGCGTTCCCGAACTTCCGGCCTCGACAGCGCGCGCCGGCCTGGGTCATGCTCGCGGCTCGCTGCACAGCGGGGACCCCCATGCAGGCACAGGCGGAAGTCGGGCAGGACGTGGGCTACGTGCGCCGCCTCGGCGCGTGGTCGGCCGCGATGATGGTGGTCGGCGGCGTGATCGGCGGCGGCATCTTCCTCAATCCGGCGACGATCGCGCAGCGCACCGGCTCCGGCTGGACGCTGCTGGCGGCGTGGGTCGCCGGCGGCCTGCTGACGCTGGCCGGCGCGCTGTGCTACGCGGAACTGGGCGTGCGCCGGCCGCAGGCGGGCGGCAGCTACGTGTACCTGCGCGAGGCGTTCGGCTCGCTGGCGGCGTTCCTGTTCGGCTGGACCATGCTGCTGGTCAACTACTCCGGCAGCATCGCCTCGGTGTCGATCATCTTCGGCCGGTACGCCTGCATCGGCTTCGGCCTGCCGCTGACGTGGGTGAAGCCGCTGGCGGTCGGCGCCATGGTGTTCCTCACCGGCGTCAACTGGTTCGGCATCCGCGCCGGCGCCTTCACGCAGAACCTGCTGACCGTGCTGAAGCTGCTGGCGGTGGCGGCGCTGGTGGTCACCGGCGTGTTCCTCGCCGGCGGCGACCTGCCCGCCGCGCTCGGCCCCGACCCGGCGCGCACCGATCTTTCGACATGGGCGTTCGCCGGCGCGCTGCTGCCGGTGCTGTTCACCTACGGCGGCTTCAGCTACGTCAACACCGTCGCCGGCGAGGTGCGCGATCCGCAGCGCGCCATCCCGCGCGCGCTCGGCCTCGGCATGCTGCTGGTGATGGTCTGCTACGTGCTGGCCAACCTCGCCTACCTCGCCGCGCTGGGCCACGACGGCCTGGCGCACAGCGCGGCGCCGGCCGCCGAGGTGATGAGCCGCGTGTTCGGCGACAACGGCGCGCGCGCGATCGCGCTCGGCATCGCCGTCTCCACCTTCGGCTACTGCAACATCGCCCTGATCGGCAGCGCGCGCGTGCTGCAGGTGATGGGCGAGGACGGGCTGTTCTTCCGCTTCGCGGCGAAGCTGCATCCGCGCTGGCGCACGCCCAACCTGGCGCTGGCGCTGGTCGCCGCCTGGGCGGTGACGCTGGCGCTGAGCGGCACCTTCGAGCAGTTGCTGGACTACTCCACCATCGGCGACTGGCTGGGCTACGCCGCGGCGATCGCCACGCTGTTCTGGTACCGGCGCATGCGCGCCGACGAGGCGGCGGCCTACCGCACGCCGCTGCATCCGCTGCTGCCGCTGGTGTTCGTCGCCACGGTCGCGGCGGTGGTGGCGGTGATGGTGTTCACCACTCCGCGCAACGCCGGCATGTGCATGCTGATCATCGGCGCCGGCGTGCCGGTCTATGGGCTGTGGCGGCGGCTGGCGCCGCGGTGAGCGCGTCACGTTCCACGCACGGCACGGCGGCCCACCCGATCTTGTCTCCCTCTCCGCGCCGGGGATAAGGGAAAGGGGAAGCGGCGTCGCTGCGACGTGACGTCGTGGCGACGTGACATGCGGAGCGCGCAGGGCGGATCCGCGGCGCAGCCGCATATCCGCCTGCGCTCCGGCGTTCCCGCCCCGCGCCCACGGTGCGACAATCAGGCGGTCCGCCGGAGACCGCCATGCAACAGCAGCCCCTGCAAGCACCGCCGCCGCCCAGCGAGATCAAGCCGGAGCCCAAGCGCGAAGGCATCGACGTCGTCGTCAACGGCGAACGCTTCCGTCACTACGGCGATCCGGCGATGCCGCTCTTGTGGTTCCTGCGCGACGTGCTGCGCCTGACCGGCACCAAGTACGGCTGCGGCATCGGCGCCTGCGGCGCCTGCACCGTGCTGGTCGACGGCCAGGCGATGCGCGCCTGCGTCACGCCGGTGACCGCGGTCAAGGACCGCCGCATCACCACCGTCGAAGGCCTCGCCGACGCGCAGGGCAACCTGCACGCGCTGCAGCAGGCGTGGATCGACGAGGACGTCGCGCAGTGCGGCTACTGCCAGGCCGGCCAGCTGATGGCCGCGGCGGACCTGCTGAAGCGCAAGCCGGAGCCCACCGACGAGGACATCGACGGCATCACCAACCTGTGCCGCTGCGGCACCTACCCGCGCATCCGCGCCGCGATCAAGCGCGCCGCAACCGCGATGAAGGAGCGCAAGGCATGAGCGCCACGCTGCGGCTCTCGCGCCGCCGCTTCCTGCAGGTGCTGGCCGGCGCCGCCGGCGCGCTGGTGGTCGGCGTGCGCTTCGCCGAGGCGCAGGACACCGGCACGCCGGTCGAACTGCTCGGCGACGTCTACAGCCAGATCGGCCCGTTCGTGCGCATCGAGCCGGACGGCCGCGTGATCATCGGCGCGCGCACGCCGGACATGGGCCAGGGCACGCGCACCGCGCTGCCGCGCATCATCGCCGAGGAGCTCGACGCCGACTGGGCGCAGGTCACCGTGCTCGGTCTGCCGCTGGGCGTCGAGGACGACGGCGGCAAGCCGCGCTTCATCTACGGCGACCAGTCCGCCGGCGGCAGCACCAGCGTGCCGCAGGCGTGGCAGGACCTGCGCCAGGCCGGCGCCGCCGCGCGCTGGCTGTTGGTGCAGGCGGCGGCGCGGCGCTGGAACGTGCCGGCCGAGCGGCTGCGCACCGAGGCGGGCGCGGTGATCGCGCCCGACGGCCGCCGTGCCGGCTACGGCGACCTGGCCGCGGACGCCGCGCGCATCGACCTGCCGAAGCAGCCGCTGCCGCTGAAGAACCCGGCGCAGTACCGCCTGGTCGGCAAGCCGGCGGGCAACGTCGACGCGCACGGCATCGTCACCGGCACGCTGCAGTTCGCCATCGATCACGGTTTCGCCGAGGCGTTGGTCGCGGTGATCGCGCGCTGCCCCTACCTCGACGGCAGCCTCGCCGAGGTCGACGACAGCGAGGCGCTGAAGGTGCCGGGCGTGGTCAAGGTGCTGCCGCTGCCCGGCCCCGACCCCGCGCTGCCGATCGGCGAGCAGCCGCTGGCGCCCGGCGTCGCCGTGCTGGCCGAGGACACCTGGGCGGCGCTGCAGGGACGCGATCGCCTGAAACTGGCGTGGAAGCCGGGCAAGTGGGCGGACGAGAGCACCGCCGCGCTGGAACGCCAGGCGCTGGACAAGCTGGCCGGCGCGCCGACCATGCGCGCGCGCGACGACGGCGACTTCGACAAGTTCTTCAAGCTCGGCCGCAAGCTGCAGGCCGACTACTACGTGCCCTACGCCGCGCACGCGACGATGGAGCCGATGAACTGCCTGGCGCGCGTCGAGGAGGACCGCGCCGTCGTGGTCGCGCCGACGCAGACGCCGGACCGCGCCTTCGAGGTGGTGCGCCGCATCACCGGCCTGTCGCCGGCGCAGATCGACATCCGCTTCCCGCGCATCGGCGGCGGCTTCGGCCGCCGGCTCGAGGACGACTACGTCGCCGAGGCGGTGCTGCTGGCGAAGAGCGTCGGCAAGCCGGTCAAGGTGATGTGGACGCGCGAGGACGACATGACCCACGACGTCTACCGTCCGTGCGGCGTGCACCGCATGAGCGCGGCCACCGACCGCCGCCGCCGCATCATCGCCTGGCGCCACCAGCTCGCCAGCGCCTCCAAGCGCAACGGCGCCGGCGGCGCGGACCAGCAGTGGAAGTCGGAGATCCATCCCGACGACCTGCCCGCCGGCCTGGTCGCCAACCTGCGCTACGACTGGTACGCGCTCGATTCCGGCGTCAAGCGCGGCAACTGGCGCGCGCCGGCGCACGTCTCCAACGCCTTCGCCGTGCAGAGCTTCATCGACGAGATCGCGGCGGCGCTGAAGGTCGACCCGTTGAAGTTCCGCCTCGACCTGCTCGGCGCGCCGCGCCGGTTGCCCTATCGCAGCCACGGCGGACCGGTGCTGGACACCGGCCGCCTCGCCAACGTGCTGAAGCTGGCCGCCGAGCGCATCGGCTGGGGCCAGCGCCGCACCAACGGCCACGGCCTCGGCATCGCCTGCCACTTCACCTTCGGCGGCTACGCCGCGCACGCCTTCGAGGTGTCGGTCGAGGGCGAGCGGCTGCTGATCCACCGCGCGGTGTGCGCGGTCGACGTCGGCCGCGCGATCAACCCGCTCGGCGTCGAGGCGCAGATGATGGGCGGCACCATCGACGGCCTGTCCACCGCGCTCAACCTGGCGATCACGGTCAAGGACGGCCAGGTGCAGCAGAAGAACTTCCCCGACTACCCGCTGGCGCGCATGGCGGCGATGCCGCGCGCGGTCGAGGTGCAGATCGTCGAGTCCGACGCCGACCCCGCGGGCGCCGGCGAGATCGGCATTCCCTCGGTGGCGCCGGCGCTGGCCAACGCGGTGTACGCGGCGACCACGGTGCGCGTGCGCCGGCTGCCGCTGCTGCCGGAATTGCTGCGCCTACTTTGAATCGTCCGCCGATGGCGCGGCGCTGGCCGCGGACGCCGGCGCCTCGGTCGGACAGCCCGCCAGCGGCCTGCCGGCGGCGCGGGCTTCCGCGCAGGCCCTGGCGTCCGGCTTCGGGTCGGGTCCGGCGAGCCGATGTGCCGGCGCGAGGTTCTGCCGGTCGTCCTCGGGCCGCTTGAACGACGACAACTGCTCCGGCCCGGCGATGCCGCAGCCGCCGGCCAGCGCCAGCGGCACCAACGCGCACTTCACCGCGTAGCCGCCGGGCAGCTTGATCAGCCGCTTCTCCAGCGTCGACTTGCGTACCGCTTCGCCGAGCAGGCTCTCGTCGCGCGGCGCCCAGTCCTGCTCGAAGCGCGTCGGCGCGTACTTCACCGGCGAGTCGTGCTGCATCAGCCTGGGCGCCTCGAAGCTGCGCGCCTGGAATTGCGGCGCGGGCGCGGCGGCCGGCTGCTGCGGCACCAGCGGCTGGCCCTGCGCGTCGAACAGCCTGGGCGGCGGCGTCGCGCTGAGCGTGTTGGGCGCTTGCGGCGGCGGCTTGGGCGTGGTGGCACGCGGCGGCCGCTGCGGGATGCGCGGCGCCGGCGGCACCTCGATCGGCGGCACTTCGGCCGGCGGCGCCGGCGGCAGCGGTTCGATCAGGCGCACGTCGATCACGTCCGCCGGCGGCCGCTCCGGCACCGGCGGCAGCGGATGCGGGCGCATGCCGACGCGCAGCCCGATCAGCGCCGCGATGTGCAGCAGCAGCGCCAGCAGCAGCGCGAACAAGAACCGGAAACGCTCGCGCGGCGGCTGCCGCCAGCCCATCTCGCGCAGCATGGCGTGGCCGAGCCGGTCGAAGACGACGACCTCGGCGTGCGCATGTGGCAGCGGGGATTGCCAGCGATGGTGTTCGGTCGCGGGAGTGCGGGCGGTGTTCGCGTGCATGCGAGGACGGTGCGCGCGCCCGCAGCGGCGCGCCGCGGGCAAGCTTACGCCCGCGGCGCTAAACAAACATTAATGCCGACAAGGACGTATCAGCGCCACTCGCAGCGGCGCACCACTTCCGGCTCGTAGGCATAGGCGGTATGGCGGCGGTCGACGTCGTTGCCGATCGCCCCGCCGACCACCGCGCCGGCGATCGTCGCCGCGGTGCGGCCGTCGCCCTTGCCGACGGTGTTGCCGAGGGCGCCGCCGATCAGCGCGCCGAGCAGGGTGCCGTCGGCGTTGGAGTCGCGATAGGCCACCGTGCGACCGCCGACCTGCTCGTCCCAGCAGACGCGGCGCGGCGGCGGCGGCTCGTCATAGACCACGACCTCGCGGCGCACCACCACCGGCGGCGGAGGCGGCGGCGCGTACACGTAGACATCGCGCCGATAGACCGGCGCCGCCTCGACCACGTAGTAGCGGTCGTGCCGGTGGTGGTGATGGTCGTGGGCGAACGCGGGCGCCGCCAGGGTCATGGCGGCGGCGACGGCGAACGGAATCGCGATCCGGGTCATGATCCACCTCGAAGCGGGCCGCGTGGCGCGATTGCCACGGCCGCGACGCTAGGCAGCGGCGGCTGAATTCGCGCTTAAGCCGGCCGCAAGGTTCGGCCGGCGTGTTCAGCTTGCGGAAGCCGTCACGCAGGAGCGCGGCTTCCGGCCTCCGGCGACGCCCGGCCATGCGGCGAAAACCCTCTCGCGGCGCGGATCGCCACCGCGCTTCGTCTTCCCGCGGAACGGCGCTTGCCGCGATGCGCGGCTCGCTCAGTCGTCGTCGTCGCGCCCGGCCGGCACCACGTCGTCGCCGACGCGCACGCGCACGCGCGTGCCCGGATCGTAGTCGAGCCGGCGGCGGAAACGCGCGCCTTCGTATTCGTAGGTGACCTCGTAACCGGCGGGCGCCCCGGCGACCTCGCGGCACTCGCGCCGGTAGCCCTCGCGCGGCGCCTGGTTGGCGGCGATCTCGTGGCCGACCACGCCGCCGACCACCGCGCCGGCCACGGTGGCCGCCTTGCGGCCGTCGCCCTTGCCGACGGTATTGCCGAGCGCGCCGCCGATCACCGCGCCGAGCACCGTGCCGGCGGTGGTGTTCGGTCGCTCCTGCACCGGCACCTCGTAGCACTGCTGGCGGGGCGCGGCGCGCACCGGCACCACTTCGACCACGCGCGCGTAGTCGTAATAGACCTCGTGTTCGGCGTGCTTGGCGCGGCGGCCGTGCGCCGGCGCCCACGGCGGCGGATCGGCGAGCGCGGGAGCGGCAACGCACGCGGCCACGGCCAGCGAAATGGCGCAACGTTTCATGGGGTTCCCCTGGTGTGCGAGTCGGCGCGGCAACGGCGCCGCGCATCGGGCGCCAAAGGTGCCACGCGCGCGCGCCGCGCGCATGAGGCGCGGATCACGGATCGTGCGCGTGCAGCATCCAGTCCAGCGCGTCCGCGGCCACGGCGGCGGCGCCCCGCCCGAGCAGCGGGCCGAGGTGTCCCGCGCCTTCGAGCAGGCGGACGCTGCCGCCGTAACGCTCGCCGATCGCGGACGCCACCGCCGGCGGCACGTCCGCGTCGGCGCCGCCGGCCAGCACCCGCAGCGGACAGGCCGGCGCTTCCACGGCGACGCCGGCGGCGGCCTCGTCCAGCACGCGGCCGGATTCGTCGCGCCAGCGGCGGAACGCGTACAGGCAGGCGGCCGCGTCGGCCTCGGGCATCGCGCGCCGCGTGCCGTCGATGGAGCGCCGCCGCCCCCACGGCACCAGCGGCGGCCGCGGCGCCTGCGGCGGCATGCCGGCGATGCCGGCGGGCGGCAGCGGATTGACCAGCAGCAGCGCGGCGGGCTTCGCCGCGGCGGCCACCGCCAGCGCCAGCAGCCCGCCCAGGCTGGCGCCGGCCAGCGCGAACGGTCCGCGCGACGCCGCCTGCGCGCACCAGTCCTGCACCTGCGCGCGGTAGTCGGCGAAGCGCGTCGCCGCGAGGCCTGCGTCCGCCGGCCGCAGGTCGGGCGCGAACACCTCCAGCCCGCGCGCCGCCGCCACACGCTGCCAGATGCGCCACTCCCAGCCGCCGCCGCCGGCGCCGTGCACGCATACCAGCGCGCGCGGCGGCGGGCGAGGCGCATCGGCGGGCGTGCCCTTGGCTTGACCGCGGGGCGTCATGGGGCAAGGCTATGGGGCGACGGCGCCATTGTAGCCGGCGCCGTCTTCCGCCATGACCGCCCGCCCGAACGCAGCGCGCGAGGGGTCTGCGCTATCCGCGCGGACGTGCATGACGACCTCTTCGCATCCGTCGAAAGGAGGCAGGTCGTGCCCTACCGCACCGCGCAGATCCGCAACGTGGCCTTGGCAGGCCACGCAGGCGCCGGCAAAACCACGCTGTTCGAAGCCCTGCTGCATGCCGGCGGCGCCATCCAGACGGCAGGCACGGTCGAGCGCGGCACCACGGTTTCCGACTTCGATCCGCTGGAGCGCGCGCGCGGCCACTCGATCGACACCGCGATCGCCTCGATCGACCTTCCCGACTGCCACATCAACCTGATCGACACGCCCGGCTACGCCGATTTCCGCGGTCCGACGCTGTCGGCGCTGGCGGCGGTGGAAACCGTGGCCGTGGTGGTCAACGCCGCCGCCGGCGTCGAATACGGCACGCGCCGGCTGATGGACTACGCGAAGGATCGCCGGCTGGCGCGCCTGCTGGTGGTCAACCGCATCGACGCCGAGGGCGTCGATCTGGAAGGCGTGGTGGAAGCACTGCGCGCCGAGTTCGGCGCGGAGTGCCTGCCGATCAACCTGCCCGCGCAGGGCGGCACGGCCGTGGCGGACTGCTTCTTCAGCCCGGCCGGCGTTTCCGATTTCTCCACCGTGGCGATCGCGCACCAGCGCATCATCGACCAGGTGGTGGAGATCAACGAGAAGGTGATGGACCGCTACCTCGAAGCCGGCGAGAGCTCGCTGAGCGGCGAGGAACTGCACGCCGCGTTCGAGCAGTGCCTGCGCGAAGGCCACCTGGTGCCGATCTGCTTCGTCTCCGCGCGCACCGGCGCCGGCGTGAAGGAGCTGCTGCACCTGACCGAGCGCCTGCTGCCCAACCCCGCCGAGGGCAATCCGCCGCCGTTCATGCGCGGCAGCGGCAAGGACGCCGTGCCGGCGCGCGCCGAGCCGGATCCGGCGAAGCACGTGATCGCCGACGTGTTCAAGATCGTCAACGACCCGTTCGTCGGCAAGCTCAGCGTGTTCCGCGTCTACCAGGGCACGGTGCGGCGCGATTCGCAGCTCTTCATCGACGACGGCCGCAAGCCGTTCAAGGTCGGCCATCTGTTCAAGCTGAAGGGCAAGGAGCACATCGAGATCGAGCAGGCGATCCCGGGCGACATCGCCGCGGTCGCCAAGGTCGACGAGATCCACTTCGACGCGGTGCTGCACGACTCGCACGACGAGGACCAGATCCGCCTGAAGCCACTCGACTTCCCGCAGCCGATGTTCGGTCTCGCCGTCGAGCCGGCGCACAAGGGCCAGGAGCAGAAGCTGGCGACCGCGCTGGCGCGGTTGGGCGAGGAAGACCCGTGCTTCCGCGTCGAGCACAACAAGGAACTGAACGAGATGGTGGTGCGCGGCCTCTCCGATCTGCACCTCAAGCTGATGCTGCAGCGCATGCAGGACCGCTACGGCGTCGAGGTGAAGACGCGGCCGCCGCGCATCGCCTACCGCGAGACGGTCAGCGCGAAGGCCGAAGGCCACCATCGCCACAAGAAGCAGACCGGCGGCGCCGGCCAGTTCGGCGAGGTGTTCCTGCGCATCGAGCCGCTGCCGCGCGGCGCCGGCTTCGAGTTCGTCGACGAGGTCAAGGGCGGCACCATCCCCAACCAGTTCATTCCGGCGGTGGAGAAGGGCGTGCGCCAGGTGCTCGAGCACGGCGCGATCTCCGGCTATCCGATGCAGGACGTGCGCGTGATCGTCTACGACGGCAAGTCGCATCCGGTCGACTCCAAGGAAGTCGCGTTCGTCAGCGCCGGCCGCAAGGCCTTCCTCGACGCGATCGCCAAGGCGCGCCCGCAGGTGCTGGAGCCGATCGTCAACCTCGAGGTGGCGGTGCCCGACGCGCACATGGGCGACGTCACCGGCGGGCTGGCGGCGAAACGCGCGCGCATCAACGGCACCGACACGCTGCGCGGCGACGAACTGGTGATCAGGGCGCAGGTGCCGCTGGCCGAGGTGGTCGACTACCAGACCGAGCTGAAGGCGATGACCGGCGGCCGCGGCCGCTACGCCATCGAGTTCAGCCACTACGAGCCGGTGCCGCCGCAGGTGCAGAAGCAGCTCACCGAGGCCTACCGGCCGAAGCCGGAAGAAGACTGATCGCGGCGGAGAGCGCCGCCGTAGCGCGAACCGTCCCGCCCCCGCCGAGCGCGCGGCGCGCGCCCGCTCGCCGCCCGCGCCGCGGTTCGCCTCGTTGATCGTGGTCAACATCGCCCCGGCCGCGCGCGCCGACCATGCGCTTCAGCGGACACGCGGACGCGCCTGCCGCGGAGAGCGGGTGGCGCGGCGGGCCGGACAGGCTCGCAACGCCGCGTCCGGGCAGACCCGCGTGTTCGCACCAGATTCCGGCCGGAGGCCCAGCGATGAAAACGCCCATGCTGCTCGCCGCCCTGCTCGGCATGGCCGCCGCCGCGCTCGCGCAGCCTGCGCCCAAGGCGCCGCCCGCGGCCGGCGAAACCGCGCCGATCTACGGCTGCATGCTGATGACGCCGCAGGAGCGCGCGGACTATCTGGCGCGCATGCGCGCCGCCGCCACGCCGCAACAGCGCGAGGCGATCCGCCTCGAACACCACAAGCAGATGCAGGAGCGCGCCCGGCAGCGCGGCGTCACCCTGCCCGAGATGCCGGCCGCGGGCCGCTGTCCGATGGGCGGAGGCATGGGGCCGGGCATGATGGGACCGGGCGCGGGCAAGGGCATGGGCCCGGGCATGATGGGGCCGGCGCGCGCCGCCAGCGCGGCGCCTGCCCCGGCCAAGAGCGCGGATGACGGCCACTGAGCGCGCCGAACCGCACTCACGCCCGTGGTTGCCGCCGCCGGGGACATCCGAAACCGCATGGCTCATTTCGAACCGCACGGGTCCGGTCGCGCCGCCGGCGCCGCCGCTGCGGCCGCACCATCTCCAGGGGAGGACGCCGTGGCGACCGCGATGAGTCGTGCCTTCGTCAAGGAATCGGATGCGACGACCGAGCTGCCGGAGCTGCCGCTCAGTCCGCATCCCAACTACGTCACGCCGCGCGGGCTGGCGCTGCTGCGCGCGCGCCGCGAGCGCGTGCGCGCCGAGACCGAGCGTCTGGCGGCGCAGAACGGCGACGCCGATGCGTTGACGCTGGCGCATGCGCAACGCGAACTGCGCTGGCTGGACGCGCGCATCGGCGGCGCGATCGTGGTCGCGACGCCGTCGCGGCCGCCCGAGCGCGTCGCGTTCGGGTGCAGCGTCGACGTCCGCGATGCCGAGGGGTGCCGCGCCCGCTACCGCATCGTCGGCGAGGACGAAGCCGACGCCGCGCACGGCCTGATCAGCTGGGTGTCGCCGCTGGCGCGGGCGCTGATCGGCGCGCGCGTCGGCGACACGGTGGTGTGGAAACGGCCGGCCGGCGACCTCGCCGTCGAGGTGCTCGGCATCGGCCACGACGGCGACGCCGCCCCCTGACGCCGCCGTGGCGGCATGGCGCCATGTCCGCCGTCCTGCCGCCCGCGCTCGCCTCGGCACTGGCCGATGCCTTGCTCGTCGCGCACGCGGGGGTGGTGGCGTTCGTGGTGCTGGGCGAAGCCGCCTTCCTGCTCGGCGGCCGGCGCGGCTGGCGCTGGGTGCGCGGCCTGCGGCTGCGCCTCGCCCATCTCGCGCTGACCGGCTTCATCGCCGCGCAGACCTGGCTCGGCGAACTGTGCCCGCTGACGCTGTGGGAGCAGGCGCTGCGCGCACGCGCCGGCGAGGCGACCTATCGCGGCAGCTTCATCGGCCACTGGCTTGACCGCCTGCTCTACATCGACGCGCCGTGGTGGGCGTTCGTCGTCGCCTACACCGCCTTCCTCGCGCTGGTGGCGCTGACCTGGCGCCTGGTGCCGCCGCAGCTCGCGCCGCGCGGGCGGCGGTGAACGGCGCGGGCGCTCAGGCCGCGCGCCGGCCGCGCTTGGGCTTCAGCATCGTGCCGGCGCAGTTGCGCGCGCCGCAGCGACAGGCCCACAGCGCCTTCAGGCGCGGCGTCTGCCGCACCTCGAGGGTGATGCCGTAGTCGTAGGTCAGCTCCTCGCCGGCGCGGATGTCGCGCAGCGCCTCGATCACCACGCGGTCGTGGCGCGGGTTGCCGTCTTCGGCTTCCTCGACGAACGCCTGGCAGTTCGGATCGCAGCCGTGGTTGATCCAGCGCGCGATGTTGCCGCCGACGTTGCCGTCGACGATGTAGCGGTCGTTCAGCGTGAACAGGAAGGTGTGGCCGCTCTCGGCGCCGTCGGCGTACAGGCGGTCGGCCTGGCGATGGGTGATCAGGCGGCCGCGGTAGACGGCGACCGTGGCGCCGGCCTTGATGTCGGCCACGGCGAACACGCCATTGCCGTGGATCGGCGAGCGGCGCAGGGCGATCTTGCGGGACATGCGGGCGTTCGAGGAAGGCGAAACGCCAATATTGTGCCGCTCCGCACGCGCGGCGCAAGGGCGTTTGCGCGCACGGCAGGAAGGTTCACACTGCCAGGCCGGTCATCGCCGGAGTGCCGACATGGATATCCAGATCAAGCGCGCCACCGAAGCACCCGCGCGCGGCGACGGCGCGCGCGTGCTGGTCGACCGCCTGTGGCCGCGCGGCAAGTCGAAGGACGCGCTGAAGCTCGACCTGTGGCTGCGCGAGGCCGCGCCCAGCACCGAGCTGCGGCAGTGGTTCGGCCACGATCCCGCCAAGTGGGCGGAGTTCCGCCGCCGCTACCACGCCGAGCTCGACGCCAACGCGGCGGCGCTGGCGCCGCTGCGCGAACGGCTCGCGCAAGGGCGCGTCACCCTGGTCTACGCCGCGGCCGACACCGCGCACAACAACGCCGTCGCCCTGCGCGAGTGGCTGCAGCGCAAGGCCGGGCGCTGACGTCCGCCCGGCGCGCGTCAGCCGCGTGCGTCGATATGTCGCTTTGATGCCGCCGCGGCGCGCGGCAGCATCCGCGCCGGCTGCGCCGCCCGCCGATCGCGCGAGGTCCGCCGCCCCGCATCGCATCGCCACGAGGAGCGCGACATGAGGACGATCGGACACCTGGCAGCGCTGGCCGCGCTGTGCGCCGCCACCGCCGCCGGCGCCGCCGCGGGCAGCTTCGGCAAGACTTTCCGCTACGACGACGACTTCTCCGCGCTGTGCGCGCCCGGCGCGCGCGCCTCCGCCGCGGCGAAGTGCCTGCCGTTCGGCCGCACGAGCTACCTGTCGCTCGGCGCCGACCTGCGCCTGCGCGAGGAAGCGGCCGACCCGCCGCGCGTCGTCGCCGGGCCGGCCGGACGCGACGCCTACCTGCTGCGGCGCATCCTCGCCCACGCCGACCTGCACCTCGGCGCGCACGCGCGCGCGTTCGTGCAGCTCGGCAACCATCAGGCGCGCACGCGCAATGGCGCGCCCAAGGCCACCGACCGCGACGGCACCGACTTGAGCCAGGCTTTCGTCGACCTGTCGATGCGCGCCGGCGGCGGCCGCCTGACCTGGCGCCTCGGCCGCCAGGAGATGAACTTCGGCGCCGGCCGCCTGGTGTCGGTGCGCAACACCGCCAACGCGCGCCGCAGCTTCGACGGCGCCGCCGCCATCCTCGAGAGCGGCGCCTGGGACGTGCGCGCGTTCGCCGCCCGCCCGGTGCTGACCCGCGCCGCCGCCTGGGACGACATCGGCGACCAGAGCCAGGCGCTTTGGGGCGTCTACGCCCGCGGCACGCGCGCGCCGGCGCTGGAGCTGTACTACCTCGGCTTCCTCGATCGCCGGGCACGGTTCGCCGGCCTGACAGGCGAAGAGCAGCGGCACACGTTGGGCGCGCGCTGGACGGCGACGCGCGGCGCCTGGGATGCCGACGTCGAAGGCACGGGCCAGCTCGGCCGCTTCCGCGACGCCGACATCCGCGCGTTCGCGCTGTACGGCCAGGGCGGCTATACGTGGCGCGGCCTGCCGGGTTCGCCGCGGCTCGGCCTGCGCGCCGACGCGATCGGCGGCGACCGCCATCCGCGCGCGGGCGCGCTCGGCACCTTCAATCCGCTGTACGCCACCGGCACCTACTTCGGCCAGAACGGCCTGTTCGCCGCGGCCAACCTGATCGACCTGGCGCCGTCGCTGCGCGTGACGCCGCGGCGCGATCTCATGCTCGAACTCAGCCACGCGCTGCTGTGGCGCTACAGCGCGCGCGACGCGTCCTACACGCCGGCGCTGACGCCGTTGGTCGCCGCCGACGCCGCGCCGAGCCGCCGCATCGGCACGCAGACCCAGCTCGCCGGCAGCTGGCGCGTCGATCGCCATGTCCTGATCGAGACGGCGCTGCTGCACTTCGCGCCGGCCGCGTTCGCCCGCGCCGGCCGCGCGCGCAGCCAGAACTTCGCGATGGCCTCGCTGGACCTGCGCTACTGACCGCCGCCGCTCCGGCGGCGAGCCGCGGACGGCGTCCGCGCCTTATCATCCGGTGACGAGGACCGGACCATGCCGAAGCGACTGCTGCTGCTCCTGCTCGTGCTCGCCCTGCCGCTCGCGGCCGCCGCCGAGCCGCCGATGCTGTTCGCCGCCGCCAGCCTGAAGCCGGCGCTGGACGCGCTCGCCGCCGCGGGCGCGCTGGGCACGCCGGCGCCGACGCGCGTCTACGCCGCCAGCTCGCAGCTGGCGCGGCAGATCGCGCAGGGCGCGCCGGCCGCGGTGTTCGTCTCGGCGGACGAGGCGTGGATGGACGAACTCGCCGCGCGCGGGCTGATCGCCGCCGACAGCCGCGTCGACCTGCTCGGCAACACGCTGGTGCTGGTGGCGC
Source organism: Mizugakiibacter sediminis (assembly GCF_000953855.2). Lineage (GTDB taxonomy): Bacteria > Pseudomonadota > Gammaproteobacteria > Xanthomonadales > Rhodanobacteraceae > Mizugakiibacter > Mizugakiibacter sediminis. Next base: position 55,798 of record NZ_DF970222.1, read on the forward strand.
CGGCGGCGTCGACGCTGCACCTCGAACTGAAACCGGGCGCGGACCTGGCCGGCGCGCTGCACGGCGGCCGCCTCGCCATCGCCCTGCCCGACGCGGTGCCGGCCGGCCGCTACGCCAGGCAGGCGCTGACGGCGCTCGGCCTGTGGAGGGACGTCGTGCCGCACCTCGCACCGGCGCAGGACGTGCGCGCGGCGCTGAACCTGGTGCTGCGCGGCGAGGCGCCGCTCGGCGTCGTCTACCGCT
>NZ_DF970223.1 GCF_000953855.2 Mizugakiibacter sediminis
GCTGCGCCTCGCCCTGCGCATCCTCGCCGCCGCCGCCTTCGTCGCCGCCGCGTTCGCGCTGTACGGCGGACGCGGCGTCGCCGAGCGCTTCGTCGGCACGCGCCTGTGGATGCGCCTCGCGCCGCGCGCGCGTGCGCTGTTCCCGGTGGACCGCGTGCCGAAGGCGCTGGCGTTCGGGCTGATCTGGGGCTGGATGCCGTGCGGCTTCGTCTACACCGTGCTGCTGCTGGCGTGGTCGAGCTTCGATCCGTGGATCAGCGCGGCGACCATGGTCGCGTTCGGGCTGGGCACGCTGCCGTCGATGCTGGCCGCGGCGTTCGGCGGCAGCCTGCTGCCGCATCTGCTGCAGCGCGCCCCGCTGCGCCGCGGCGTCGCGGCGGCGCTGCTGGCGATGGCCGGCCTGACCCTGGCAGGGCCGTGGCTGGCGCATCTCGGCGTGCCCGCCGCGCTGCTGCCGTTCGACTGCATCGGCGGCGCGCACTGAAAGGCTGTGAAAAAACAGCCTCTCGGGCGAGCCATGGATGGCTCGCGCGCGAAGCGAGCGCGTCAGCGCTCGCTTCGCGGGAGTGAGTCCGGACATGTGCCGGACTCACGACTGAAAAAACGCACAGGACGCGAGTTTTTTCACAAGCCCTGAGCCGCGGTGAAGCCGCCCTGAACCCGCCGCGCGGCGGTTAGATGGTTTGCTCCACTGCCGCAGCGCAACATGCGCGCATGACCGCAAGCTCCTCCGCCATCCGCGACCATTACGGCGCGCCCGCGCCGACCCGCGCCGCCGCGCTGCCGGCGCCGACGCGCGCGCGCTTCGAGCCGCGCGCGCCCCATCCGGCCGACCGCGGCGACCCGGTGCGCCTGGAGGACGGCCGCCTGCTGCGCCTGCGGCCGATCCGCGCCGGCGACGCCGCGGCGCTGCAACGCGCCTTCCGGCGGCTGTCGCCGGAAGAGGTGCGCATGCGCTTCCTGCACGTGCTGACCACGCTGTCGGACAGCGCCGCCGCGCGCCTGTGCGACATCGACTGGGAGCGCGAGGCCGCCTTCGTGCTGGCCGACGACGCGCCGCCGGAGCGCGCCGAGATCCGCGGCGTCGCCCGCATCTACGTCGACGCCGTCACCGAGAGCGCCGAGTTCGCCGTGCTGGTCGAGCACGCCTGGACCGGCCTCGGCCTCGGCGCGCTGCTGATGACGCAACTGATCCGCGAGTGCCGCCGGCGCGGCCTCAGGGAACTGTGGGGCTACGTGCTGGTGGAGAACCACCGCATGCTGGAGCTGTGCGAAGAGCTCGGCTTCGCGCGCAGCCTGGTGCCCGGCGACGCCGCCACGGTCAAGGTCGCGCTCGCCCTCTAGCGTTTCGGGGAAGTGCCGTTCCGCACTTTCCCGACTCGGCGCGTGCGGCACGGCTCCGAACCCGCTTCCGTCGGAACGACGGCCTGCCTCGTCGCTCCGCGCGCGATCCCTCGATCGACCGCGTCCGCAAGCCGTTCCCGCGGCCCGCCCGGGCCTTCGCGCTAGAATGGTCGGCCTTTCCCCTGCGCTGGCCGCCGACGGCGACCGGCGCCGCATTGCATTTGCGCGCCCATGCCCGACCTGCTGACGCCGCCGCTGCCGACCGATCCCAAGCAACGCCGCTACTGGGCGGCGCCGCACGGCTCCGCGCTGGCGCTGGCGGTGGCCGAGGCGGCGCGCCGGCACGCGGGACCGGTGGTGTTCGTCGCGCGCGACACCCACCGCGCGCACGCGCTGGAGGACGAACTCGCCGTGTTCGCCGGCGCCGATCTGCCGGTGCTGCATTTCCCCGACTGGGAAACCCTGCCCTACGACCTGTTCAGCCCGCACCCCGAGATCGTCTCGCAGCGCATCGCCACGCTGTACCGGCTGCCGTCGGTGCGCCGCGGCGTGCTGGTGGTGCCGGTGGCGACGCTGATGCAGCGCCTGGCGCCGCGCGGCTTCATCGCCGGCTCCGGGCTGGCGCTGAAGCTCGGGCAGAGGCTGGACCTCGCCGCCGAGCAGCGCCGGCTGGAATCCGCCGGCTACCGCCACGTGCCGCAGGTCGCCGAGCCCGGCGACTTCGCCGTGCGCGGCGCGCTGATCGACATCTTCCCGATGGGCGCGGCGGAGCCGTACCGCATCGAGCTGTTCGACGACGAAGTCGATTCGATCCGCACCTTCGACGCCGAAACGCAGCGCTCGCAGCACAAGGTCGAGGCGGTCGAGCTGCTGCCGGCGCGCGAGTTCCCGCTGACCGACGAGGCGGCGAAGGACTTCCGCAACCGCCTGCGCGAGCGCTTCCCGATCGACATCCGCCGCTGCCCGCTCTACCAGGACATGAAGGAGGGCGTCACGCCCGGCGGCATCGAGTACTACCTGCCGCTGTTCTTCGAGCGCACCGAGACGCTGTTCGACTACCTCGGCGACGACGCGCTGTTCGTGCTGGGCGAAGGCGCGCTGGAAGCCGCCGGTCATTTCCGCGCGCAGGCGCAGGAGCGCTACGAGCAGCGCGCGCACGACATCGAACGGCCGATCCTGCCGGTCGACGAACTGTTCCTGCCGGTGGACAGGCTGCGCGAGGCGCTGAACCGGCCGCTGCGCGTCGAGATCGTCGACGCCGGCCACGCGCACGCCGTCGCGCTGGGCACGCAGCCGGCACCGGAACTGCCGATCAACCGCAAGGGCGAGGCGCCGGCGGAGGCGCTGCGGCGCTTCCTCGACGCCTACCCCGGCCGCGTGCTGATCGCCGCCGAGACCGCCGGCCGCCGCGAGGCGCTGCTCGAGCAACTCGCCGCGGCGGAGATCCGCCCCGTGGTGACGGAAGGCTGGCGCGCGTTCGCCGACGGCGCGCAGCCCCTCGCCGTCACCGTCGCGCCGCTGCAGCAGGGTTTCGCGCTGACCGCGCCGGCGCTGACCGTGCTGACCGAGCGCGAACTGTTCGGCGAGCGCGTGCGCCAGGACCGCACGCGCCGGCGCACCGCCGCGCGCGATCCGGAAACGGTGATCCGCGACCTCACCGAGCTGGCGATCGGCGCGCCGATCGTGCACGTCGACCACGGCGTCGGCCGTTACCAGGGCCTGGTCACGCTTGACGTCGGCGGCATGCCCGGCGAGTTCCTCGCCATCGAGTACGCCAAGGGCGCCAAGCTGTACGTGCCGGTGGCGCAGCTGGCGTTGGTCAGCCGCTACACCGGCACCGCGCCGGAGCTGGCGCCGCTGCACGCCCTCGGCGGCGACGCCTGGGAACGCGCCAAGCGCAAGGCCGCGGAGAAGGTGCGCGACGTCGCCGCCGAGCTGCTGGCGATCTACGCGCAGCGCGAGGCGCGCGCCGGCACCGCGCTCGCCGTCGACCGCACGATGTACGAGCAGTTCGCGGCGACGTTCCCGTTCGAGGAGACGCCCGACCAGCTCGCCGCGATCGAGGCGGTGATCGCCGACCTCGCCGCGCCGCGGCCGATGGACCGCGTGGTCTGCGGCGACGTCGGCTTCGGCAAGACCGAGGTGGCGGTGCGTGCCGCGTTCGTCGCCGCCAGCGCCGGCAAGCAGGTCGCCGTGCTGGTGCCGACCACCCTGCTGGCGCAGCAGCACTACGACAACTTCCGCGACCGCTACGCCGACTGGCCGATCCGCGTCGAGGTGATCTCGCGCTTCAAGTCGAAGAAGGACATCGAGGCCGCACTGGCGAGGCTCGCCGACGGCCGCATCGACGTGATGATCGGCACGCACCGTCTGCTGCAGGCGGACGTGAAGTTCAAGGACCTCGGCCTGGTGATCGTCGACGAGGAGCAGCGCTTCGGCGTGCGGCAGAAGGAGCAACTGAAGAAGCTGCGCGCCGAGGTCGACCTGCTGACGCTGACGGCGACGCCGATCCCGCGCACGCTGAACATGGCGATGGCGGGCATGCGCGACCTGTCGATCATCGCCACGCCGCCGGCGCACCGTCTGGCGGTGAAGACCTTCATCGCCCAGCACGACCCGGTGCTGATCCGCGAGGCGTTCCAGCGCGAGCTGGCGCGCGGCGGCCAGGTGTACTTCCTGCACAACGAGGTCGACACCATCGAGAAGACCGCGCGCGAACTGCAGGCGCTGATCCCCGACGCACGCATCCGCATCGCCCACGGCCAGATGCCCGAGCGCGAGCTGGAACAGGTGATGCTGGACTTCCACCGCCAGCGCTTCAACGTGCTGGTGTGCACCACCATCATCGAGTCGGGCATCGACATCCCGACCGCCAACACCATCGTGATCAACCGCGCCGACCGCTTCGGCCTGGCGCAGCTGCACCAGCTGCGCGGCCGCGTCGGCCGCTCGCACCATCGCGCCTACGCCTACCTGATCGTGCCCGACCGCCGCGCCATGACCGCCGACGCCGAGAAGCGCCTGGAGGCGCTGGCCTCGCTGGAGGAGCTGGGTGCCGGCTTCACGCTGGCCACGCACGACCTCGAGATCCGCGGCGCCGGCGAGCTGCTCGGCGAGGAGCAGTCCGGCCAGATCCAGGAGGTCGGCTTCTCGCTGTACACCGAGCTGCTGGAGCGCGCGGTGCGCGCGCTGAAGAGCGGCAAGGTGCCGGACTTCGACCTCAGCAGCGAGCACGAGACCGAGGTCGAGCTGCACCTGCCGGCGCTGATCCCCGACGACTACCTGCCCGACGTGCACGCGCGCCTGACGCTGTACAAGCGCATCGCCAGCGCGCCCGACGCCGAGGCGCTGCGCGAGCTGCAGGTGGAGATGATCGACCGCTTCGGCCTGCTGCCGGACGCGGTCAAGCAGCTGTTCGCCGTCACCGAACTGAAGCTGCGCGCCACGCCGCTCGGCATCCGCAAGCTCGACTTCGGCCCCGCCGGCGGCCGCGTGATCTTCCGCGAAAAGCCCAACGTCGATCCGATGGCGGTGATCCGCCTGATCCAGCAACAACCGAGAACCTACAAGCTGGACGGGCAGGATAAGCTGAAGATCAGCATGGAGCTGCCGGGCGCCGCGGAGCGGCTGCGCGCCGCGCAGCAGTTGCTGGACACGCTGGCGCTGCGCCAGGCCGCATGAATCCTTCCCGCGAGGCGCCCTCCGTGATCGTCCGCGCCGAAACCGACGAGCAGATCCAGGCGACCTGCGCGGTGATGCGCCAGCTGCGCCCGCACCTCGACCCGGCGAACTATCTCGCCACCGTGCGCGCGCTGATGGCGAGCGACGGCTACCGCCTCGCCGCGCTGGTCGAGGACGGCGCGGTGCGCGCCGTGGCCGGTTACCGCTTCCTCACCATGCTCTACTGCGGCCGGATCCTCTCGGTCGACGACCTGGTCGCCGACGAGCGCGTGCGCTCGCGCGGCTACGGTTCGCGCCTGCTGAACTGGCTGAAGGACGAGGCGCGCGCCGCCGGCTGCGCCGAGCTGCAGCTGATCTCGCGGGTGACGCGCGAAGGCGCGCACCGTTTCTATTTCCGCGAAGGGCTCGGCATCGAGTGTTTCCATTTCCGCATGGCGCTGTAGCGCGGCGCCCGCTGCCGGGAAGACGGCGCCGCTGGCGGCGGCGCCGCGAACGCGCTAGCTTGCGCGATCCCGCCTTCGGGGAGACCGCCATGTGCCGCCCGCTCCGCGCCGTCCTGCTCGCCCTCGCCGCGCTGTCCGCCGCGCTGCCGACGCCCGCCGCCGAAGCGCCGCGCTACTACCGCGCCCCCGCGACCGCCGAGGCGGACCTGCCGTTCTCCGACGCGGTGCGCGTGGGCAACCTGCTGTTCCTGTCCGGCCAGATCGGCGTGCTGCCGGGCACGCTCGAGCTGGCCCGCGGCGGCATCGCGGCCGAGTCGAAGCAGGCGATGGAAAACATCCGCGCGGTGCTCGCCGCCAACGGCGCCTCGCTGGACGACGTGGTGAAGTGCACGGTATTCCTCGCCGACATCCGCGACTGGCCGGCCTTCAACGCCGTCTACCGCGATTTCTTCAGGACGCACCTGCCGGCGCGCAGCGCGCTGGCGGCCAGCGGCCTGGCGATGGGCGCGCGCGTCGAGGTGGAGTGCGTCGCCGCCGTCGGCGGACGCTGAGCGGCGACGGCGCCGCGCTTTAACGCGGAGCTACGGCGTCCGCGTTACCTTCGAGGTCCGCCGCGCCGGCGGGGTCGCCGCGCGCGCCCCTCCGCGCTGCCGCGAGGCTCGCCATGGCGCACGACGCACCGCCGCTCCGCATCGACGTCTGGTCGGACTTCGTCTGCCCGTTCTGCTACATCGCCGACCTGCGCCTGCAGCAACTCGGGCGCGCGCGGCCGCTGCGCGTGATCTGGCACGCGTTCCAGCTGCGTCCGCCGGGCGCGCCCGGCGTGACGCCGGAGAAGCGCGCGGCGATCGAAGCCTCGCGGCCGCGCCTCGCCGCCGAATTGCGCCGCGAATTCGGCGTCGAGCTGCGCCCCGGCCCGGTCGGCACGCGCACCCACGCCGCCCACGCGCTGCACCGTTACGCCGTAGGCAACGGCCGCGGCGAGGCGATGCGCGCGGCGCTGATGCGCGCCTACTGGCTCGAGGCGCAGCCGATCGACGCCGCGGACGTGCTGCGCGCGCTGGCCCTGGAGGCGGGCCTCGATGCCGACGCGCCGCAACGGGCGCTGGACGACGAGACCAGCATGGCCGCGGTCGAGCGCGACATGCGCCTCGCCGACGGCTTCGGCATCGGCGGCGTGCCGACGCTGATCTTCGGCGAACAGTACCTGGTGCAGGGCGCGCAGCCGTACGCGGTGTTCGAGCATGCGGCGGCGATGGCGGACGGCGCGCGCGCGGCGGGCGGCTGAGCGCGCCGCGGCGGCTCCGCCACTGGACCTTGGTCGACCAACCTAAGTCACTGTCCAGGACGGCCGGCGGCCGCCCACAATCGCCCGCACCTCCACCGCGGGATCGATCCATGCGCCCCACCCTGCTGCTCACCGCCCTGCTGGCCGCCGCCGGCACGTTCGCGGCGCCCGCCGCGCCCGCCGCCGACGCCGCCCCGGACGACCGCATCCTGCAGCCGATGGACGTGTTCAGGCTGGAATGGGCCGACGCGCCGCAGCTTTCGCCCGACGGCCGCTACGTGGTCTACGAGCGCAACCGCTTCGACGTGATGAAGGACCGCAAGCGCACCAGCCTGTGGCTGGTCGACGCCGAGGGACGTGTGCAGCGTCCGCTGACCGACGGCGAGACCGACGCCGGCGACACCGCCTGGTCGCCGGACGGGCGCCGCCTCGCCTACGTCGCCCGCACCGAGGGCAAGGCGCAGATCTTCGTGCGCTGGATGGATTCGGGCGCGACCGCGCCGATCACCCACCTCACCGAATCGCCGCACGACCTGCGCTGGTCGCCCGACGGCAAGTGGATCGCCTTCACGATGCGCGTGCCGGCGGAGGAGACGCCGCTGGCCAAGCTGCCCGCCGCGCCCAAGGGCGCGCAGTGGGCGGAGCCGGCCAAGCTGATCGATCGCGTGATCTACCGCATCGACGGCGGCGGCTACGTCGATCCCGGCTACACGCACGTGTTCGTGGTCGCCGCCGACGGCGGCGCCGCGCGCCAGGTGACGCAAGGCAAGCACGACTTCCGCGGCGCGCCGGCGTGGACGCGCGACGGCAAGGCGCTGATCGTCTCCGCCAACCTCGACGAACGCTGGGAGTACGAGCCGCTGGAGAGCGATCTCTACCGCGTCGACGTCGACAGCGGCGCGCTCACCCGCCTGACCGACCGCAAGGGCCCGGACCGTTCGCCGGTGCTGTCGCCGGACGGCACGCGCGTCGCCTACCTCGGCTTCGACGACCACGGCCATCCGTACCAGCCTTCGCACCTGTACGTGCTGGACCTGAAGACCGGCAAGCGCAGCGCGCTCACCGAAAACGTCGATCTCGACCTCGAGGATCCCGCCTGGGACGGCAACCGCGGCCTGTACGTGCACTACGACGACCACGGCGTCACCAAGGTCGGCTGGGTCGGCGCCGGCGGCGGCAAGGTCGAGGTCGTGACCGACGACTTCGGCGGCACGGCGATGGGCCGTCCGTACGGCGGCGGCGCGATGTCGGCCGCGGCCGGCAAGGTCGCCTACACGCGCGGCACCGCCTACCGGCCGGCCGACGTCGCCGTCGTCGCGCGCGGCGGCAAGCCGCGCGTGCTGACCGACCTCAACGCCAACCTGCTCGACCACAAGCGGCTGGGCAAGGTCGAGGCGATCGACGTCAAGTCGTCCGCCGACGGCCGCAACGTGCAGGCGTGGATCGTCACGCCGCCCGACTTCGACCCGGCGAAGAAGTATCCGCTGCTGCTGGAGATCCACGGCGGCCCGTTCGCCAACTACGGACCGCGCTTCGCGCCGGAAACGCAGCTCTACGCCGCGCACGGCTACGTCGTCGTCTACGCCAACCCGCGCGGCAGCACCAGCTACGGCAGCGAATTCGCCAACCTGATCGAGAACGCCTATCCGAGCCGGGACTACGACGACCTGATGAGCGTGGTCGACGCCGTGATCGCGCGCGGCGCGATCGACACCGGCAACCTGTTCGTCACCGGCGGCAGCGGCGGCGGCGTGCTGACCGCGTGGATCGTCGGCCACACCGACCGCTTCCGCGCCGCGGTGGTGGCCAAGCCGGTGATCAACTGGTACAGCTTCGTGCTGACCTCGGACTTCTACACGCTGTTCTCGCGCTACTGGTTCCCCGGCGTGCCGTGGGAGAACGCCGAGCACTACCTCAAGCGCTCGCCGATCAGCTACGTCGGCAACGTGAAGACGCCGACCATGCTGATCACCGGCGACGCCGACCACCGCACGCCCTCGTCCGAGGCCGAGCAGTTCTACCAGGCGCTGAAGCTGCGTCAGGTGGACACGGCGATGCTGCGCATCCCCGGCGCCTCGCACGAGATCAACACGCGCCCCAGCAACATGCTCGACCAGGTGCTGTACACGATCGGCTGGTTCGAGAAGCACCGCGCGGGCTCGTAAGGCGACGCCCGCGGGCGGCGACGCGGCCGCGGCGCGTCCCCGCCCGGCGGCGCGCGCCCGGCCGCGCGGCGG
>NZ_DF970224.1 GCF_000953855.2 Mizugakiibacter sediminis
CAAGGTGTTCGAGCCGGCGGCGATCGAGCAGGCGCTGGGGATCGTGCCGCGGGCCCACTGAAGAGTCGTCCGATCGTCGCCGGCCTCCCTGCCGGCGGGACGGGCCGGGGCCAGGACGGGCTCGGACAATGACGACCGGGATGTCGAAATGGTTCCTCGAGCCACGTCATGGATCGGGGCGCTCATTCGCAGCGCCCGCCAAAGGAGATCCACCATGCATTACACGATCCTGATCTACGAGTCCGCCGAGGATTTCGCCGTTCGCAAGGACCCCGATCCCAAGAAGCGCGAGGCCTATTGGGCGGTTTGGCCGCCGTATGCGCAGGCCCTCCGCGAGGCTGGCGTGTTCGTCGGCGGGGCTGGCCTGGAACCGCCGGAGACGGCCACCACGCTGAAGCTGCGCGACGGCCGCCGCCACGTGCAGGATGGCCCTTACGCCGATACCAAGGAGCAACTGGGAGGTTTCTTCATCATCGACGTCCCGGACCTGGATACGGCGCTCGATTGGGCCGCGCGCATCCCGCGCGCGGCTAGCAGAACCTACGAGATCCGGCCCAACCTGGCGCCGATGCCGGCGCCGGCACGGTAGGCGCACCGATGGACACGCGCCACGCGATCGAGCGCGCGGCGCGTGACTCCTATGGCCGCCTGCTCGCGTTCCTCGCCGCACGCACGCGCGATCTGGCGGCCGCGGAGGATGCGCTGGCCGACGCCTTTCATGCGGCGCTCGAGCACTGGCCCCGGGAGGGCGTGCCGCACAACCCCGACGCGTGGCTTCTCACGGCCGCACGTCGTCGGCTGATCGACGAGGGCCGCCGAGCCCAGGTCCGAACCGGGGCCATGCCCGACCTGCTGGCCCTGGCCATGCACGCGCACGACAGCGCCGACGAAACCACCGCATTTCCCGACGAGCGGCTGAAACTGCTGTTTGCGTGCGCCCACCCGGCCATCGCGGCGAACGTCCGTGCGCCGCTGATGCTGCAGGTCGTGCTCGGCCTGGATGCCGCGCGCATCGCCTCGGCCCTGCTGGTCAGGCCGGCAGCGATGGGCCAACGCTTGAGCCGGGCGAAGGTCAAGATCCGCGCCGCAGGCATTCCCTTCGAGGTACCCGCGGCGGACGCGCTGCCCGCGCGCCTCGATGCCGTGCTCGAGGCGATTTACGCGGCCTATGGGAGCGGCTGGGACGACATCGCGGGCGCGGGTACCCGGCGCAGGGACATCGCCGCGGAAGCGCTCGAACTGGGCCGGCTGCTCGCAATGCTCATGCCGGACCAGCCCGAGGCGCTCGGTCTGCTCGCGTTGATGCTCCACTGCGAAGCACGGCGCGGAACGCGGCGCGCGCCCGACGGTAGCTACGTGCCGCTTTCCGAGCAGGATCCCGCGCAGTGGTCACGCTCCCTGATCGACGAGGCGGAGGCCCTCCTCGCCCGCGCTGCGAGACGAAGGCGCCTCGGCCACTTCCAGCTCGAGGCTGCCATCCAGTCTGCGCACGCCCAGCGCGCCACGACGGGGCGCACCGATTGGGAGGCCATCGCCCTGCTGTACGAAGGCCTGACGCGGCTCGCGCCGACGATCGGCGCGCTTGTAGGCCGCGCGGCCGCGGTGGCCGAGGCCCGCGGCACGGCGGCGGGCTGGTCCCTGCTGCAGGCGCTTCGGCCCGAGGACATCGCGGACTACCAGCCCTACTGGGCACTCGCGGCGCATCTGCTGACGCGGATGGGCCGGACCCATGAAGCGCGCGATGCCTACGCGCGCGCCATGGGCCTCTGCAACGACGAGGCGATGCGCGCCTTCCTGCTGGGACGTGTTGAGCGGCTTGCATCGGATGCGAACGAGCGTTAGACGCTGCGCGGCGTGGCCGGCTGCGTCGACGCGACGTCGGTCTGCGTGGCGCCCCGCCGGAGCGCCGCCCGCTTGCCGTCCTAACGGCACGCCCCCGGCGGGACCGGCTAGACCATCCACGCTTCGGCCGTCCGGCGTCGATCTTCCAGACCTTGATCGCGCGGGCGACGTCCTCGGGGTTCATCCCCAACGCGGTGCGTACCGAATGCGCGCGGTCGCTGACGGTTTCCGCGCCGATCGTCATACCGACTTGCGGCACAGTTACGTGCCGTACCGTCGTGCTGCAATGGAAGGGTCCCGGAGCTGTGCGCCCACCAACGCAAACGAACCGATCGCTCCACCTGCACGCCCCTGGCGCCGGCGAAGCTTCTGCTCTCGCTGACTCGCTGCACTACACGCGCGGTCACGCGTGCATCGCGATCTCGGAGGACGGAAATAGTGAAGTCGAAACTTGGTTTGGCCGTCGCACTGTGTCTGCTGACGGGCGCGAGCGCGTGCGCACAAGGCGCAGGGTTCGCCGTACGCGACGTGCGCGTGTTCGATGGTCATAAGGCTCAGGCACACAAGACCGTGCTCGTCAGCGACGGCAGAATCCTGCGCGTCGTCGACGGGCGCGCCGCCGCCCCGCCGGGTTTCGAGGTCGTGAACGGGGAAGGCCGCACGCTGCTCCCCGGCCTGATCGACGCCCACGTGCACGTATCCCCCGTGTACCCTGCAGCCGCGCTACGGCAGAGCCTGCGGCTGGGCGTCACCACCGACCTCGACATGTTCGCAAGCCTGAAGGGTCTGCAGGCCATGAAGGCCATCGAAGCCAGCGATCCGCCCGACATGGCGGACGTGCGTACTGCCGGCATCGGCGCGACCACCCCCGGTGGCCACCCGACCGAGATGGGCGGCGATCCGATTCCCACGATTTCCGGCCCGGATGAAGCAGAGCGCTTTGTCGAAGCACGCATTGCCGAGGGGTCCGACTACATCAAGATCATCTACGAGGATTGCTCCGTGTACGCCGCGGTACGAGGTCCCTGCCCGTCGATCAGCGCCGCGACATTGCGTGCGCTGGTCGTCGCAGCCCACCGCCACGGCAAGCTCGCGGTCGTGCATATCAGCAGCGAGGCCGAGGCTCGGGATGCGATCGCCGCCGGCGCCGACGGCCTGGCTCACATTTTCATCGGCAAGACCGCCACGCCGGACTTCGGCCGCTACGCCGCCGCGCATCACGTGTTTGTGGAACCGACCCTGACGGCGAATTACGACAATTGCGGCCGTGGCGAGGGCGCCAACCTGGCCAAGGACCCGCGGCTGACCTCGCAAATCGACCAGCCCCTCTTTCGCCGGATGCTGGCCATGGTGCACACCGGACCATCCAAGATTTCCTGTGACGCGGCCGACCAGGCCGTGCGCGAGATGCTGGCCGCTCATGTGCCCATGCTGGTAGGCACCGACTCGCCTGCTCCCGGCAGCACCTACGGCGCATCCACGATCGAGGAGATCGCGTTGCTCGTGCGCGATGGTCTGACTCCGACCCAGGCACTGACCGCCGCCACCTTCAACCCTGCTCACGCGTTTCACCTGAACGACAGAGGCGAGATTCGTGCCGGACTCCGCGCCGATCTACTGCTGGTGCAAGGCGATCCGACGCGGGACGTGATCGATCTGCGCAATATCGTCGCCGTCTGGAAGCGTGGCGTGCGCGTGCAGCGCCTGCCCGTGCACTGAGTCGGCCCGACGGTTCTGCGCAGTTCTGGTCGGCGGCGGCCCGCTGCGCGACATGCGCGAGCTGCGCCGCGTCGACCTCACCCTCAAGGGCGGCAAGGTGTTCGA
>NZ_DF970225.1 GCF_000953855.2 Mizugakiibacter sediminis
GCCGACGGGCCGCCGCGGCACGACGACGCGACGCCGGCGCCCGCGCCGGCGGCGCCGCACGCGCTGGCGCTGCCGCAGCCGGCGGGCACGCCGGCGTGGAACCGGGATCTCGGCGAGCACGTGGTCTGGCTGGCCGGCCAGGACGTGCAGCAGGCGCGCATCCGCCTGCATCCGCAGGAACTCGGCGCGCTGGAAGTGCACGTGCGCGTCGAGCACGCGCGCGTCGATGTCGCCTTCGCCGTGCAGCATCCCGGCGCGCTGGTGGCCGTACAGGACGCGCTGCCGCAGCTCGGCGCGCTGCTCGGCCAGCACGGCCTCGCGCTCGGCCAGACGTCGGTGGCGCAGCGCGATGCGCAGCAATCCGGCGGTCAGCCGCGCGGCGCGCGCGCGCAGGTCGGCGCGGACGCCGTCGACGGCGTCGACGCTGCCGCGGCCACGCCCGTGCGCGGCGCGCGTGCCGGCGCCGGCCTGTTCGACGATTTCGCCTGAGGCGCGCGCCTCGCGCCGCGCGCGTTCGCGACGGCCGCCGGCACGCGGGCTCCTACGGCGCGTGCTCGACAGGAGCCCGCGCGCAGGCGATCGCGACGACGCCTCCGCTTTCATCCGCGCTCTTTCTGCGTCGATCCGCGCCCGGGCGCTGCTGTCATGCGAACGTCTCGCCCTCCCGCGCGCCCGCCCGCACGCCGTCAAATTTCCGACTGCGCCGCGCGGCGTCGTCGCCAACACGTTGAAGCCGCGCGGCAAATCCGCGGCGCCGCGGCGTGGCACGCCGATTGCATTTTCGACCGCGCGGACGCGTCGTCCGCGCGCATCGCCACGAGGAAGCCATGGCCGCAGTCGAGGACAGCATCGAAGTCGCCGCCGAAGCGGAAGCGCCGCCGGCGAAGCGCGGCAGGCTGCTGCTGATCGTGGGCGTGCTCGTCGTGCTGCTGGCCGGCGCGGGCGCCGGCGCGTGGTTCGCGTTCGGCCGCGCGCCCGCGGCGCAGGGCAAGGCCGCGGCGGCGAAGCCGGTCGCCGAGCCGCACTACCTCGCGCTGGATCCGCCGTTCATCGTCAACTTCCGCGACGACGACGCGCTGCGCTTCCTGCAGGTGGGCGTCGAGGTGATGGCGCGCGACCAGGCCGCGCTGGACACGCTGAAGGCGGAAGAGCCGGTGGCGCGCAACGCGCTGGTGCTGCTGTTCTCCAGCCAGGACTACAAGACGCTCAGCTCGCGCGACGGCAAGGAGAAGCTGCGCGCCGAGGCGCTGACCGAGCTGCAGAAGATCGTGCGTCAGCGCTCCGGCAAGCCCGGCCTCGAGGCCGTGTACTTCACCAGCTTCGTGATGCAGTAACGGGACGCGCGCGATGGCCGCCAACGACATCCTCTCCCAGGACGAGATCGACGCGCTGCTGAACGGCGTCAACAGCGGCGAGGTGGAGACCGAGAACGACGCGCCGCCGGAAGAGGGCGCGGTGCGGCCGTTCGATTTCACCCAGCAGGACCGCATCGTGCGCGGCCGCCTGCCGACGCTGGAGATGGTCAACGACCGCTTCGCGCGCTACTTCCGCACCGGCCTGTTCAACCTGCTGCGCAAGAGCTGCGAGGTGTCGGTGCAGGGCGTGAAGATGCTGAAGTTCTCCGAATACGTGCACGGTCTGGCCGTGCCGACCAATCTCAACCTGATCCGCGCCAAGCCGCTGCGCGGCACCGCGCTGCTGGTGCTGGAGCCGACCCTGGTGTTCACCGTGGTCGACAACTTCTTCGGCGGCGACGGCCGCTTCCGCGTCAAGATCGAGGGCCGCGACTTCACGCCCACCGAGAACCGCGTGATCCAGATCGTGCTGCGGGAAGTGTTCGCGGCGATGGTCGAGGCGTGGGCGCCGGTGCTGAAGATGGACTTCGAGTTCATGAACTCGGAGATCAACCCGCAGTTCGCCAACATCGTCAGTCCGACCGAGACGGTGGTGGTGTCGCGCTTCCACGTCGAGCTGGACGGCGGCGGCGGCGACATCCACATGACCATGCCGTACTCGATGGTCGAGCCGATCCGCGACCTGCTCGACGCCGGCGTGCAGAGCGACCGCGGCGAGAAGGACGAACGCTGGACCGCGGCGCTGCACGAGGAAATCCTCGACGCCGAGCTCGACCTCACCTCGCTGCTGGCGGAAACCCGCATCAGCATCGGCGACTTCCTGCGCCTGCGTCCCGGCGACGTCATCCCCATCGACCTGCCGGACCAGGTGACCGTGTTCGCCGAGGACGTGCCGTGCCTGCGCGGCCGCCTCGGCGTCGCTTCCGGCTGCAACGCCGTGCGCATCGACAGCGCGATCCGCCGCCGCGAGCGCAAGGCCATCGACATCACCAAGGAGCAGCGTGCATGAACCAGCTCAACGGCAGCGCCGCCGGCGCCAACGGCAGCGACTACGCCAAGGTGCAGTTCGACGATCTGCAGGACAGCGGCGGCAAGGACGGCGGCGAGGTCAACCTCGACGTCATCCTCGACGTGCCGGTGACCCTGGCGATGGAGGTCGGCCGCACCCGCATCAGCATCCGCAACCTGCTGCAGCTGAACCAGGGCTCGGTGGTCGAGCTCGACCGCGCCGCCGGCGAACCGCTCGACGTGTTCGTCAACGGCACCCTGGTCGCGCACGGCGAGGTGGTGGTGATCAACGAGAAATTCGGCATCCGCTTGACGGACGTGATCAGTCCGGCCGAGCGCGTGCGCAAGTTGCGGTGAGCGCCGTGCGCCACGGGACCGCCCTTCTTTCCCTCTCTGTCGTCCCGTGGCCGGCGCTTGCCGCCTCCACCGCGGCGGCGCCGGCCACGGCCGGCGCCTCGCTCGCCGGCGAACTGCTGCGCGTGGTGCTGAGCCTGGCCGGCGTGGTCGTGCTGATCCTCGCCGCCGGCTGGCTGACGCGCCGCCTGCAGCAGGGCGTGCGCCCCGGCGCGCGCCGGCTGCGCTGCGTCGAGAGCCTGAACGTCGGCGCGAAGGAGCGCGTGCTGCTGCTGCAGGTCGGCGAGCGCCAGCTGCTGCTGGGCGTCGCGCCCGGCCGCGTCAGCACGCTGCACGTGCTGGAGGCGCCGCTGCCGGAGCCGCCGGCCGCGGCCGCATCCGAGGCGGGTTTCGCGCAACTGCTGGCGCAACTGCGCCGCGGAGGCGGGCAATGAGGCGCGCGCTGCCCGTCCTGCTGCTGCTGGCGCCGCTGCCGGCGCTGGCCGCCGGCTTGCCGATGGTCACCGTCAACGCCGCGCCGGGCGGCGGCCAGACCTGGACGCTGAGCGTGCAGATCCTGCTGGCGCTGACCGCGCTGACGCTGCTGCCGGCGATCCTGCTGATGATGACCTCGTTCACGCGCATCATCATCGTGCTCGGCTTCCTGCGCCAGGCGCTCGGCACCGCGCAGACGCCGCCCAACCAGGTGCTGCTGGGCCTGGCGCTGTTCCTCACCTTCTTCATCATGTCGCCGGTGCTGTCCGCCGCCTGGCAGAACGGCGTGCAGCCGTACATGGACGGCAAGCTCGGCGAGCAGCAGGCGTTCGAGGCGGCGGCGCAGCCGTTCCGCCGCTTCATGCTCGACCAGACCCGCGAGCCGGACCTGCAACTCTTCACCAGGCTGGCGCACGGCGACGGCTACGCCTCGAAGGACGACGTGCCGCTCGGCGTGCTGGTGCCGGCGTTCGTCACCAGCGAGCTGAAGACCGCGTTCCAGATGGGCTTCCTGCTGTTCATCCCGTTCCTGGTGATCGATCTCGTCGTGTCCAGCGTGCTGATGTCGATGGGCATGATGATGGTCTCGCCGATGATCGTCTCGCTGCCGTTCAAGATCATGCTGTTCGTGCTGGTCGACGGCTGGACGCTGATCGTCGGCACGCTGGCGGCGAGCTTCTACTGAGGGCGCGCCGATGACGCCGGAATCCGTCATCGAGATCGGCCGCCACGCGCTGGTGCTGACCATGCTGCTGGCGGCGCCGCTGCTGCTGACCGCGCTGGCGATCGGCCTGGTGGTGGGCATGTTCCAGGCCGCCACGCAGATCAACGAGATGACGCTCAGCTTCATCCCCAAGCTGATCGGGCTGGCGCTGGTGCTGGTGATCGCCGGGCCGTGGATGCTGCGCACGCTGATCGATTTCACGCGCGCGCTGATCGAAGGCCTGCCGGGCATGGTGGGGTAGCCGCATGCAGCTCGCGCTGGCCGATCTCGTCGTCTGGGCGGAACGTGTGGCGTGGCCGCTCGGGCGCATCGGCGGCCTGATGCTGACCGCGCCGGTCCTCGGCGGGCGCAACGTGCCGGCGCGCATCCGCGCGGCGTTCGCGCTGCTGCTGGCGCTGCTGCTGGCGCCGACGCTGCCGTTGCAGTCCGCGCTGCCGTCGGCGCTCGCCCCGGCCGGCCTGGCGACGATGGCGCAGCAGGTGCTGATCGGTGCGGCGATCGGTTTCGCGCTGCGGCTGGTGCTGGAGGCGGTCGCTTTCGGCGGGCACCTTGTCGCGCTGACGATGGGCCTGTCCTACGGCGAGGTGGTCGATCCGCAGAGCGGCACCTCGGAGCCGATGCTGAGCCAGTTCTACCTGCTGCTGGCGACGCTGCTGTTCCTGGCGATGGACGGCCATCTCGCATTGATCGCGCTGCTCGGCGACAGCTTCCGCACGCTGCCGGTGGGCGTCGCGTTCGGCGCCGACGCGCTGCACGCGCTGGTCGCCTTCGGCGCGCGGCTGTTCGAAGGCGCGCTGGCGGTGGCGCTGCCGGCGGTGGCGGCGATGCTGGTGGTGAACATGGGCTTCGGCGTGATGAGCCGCGCCGCGCCGTCGCTGAACCTGTTCGCGGTCGGCTTCCCGGTGACGCTGTCGCTCGGCTTCGTGGTGGTGTGGCTGAGCCTCGGCGGCTTGCAGGCCGCGGTGGCGTCGCTGACCGACGCCGCGTTCGAACTGCTGCGCGCCCTCGTGGCGGCGAGGCCGTGAGCGATGGCCGACGAACGCGACGGCCAGGAACGTAGCGAACAGGCGTCGGAAAAACGCCTGCGCGAGGCGCGCGAGAAGGGCGACGTCCCGCGCTCGCGCGACTTCACCGCCGCCGCGGTGACGCTGGCCGCGCTGGGCGCGCTGCTGGCGACGCGCGCGAACATCGGCGCGCAGCTGCTGGCGCTGTGCCACGGCGGCTTCGCGATCCCGCGCGAGGCGCTGGCCGATCCGCGCGCGCTCACCGCGGCGCTCGGCGCCGCCGCGCTGGCGGCGCTGAAGCTGGTCGCGCCGGTGCTGGGCACGGCCACCGCCGCCGCGCTGCTGGCGCCGCTGGCGCTGGGCGGCTGGACGTTCAGCGGCGAGGCGCTCGGTTTCAAGTTCGAGCGACTCGATCCGGTCGCCGGCTTCGGCCGCATCTTCGCCCTGCGCGGCGTGGTCGAACTGGTCAAGGCGCTGGCCAAGTTCGCCGTCGCCGCCGGCGTCACCGCGCTGCTGTTGTGGCAGCTCGCGCCGCAGCTGCTCGCCACCGGCACGGGACCGGTGCGGGCGGGCGCGCTGCGCGCGCTGTCGCTGGTCGGCTGGGCGTCGCTGGCGCTGGCCGGTTCGCTGCTGCTGATCGCCGCGGTCGACGTGCCCTGGCAGCTCTACGACTACGCGCGGCGCATGCGCATGAGCCGCGAGGAACTGAAGCAGGAATACAAGGAGACCGAGGGCAGCCCCGAGGTCAAGGGCCGCATCCGCAACGTGCAGCAGCAGCTGGCGCGCCGGCGCATGATGCAGGAAGTGCCGCGCGCCGACGTGGTGGTGACCAACCCCACGCACTACGCGGTGGCGCTGCGCTACGACGAGGCGCGCATGCGCGCGCCGGTGGTGGTGGCGAAGGGCGCCGACATCGTCGCCGCGCAGATCCGCGACGTCGCCGCGCGCCATCGCATACCGACGGTGGAAGCGCCGCCGCTGGCGCGCGCGCTGTTCCGTTCCACCGAGCTCGGCGCGCCGATCCCGGCCGCGCTGTACGTCGCCGTCGCCCAGGTGCTGGCCTACGTGTACCGGCTGAAGGCGGCGGCCGCCGCCGGCCAGCCGGCACCGCCGCCGCCGGTGCCCGAGATCGATCCCGCGCTTGATCCGCAGAACCCACGCTGAGCAGGACCGTCGCCATGGCCGCCGTTGCCGCAACGCTGTTCGACACCTTCAAGAGCTCCGCCCGCCGCGGCCTCGGCGCGCCGCTGGTGGTGCTGGTGGCGCTGGCGATGATGATGCTGCCGCTGCCGCCGTTCGTGCTCGACCTGCTGTTCACCTTCAACATCGCGCTGTCGCTGGTGATCCTGCTGGCGGTGGTGTACGTGCTGCGGCCGCTCGACTTCGCCGCGTTCCCCACCGTGGTGCTGATGGGCACGCTGCTGCGGCTGGCGTTGAACGTCGCCTCCACGCGCGTGGTGCTGATGCACGGCCACGGCGGTCCGGGCGCGGCCGGCAAGGTGATCGAGGCGTTCGGCGAGTTCGTGATCGGCGGCAACTTCGCCGTCGGCCTGGTGGTGTTCGCCATCCTCACCATCATCAACTTCGTGGTGGTGACCAAGGGCGCGACGCGCGTCTCCGAGGTGACCGCGCGCTTCACTCTGGATGCCATGCCCGGCAAGCAGATGGCGATCGACGCCGACCTCAACGCCGGCATGCTCACCCAGGAGCAGGCGCGCGAGCGCCGCCAGGAAGTGCGCGAGGAAGCCGACTTCTACGGCGCGATGGACGGCGCCAGCAAATTCGTGCGCGGCGACGCCACCGCCGGCATCCTGATCCTGTTCATCAACATCGTCGGCGGCTTCGCCGTCGGCGTGCTGCAGCACGGCCTGTCGGTCGGCGACGCGCTGCACAACTACACGCTGCTGACCATCGGCGACGGTCTGGTCGCGCAGGTGCCGGCGCTGATGCTGTCGATCGCCACCGCGGTGATCGTCACCCGCGTCTCGCGCGCGCAGGACATGGGCAAGCAGGTGGTCGGCCAGGTGTTCGGCCAACCGAAGGCGCTGGCGGTGGCCGGCGTGGTGCTGGGCGTGATGGGCGTGGTGCCGGGCATGCCGAACGTGGCGTTCCTGCTGCTCGGCGCCGCCTGCGTCGGCGGCGCCTGGCTGCTGGCCAAGCGCCGCGCGGCGCCGGCGGAGGAAGCGCCGGCCGAGGCGGCCGCGGTCGCCGCCGCGCCCGGCGAGCCGGCCGAGCTCGGCTGGGACGACGTCACCGCGGTCGACGTGATCGGCCTCGAGGTCGGCTACCGGCTGATCCCGCTGGTCGACCGCAACCAGGGTGGCGAGCTGATGGGGCGCATCAAGGCGGTGCGCAAGAAGCTGTCGCAGGAACTCGGCTTCCTGGTGCCGGCGGTGCACATCCGCGACAACCTCGACCTGTCGCCGAACGGCTACCGCATCGCCCTGCTCGGCGTGCCGGTCGGCGAGGCGGAGGTGTTCACCGACCGCCTGCTGGCGATCAACCCCGGCCGCGTGCACGGCACGCTGGTCGGCATTCCCACCAAGGATCCGGCGTTCGGTCTGGAAGCGGTGTGGATCGAGTCCGGCGCGCGCGAGCAGGCGCAGAGCCTCGGCTACACCATCGTCGATCCGTCGACGGTGGTGGCGACGCACCTCTCGCAGATCCTGCAGACGCACGCGCACGAGCTGCTCGGCCACGAGGAAGTGCAGCAGCTGCTCGACCGCCTGGCGCAGAGCGCGCCGAAGCTGGTCGAGGACCTGGTGCCGAAGCGGCTCGGCCTCGGCGCGGTGGTCAAGGTGCTGCAGAACCTGCTGGCCGAGCGCGTGCCGATCCGCAACCTGCGCACCATCGTCGAATCCTTGGCGGAACACGCGGCGCAGAGTCAGGATCCCGGCGCGCTCACCGCGCAGGTGCGCGTCGCGCTGGGCCGGCAGATCGTGCAGGAAATCGCCGGCCTGGGCGCGGAATTGCCCGTCTTCACGCTGGCGCCGGAGCTGGAACAGATCTTGCTGCAGAGCCTCGCGGGCGGCGGCCCGGCAGGTGCCGCCGTCGAGCCGCGGCTGGCGGAGCGTCTGCAGCAGAACGTCGCCGACGCCGCGCGCCGCCAGGAGATGGCGGGCGAGCCCGCCGTGCTGCTGACGGCGCCGCAACTGCGGCCGTGGCTGGCGCGGTTCACCTGCCATGCGGCGCCCGGCCTGCACGTGCTGGCCTACAACGAAGTGCCGGACAACCGGCGCGTGCGGCTGGTGGCGACGCTGGGACGCTGAAACGCGGATGCGCTTTCGTTGAGCGGCGATCGCCGGATCGCCGCGAGCGGGAACAGGGGACGGTATGAAGATCAAGCGATTCGTGGCATCGGACATGCGTCAGGCGATGGCGCGGGTGCGCGACGAGCAGGGCCCCGACGCGGTGATCCTCTCCTCGCGTCGGCTCGCCGAGGGGATCGAGATCATCGCCGCGATCGATTACGACGAGGCGCTGATCCGCGAAGCCGCGGGCCAGGCCGAGACGGCGCGGACGCAGGAACCGGAGGGCGACGAAGCCGTCGCGGCGACGCCTCCCGCCGCCGCGCCTGCGGCGGCCGCGGCGGCGACGCGCGCGCCGCTGGCCGCATCGCGCGCCG
>NZ_DF970226.1 GCF_000953855.2 Mizugakiibacter sediminis
CGCGCGCGTGTTGGCGAGGCCGATGCCGTGGCCGTCGCGCGCAGGGCCGCGCGGGCCGGGGCCGTGGTCGCGCACGACGAGTTCCAGCGCCTCGCCGTCGCGGCGCGCGCCGATCTCGACGCGGGCGCGGCCGTCGGCCGGATCCGCGCCGTGCTCGATCGCGTTCTCGACCAGCGGCTGCAGCAGCAGGAACGGCACGCGCGCCGCGGCCAGTTCCGCCGGCACCTCGACGCGCGCGTCCAGCCGTGCGCCGAAGCGCGCGCGCTGGACGTCGAGGTAGAGCTCGAGCAGGCGCAGTTCCTCGGCCAGCGCGTGCTCGTTGCCGGGATTGCTGGCCAGCGTGGCGCGCAGCAGGTCGCCGAGGCGCGCCAGCATCTCGTCGGCGGCGCGCGGGCTGTCGTACATGGTCGCCGCGACCGCGTTCAGCGAATTGAAGAGGAAGTGCGGCGCGAGTTGCAGGCGCAGCGCGTCGAGGCGCGATTCGGCCAGCGCCGCTTCCAGCCGCGCGGCGCGCAGCTCGCGCTCGCGGTTGGCGCGCAGGCGGTCGGCCAGCCAGGTCAGGCCGACCATCAGCGCGTAGACGATGACGTCGTTGGGAAACTCCATCGCGTAGCGCCACGGCATGTCGCCGTAGTCGTAGCGACCGAGCCCGAACATCGCGAACACCGCCGAACGGCTGGCCCACAGCAGGCTGGTGTGCGCCAGCGAGAACAGCACGACGCCGGCCGCGTGCGCCGCCAGCGCACGCAGCATCCGCCCGTGCGCCACGGGGTGGCGGCGCGCCCAGGCGATCACCGGCAGCAACAGCAGCGCCGCGGTGTAGGCGCCGGTGAGTTCCTCGATCAGCAGCGTGCCGAAGCGGCCGCTGCGGCCAACGGTGATGTCGTCCAGCGCGCGATGGCCGAAATTCAGCAGCGCCAGCGCCGCGGCGACCAGTATCACCGTCAGCAGGAAGGTGCGGCGCGGCGCGCGCGGCGCGATCGCCGCAGCGGCACGGGCCGCTGCGGCGTGACGGACGGCCGCAGCGGCGCGTTCGGTCGCGGACCCGGGCGCGGCGCTGCTCATGCGTTCAGCGTAGCGCGTTCTTGTCGACCTCGCCGCCCTTCATCACGAAGCCGACGCGTTCGAGAATCGACACGTCCTTCAGCGGATCGCCGTCGACGGCGACCAGGTCGGCGTACAGCCCGGGCTTGATCGCGCCGACGCGGTCGCGCCAGCCGAGCAGGTCGGCGGCGTTCCAGGTGGCGGCCTGGATCGCCTGCATCGGCGTCATGCCCCACTCGACCATCTTGGCGAACTGCTTGCCGTTCCAGCCGTGCGGATAGACGCCGGCGTCGGTGGCGAAGGCCATCTTCTCGCCGGCCTGCACGGCGCGGCGGAAATTCTCGCGCTGCAGGCGGCCGACCAGCTTCTCCTTCTCGATGGTGCTGGCCGGGAAGCCCTTCTTGGCGTACTCGCCGAGGATGTAGTCGTCGTTGTAGACGTCGAAGTCGAGGTAGGTGCCGCGCTGCCTGGCCAGCTTCAGGCCCTCGGCGTCGATCAGGCTGCAGTGCTCGACCGAGTCGACGCCGGCGCGGATCGCCATCTTGATCGCCTCGGCGCCGTGCGCGTGCGCCGCCACCTTCTTGCCCCAGCGGTGCGCCTCGTCGACGATCGCGTCCATCTCCGCCTGCGTGTACTGCGGCGCGCCGACCGAGGCCTCCATGCTGAGCACGCCGGCGCTGGCCATGAACTTGATCACGTCTGCGCCGTTCTTGACGTTCTCGCGCACCTTGTGGCGCACCGCGTCGACGCCGTCGGCGACGCCGTCGACGGTGTGGAACTCGATCCACGGCGAGAAGCCGGTGGTGTCGTCGGCGTGGCCGCCGGTGGCGCCGATCGCCGGGCCGGAGACCAGCATGCGCGGCCCCGGGATGTCGCCGCGGTCGATGGCGTTGCGCAGGGCGACGTCGACGTAGTCGTCGGCGCCGACGTTGCGCACGGTGGTGAAACCGGCGTCCAGCGTGCGCTTGGCGTAGAGGTGGGCGAGGATCGCCGCGTCGATCGCGCTGCGCTTGAGGATCGCCTCGTAGTAATCGCCCTTGATCTCGGTGGGATCGCCGGTCAGGTGCGTGTGCACGTCGATCAGGCCGGGCAGCAGGGTGGCGTCGCCGAGGTCGATCAGCCTGGCGTCGGCCGGCGCCTGGCCGTCCTCGCGCACCTCCTTGATGCGGTCGCCTTCGATCACGACCACCACCGGGCCGCGCTCGCGGCCGGCTTCGACGTCGAGCCAGTGCGCGGCCTTGACGGCGATGCGCTGCGGCGTGGCCGGCGCGTCCGCGGCGGCGGCGGCGGCGAGGGTGGAAAGCAGGGCGAAACAGAGCGTGCGCAGCATGGCGTCTCCCCGGACGGAATTGAGCCCGGTCACTGTAGCCGTGCGCATACGTATGCGCAGCAACGACCGGCGGTACATGACGAAGCCCGTCGAAATGGGCGAAACTTGGCAGCTCCCGTTCCCCCACGTTGCTCGGAGGCAGCAATGCCGGATATTCGCGAAGCCAAGGTTCCGGACATCGGCAACCACACGGACGTGCCGGTGATCGAGGTGCTGGTGAAGCCGGGCGACAGCGTGAAGAAGGACCAGGGTCTGGTCACGCTGGAATCGGACAAGGCGACGATGGAGGTGCCGGCGCCGTTCGCGGGGGTGGTCAAGGAACTGCGGCTGAAGGTCGGCGACACCGTCGCCGAGGGCACGGTGGTGGCGCTGATCGAGACCGCCGAGGGTGCGCCGGCCGCCGCTGCGGCGCCGCCGCCCGCCAAGGCCGAGGCGCCGAAGGCGCCTGCCGCGCCCGCGCCGCAGCCGGCCGCTGCCGCGGCACCGGCGCCGGGCGCCACCGTGGCC
>NZ_DF970227.1 GCF_000953855.2 Mizugakiibacter sediminis
TACGACGCATGGGGCCGCATCACGCAGGACACGAACCCGGGCTTCCAGCCGTTCGGGTTTGCGGGCGGGCTGTACGACCGCGACATCGGGCTGATCCGGTTCGGGGCGCGGGATTACGACCCGGAGACGGGGCGGTGGACGGCGAAAGACCCAATAGGTTT
>NZ_DF970228.1 GCF_000953855.2 Mizugakiibacter sediminis
CGTTCACATGCGGCTTCTTACGCTCGAACTTTTCCTTGGACATGCGTGCTAAACCCCGACAGGCTCAGGTGGTGGGTGGATGACTGCAGCGTTCCGGCGACCTCGTGGGAGGTGGTGCTCATGACTGGAATCGAACCAGCGACCTCTTCCTTACCAAGGAAGTGCTCTACCGACTGAGCTACATGAGCACGGTTCCGCGCCGCCGGGACTTCAATGGAGCGGGAGACGGGAATCGAACCCGCACCATCAGCTTGGAAGGCTGAGGTTCTACCATTGAACTACTCCCGCCCGACGCGGAGATGCAGCTGGTGGAGGGAGGTGGATTCGAACCACCGAAGGCGTAAGCCAGCAGATTTACAGTCTGCCCCCGTTGGCCGCTTGGGTATCCCTCCAACAAAGAAGCGGTATTCTCGCGGCACCGTTCATGCATGTCAACAGCGCGCCATGCGCCCGAGGGCGGCGCGCAACCTGCCGCTCCGCGCCCGGATGTGACACTGGACGGCGCGCACCCTCGCCCGCATTCCCCCGGTGCCGCGTGGCGCCGCCCGTCCCGGCAACCCGGCCCGCCCCCTTCGCGAACGTGATCGACGCCACAAAGCCTTGTAGGCCGGGCCGGACTGTAAACAAATTTGTGATAAATTTCCCAGTTTGTGTCGCCGGACACGTGCTGGCACGCCCCTCGCTCGTTCGTCAGCGGCACCGCGGTTTCCGTGCCGCACCCGGCCTTCGGCGACTTCCGGGGGAGTCTCGGGGTGGAATCGCAGTAGGGGACCGAAGGCAAGCATCAACCGCGCACCGCGTTTTTTCGGCTTCACATAACCAGACCAGAGGGTTCGACACCGCTATGAAGATCAAGACCGCTCTCATCGCCGCCGGCCTGGCGCTGGCGGGCATCGGCGTCCAGGCCCAGGCCGGCACCGACTCCGCCACCTTCAACGTCACCGCCACGGTGATCAACTCGTGCAAGGTGGTCGCGGCCAACAACATCGGGTTCGGCAACTACGACCCCGCCGGCGCCAACAACACCACGCCCCTGGACGCCTCCGGCTCCGTGCAGGTGCGCTGCACCAAGAACACCAATGCCGCGGTGACCCTGAACCAGGGCGCCAATCCCGCCACCGGCTCCACCTGCGCGTCGCCGTCGCGGCAGATGACCGACGGCGGCAGCAACCGCCTCGGCTATGCCATCTACAAGGACGCCGCCCGCAGCCAGCCGTGGGGCTGCGACGCCACCAACCAGGCCTCGTTCACCTCGACGGGCATCGCCTCGCCGATCACGCTGACCACCTATGGCCGCGTCGCGGCCGGCCAGGACGTGCCGGCTGGCAGCTACACCGACACCGTGTCCGTCACGGTCACGTTCTGACCGTCCGCACGCAGCGCGGCGGCCGCCGGCCGCCGCGCTCCCCTGGAGTCCAGCCATGTTTTCGCGCCTCGCCCGCAAGCTGATGGGACCTGCGGCCGCCGCGGCGCTCGGCCTCGGCGCGGCGGGCGCCGGCACGGCGACGGCGGCCAATTTCTCGATCAATCCGCTGCGGGTGGAACTGGACGGCAGGCATCCGGCGGAGATCCTGGCGTTGCACAACGACGGCGCCGCGCCGCTGCGCCTGCAGGTGGACACCACCCGCTGGACGATGGACGCCGCCGGCGCCTGGCAGACCGAGCCCACCGACGAACTGATCGCCACGCCGCTGCTGCTCGAGATCCCCGTCAACGGCAGCGCGCAGTTGCGCGTGGGCACGCTGACGCCGGTCACCGACGTCGAACGGGCCTACCGGTTGCTGATCAACGAACTGCCCGGGGAGGACGATGCCGGCGAAGGCCAGGTGCGCTTGCGCGTGCTGACCCGGGTCAGCCTGCCGGTGTTCGTCGAACCCGCGGGCGCCAAAGCCGCGCCGCGTCTCGCCGAGGCGCGCCTGGAACAGGGCCGGCTGCATCTCGCCCTGGCCAATGCGGGCAACCGCCGCCTCGACCCGCAGACCGCCGGCGTGTCCCTGCTGGACGCGCACGGCCGCACGCTGTTCAGCAAGGACATCGAGGCCGGCTACGTCCTGGCCGACCGCACCCTGCCCCTGCAGCTTGCGGTGCCCGCCGAGGCCTGTCGGCAGGCGCGGCGGGTCCGGCTGCGCCTCGCCGAGAGCGACGCGGCTGTCGAACATCCCGTCGCGGACGAACGCACGTGCGCCGCCGGCACGCCCTCGCCCTGAGCGCGCTGGCCCTGGCCGCCGCCCTCCGCGCGCACGCCCAGGACCAGCGGCTGCTGCTCGATCTGTGCATCAACGGGCGCTGCCTCGGCAGCAGCTTCGTCGTGCTGCGCGACGGCCACTACCTGATCGACGCCGACGCGCTGGCGCGCGCCGACATCCCCACCGGCAACGTCCCGGCAACGACGATCGCCGGCCACCGCTTCGTCGACATCGCCGCGCTGGTGCACGGCGCCCGCGCCAGCATGGACGCCGCGGGCACGCGGCTCGACCTGACCCTGCCGGCGGAGGCGTGGAGCGCCAAGCAGGTGGCGGTGAACCCGGCCGCGCGCCGCCTGCCGCCGGCTTCGGTGCCGAGCGTCTACGCGAACTACGCCGCCGACATCGGCAGCGCCGGTCGCAGCTCCCTGTTCCTCGACGGCGGCTGGAGCCGCGGCGTCGCCGTGCTGCGCAGCACGGCCACCTGGCTGCAGCACGGCGGCTGGAGCCGCGGCCTGACCCGTTACGAGTACGACGATCTCGACCACATGCGCCGCTGGACCGCGGGCGACCAATTCGCCTTCTCCGGCGACGGCCTCGGCGGCACCGCCCTGATCGGCGGCATCGGCGTCAGCCGCGCGTTCGATCTCGATCCCTACCTGATCACCTTCCCGCAGCCGACCATTTCCGGCGTGCTGCAGGCCCCCGGCACCATCGACGTCTACCAGAACGGCGTGCTGGTCGCCCAGCGGGCGGTCGGCGCCGGACCGTTCAGCCTGGCGAACCTCGGCCTCGGCCCGGGCAGCAACGACGTGCGCGTGGTGGTGCACGATCCGTTCGGCGGCACGCGCGAGCTGCAGCAGAGCTTCTACGGCGCCACCGCCGCGCTGGCGCCCGGCCTCAGCGAATACGCCTTCCAGCTCGGCGTCGAACGGCCCTCGCAGGACAGCGGCCGCTACGACAGCGGGCGCCCCGCCCTGCTGGCGCGCCAGCGCTGGGGCCTCAGCGACTGGCTGACCGCGGGCTACCGCATCGAGGCCGGCAGGCAACTCGTCAACGCCGGCCCCTCGGCCGACATCCGCCTGCCGGTCGGCTATCTGCACCTGGCGCTCGCCGCCAGCCGCGCCGACGGCGCGGAGGGTGCCGGCCAGGCGTACGCCTACGACTACGTCGGCCGCCGTTTCGGCTTCGCCGCCGGCGTGCAGCTCTACAGCCGCGACTACCGCCGGCTCGGCGACGACTTCGCCCTCGCGCGCGTGCGCAGCCAGCGCTATTTCAACGCCAGCTGGTCGCCGCTGGAACGCTTCACGCTGCAGGCCAGCATCGGCGACGTCGCCTTCGCCGACGGCACGCGCCAGCGCAGCGAGGGCCTCAGCGGTTCGCTGCGTCTCGGCTACGGCGCGACGCTGCTGCTGGCGCTGACCCGCTCGCGCACCGATCGCGATCCGGCCGACACGCAGGCCTTCGCCAACCTGGTGATCCCGCTCGGCCGCGGCAGCATCGGCGTCAACGCCGCGCACGACGATGCCGGCACCAGCTACGGCGTCTCCGCGCAACGCTCGCTGCCCAGCGACACCGGCTACGGCTACGCGCTCGACGCCAGCCACGGTCCGGACGGTCTCACCGGCCGCGCCGAACTGGACTACCAGAACGCCTACGCGCGCGTCGCCGCCATCGGCACCCGCTTCGCCGGTCGCAGCGACGGCGACCTGCTGGTGTCCGGCAGCCTGCTGGCGCTGGACGGACGCGTGTTCGCCGGGCGCCCGCTGGACGGCAGCTACGCGCTGGTCGAGGTGCCGGGCATGGCCGGCGTCGACATCACCCGCGAGAACCAGACGGTCGGCAGCACCGACCAGCGCGGCGACGTGCTGGTGCCGGGCCTGCTGCCCTACCAGGCCAACCGCATCGGCCTCGACCAGGCCGACGTGCCGGCGCAGTATGCGGTCGGCAGCACTGCCGCAACCGTCAGCGTGCCGCGCTTCGGCGGCACGGTGGTGCGCTTCGACGTGCATCCGCTGCAGGCGGTGCGCGGGCGGCTGCGGCTGCAGGACCAGGCGGTGCGCTACGGTACCCTGGAGATGGAAGTCGACGGCACCGTACTGCGCTCGCCGGTCGGCGCCGACGGCAGCTTCTACTTCGGCGACCTCGCCGCGGGCCGCTACGAGGCGCGGCTGCACCACGAAGGCGCCTACGCGCGCTGCGCGCTCGACGTACCGGCGTCGACGGCGCCGATCCGCAACCTGGGGGAGGTGACATGCACGCCCGAACCCGCTCCCTGAATCGCCCCTTGCGCTACGCCATCCTGGCGATGCTCGCGTTCGGCGCGCTGTTCGCCAGTCCGCTGCTGCGCGCCGCGCAGTGCAGCATCTCCACCAGCGGGCTGAGTTTCGGCGTCTACGACCCGCTGGCAGGCTACCCGAGCACCGCGCCGGTCACCGCCAACGGCGCCTTGCAGTTGGCATGCAGCTACACCAGCATCGGCGACCTGCTCGTCGGCATCCAGGCGCAGATAAGCCTGTCCACGGGCAGTTCGGGCAGTTATGCCGCGCGCACCCTGCGCCAGGGCGCCGAGTCGCTGCGCTACAACCTCTACGTCGATCCGGCTCTCACCACCGTGTTCGGCGACGGCAGCGGCGGCACGCAGCGCGTGGCCAAATGCTTCACCGGTTTCTTCAACAACTGCGGCGGCGACCCGGCGAACTCGCCGGTGAGCATTCCGGTCTACGGCGCCCTGCCCGGCAGCCAGGACGTCAGTCCAGGCGGCTACGCCGACAACATCGTGGTCACGGTGACGTTCTGAGGCGGGAACGGCCATGCCTGCCCGGCGCGAACGCAACGACATGTCCGCCCGCTCCGGCCGCGCCATGGCGCGATGCGGTACGCGCCTCGCCGGCGCGGCGGTCATCGCCTGCGCACTGCTGGCGATGCCGGCGCGCGGCGCGCAATGCAGTTTCTCCACCGCCGGCCTCGGCTTCGGCGTCTACGACCCGCTGGCGGCCGGCGCCGACACCGCCAACGGCACGTTGACGGTCACCTGCAGCGCGCGCACCGGCGGCGAGCGCCGCAACGGCTTCACCGCGACGCTGAGCCTCTCGATCGGCAGCAGCGGCAGCTATGCCGCGCGCACCCTGCGCGGCGGTGGCGACGTGCTGCGCTACAACCTTTACCTCGACGCCGCCTACACCACCGTGTTCGGCGACGGCAGCGCGGGCACGCTGCCGATGACGCTGTGCTACCGCGGCAGCCGTCGCGACCCCTGTGGAGGCGGCGGCCTGACCGCGGGCGTTGCCCACAGCATCACCGTGTACGGCAATCTGCCGCCGGCCCAGGACGTCGCGCCGGGCAGTTATGCCGACAATCTGGTCGCCACCCTGACGTTCTGAGCTTCCCTCGATCACGCCGTGACGGCCGGCTGACGGTATCCGGCGACCTCCGCCTCCATCGCCTTGCTGAGCCGGATCAGCCGCTGCGCGTAATCGGCCAGCCGGCGGTCATCGGCGTCGCGCGGCTCCCACCTCGGCACCGGCGTCGGCTTGCCGTCGGGGGCGTCCAGCGCGACGAACACGATCACGCAACTGGTGGCGAGGCGCTCGTCCTGCGCCTTGAGGTCGCGCGCCAGCACGTCCACCGCGAAGTGCATGCTGGAGGTGCCGGTGTGGATCAGTTTGCTGCGCACCGTCACCAGGTCGCCGATCAGGATCGGCTGCACGAACTGGATGCCGCCGACCGCCACCGTCACGCAGTAAGCGCCGCTCCAGGCCACCGCGCCTGCGTAGCCGGCCTGGTCGATCCACTTCATCACCATGCCGCCGTGCACCTTGCCGCCGAAATTGACGTCGGTGGGCTGGGCAAGGAAGCGGAAGGTGACCTCGCGCTGATGTCCGGGCATCGGTATCTCCCTGGTGATGGCGCGTCAGGCGCCGAGAAACGCCGCCAGGCGGGCGAACTGCGATTGCCAGTAGGCCTTCGCCGCGGCCATCGCTTCCGCGTCGGTCAGCTTGACGGTGTCGACGACCACCTGGCAGCGCGCCGGCCCCTTGTCGGTGAAACGGATGTCGAGCAGCGCGCCGTCCGGCCAGCGCGCGCGGATGTTCTTGCCGGGATTGACCTTGGTCACCTCGAGACCGGGCGCATCCAGCCAGCGGCGGCGCAGCGCATCGTCCGCCCAGGCCGCGAACGCGGCGAACGCCGGCGCGGCGAAGGTCTTCGCCGCCGTGGCCTGGAACTCGCCGCGGCTGTTCTGGTGCATCGCGCGCAGGCCGCGCGCGCGCTCGTAACCCACCGCCACCGTCTGCGTCCACCAGTCGTCCAGCGCGGGCATCAGCCGCTGCACGGCGGCGCGGATCTCGCCGTGCGCGGGCCGCCCGGCGGCGAGCGCAAGCCCGTCCATTTCGAGCAGGCGCAGCCATTCCTGCCAGCCATGGCCGGTGGCGGCGCGCACGGCGGCGTCGCCGCAGGGGAACTGCGCGGAAGTCTCGGCGAGTTCGAACGGCGGCGGCGGAACGGGCGGCGGCGCTCCGGCCGCCGCGCGCGGCGCGGTCGCGCGACGGGACGGTGACGCGGGTTTCGCGGCGGATCCGCGCGCGCGAGAGACGGCGCCCGCGCGCCGGACCGCCGCGGCGGGTTTCCTTGCCGTGCGTGCGGTCTTCGCCGGCACGCGCTTCGGCTTCGCCGCCGTTCGCGCCTCCGGCTTCTTGCCGGGCGAACGGCCGCGCGCGCCGGGCCGGGTCGCCGGCTTCCCGGCGGCGGTGCGTGCGGCCTTGCGCGCAGCGCGTGCCGGCGGCGCCAAGCGGCGCGCGCGTTTCGCCGCGCCGCCGGCCTTGCGTTCGGCCGCGGACCGGGAGGCCCGCGGCGTGCGCTGGGATGTCCGGGTCGCCATCGTCCGCCTCGCTGTCGCGCCGGGCGCAGTCTCCCGCCGCTCGCGAAGGCGGGTCAAGCCGCGCGCGTTCAGACGTTGAAGCGGAAGTGCAGGACGTCGCCTTCCTGCACCACGTAGTCCTTGCCTTCCAGGCGCAGGCGGCCCGCTTCCCTGGCGCCGGCCTCGCCCTTGTACTTGATGAAGTCGTCGTAGCCGATGGTTTCGGCGCGGATGAAGCCGCGCTCGAAGTCGGTGTGGATCACGCCCGCGGCCTGCGGCGCGGTCGCGCCCTTCTTCACCGTCCACGCGCGCACTTCCTTCTCGCCGGCGGTGAAGTAGGTCTGCAGGCCGAGCAGCTTGTAGGCGGCGCGGATCACGCGGTTCAGGCCCGGCTCCGAAAGGCCCATGTCGTGCAGGAAGGCGTCGCGGTCGGCGTCGTCGAGCTGCGCGAGTTCCTCCTCGATCGCCGCGCACACAGGCACCACCTCGGCGCCTTCCGCCGCGGCGCGCGCGCACACCCTGTCGAGGTGAGGATTGTCCGCGAAGCCGTCCTCGCGCACGTTGGCGATGTACATCAGCGGCTTCAGCGTCAGCAGGAACAGGTCGCGCACCAGCGCCTTCTCCTCGGCGTCGAGGCCGACGGCACGCGCCGGCTTGCCCGCATCGAGCGCGGCGGCGAGCTTCTGCAGCACCGGCCGCTTGGCCAGCGCCTCCTTGTCGTTGGCCTTGGCCGCGCGCTCGACGCGGTTCAGCGCCTTCTCCACCGACTCGAGGTCGGCCAGCGCCAGCTCGGTGTCGATGGTCTCGATGTCGGCGATCGGGTCGATCCTGCCGGCGACGTGCACGATGTCGGGATGCTCGAAGCAGCGCACTACGTGCGCGATCGCGTCCACCTCGCGGATGTGCGCCAGGAACTTGTTGCCGAGGCCCTCGCCCTTGGACGCGCCGGCGACCAGGCCGGCGATGTCGACGAACTCGACCGCGGTCGGCACCACCTTCGCAGGTTTGACGATCGCGGCCAGCGCGCCCAGACGCGGATCCGGCACCGGCACCACGCCGACATTCGGATCGATCGTGCAGAACGGAAAGTTGGCCGCGGCGATGCCCGCCTTGGTCAGCGCGTTGAACAGGGTCGACTTGCCGACGTTCGGCAGGCCGACGATGCCGCATTTGATGCCCATGGATGAACCTGGAAGTGGGAAATAGGAAGTAGGAAGCGGGGTCGGGACGGAAAGTCGGAGTTCCGGGAACAGGGCCGAGAGAACCGAAACCGGGATCCCCCATTCCCCACTCTCTACTCTCTACTCCCTACTGCCCACTCCCCGTATTCGCCGTATGCAACCGCTTCATCGCCTCGTTGAAGTCGCCCGCCACCGTAAGCGGCAGCACGTGCAGGCTGCGCGCGACCGCGTCGAGCATCGCCTCCTCGTCGGCGGCCGACGGCCGGCCCAGCACCCACGGCGTGACGCGGTCCTTGTGGCCGGGATGGCCGATGCCGAGGCGCAGGCGGTGAAACCTGCCGTGGCCGAGGTGGGCCATGATGTCGCGCAGGCCGTTCTGCCCGCCGTGGCCGCCGTCGAACTTGAGGCACGCAGTGCCCGGCGGCAGGTCGAGGTCGTCGTGCGCGACCAGGCACGCCTCGGGCTCGATCTTGTAGTAGCGCAGCGCGGACGCCACCGCGATGCCGCTCTTGTTCATGTAGGTGGCGGGCTTCAGCAGCCACACCGGCTCGCCGCCGACGCGCACCTTGCAGGTATCGGCGTGCAGCTTCGACTCGTGTCCCCAGCGCGCGTCCTCGCCGCTCGCCAGCGCGTCGACGAACCAGAAGCCGGCATTGTGCCGGGTGCGCAGGTGTTCGGCGCCGGGGTTGCCGAGGCCGACGATCAGCCGTATGCCCGCCATAGCGCTCCGCAAACGCGAAGCCGGTGACGCGCGCCGCGAGCGCGGCGCACGCCACCGGCCCGCGCAGGATTACTTCTTCTCTTCCTTGGCCGGGGCGGCGGCCGGAGCCGCGGCAGCCGCGGCGGCGGCCTCGCCCTCGGCGGCGGCCGGCGCTTCCTCGACTTCTTCCTTCATCGCGTGCGCGGTGACCACCGGATGATCGTGCTCCTTGCCGAGCTTCAGTTCCGGAATCTCCACGCCCTTCGGCAGCTTCAGCTCGGACAGGTGGATGATGTCGTCCTGCTTCAGGTCGGCCAGGTCGACCTCGATGTACTCCGGCAGGTCCTTCGGCAGGCAGGACACCTCGACTTCGGTCATGTTGTGCGAGATCACCACGCCCGAGGTCTTGTGCGCCGGCGACTTCTCCTGGTTCAGGAAGTGCAGCGGCACACGCAGGCGGATCGCCTCGTTCTCGTTGATGCGCTGGAAGTCGATGTGCAGCACCTGCAGCTTGTACGGATGCTTCTGCAGGTCGCGCACCAGCACCTTCTGCTTCTTGCCGTCGACCGCGAGGTCGAGGATCGAGGAGAAGAACCACTCGTTCTTGGCGGCCAGCAGCACGCTGTTGTGCTCGAGCTGGATGCTCTGCGGCGCGGCGCCGCCGCCGTACACCACCGCCGGCACCATGCCCGCGCGACGCAGGCGGCGGCTCGCACCTTTCCCCTCGTCCTTGCGGCCCTGGGCCGTGATTTCGTGAGTCGTAGCCATTTCAGTACAGCCTCTGTTGCATGATCCGCCTCGCGGCGGCCGGGTGACTCCCCCGCGACCAGGGGAGCCTGTGGGGGCGCGAACGCCCGTATCTCAATCCACGTACAGCGAACTCACCGATTCGCCGAAGGCGATGCGGCGGATCGTCTCCGCCAGCAGCTCGGCCACCGAGAGCTGGCGGATCTTGGCGCAGCCCTGCGCCTCGGCGCGCAGCGGGATGGTGTCGGTGACCACCAGTTCGTCCAGCTGCGAGCCGTTGATGTTCTGGATCGCCGGCCCCGACAGCACCGGATGGGTGCAGTAGGCGACCACCTTGCGCGCGCCGTTCTTCTTCAGCGCCGCGGCCGCCGCGCACAGCGTGCCGGCGGTGTCGACGATGTCGTCGACCAGCACGCAGGTCTTGCCCGCGACCTCGCCGATGATGTTCATCACCGTCGCCTCGTTCGGGCGCGGACGGCGCTTGTCGATGATGGCGAGGTCGGCATCGTCCAGGCGCTTGGCGATCGCGCGCGCGCGCACCACGCCGCCCACGTCGGGGCTGACCACGATCAGGTTGTCCATGCCCTGCGTGCGCCAGATGTCGGCCAGCAGCACCGGCGAGGCGTAGACGTTGTCGACCGGCAGGTCGAAGAAACCCTGGATCTGGTCGGCGTGGATGTCCACCGTCAGCACGCGGTCGGTGCCGGCGGCGCCGATCATGTTGGCCGCCACCTTGGCGGTGATCGGCACGCGCGCCGAGCGCGGACGGCGGTCCTGGCGCGCGTAGCCGAAGTACGGCAGCACCGCGGTCACCGTGGCGGCCGAGGCGCGCTTGAGCGCGTCCACCAGCACCAGCAGCTCCATCAGGTTGTCGGCGGTCGGCGCGCAGGTCGGCTGGATCACGAACACTTCCTGCCGGCGCACGTTCTCCTCGATCTCGACCTGCACCTCGCCGTCGGAGAAGCGCCCGACCAGGGCCTTGCCCAGCGGTATGCCGAGGCGGTGCGCGACGTTCTCCGCCAGTTTGCGGTGCGCATTGCCGGTGAACAGCATCAGACCCGCCGTATTCACACGCGTCCCCTCGTCGTGACGACCGCCAAAACCGCCCTGCCCAGAATCGCTCTTGCCCGCTCCATCAGCCCCCTCGCGTCGAGGGGCCGCCGCGGCCTCGCCGGGCCATGGCGGGACGCGGAGGCATGCGGCGGTAGCTCGAAGCCGCAAACGCTCATCGCTTCACCGCGAACCACAACCGATGGCTGGGGCGGCAGGACTCGAACCTGCGAATGCGGGAATCAAAATCCCGTGCCTTACCAGCTTGGCGACGCCCCAGCGCGAAACGTTGCGACCGCGGCGATCAGCGGCGAGACGTCCACGCCGCCGGCCACCCAGGCCGCGAATTCCGCGGGGCAGCGCCGCGCCACGGCCTCGGCTTCGGCGCGCGTGCCGGTCTCGAGAAAGACGCAGCCGCCGCTGCCGGAAAGCCGTGCCGGACCGAACCCGCCGAGCCAGTCCAGCGCCGCGGCCACCCGGGGGTAGCGCGCGCGCACGACCGGCTCGAAGGCGTTCTCCGTCGCCGCCCCGGAGAGAAAGCGCGAAATTGTCGCCGGCGCGGCATTGCGTGTCAATTCAGGCGCTTGGAACAGCGGCCCGGTGGGCACCTGCACGCCGGGGTCGAGCACGACGTAGGCGCGCGGCGGCAGTTCGAGCGGGGTCAGCCGCTCGCCGACGCCCTCGGCCCAGGCCGAGCGGCCGCGCACGAACACCGGCACGTCGGCGCCGAGGCGCAGACCCAGCGCGGCCAGCGCGTCCTCGCCGAGGCCGGTGCCCCACAGTTCGTTCAGCGCCACCAGCACCGTCGCCGCGTCCGAGCTGCCGCCGCCGAGGCCGCCGCCCATCGGGATGCGCTTGTCCAGCGCGATGTCGGCGCCGCGCGCGCTGCCGGCGACCTCTTTCAGCAGATGCGCGGCGCGCAGGCAGAGATCGGCCTCGGCGGGCACGCCGGGCAGCGCGTCGTGGCGCTCGATGCGGCCGTCCGCGCGCACGCGCAGGCGCAGCGTGTCGCCCCAGTCGAGCAGGCGGAACACGGTCTGCAGTTCGTGATAGCCGTCGGCGCGCCGGCCGACGATGCGCAGGAACAGATTGAGCTTGGCCGGCGCCGGCCAGGCGCTCCAGCCGTTCACGGCAACTGCCAGCGTTCGATCGCCACGCGCACGCGGTACGGCGCGCGCTCGGCGAACACCTTCTGCGGCAGCGGCGGCTGGCGGTCGGTGTACCAGTCGCGGTACTCCACCCTCCAGCCGTCCTGCTCGAGCGTGCTGGGCAGGCCGTCGGCGCCGAAGGCGAGTTCCGCCGGGCCTTGCGCGCGCAGGCCGCGCACCCACGCCGCCAGCTCGGCCAGCGGCACGTGCCAGCCGAGCTCGCGCGCCAGCAGGCGCTCGGCGTCGGCGTCGCGCAGCGGCTGCGTGTCCAGGCCTTCCAGCACGGCGCCGTCCGGACCGCCCTGCAGGCGGAAGCTCTTGCCGGTGACCGGCGCGCGCACGACGAAGGTGTACTCCGCGCCGTCCTGCATCCATTCGAGCGTGCCGCTGCCGCCGTCCTTGCCGTTGGAGACGACGATGCGCGCGGTCAGCGACCAGCGATCCAGCGGCGCCAGCGCGCGCTCGCGCGCGGCCTGCGCGGCGAGCAGTTCGGCGTCGCCGCCGCGGCGCACCGCCACCGGCGCGCAGGCGGCCAGCGCCAGCAGGATCAGCGCCGCCGGCAGGCGCCTCGCGCGAAGCGATGCGCGCATCACGGACGCAGCCGCTGCAGAGTGGCGTTCAGCGCGCGGTTCTTCGGGTCGAGCCTGTGCGCCTCGTCGAACACCTTGCGCGCCGCGCCCTTCTCGCCGCGCATCCACAGCACCTCGCCGTAGTGCGCGCCGACCTCGGGATCCTTGCGCGCCCCCCACGCCCTGGCGAGGTACTGCGCGGCCTGGTCGAGATGGCCCAGGCGGTATTGCAGCCAGCCCCAGGAGTCGATCAGCGCGGGCTCGTCCGGCTTCTTCGCCAGCGCCTGCTTCAGCAGGGCCTCGGCCTCGTCGAGCCGCTGGTTGCTGTCGGCCAGGGTGTAGCCGAGCGCGTTCATCGCGTCGACGTCGCCGGGCTTGAGCTCCAGCACGCGGCGCAGGTCGCGCACGGCCGCGGCGGTGCGTCCGCCCTCGGCGTAGGCCAGCGCGCGGCCGTACAGCAGGTCGGTGTCGTCGGGGAACAGCGCCAGCGCGCGGGTGTACACCTCCGCGGCCTGGTCGTTGGCGTCGGCGCGCGCGTACAGCTCGGCGTCCAGCGCATAGGCCTGGCGCTGGCGGGCCGGATCGCCGGCGTAGTCCTGTTGCAGCTCGCGGGCCAGCGCGTGGGCGTCGTCGCTGCGTCCGGCCTTGTCCAGCAGCACGGCGCTGCGCTGGGCGGCGTCGAAGGCGTGCTCGTCGTCGGGCGGCACCTGCTCGTACCACTTCAGCGCCTCGGCGTCGCGGCCGATCAGCTCGGCGATCTGGCCGAGCAGGTAGCGGCTGCTGTCGCGGACATCCGGCGGCGCTTTCTTCAGCTCGCCGTACAGGCGCGTCAGCGCGGGCTTGTCGTCGGCGCGCGCGGCGAAGGCGGCGCGTGCGGCGTAGGTGGTGGCGTCCTGCGGACCGGCCGCCAGCACGCGCGCGGCTTCCGCGTTCTCGCCCAGTTCGCCGAGCAGGCTGGCGTAGCCGAGGCGCAGCCGCGCGTCCTTGGGCGACTTCGCCAGCGCCTTGCCCCACAACGCCCTGGCGCCGGCCTTGTCGCCGGCCTGCAGCTTGAGTTGCGCGGCCCAGGCGTAGCTGGCGGCGCCGCCGAAGCGCTGCAGCGCGGCGTCGGCGATGCGCTGCGCGTAGGCGTGCCGGCCCAGCTTCTCGCCGAGTTCGCTCATCGCCACCCACAGGTTCTCGTCCTTGGGCGACAGGCGCTCGGGCGTGGCCACGGCCTCGAGCAGCGCGCCGGCCATGGCAGTGTCGCGCGCGCCGTTCAGCACGCGACCGAAGGCGCGCCAGCCGTCCTGGCCGGTGGCGGTCAGCGCGCGCAACTGGCGCTCGGCCTCCTCGCGGTTGCCCTGGTTGATCGCCAGTTGCGCGCGCGCCTGGGCGAGGCCCGCCGCGTCGGCGCCCAGCGCGGTCCAGCGCGCGAGGCCGCGGTTTGCGAGGTCGGCGTCGTTGACGGCGATCGCCAGGCCGACCGCGCGCTCGGCCACGCGCGGATCCCTGGACAGCGCCGCCGCGCGCGCGTAGGCCTGCGCCGCCTCCTTCAGATGGTTGCCGGCCAGCGCGAACTCGCCCGCCATCAATTGCGCGGCGAGATCGCGGTCGGCGGGCGTGGCCGGCACCTGCAGCGTCGCCAGCGGCTGCGCGGCGGCCGGGGCCTGCGCGGAGGACGGCCGCCGCGGCAATTGCGCGCAGCCGGCCAGCACCGCGAGCGTCAGTGCCGCGCCTGCTGCAAACTGCCGCAGTTGCTTGATATTGCGACGCCTGCTCCGCACAATTCGCCTCCGTCATCCCATGCCGGCGCGCCTTTCGCCGCGCGCCACGCCGCTGGCCTGCCGCGCACCGAGCGCAGGCCAAGCTTAGCCGATTGTCGCATCCACACCGCGCGCCATGCCGCTGATCGCCCTAGGGCTCAACCACCTCACCGCGCCGCTCGACCTGCGCGAACAGGTGGCGTTCGCGCCCGAGGACACGCCGGCGGCGCTGACCGATCTGGCCGGACTGCCGGGCGTGGAGGAAGCGCTGATCCTCTCCACCTGCAACCGCACCGAGCTGTACTGCTCGGTGGCGCCCGGCGCGGAACAGGCGCCGCTGGAATGGCTGCGCCGCCACCATCGCTTGACCGCGGCCCGGCTCGACGAGTTCCTCTATCGCCACGAGGAGGACGCGGCGGTGCGGCACATGTTCCGCGTCGCCACCGGGCTGGAGTCGATGGTGCTGGGCGAGCCGCAGATCCTCGGCCAGGTCAAGGACGCCTACCAGTCCGCGCGCGCCGCGCACACCCTGCGCGCGCCGATGGAGCGCCTGCTGCAACACACCTTCGCCGTCGCCAAGCGCGTGCGCACCGACACGCGCATCGGCGCGCACACCGTGTCGGTGGCGTTCACGGCGGTGCGTCTGGCCGAGCAGATGTTCACCGACCTCGGCGAAGCCTGCGTGCTGCTGATCGGCGCCGGCGAGACGATCGAACTGGCCGCGCGCCACCTGGTCGACCGCCACGTGCGCCGCCTGATCGTCGCCAACCGCACGCTGGAGAACGCGCAGGCGCTGGCCGCGCGCGTCGGCGGTTACGCCGTCGCGCTGGCCGACCTGGCGCAGCACCTCGCCGAGGCCGACATCGTGATCGCCTCCACCGCCAGCCGCGAGCCGGTGCTGAACCGCGCCACCGTCGAGCAGGCGATCCGCCAGCGCCGCCACCGGCCGATGTTCCTGGTCGACATCGCCGTGCCGCGCGACATCGAAGCCGGCGTCGCCGAACTGGACGACGTGTTCCTGTACACCATCGACGACCTGCGCCACGTGATCGACGAGAACCGCCGCTCGCGCGAGGCGGCCGCGCGCGAGGCGGAAACGATCATCGACCTGCAGGTCGAGCGCTACATGGCCTGGCGCCGCGCGCTGACGGTGAAGAATCCGCTGCTGGCGCTGCGCGGCAACGCCGAGGCGCAGCGCGACGAAGTGCTGGCGCGCGCCCGCGCCATGCTGGCCCACGGCCGCGCGCCGGACGAGGCGCTGGCCTTCCTTGCCAACACGCTGACCAACAAGCTGCTGCACGCGCCCAGCGCGCGCTTGCGCGAAGCCGCGCAAGCCGGCGACGTCGACCTGCTGCACGCGGCCGAGCGCCTGTACGGGCTGGACGAAGGCGGCGGCGACGGCACGTCCACGCCCTGACGCCCGCCGCATGACGCCCTCGATCCGTCGCAAGCTCGAACAGCTCGCCGAACGCCACCGGGAACTCGGCCTGCTGCTCGCCCAGCCGGACGTGCACGCCGACGGCGCGCGCTTCCGCGCGCTGTCGCGCGAGTACGCGCAGCTCGGCCCGCTCGCCGCCGCGCTGGCCGAACACGACGCCGCCGCGCGCAATCTCGCCGACAGCCGCGAGATGCTGAAAGATCCGGATTTCCGCGAGCTGGCGCAGGAAGACATCGCCCGCCTGGAGGCGCGCCTCGCCGAACTCGAACGCGAACTGCAACTGCTGCTGATCCCGAAGGATCCGCGCGACGAGGCCAACCTCTACCTCGAAGTGCGCGCCGGCACCGGCGGCGACGAGGCGGCGCTGTTCGCCGGCGACCTGTTCCGCATGTACGCGCGCTACGCCGAGCGCAAGCGCTGGTGCGTCGAGATCCTTTCCGCGCACGAGGGCGAGCACGGCGGCTACAAGGAAGTGATCGCGCGCGTCGAGGGCAAGGGCGCCTACTCGCGCCTGAAGTTCGAATCCGGCACGCACCGCGTGCAGCGCGTGCCGGCGACCGAATCGCAGGGCCGCATCCACACCTCGGCGGCGACGGTGGCGATCCTGCCGGAACTCGACGAGATCGAGGACGTCGAAGTGAAGGAGTCGGAGCTGAAGATCGACACCTTCCGCGCCTCCGGCGCCGGCGGCCAGCACGTCAACAAGACCGAATCGGCGATCCGCATCACCCACCTGCCGACCGGCATCGTCGTCGAGTGCCAGGACGAGCGCAGCCAGCACAAGAACCGCGCGCGGGCGATGGCGCTGCTGAAGGCGCGCCTGCTCGACGAGCAGCGCTCGAAGCAGGTCGCCGCGCAAACCGAGTCGCGCCGCCTGCAGGTCGGCTCCGGCGACCGCAGCCAGCGCATCCGCACCTACAACTTCCCGCAAGGGCGCGTCACCGACCACCGCATCAACCTGACGCTGTACCGCCTGCCGGAGATCGTCGACGGCGATCTCGACGAACTGATCGACGCGCTCGCGCGCGAACACCAGGCCGACCAGCTGCAAGCACTGACGGAGACCGCATGAGCCTCGTCATCGCCCGCGCCACCCTCGCCGACCTCGACGATCTCGCCGCGCTGTTCGACGGCTATCGCCAGTTCTATGGGCAGCCCGCCGACCCGGCGCGGGCGGCGGCGTTCCTGCGCGCGCGCATGCAGGCCGACGAATCGGCGATCTTCCTCGCCCGCGACGGCGGCAGCGCCGTCGGCTTCACCCAGCTCTACCCGGTGTGGAGTT
The DNA here is from genome assembly GCF_000953855.2 of Mizugakiibacter sediminis. Taxonomy (GTDB): domain Bacteria; phylum Pseudomonadota; class Gammaproteobacteria; order Xanthomonadales; family Rhodanobacteraceae; genus Mizugakiibacter; species Mizugakiibacter sediminis. The sequence continues at coordinate 16,902 of NZ_DF970228.1, forward strand.
CCGTGCGCACCGGCCGCGCCTGGCTGCTGAACGACCTCTACGTCGCCCCGCCGGCGCGCGGCCGCGGCGTCGCCCGCGCCCTGCTGGACGCCGCGCGCGAGCACGGCCGCGCCACCGGCGCGCGCTACCTGCAGCTCGAAACGGCGCGCGACAACCTGGTCGCGCAGCGCCTGTACGAAGCGCACGGCTGGCAGCGCGACGAGGCGATGTACACCTACCACCTCGCACTGTGACCCCGCTGGCGCGCGCGCGCCGCCTGCGCTAGCGTCGGGCCTCCGCCGCCACCGCCCCGAGGCGCATGGACCTCGCCGCCAGCCTGGACCGCATCGTCGCCCTGCTCGAACAGGGGCGCGCCGCCGATGCCGAGCACGCCGCGCGCATCGCGCGCATGCAGTTCCCCGCCGCCGCCGAAGCCGCGCGCCTGCACGGCGCGGCGCTGCTGCGCCTGGAACGGCCGGCGGAAGCGCGCGGCGCGTTCGAGTCGGCGATCGCGCTGGCGCCGCACGCGTTCGAGGCGCACGTCAACCTCGGCAGCGCCCTGCTCGCCTGCGGCGACGCCGAAGGCGCCGAGCGCGCGCTGCTGCACGCGCTGGCGCTGGCGCCCGGTCATCCGGCGGTGCTGAACGGGCTCGGCAACGCGCGCCGCGCGCGCGGCGACCTCGCCGGCGCGCGCGAAGCCTACGCCGCGGTGACGCGCGTCGCGCCGCACTACGCGCCGGCCTGGCTGAACCTGGCCGGCGTGGAACTCGACGAAGGCGCCGCCGCCGCGGCCGAAGCGCACGCGCGCCAGGCGCAGATGCTGGCGCCCGGCGCCGACGCCGCGCTGCTGCTCGGCCACGCGCTGGCCGCACAGGGCCGCATCGAGGAAGCCGAGGCCGTCTATGCCGCCGGCTGCGCGCGCGCGCCGCAGGATGCGCGGCTCGCCTACCAGGTCGGGCTGATGGCGGAAGAGCGCCGCGACCTCGCGCGCGCGGCCGCCGCGTACGAGCAAGTGCTGCGCATCGATCCCGATCACGGCCAGGCGCTCGGCCAGCTCGCCTTCGTCAAGCGCTCGCGCTGCGACTGGCAAGGACTGGACGCGCTGTCGCGGCGCCTGCGCGACCACGTCGCCGCCGGACGCCCCGGCGTCTCGCCGTTCGCCTTCCTCGCCGAAGACAGCACGCCCGCCGAGCAGCTCGCCTGCGCGCGCCTGCTGTCGCAGGGCGTCGAACGCGCGGCGGCCCCGCAGCGCGCGCGGCTGGGTTTCGCGCACGCGCGCCGCGCGCCCGGCGCGCCGCCGCGCGTCGGCTTCCTCGCCAACGGCTTCGGCGAGCACGCCACCGCCCTGCTGACCGCGGCGTTCTTCGAGCACCTGCGCGACACCGGCGTCGAGTTCCATCTGTTCGCCACCAGCCGCGACGACGGCGGCGCGCTGCGCCGGCGCCTGCGCGCCGCCGCGCATGCGCTGCACGAGGTCGCCGCGCTACCCGCCTTCGAGGTGGCGCGGCGCGTGCACGCCGCCGGCATCGAGATCCTGCTCGACCTCGACGGCTACTGCGGCGGCGGCATGCCCGGCGTGTTCGCGCTGCGTCCCGCGCCGCTGCAGGTGAACTGGCTGGCCTATCCGGGCACGATGGGCGCGGGCTTCATCGACTACGCGATCGCCGACCGCTGCGTGTTGCCGGACGCGTTGCGTCCGCACTTCTCCGAGGCGGTCGCGTACCTGCCACGCTGCTACCAGCCGTCCGATCCGACGCGCGCGGTGCCCGCGCCGCCGCCGCGCGCGCAGCTCGGCCTGCCGGACACCGGCATGGTGTACGTCTGCTTCAACAACGCCTTCAAGCTCAACCCGCGCAGCTTCGCGCGCATGTGCGCGGTGCTGCGCGCGGTGCCGGACGCGGCGCTGTGGCTGCTGTCCGGCGCCGACGGCGCCGACGACCGCCTGCGCGCGGCGGCGCGCGCGCAGGGCGTCGACCCGGCGCGGCTGGTGTTCGCCGCCAAGCGGCCGCACCTCGAGTATCTCGCGCTGTACCGCCACGCCGACCTGTTCCTCGACACCGAAACCTACAACGCGCACACCACCGCCTCCGACGCGATCTGGGCCGGCTGCCCGGTGCTGACGCGGCCGGGGGGGACGTTCGCCGCGCGCGTCGCCGCCAGCCTCAATCATCACCTCGGCCTGGATCGCCTGAACGCCGCCGGCGACGAGGCCTTCGTCGACACCGCCGTGCGCCTCGGCCGCGACGCCGCCGCGCGCGCCGCGCTGCGCGCCGAACTGGCCGAGCGCCGCGCGGCCAGCGGCCTGTTCAACATGGCCGCCTACGCGCGCGACTTCGCCACCCTGCTGCGCGCCATGGCCGAGCGCCGCCGCGCCGGCCTGCCGCCCGCCGACCTCGGCTGAGCCGCGCCCGCCGCACCCTCCGCGCGGCAAACCGCCCGCTTCCGCGCCCGTCCGCGACGCGCTAGGCTGCCGCGCATGAGCGCCCAAGCCGACTTCGTGCCGCTGAACCTGTGCGTGCTGACCGTCTCCGACACGCGCACGCCCGACACCGACGCCTCCGGCGACTTCCTCGTGCTCGCGCTGGGCGAAGCCGGCCACGCGCTGCACGACCGCGAGATCGTCAGGGACGACATCTACGCGATCCGCGCCATCGTCTCGCGCTGGATCGCCGATCCGAAGGCGCACGGCATCCTCGTCACCGGCGGCACCGGCTTCACCGGGCGCGATGCCACGCCCGAGGCGATCCGCCCGTTGCTGGACAAGGAAATGCCGGGCTTCGGCGAGATGTTCCGCGCGCTGTCGTTCGAGGAGATCGGCACCTCGACGATGCAGTCGCGCGCGTTCGCCGGCCTCGCCAACGGCACCTTCGTGTTCTGCCTGCCCGGCTCGACCTCGGCCTGCCGCACCGCCTGGGACAAGCTGCTGAAGGCGCAGCTCGACGCGCGCACCAAGCCGTGCAACCTCGCCGGCCTGATGCCGCGGCTCGGCGAGCGCTGAGGCCGGCGGGACGGCGCGCGCCGCCGCAACCGCATCCGGCGGAAGCCGCAGCGCGGCTCCCGCCCTACGCCGAGGCCGCCATGAAACGCGACGATTACCAGGATGTGCTGAAGGGGCTGCAGCGCGAGCTGGTGGCGATGCAGAACGCGCTGGTGCGCGACGGCCGCCGCCTGGTGGTCGTGTTCGAGGGCCGCGACGCCGCCGGCAAGGGCGGCGCGATCAAGGCGATCACCGAGAAGCTCAACACGCGCGGCTACCGCATCGCCGCGCTGCCGAAACCCGATGAGCGCGAACGCACGCAGTGGTATTTCCAGCGCTACGTCGCGCACCTGCCCGCCGCCGGCGAGCTCGTGCTGTTCGACCGCAGCTGGTACAACCGCGCCGGCGTCGAGCGCGTGATGGGCTACTGCAGCGACGCCGAATACCGGCGCTTCCTGCGCGAATGCCCGAAGTTCGAGCGCATGCTGGTCGACGATGGCATCCAGCTGCTGAAGTACTGGCTGGCGGTCGACCAGGCCGAGCAGGAGCAGCGCTTCGCCGAGCGCGCCGCCGATCCCGCCAAGCGCTGGAAGCTGTCGCCGATCGACCTGGTCGCGCGCGAGAAATACGCCGACTACGGCCGCGCCCGCGACCGCATGTTCGAAGCCACCCACACCGCCTGGGCGCCGTGGCACGTCGTCGACTTCAACGACCAGAAGCGCGGCCGCCTGAACCTGATCCGCCACCTGCTCGAGCAGGTGCCTCACGACGGCGCGGCGCAGCCTGCGGTGAAGCTGCCGCCGCTGAAGGGCAAGCCGAAGCGCGAGAAGCTCGAGGATGCGTCGCTGTGGGTGCGCGAGGCGTACTGAACGAACGTGGAAGGCCGAGCGATATGGGAACGCCGGGAATCAAGACCTGAACGGGCTTCTCCCGCGGATCGACGGACCAAGCCCTCCATCGCTCATGCGGATGCCGGATCGCGGTCGCCGCTCACGACCTACCACGTCCGCGACACGCTTAGCGTCCACGCATCGTCCACGGCGACGGCGCGTGCGGGGTAGCCGAAGCGGTAGTAGGCGCCGCCGCGGTTGGCGATGCGGCGGAGTTGCAGGTCGTAGGCGCCGAGCGTCAGACCGGCGCCCGCGCTGGCGTCGTAGCGATAGCGGCTGGGCGCCTCGCCGCCGTAGCGGCCGTTGCCGCCATTGCGGCGCAGCACGCCGAGGTGGCCGAGCAGGCGCAGCCGCGGCGACAGCGGCAAGCTGCCGTTGCCTTCGACATAGAGCACCGGCGGCCCCTCGCCGAAATAGCGATGCGCGTAGTGCAGGCGCAATCCGAGGCGCTCGCCGGCGAGTCCGGCGTAGGCTTCGGCGTAGTCGTAGCCGCGGTCGCCGGTGAAGGCCGCGTAGTCCGCGCCGACGTCCCAGCTCAGCCCGGGACGCAGGCGACGCGCGTAGCCGAGATAAGGCAGCAGCTGCAGTTGCGCCCGCATGCCGGCGTCTCCGGCCAGGCGGACGCCGGAGGCGAGCGTGCCGGCGTACACGCCGCCGGGGCCGGCCCAGTTCAGCGCGAGCTGCGCGGCCGGATCGCCGTCACTCAGCGAGACGCCGCGGTAGCGGTAATCGGACAGCAGCGCGAAGCTGCCCGACACCTGGGCAGAGGCAGCGCCGGCGCAGAACAGCGCGCAGAGTACGACCGCATTTCGCAACACCGGGGAATCTCATCGGCGCGGCATCCCGACCCCGGTTGCCGGCGCGCCGCAATCGCACGCGCAACGTCCGGCCGCCTGCACGACGGCCGCGCAGGCATCGATCGGCTTGGGCCGCTCGGAGCCCAAGCCTAGCGCAGTCCGCGCCGCCAGCGCATCGCGCAACTGGGTCGCGCTCATGCGCGGCCCGAGCTGGCGCAGCAGCGCGACCAGGCCGCTGACCTCGGCCGCGGCGAACGAGGAGCCGCTGACCAGGCCGAAGCCGCCGCCCGGCGTGGTCGTCGGGATGTCGCGCGACGGCGCCAGCCAGACGCGCGAACGGCCGCCGACCGGATCGCCGGCCACCGCCAGCACGCCGTCGAGCGAGGCCGGGAAACCGCCGCCGGGCGCGTGCGCGTCGGCCGCGCCGACGACGGTGACGCCGCGCGCCATGGCGGCGTCCAGCAGCCGCTCGAGCAGCACGTCCGGCGGCCCGGTCAGGCTGAGGTTGAGGACCTGCGCATGCTGCAGCAATGCGAACTGCAGCGCCTTCGCCAGGGTGAAGCTGCTGCAGGCGGCGGCGCCGTCCGCGCCGGGCAACTGCCAGCAGGCGCGCAGCGCCAGCAGCCGCGCGTCCGGCGCGATGCCGGCGATGCCGATGCCGTTGCCGGCGCGCGCGGCGATGATGCCGGCGACCTCGGTGCCGTGCGCCTCGGCGGGCACCGCGCCGTCGTCGACGAAGTTGCGCGCCTCGGCGATCTGGCCGCGCAGGTCGGGATGGGCGAGGTCCACGCCCGTGTCCAGTTGCGCGACGACGACGTCGCGGCCGGTGGCGACCGCGTGCAGCTCCGACAGCCGCCAGCGCGACGCCGCCGGCTGCAGCGGGTACAGCGGGTCGTCGTCGCCCAGCGTGCGGTAGACGTGCAGCGGCTGCGCCCAGGCGACGCGCGGGTCGGCCGACACTTGCCTGAGCAGCAGCGTGGCCGATGCGCCGGAAGGCAGCTCCATCAGCAGGCAGTCCACGCCCAGCGCCGGCATCGGCCATGCGTCGAGCAGGCGCAGCCCGTACTGGCGGGCGACGCGCTCGCCGAGGCGGCGCCGCGCCGTGTCGCCGCGCGCCATGTCGTAGCCGGCGGTGTAGCCGGCGTCGGGGCGGAAGTGCAGCGGCGGCGCATGCAGCATCACCAGGATCTGCTGCTGCGCCGCCTGCACCGGCGATGGCGCCGGCATGCCGCGCGGCTGCATCGTGGCGCAGCCGGCGACGGCCAGGCACAGCCACGGCAGCAGCGCGAAACGGCGCAGGTTCACTTGCCGCCGTCCGCGTTCAGGCGTTCGACCAGCACCACGCCGCGCGCGGCGCGCAACGCCTCGAGCGCGCCCGTCTCGTGGCCGTCGGGCACGTCCAGCACATAGGCGCCGGTCTCGGTCGGGCCGTCGACGATGCGCGCGCCGCTGGCGCGCAGCAGGCGCCGCATCGCGGCCTCGTCGAGGCCCGGATCGAACACCACCACCAGGTCGCCGGCCGCGCGCGGCGGCTTGTCGGCCGCGCCGAGGGTGCGGTAGAGCGCCGGCCGGCCCTGGAACGCCAGCGCGCCGGCCAGCGCGGCGACCGCGGCGAATTGCGCGGCGACCGCCCAACGCAGCCACGGCCGGCTGCCCTTCCAGCCGCGGCGCAGCTCGCCGAACAGCGGGCGGCGGCCGCCGCCGGGTTCGGCATCGAGGCGCTCGCGCAGGCGCTGCAACGCCGGGCCGGCGTCGGCCGCCGCCTCGGCGCCGGCGCAGGCGGCCTGCAGTTCGCGCTGCCATGTCAGCTCGCGCTGGCAGCGCGCGCACTCCGTCAGATGCTGCTCGATCCGCGCCAGCTCCTCGCCTTCCAGCGTGCCGTTGACGTACCACGGCAGCAGGCGTTCCGCCTCGAGGTGCGCGGCGCCCTCGAACCTGAGCACGCGTCCGCTCATATCGCGTCCTCCGCGTTGAGCGCGAGCAGCGTTTTCAGCTTGCGTCGCGCGTAGAACATGCGCGTCTTCACCGTGTCGACCGGGCAACCCATGATTTCCGCCACTTCGCGGCAGGCGTAGCCGTTGTAATAGGTCAGTTCGATCACCGCGCGCTGCTCCGCGGACAGCGCGCCCAGCGCCTGGCCGAGATGCGCGCGCCATTGCTCGCGCTGCAGCACGCTTTCCGGCTGCGCGTGCGCCGGCACCGCCTCGTCGCCGTCCGCCGGCGGCACCGCATCGTCGACGCGGCTGAGCGCCTTCAGCGCCTGCCGGTAGGCGATGGCGAAGATCCACGTCGACACCTTGGACACGCGGTCGTAGGTGTGCGCCCGCCGCCACACCACCATCATGGTGTCGTTCAGCACTTCCTCGACCAGCGGCAGCCGCCGCGTCATGCGCTCCAGGAAGCGCCGCAGCCGCGGGTAGTAGGCGCGGTAGAGCGCTTCGAAGGCGGCGCGGTCGGCGGCGGCGACGCGGGCGACCAGCGCCGCCTCGTCCGGCGGCGCCGGCCGGCGTCCGGCATCGGGCCTTGCGTCTCGGCTATCCGCTCGCGGCATGGGTCATGAGCCTTTCCCGACGTGGATACGCCGCCATGCGGGTCCGGTTCAATGCTCCGCCGCTCTTCCGTACGCGGCGGTATCGCGGGCGGGTGAACCGAATCCGCTTCCGCCTGGATGCACCCATGAGGAGTCGCGGCCGCTCGCAGCCGCGGCCCCGCGGCCGCCGTTCCGGCGCCCTTCCCTCTCTTTCGAGGATCCCTGTCATGAAAGTCCGTCCAGGCATCGCACGCAGCGTCTGCGCTTCCCTGACGATGGCGCTCGTACTCCTCGCCGCGCCCGCGGCACAGGCCGCCGGTGGCTTCTACCGGCAGCACAACCTGGTGTCCGACGGCTTCGTCGCCGCCGACCATGCCGACGGCAACCTGGTCAACGCCTGGGGGCTGGCGTTCAACCCCTTCGGCTTCGCCTGGGTTGCCGACAATGAGACCGGTCTGGCGACTTTGTATGACGGCGCCGGCAACCCGCAGTCGCTGGTGGTGCACATCCCCACCCCGACCGACGCCGGCGGCGGCAACCCCACCGGCATCGTCTTCAACGGCTCCAGCGGCTTCGTCGTCGGCAACGGCGCGGCATCCGGCCCCAGCCGCTTCCTCTTCGCCACCGAGGACGGCGTGATCGCCGGCTGGGCGCCGAACGTGGATGCGACCCACGCCATCCGCGCCGGCGGCGACTTCGCCCATGGCGCGGTCTACAAGGGCCTCGCGCTCAGCAGCGGCGGCAACGGCCAGTTGCTGTACGCCACCGACTTCTTCAACGCCAAGGTGGACGTGTTCGACAGCGCGTTCCATCGGGTCGCGCTGGCGCCGGGCGCGTTCACCGATCCCGGCATCCCGCACGGCTTCGCGCCGTTCGGCATTCAAGCGATCAACGGCGACATCTACGTGTCCTACGCCAAACAGGGGCCGGGCAAGGTCGACGAGGAGGACGGCCCCGGCCTCGGCTTCGTCGACGCCTACGACCCCAACGGCAAGCTGCTGCGCCGCGTGGCCACGCGCGGCCTGCTCGACGCGCCCTGGGGCATGACGGTGGCGCCGGCGGGTTTCGGCCCCTTCGGCGGACGCCTGCTGATCGGCAACTTCGGCGACGGCCTCATCCACGCCTACGACCTCGCCACCGACTTCCCGGTGGGCACGCTGCGCGGCGCCGACGGCCGGCCGATCCGCATCGACGGTCTGTGGGGCCTCGCTTTCGGCAGCGGCTTCAACGGCCAGCCGGTCGACACGCTGTTCTTCGCCGCCGGTCCCGACGACGAAGCGCACGGCCTGTACGGACGGCTGGACTTCGTGCCGGTCCGCCACGGTTCCGACCACGACTGATCGGCTTCGTCGCGGCGCCGGGCGGGCGCCCCATCCCATCCCCGGCCCGCCCGGCGTCGCGCCTTCAGCGCGTGTGGAAGCCGCGCAGCGCCTGCTCCGGCATCGGCTCGCGGCGCACCTCGGCGACGCGCGCCGCCGGCGGGCCTGCGTGCAGCCAGCGCTCCAGCGCTTCCAGCGCTTCCGCGCTGCCGCTGGCCAGCACTTCGACGCGGCCGTCCGCCAGATTGCGCGCGTGGCCGTTGACGCCGAGCTTCAGCGCCTGCTCGCGCGTGGAGGCGCGGAAGAACACGCCCTGCACGTGGCCGCTGACGAGAAAGCGCGCGCAGGGCATCTCAGCCCCCGCGCGCCTTCGCCGCGGCGATCGCCTTGTCGAGGTCGAGCGCGGTCACCGGGCCGACGAAGTGGTGGGCGATCGTGCCGTCCGGCGCGATCAGGTAGGTGGTCGGCAGGCCGCGCGGCGTCTCGAACGCCTTCGGCGGGTCGTACACGTCGACCTTGGCGATCGGGTAGTCGACCGGATGCTTCTTCAGGAACGCGGCGAGCTCCTTGGCGTCGATCTCGTCGTAGGCGAGGCCGATGGCGGCGACGTCCTTGCGGCCGGCGACGAACGCCGAGATGTCCGGCATCTCCTTCAGGCACGGCGAGCACCAGGTCGCCCAGAAATTGACGATCACCCACTTGCCGCGCTGCGCGGCGAGGTCGAAGGTCTTGCCGTCGGTGGTGGTGATGCTGAATTCGGGCCGCGCCGGCGCGCCGGCCGCGAACAGGGCCGAGGGCAGCAGGACCAGGGCGAACAGGATGGCGATGCGTTTCATGCGGACTCCTCGGGAAGTTCGTCGGCGGCCGGCGCGGGCATCGGGAACACGTCGCTCAGCCGCGTATGCAGATTGTCGCGCACGTCGGCGGCCAGTTCCTCGACCAGGTCGCGCAGCGGCGCCGGCAGGCCGGTGCCGAAGCGCGCCACCGCCTCGCGGTCCAGCGGCAGGCGGTAGCCGCCGCTCTCGTACAGTTCGGCCAGGGTGACGGTGTCGAGGCTGCGCGCCAGCACCCACTCGCCCAGCTCGGTGCGCTGGATCAGGCCGGCGCGCTGCAGGTCGCCGAGATAGCGCTGCAGCAGGTCGTCGGAGACGAATCGCTCGCTGTCGTGCAGCGCGCGGCTGTGCAGGCCGCGGCCGGCGCGCTGCGCGGCGACGAAATGTTTCAACACGTGCAGCAGGCCGAGGAATTCGCTGCCCGGCGGCATGCGGTCGGCGAGCGGGCGGTACTCGAACGCCGACAGCGACGCGGCCAGCGAGGCGCCCAGCAGCACGATCGCCCAACTGAGGTATACCCACACGAGGAAGATCGGCACCACCGCCAGCGCGCCGTAGATCTGCTGGTAGGACGGCACGCTGCGCACGTACAGCGCGAAGCCGGCCTTGGCGAATTCGAACAGCAGCGCGGCCACCAGCGCGCCGACGGCGGCGTGGCGCCAGCGCACGCTGCGGTTGGGGATCACCACGAACATGCCGAGCAGCGCCATCCAGGTGATCGCCGGCGGCAGCAGCTCGAGCGCATGCTGCCTCACCTGCGCGCCGCCTGCCGCCTGCTGCAACAGCGGCAACGCGAACAGGTAGGAAGTGACCGCGAGGCCCGTCACCAGCAGGATCGGCGTCAGCGTCAGCACGGCCCAGTAGACCAGGAAACGCGCCACGCCCTTGCGCCCGGCCGGCACGCGCCAGATGCGATTGAAACGGTCCTCGATGCTGCGCATCATCATCAGCGCACTGACCAGCAGGCCGACCACGCCGACCGCGGTGAGCTTGCTGGCCTTGCCGGCGAAGTCGAGCAGGTAGCGCTGCACCACGTCGCCGGCGGCCGGCACGAAATTGCGGAACACGAATGCCGACACGCTGTCGCGCCACTCGGCGAACACCGGGAACGCGGCGAGGATGCCGAACACCGCGGCGGTCAGCGGCACCAGCGCGAACAGCGTGGTGTAGGACAGCGCGCCGGCGGTCTCGAAGCACTTGTCGTCGACGAAACGCTGCCACAGGAAGTGCGCGAAGTGCAGCATGCGGTCGCGGTCGAAGCGCGCGCGCAGGTCGAGCTTGGGCTGCGGACGAGTCATGGGCGGACGCCGGCGGCCAGCGTGGCGGATGTCGCGAATGATACGCTGCGCGCCTCCGTGGCGGGCCGACCCGCCCCGCAACACGAAGGATCGACGATGGCCGACATCCTGGTGCTCTACTACAGCCGCGGCGGCCACACCGCGCAGCTCGCGCGCCTGGTGGCGCGCGGCGTCGAGGAAGTCGAGGGCATGCACGCGCGCCTGCGCCAGGTGCCGCCGGTGGCGCCGGTGACCGAGAGCGCGCAGCCGCCGGTGCCGGACGAAGGCGCGCCCTACGCGGCGCACGCCGACCTCGCCGAGTGCGCCGGCCTGATCCTCGGCAGCCCGACGCGCTTCGGCAACATGGCCGCGCCGCTGAAGCACTTCCTCGATTCCACCGGCGCCGAGTGGGCGTCAGGCACGCTGGCCGGCAAGCCGGCCGCGGCGTTCACCTCGACCAGCACCATGCACGGCGGCCAGGAGACCACCGTGCTGTCGATGCTGCTGCCGCTGCTGCACCACGGCATGCTGATCGTCGGCATCCCCTACACCGAGCCCGCGTTGAACGCGACGACGGGCGGCGGCTCGCCCTACGGCGCCGGCCACGTCGCCGGCACCGGCGGCGAGCGCCGCATCGGCGAGCACGAGCGCGAACTGGCGCGCGTGCTGGGCCGGCGCGTGGCGGAGGTCGCGCGGCGACTGGGGGCGCCGCGATGAACGCGCGCCGCCTCGGCTACGCCGCCTGGGCCGCGCTCGGCCTGCTGCAGATCCTGTGGCACGCGCTGCTGGCGCCGCCCGCGCGCACGTCGGTCGCGGCCGCGCTGCTGCTGGGCCTGCTGCCGCTGGCGCTGCCGCTGCTGGCGCTGCGGCGGCCGGCGCGCGCGCTGCTGTGGGCCGGCATCGTCAGCCTGTTCTATTTCAGCCACGGCGTCGCCGAGGCCTGGTCGGCGCCGGACGCCACGGTGCGCGCGCTGGCCGTCGCCGAGGCGGCGCTGGCCGCGCTGCTGGTCCTCAGCCTCGGCGCGGGCGCGCGCAAGCGGCGCAAACCCGCCGCCGTATAATCGCGGCTTCGCCGGCGATGGCGCGCTCTCGCCGGCGCTGCGCAGGCGCCGCCGCCATGAGCTTCGTCCAGTCCGCCCCGGAACTCGGCAACCAGTACCGCGACGACCGCGTGCTGCGCAGCTATCTGGCGCGGACGCTGCCGGCGGCGCTGCGCGAGACGATCGAACCGGATCTCGAGCTGCTGGGCCAGCACGCCGCGGACGCGTGGAACGAACGCACGCACAGGCCGCGCAGCGAACCCGTGTTCACGCCGTGGGACGCCTGGGGCAACCGCGTCGACCGCATCGCCCTGACGCCGGCATGGCAGGAGGGACCGGGCATCGCCACCCGCCACGGCCTGATCGCCGCCGGCCACGACGAGGCGACGGGCGAGCACGCGCGCGTGCACCAGTTCGCGCTGGTCTACCTCTATCACGTCGCCAGCGAGTTCTACACCTGTCCGCTGGCGATGACCGACGGCGCCGCCACCGCGCTGAAGGCCTCGGGCAACGCCGCGCTGATCGCGCGCGCCGTGCCGCGCTTCCTCAGCCGCGATGCGGCGACGTTCTGGCTGTCCGGGCAGTGGATGACCGAGACCGCCGGCGGCTCCGACGTCGGCCGCAGCGAGACCGAGGCGCGCCGCGGCGCCGACGGCCAGTGGCGGCTGTACGGCCGCAAGTGGTTCACCTCGGCGGTGGTCGGCGAGGCCGCGCTGACGCTGGCGCGGCCCGAGGGCGTCGGCAGTGGCGGCTCCGCGCTGGCGATGTTCTATCTGGAGACGCACGACGCCGAGGGCCGCTGGCAGGGCGTGCGCATCGACCGCCTGAAGGACAAGCTCGGCACGCGCGAGCTGCCCACCGCGGAGATCCACCTCGACGGCGCGCTGGCCACGCCGGTCGGCGAGCTGCGCAACGGCGTGCGCATGATCGCGCCGGTGCTGAACATCACGCGCTTGTGGAACGCGGTGTGCTCGCTGGCGACGATGCGCCGCTGCCTGGCGCTGGCGCGCGACTACGCGCACCGCCGCAGCGCGTTCGGCCGCACGCTGCTGGAACAGCCGCTGCACGTCGACACCCTGGCCGGCATGCAGGCCGAGTTCGAGGCCGCGTTCCATCTTTCCTTCCACGTCGCCGAACTGCTCGGCCGCGCGCAGGCCGGCGTCGCCTCTGCCGGCGAACGGGCGCTGCTGCGCCTGCTGACGCCGCTGGCCAAGCTGTGGACGGGCAAGCTGGCGGTGAAGATCGCCAGCGAGACGCTGGAGGCGTTCGGCGGCATGGGCTATCTCGAAGACACCGGCCTGCCGCAGCTGCTGCGCGACGCGCAGGTGTATCCGATCTGGGAAGGCACCACCAACGTGCTGGCGCTGGACGCGCTGCGCGTGCTGGAAGGCGGCGGCCTCGCGCCGTGGCGGCACGCCCTGGATGCGCTGCTCGATGCGACCGGCGCCGACCACGCCGCGATCCGCGCCGACGCCGACGCCGCCGAAGCCTGGCTGCGCGGCTGCGCCGACGACCGCCTGGCGCTGGAAGCCGGCGCGCGCGGGTTGGCGCTGACGCTGACGCGCTGCTTCGCCGCCGCGCTGCTGGCGCGGCATGCGGCGTGGGCGCTGTCGGTGCAGGCCGACCGCCGTCCGCATGCGGCGCTGCAGCGCTTCCTCGCCCACGGCCTGCAGCACCTGCGGCGCCACGACATCGACGACGCGGCCACGCTCGCCAACGATTTCCACCCTTGACGCGGCCGCGGCCGCATCCGCACGGAAACCCTCCATGCAGCATCTGACCATCGTCACCACCGGCGGCACCATCGACAAGATCTACTTCGACGCCAAGTCCGACTACCAGATCGGCGCGCCGCAGATCGGCGAGATCCTCTCGCAGCTCGGCGTCGCCTTCCGCTTCGAGGTGGTGTCGATCCTGCGCAAGGACAGCCTGGAGATGAGCGACGACGACCGCCAGCTGATCCGCCGCACCATCGAGGCGCAGCCGCACCGCCACGTGCTGGTCACGCACGGCACCGACACCATGGTCGAGACCGCGCGCACGCTGCTCGGCATTCCCGGCAAGGTGATCGTGCTGACCGGCGCGCTCAACCCCGCGCGCTTCCAGGGCTCGGATGCGGTGTTCAACATCGGCTGCGCGGTCGGCGCCGTGCAGACCCTGCCGGACGGCGTCTACATCGCCATGAACGGCCGCGTCTGGGACCCGCTGCGCGTGCGCAAGAACCGCGGCGAGAACCGCTTCGAGGAAGCCTGAACGGGCGCGGCGTCCGTGCTCAGGACGCCGCCGCCAGCCGCGGCCGCTCGAACGGGCAGACGAAGCCGGCGCAGCTCGCGAACAGCGCCGTCATCCAGTCGATGAACACCTGCACGCGCGCCGACAGGTGGCGGCGCTGCGGGTAGACGATCCATACCGGCGGGCCGGCGGCGATCACGTCCGGCAGCACCAGGCGCAGCTCGCCGCGCTGCAGGTAGCTGTTGGCCAGGTAGTCGCCGGTCTGGATCAGGCCCAGCCCCATCACGCCCGCCTGCAGCACCGCCTCGGCGTCGTTGATGGTCAGCCTGGCGTCGACGTCGACGTTCACGCGCCCGTCCGGCGTGTCGAACATCCACGCCAGCGGCCGCCCGTTCGGTTGCTTGGTGTAGCCGATGCAGGAGTGTCCGTCGAGGTCGTCGATCGACGCCGGCACGCCGTGGCGCTGCAGGTAGCCGGGTGCCGCGCAGGTCAGCACGCGCATCTCGCCGATGCGGCGGGCGATCAGCGAGGAGTCGGCGAGGTCGCCGACGCGGATCGCGCAGTCGGCGCCGGTCTCGATCAGGTCGGTCGGACGATCGCTCATCAGCAATTCGAGGCGGATGTCCGGATAGCGGGTGCGGAAATCGGGCAGGTGCGGCATCAGGCAGGCGCGCCCCACCGCGACCGAGGTGGCGACGCGCAGCCGCCCTTCCGGCCTGCGCCGCGCGCCGCCGATCGCCTCGGTGGCCTCGTTGAGGTCGGCGAGGATGTCGCGGCAGCGCTCGTAGAAGGCCGCGCCCTCGTCGGTCGTGCGCAGCGCGCGCGTGGTGCGCGACAGCAGACGCACGCCGAGCTGCGCCTCCAGCCGCGCGATCGCCCGGCTGACGCCGGACGCGGTCATGCCGAGCTGCGGCGCCGCCGCCGCGAAGCTCTTCGCTTCCACCACACGCGTGAACACCACGATCGCGGACAGGTCTTCCATGGCGCGTTCCCCGAATGGATTGATGACTGGCGGTCAGGATTGACTTGCGTCAAGGCGGGGTTTTTTCAAGGGAACCCGGCCCTAGCTCTCCCGGCCCGCGGCGACCGTGCCCGCAGCCTTGACTCGCGAGCCGGGTCCGGGGTGCAAGCTCCGCATCCCGTCGGAGCGGCCACGCGGTCGCGCCGCCGCATTCCGGTTGGGAGAGACCATGATGAGCAAGACCCGTTGGGCGCTGGCCGCGGCCATCGCCGTCGCCCTGGTTGGCGCCAAGTTCGCTCTCGGCAACGCCACGTCCGCGCCCGCCCCGGTCGCCGCCGCTCCGGAGGTGACCACGGCCGAGGTGCTGGTGCGGCCGCTGCGCAACACCGCCGATTTCACCGGCCGCCTGCAGGCGGTCGACACCGTGCAGGTGCGGCCGCACGTCGGCGGCTACCTCGAATCGGTGCACTTCAAGGAAGGCGCGCTGGTGAAGCGGGGCCAGTTGCTGTTCCAGATCGACCCGCGTCCGTACAAGGCCGAGGTGGACCGCCTCGCCGCCGGCCTGGCGCAGGCCAGGGCCGAGCTGGCGCTGGCCGAGGCGAACGCCGCGCGCGGCCGCCGCCTGCTCGAGATGCGCGCGATCTCGCGGGAGGAGGCCGACCGCCTGCAGACGGCCGCCGAGAGCGCGCGCGCGCAGGTCGCGTCCACCGCCGCCTCGCTGCAGGCGGCGCGCCTCGACCTCGACTTCACCCAGGTGCGCGCGCCGATCGACGGCCGTGTCAGCAACGCGCAGGTCACGCCGGGCAACCTGGTCGGCAGCGCCGACGTGCTGACCAGCGTGGTCAGCGTCGATCCGGTGTATGTCTACTTCGACGTCGACGAGCAGAACTACCTCAAGCTGCTGGCCGACGGCGCCGCGCCGGCGCAGGGCGGCTCGCTGGACGCCGCCGTGGCGATGGGCCTGGCCGACGAGGACGGCTACCCGCACCGCGGGCGACTGGATTTCGTCGACAACCAGCTGCGCGCCGGCGCCGGCACGATCCGCCTGCGCGCGCTGTTCGACAACAAGGACGGCCGCTACACGCCCGGCATGTTCGCGCGCCTGCAGTTGGAGAGCGGCGCCGCGCGTCCGACCGTGCTGATCGACGACCGTGCCGTCGGCACCGACCTCGGCAACCAGTTCGTCTACGCGGTCGGCAAGGACGGCACCGTCGAGTACCGCAAGATCACCACCGGCCCGCTGTTCCACGGCCTGCGCACGGTCACTTCCGGTCTCGCCGCCGGCGACGTGATCGTGGTCAACGGCCTGCAGCGCGTGCGACCCGGCGTGCAGGTGGCCGCGCGGAAGGTGGCGATGGAGGCGCGCCTCGACGACCGCGACCGCGCGCTGGTACGCGGCGGCGGCGCGGACGACGGCGCCGGCGGGCGCGTCGCCGCGCGCGGCCGCACCGGCGGCGGCCGCGACGACGGCTAGCGCGGCGCGCGGTCGACACGCAAGCACCGAAGTCCCCTCTCCCGCCGGGAGCGGGGCAGACCCCTGCTGGCAAGGTCCACGCATGAACATCGCCCAATTCTTCGTCGAACGGCCGATCCTGGCCGCCGTGTTGTCGCTGCTGATCGTGATCGCCGGCGCGATCGCGCTGCCGACGCTGCCGATCAGCGAATACCCGGAAGTGGTGCCGCCCACCGTGGTGGTGCGCGCCACCTACCCCGGCGCCAACCCCAAGGTGATCGCGGAAACCGTGGCCACGCCGCTGGAAACCGCCATCAACGGCGTCGAGGGCATGCTGTATTCCTCCTCGCAATCGACCAGCGACGGCCAGATGACGCTGACCGTCACCTTCGCGCTCGGCACCGACCTCGACAACGCGCAGGTGCAGGTGCAGAACCGCGTCGCGCAGGCGCTGCCGAAGCTGCCGCAGGAAGTGCAGCGGCTCGGCGTGACCACGCAGAAGAGCTCGCCCGACCTGACCATGGTCGTGCATCTCGTCTCGCCCGACCGCCGCTACGACATGTTGTATCTGTCGAACTATGCGCGGCTGCGGGTCAAGGACCAGTTGGCGCGGCTCGACGGCGTCGGCGACGTGCAGATCTTCGGCGCCGGCGAGTACAGCATGCGCGTGTGGCTGGATCCGGAGAAGCTCGCCGCGCGCGACCTCACCACCGGCGACGTGGTCAACGCGATCCGCGAGCAGAACGTCGAAGTCGCGGCCAGCGCGCTGAACGCGCCGCCGACGCGCAGCGACGCCAGCTTCCAGCTCAACATCAACACCCGCGGCCGCCTGGTCAGCGAGGACGACTTCCGCAACATCATCGTGCGCACCGACGCGGACGGCGCCGTGGTGCACCTGCGCGACATCGCCCGCGTCGAGCTGGGCGCCGACCAGTACGCGCTGCGCAGCCTGCTCGACAACCAGCCGGCGGTGGCGATACCGATCTTCGCGCGGCCGGGCTCCAACGCCATCCGCATCTCCGACCAAGTGCGCGCCGCCATGGCGCAGCTGAAGAAGGATTTCCCGCAGGGGCTCGATTACCGCATCGTCTACGACCCCACCGTGTTCGTGCGCGACTCGATCAAGGCGGTGGTGCACACGCTGTTCGAGGCGATCGTGCTGGTGGTGCTGGTGGTGATCCTGTTCCTGCAGACCTGGCGCGCCTCGGTGATCCCGCTGGTGGCGGTGCCGGTGTCGCTGATCGGCAGCTTCGCGGTGATGAAGCTGGCCGGCTTCAGCCTGAACGCGCTGTCGCTGTTCGGGCTGGTGCTGGCGATCGGCATCGTCGTCGACGACGCGATCGTGGTGGTGGAGAACGTCGAGCGCAACATCGCGCTGGGCCTGAAGCCGAAGGAGGCCACGCGGCGGGCGATGCGTGAGGTCACCGGACCGATCGTCGCCACCGCGCTGGTGCTGTGCGCGGTGTTCGTGCCGACCGCGTTCATCAGCGGCCTGACCGGGCAGTTCTACCGGCAGTTCGCGCTGACCATCGCCATCTCGACGATCATCTCGGCGTTCAACTCGCTGACCCTCAGCCCGGCGCTGTCGGCGGTGCTGCTGCAGGAGCACGGCGCGCCGAAGGACCGCCTGAGCGTGGCGATCGAGCGCCTGTTCGGCTGGGTGTTCCGCCCGTTCAACCGCTTCTTCGAAGCGAGCGCGCAGCGCTACGTCGGCGGCGTGCGCCGCATCCTGCGCGCGTCGACGATCTCGCTGCTCGTGTACGCCGGCCTGCTCGGCCTGACCTGGCTCGGCTTCGCCCACGTGCCGACCGGCTTCGTGCCGCAGCAGGACAAGCAGTACCTGGTGTCGTTCGCGCAACTGCCGGATGCGGCGACGCTCGACCGTACCGAGGACGTGATCCGGCGCATGTCGGAGATCGCGCTCGAGCAGCCCGGCGTGGAAGGCGCGGTGGCGTTTCCCGGCCTGTCGATCAACGGCTTCACCAACAGCACCAACGCCGGCATCGTGTTCGTCAAGCTGAAACCGTTCGAGGAGCGGCGCAGCGCGGAGCTGTCCGCCAACGCGATCGCCGGCGTGCTGAACCGGAAGTTCGCCGGCATCCAGGACGCCTTCGTGGCGATCTTCCCGCCACCGCCGGTGCAGGGCCTCGGCACGATCGGCGGCTTCCGCGCGCAGATCGAGGACCGCGGCGGCGCCGGCTTCGCCGAGCTCTACAAGCAGACGCAGGACCTGATCAAGGCCGGCTCGCAGACGCCGGGCCTGGCCGGCCTGTTCTCCAGCTTCCAGGTGAACGTGCCGCAGGTCGACGCGGACATCGACCGCGAGAGGGCCAAGGCCGAGGGCGTCGACCTGGACGACGTGTTCCAGACCATGCAGGCCTACCTCGGCTCGCTGTACGTCAACGACTTCAACCGTTTCGGTCGCACCTACCAGGTGAACGTCTCCGCCGAGCCGCGCTTCCGCCGCGACCTCGAGGACATCACCACGCTGAAGACGCGCAACGCGCAGGGCCGGCTGATCCCGCTCGGCTCGTTCGTCACCGTGCGCATGAGCGCCGGCCCGGACCGCGTGATGCACTACAACGGCTATCCCACCGCGGAGATCAACGGCGGCCCGGCGCCCGGCTACAGCTCCGGCCAGGCGCAGGCGCTGATGGAGAAGCTGGCCGCCGAGCACCTGCCGAACGGCATGGCGTTCGAGTGGACCGAGCTGACCTACCAGCAGATCCTCGCCGGCAATACGGCGGTGCTGGCGTTCCCGCTGTGCGTGCTGCTGGTGTTCCTGGTGCTGGCCGCGCTGTACGAGAGCTGGTCGCTGCCGCTGGCGGTGATCCTGATCGTGCCGATGGGCCTCTTGTCGGCAATCGCCGGCGTGTGGCTGTCCGGCGGCGACAACAACATCTTCACGCAGATCGGCCTGATCGTGCTGGTCGGCCTCGCCTGCAAGAACGCCATCCTGATCGTCGAGTTCGCGCGCGAGCGCCAGCACGAGGGCATGGATCGCACGCGGGCGGTGCTGGAGGCGGCACGGCTGCGCCTGCGCCCGATCCTGATGACCTCGATCGCGTTCGTGATGGGCGTGGTGCCGCTGGTGCTCTCGCACGGCGCCGGCGCGGAGATGCGCCACGCCATGGGCGTGGCGGTGTTCGCCGGCATGCTCGGCGTCACCTTCTTCGGCCTGCTGCTGACGCCGGTGTTCTACGCCACGATCCGCGCCCTGGTCGAGCGCCGCGCAGCGCGGCGCGCGGCCGCCTCCCGCGGACCTGCCGCGACCGGCAGCGCTTGAGGAAAAAAAGCCCGGCCCTTTCGGGCCGGGCCGCTTGGCCGACAGTGGGGGGCACCGGCGAGCCGGGAGCAACGCTTGCCGCGGCGCGGGACCGCCCTGCGCGGCCCCGCGTCGCGGACGCTTACTGCACGGTCAGGGTGATGTCGTCGAGCACGAACGAGGTCTGCAGCGAGGTGTCCTCGGTGCCGGTGAACTTGATCACCACGGTCTGGCCGATGTACGCGGCCAGGCTGTTGCTGTGCACCGCGTAGCCGCTGTTGTGGTTGAGGTTGGAATAGGTCGCCAGCGTCTTCAGCAGCGTGCCGGAAGTGCTGTAGACCCGCACGTACAGCTTGTCGTAGGCGGTCGATGTGGTGGTCTCGCTGGTGTCGACGTGCAGGTAGTACTGCAGCGTCGCCGAGGTCTTGCCGGCGGGGATGGTCACGGTCTGCGACACCGTGTCGGTGTGCGTGCTGCCGTAGCCGTCCAGCCAGGCGAACCACGAACCGTTGTGCGCGGTCTCGCCCGAGCAGCTGCTGTTGCTGCACAGCGTGCCCGCGCTCATCGACCACGGCGAAGCCGAACCCGTTTCGAAGCCGGTGTTGCCCAGCAGTTGCGAGGAACTGCTGCCGACCGTCACCGACTGCGTCTTGGTGTTGGTCGCGCCGCCGTTGTCGGTCACCGTCAGCGAGACGGTGTAGGTGCCGGCCGCGGCGTAGGTGTGGCTCGGATTGGTCGCCGTCGAGGTGGCGCCGTCGCCGAAGTTCCAGGAGCGCGAGGCGATGGTGCCGTCGCTGTCGGTGGAACTGTCGGTGAAGTTGACGGTCAGCCCGTTGGCGACGTAGCTGAAGTTCGCCACCGGCGGCACGTTGCCGCCGCCACCGCCGATGTCGTTGATCGCGCTGCTCAGGATGATGCTGCCGCGGCCGCTGGCAAGGTCGTAGCCGGGGCCGGCGGTCTCGCCGCCGTTGTTGCCGGAGGTGACGTCGTGGAAGTCCGACGCCGGCAGCTGGTACAGCAGCGGTCCGGCGAAGCCGACGCCGGTGCCCTTCACCGCGATCACGCGCGCCCACATGCCGGCGAAGATCGGCGCGGCCAGGCTGGTGCCGCCGATCTGCTGGGTGGCGCCGTTGACGATCACCTCGGCGCCGGAGCTCGGGCTGGCGTCGAAGGCGACGTCGGCGACGCCGCGATGGGTGCCCGACCACAGCGTCTGCCAGCTCGGCTTCGGCTCGAACGTGCTCTCGCTGCCGCCGGTGGCGCCGTTGCCGATGCTGAGGTCGTTCCACACCACCTCGCTGTTCCAGGTGGTGGTGGAGGCGTCCAGCTTGGTGCCGGCCACCGCGACCACGTACTGCGAGGCCGCCGGCCAGCTCGGCGTGGTGCCGCCGGTGCCGCACTCGTCGGCGCCGGAGTCGCCGGTCGAGATGGAGAAGGTCTGGCCCTGCGCGACCGCCTGCTGGAACGCCTGGTCCTGCGCCGCCGCCGAGCCGTCGCTCTGCGCGTCGGTTTCGCACTCGCCCAGCGAGACGTTGATGATCTTGGCCTCGTTGCGCGACACGATGGTGTTGATGTCGGCGGTGAGGTCGGCGTTCGACAGCGTGGGGATGTTGTAGAAGATCAGCTTGCCGACCTGGCCGCCGCCCATGCCGACGATGTCCTGGCTGTCCAGGTTCCACTCGCCGACGCCGCTGGTGTCGCTGCTGGTGCCGTTGGTGTTGACGGTCTGCGTGGTCACCGTCGGCAGGCCGTTGTTCGACGTGAACGTGTTCAGGTCGGCGATGGTCTGCGTCAGGCTGCCTTGGGTGACGATGCCGACGGTCACGCCCGCCGCGGTCGGCACGCCGGTGCCGCCGTAGATCGACGAGAACTCGGTCGGGTTGTGGCCGGTGATCGCCTGCGGCGTCAGGCCGTCCGGCTGCAGCATCCGCGCGAAGGTGTGCGCGCGGTGCACGTCCTGCAGGCCGATCACCGACAGCACGCTGTCCTGCAGCGCCGCCGGGATGTGCGCGTCGGACGTGTTCGCATAGGTATCGCGGCCGTCCTTGGCGCGCACGCGCGCGAAGGTGGTGCGGAATGCCGCCTGCACCACGTCGGCGGTCGCGTCGCCGGACACCAGCATGTTGTTCGGCGCGATCGTCACGTTGCTGAAGCCGGACCGCTTGAGGTAGTCGGCCACGGCCTGGGCCTGGCCGGCGGTCGGCGCGTGGCGCTGCATGAACTGCGCCTGCGTCA
This sequence comes from Mizugakiibacter sediminis, assembly GCF_000953855.2. GTDB lineage: Bacteria > Pseudomonadota > Gammaproteobacteria > Xanthomonadales > Rhodanobacteraceae > Mizugakiibacter > Mizugakiibacter sediminis. The sequence continues at coordinate 38,690 of NZ_DF970228.1, forward strand.
TGAAGCGTTGCGCCATCGGCGCGAGGCCCTGGTGGGCGGCGGCGATGAAACTCTTCAGCTCGTTCTGGTTGCGCAGCTTCAGCGCGACCTCGATGTGCATCGGCTGCGAGAACGGCAGCGCGCCGACGTAGGCGTCGCCCTTGTGCAGGGCGAAGGCGTGCGCGACGACGGGCGAAGTGTCGCTGGCGGCCTGCGTGTTGATCGAACCCTGATCCTGCGCGGTTGCCGTGGCGGCCGCGCCCGCAGCCGCGACGCCCAGGATGGCGGCGGCGAGCACGCCGAGTCTGTGCTTTGATGACATTGCAATTCCCCTCCGGATGATCGAATGCGGCCGCGTCCGCGGCCGGACCGCCTTCCCTGGTGCCCGCGTGCTTCCGCGCCCTCCGGGCCTGCGCCCGATTGCGATGGCGATGTCTGCGAGGCGGCGCGCCTGCGGCGATGCCGTTGCGGGACTGCCTGCACCCCCCGATGCAGGCGCGGTGAAACTACATGCGCGGGCGACGCCGTGCATTAAGAAAGATTCTTACGGCGAAATGCGCGCATCGAAAGTTTCCCGCAAGCATTTCGTGCTTGCGCGATGCCGCCCCGCGGACGAAAAAAAAACCCGGCCCTCGCGGGCCGGGCGGCTCGAAACGGGCGGCGGGGGGCGCCGCCCGCCGGGCTCAGAACTGCAGCGACCAGCCGTCGATGTAGCCGGTGTCGCCGCGATAGACGTCGGTGACCTTCGGCTTCCAGGTGCCGCTGGCCGGCGACGAGGATGCGTTCAACGTAGGTCGCGTGCACGCCGGCCGCGCCGTCGGAGCCGTCGGCGTTCTTCAGCCGCGCGCTGGCGCCGTTCGGCGCGATCAGATCGATCTGCAGGTCGCCGCGATAGCTGTGCACGATGTCGACGGTGACCTTCAGCGCCGACGGCGCGTCGCCGGAGAGCCGGTGACGCCGATCGAGCTGGTCGCGCTGCTGCGGTCGGGGATGCGCCCCCGTCCGCAGGATGCGGCGAGACTAGCAATGCGCACGCGGCGCCGCATTAGGAAAATTTCCGAGTACGCGCGCGCACGGCCTAGGAAAAATTCCTAGCCGAGCCGCGAACGCATCGAAAGGGGAACCGGCGCTGTCCGTCCGCATCTCTTCGGCGCGCGGGCGGCGCCGGCGACGCCCGCGTGGAACGGATCAGGGCAACCCTAGAGCATGCCGGTCTCGAGTTTCGCCGCGTCCGACATCATCGACTGCGTCCACGGCGGGTCGAACACCAGATCGATGTCGGCTTCGGCGACCGTCGGGATCATCTCGATCTTGGTGCGCGCGTCGTCGACCAGGATGTCGCCCATGCCGCAGCCGGGCGCGGTCAGCGTCAGCTTGACGTAGACGCGGCGGCGGCCGTCGTCCATGCGCTCGAGGCTGACGTCGTAGACCAGACCGAGATCGACCACGTTGATCGGGATCTCCGGATCGAAACAGGTGCGCAACTGCGCCCACACCAGCTTCTCGACGTCCTCGTCGCCGGCGTTCTCCGGCAGCGCGAGCGGCGCCGGCTTGTCCTTGCCGAGCGCGTCGGCGTCGTCGCCGGCGATGCGGAACAGGTTGCCGTCGACGTACACGGTGAAGCTGCCGCCCAGCGCCTGCGTGATGTAGCCGATCTGGCCGGCCGGAAGCACGACGCGCTCGCCCTGCGGCACCATCACCGCCGGACAGTCGCGCTGCAGGGTGAAGGGCTCGCTGCTGAGACTGAAACCGCTCATGAAATCCTCGCGTGGCGGGCGCCGGAGAACGGCGGGCGCATCCGCAGACCCGACATATTATGCCCGCTGCGGCGGACCATCCCGACGCAAATCAGGGCTGCGGCGGCGGAACTCAAGCGCCGCCGCCTTGAGGCGCGCGCCGCAACGGCTATCATGCGGCCTTTTCGCGCCGCAGAAAGTTCCGCATGCCGTATCCGCGCCCGTCCTGGCCGTTGTCCGTCTTCGGCACGCTGCTGTTCGCCTCGGCGCTGGGCGCGCTGTGGGCGCTGGCCGGACTGTGGAGCGGCCGCGCGCTGCAACCGGCGCCGCTGGCGGTGGCGGTCGCCATGGCCGGCGGCCTGCGCTGGCTGGGCTGCCCGGCCGGCGCGCGCACCGCGCTGCTGGCGGCGGCGGGCACGCTGCTCGCCGCCGGCTACGCGCAGTGCCTGTTCGCGATCAACCGCGTGGCGGCGGCGATGGGCCTGTCCTTCCTCGAAACGCTACGCCGCATCGGCGCCGGCATGACCGCGGCGGTGGCGCGCGCCCCGCTGGACGGCACCGACGTCGCCTTCATGCTCGCCGGCGCGGCGTTGGCGGCGCTGCTTGCCTGGCGCCGCATGCGCTGAGCGATCAACCCATTTCGTCGAGGCAGCGCCCGAACAGACGCATCGCCGTGTCCAGCTCGGCGGCGGAAAGCCCGGCGTAGCCGAGCAGCAGGCCCTGCCGGGGCGGCGGCTGCAGATAGTGCGGCGCGATCGGATACAGACCGAGCTCGTAACGGCGCGCCAGCGCGATCAGCGCGTCCAGCCGCTCGGGCGTGTAGCCGCGCAGCCACGCCACCAGGTGCATGCCGGCGTGGCCCTCCTCGACATCGACGCGATGGCCGGCGTACCTGCGCAGCCCCTGCAGCATGGCGGCGCGGCGAGCCTTCAGCGTCTTCGTCGCGCGCCGCAGGTGGCGCTCGAAGCTGCCTTCGGCGATGAATTTCGCCAGCGCCATCTGCTCGATCGCGGGCGAACCGAAGTCGGCCAGGTACTTGGCGATGATGAAGTCCTCGCGCAGCGCCGGCGGCAGCACCATGTAGCCCAGCCGCAGCGCGCCGAACAGCGCCTTGGAGAAAGTGCCGACGTAGATCACGCGCTCGCCGCCGTCGAGCTCGCGCAGCGCCGCCAGCGGATGCACGTCGTAGCGGAACTCGCTGTCGTAGTCGTCCTCGAGGATCCAGCTGCCCTGTGCGTCGGCGTAGCGCAACAGTTCCAGCCGGCGCGGCAGCGACAGCACGGTGCCGCCTGGAAACTGGTGCGAAGGCGTCACATAGATCAGCTTCGGCGCTTCCTGCGGCAGCTCAGCGCAGACCAGCCCCTCGCGGTCGGTGCGCACCGGCACCAGCCGGGCGCCGTGCGCCGCGAACGCCTGCCGCGCGCCGAAGTAGTGCGGCTGCTCGATCACCACCGGATCGCCTTCGTCCAGCAGCACGCGCGTGCACAACGCGAAGGCCTGCTGGGTGCCGTTGATGATCAGCACGTCGTCCGGCTGCGCACGCACGCCGCGCCGGCGCGCCAGGTAATCGCACACCGCCTCGCGCAGCGCGGGCAGCCCCTGCGCGGGCGGCGACTCGAGGCCGGTGTACGCCGCGGCGCGGGCCAGCTCGCGGCCCCACGCGCTGCTGAGCGCGGGGTTGGTCACCGGATCGCCGTACTGCAGGTTGTAGCGCAGTCCCTGGTGGATGCGCGCCACGCCGCGGACGTGCACGCGGCGCGCGCGCTCGATGTAGCGCGACTGCGCCTCGGCGCGCTGCGGCGGCCGGCGCGGCGGCCGCCGCGTTTCCAGCGCGGCGACGTAACTGCCGGAGCCGACGCGGCTGTCGAGGTAACCTTCCGCGCGCAACTGCTCGTAGGCGGCCAGCACCGTGTTGCGCGACACCCCCAGCTCGTCGGCCAGCGCGCGCGTCGCCGGCAGGCGCGCGCCCGCGGCCAGACGGCCGTCGAGGATCGCCGCCTTGAGCGCACGCACGAGTTGGCCGTAGTGCGGCCCCTGGCCATCGAGCTCGAGATACACGCGGCGCCCCCGGGACTGGCTCCGTGCAGCGAAAGAGATGCCTGCCGCCAATTTCTGGCACGCGTCGCGGCCGGTCAAGTGATGGGCGTCATCCCGCGCCGCGATGCGGCCAACAACTGCGGCAACCGCGGCGCGCCGGCAGCGTTTCGCTGCGGCAAGATCGCGCCGCGGCACACGACGACGGAGGAACGCTCGGATGGACATGACGAACCCTGCCGCCGCGCGGCGATCCGGCTCTGCAGCGCGCGCGATCGTCGCCGGCGGCCTCGCGCTGGGCGCGGCGGACATCATCTTCGCGATGAGCTACTGGTACGCGAAAGCAGGCGTGCCGCCATTCCGCATCTTCCAGTCGGTCGCCTCCGGCCTGCTCGGCCGCGCCGCCTTCGCCGGCGGCATGGCCTCGACCGCGCTGGGCGCGCTGGCGCATTTCGCCATCGCCACGGCGATGGTCGCCGTCTACTACCTGGCGGCGCGCCGCCTTGCCGCGCTGGTGCAGCGCCCGTGGCGCTACGGCGCGGCGTACGGCCTGATGCTGTACGTGGTGATGAACTACATCGTCGTGCCGCTGTCGGCGGCGCCGCGCGGCAAGCCCGATCCGGCGTGGGAACTGAGCAGCGTCGTCGCCCACGTGGCCTGGGGTCTGCTGTGCGCCGCGTTCGCGCGCATGGCGGTGCGCGCCGGCGCGCGCGCCGAGTGAACGCGCGCGCCGCCCGGCTTCAGTGCCCGCCGTCCAGCGCCTTCAGCGCCGCCACCAGTTCGGCCGCGGCGGCCTGGCCGTCGCCGTAGAGCATGCGCGTGTTGTCGGCGTAGAACAGCGCGTTCTCGATGCCGGCGAAGCCGGTGCCCTTGCCGCGCTTGATCACGATGACGTTCTTCGCGCTGGCGACGTCGAGGATCGGCATGCCGTAGATCGGCGAGGTCGGATCGGTCTTCGCCACCGGATTGACCACGTCGTTGGCGCCGATCACCAGCGCCACGTCGGTGGCCGGGAACTCCGGGTTGATGTCGTCCATGTCGGCGATCAGGTCGTAGGGCACGCCGGCTTCGGCGAGCAACACGTTCATGTGCCCGGGCATGCGCCCGGCGACCGGATGGATGGCGAAGCGCACCTTCACGCCGCGCTCGATCAGCAGCCTGGCGAACTCCCAGATCTTGTGCTGCGCCTGCGCCACCGCCATGCCGTAGCCCGGCACGATGGCGACGCGCTCGGCGTAGGCCATCATCACCGCGGCGTCGGCGGCCTCGACCGGCTTCTGCGCGCCGGTGATCGCCTGCGCCTCGCCCCGGGCCGCGCCGAAGTTGCCGAACAGCACGTTGGCCAGCGAGCGGTTCATCGCCTTGGCCATCAACTGGGTGAGCAGCGTGCCGGCCGCGCCCACCACCATGCCGGCGATGATCATCGCCTCGTTCTGCAGCACGAAGCCTTCGAACGCCACCGCGAGACCGGTGAAGGCGTTGTACATCGAGATCACCACCGGCATGTCGGCGCCGCCGATCGGCAGCGTCATCATCACGCCGAAGGCCAGCGCCAGCGCGAAGAACGCGATCACCACGCCGACCTCGAGCCGGCCCGCGACCAGCGCCGCGCCGGCCGCCAGCGCCGCCAGGAACACCAGCGCGTTGACGAAGCGCTGGCCGGCGAACACGAAGCGCCGGTCCATCCACCCCTGCAGCTTGGCGAAGGCGATCAGCGAGCCGGAGAACGACACCGCGCCGATCAGCGCGCCGACCACGCCCAGCACCAGCTGCGTGGTGGACGCCGCCTCGCCGGCACCGAACTTCAGCAGCTCGCCGGCGCCGATCGCCGCCGCCGAGCCGCCGCCCATGCCGTTGTACAGGGCGACCATCTGCGGCATCGCCGTCATCGCCACGCGCTTGCCGGAGATCCACGCCGCCAGCGTGCCGAGCGCGATCGCCGCGGCGATCAGCGGCAGGTTGTGCATGCCGGGCAGGAAGAACGTCGCCAGCGTCGCCACCAGCATGCCGGCGCCGGCCCAGACGATGCCGCCGCGCGCGGTGCGCGGCGAGCTCATGCGCTTCAGGCCGAGGATGAACAGCAGCGCGGCGAGGAAATAGCTGGCCTTGACCAGGGTCGGCAGGAAGGCGGCCATCACTTGCCCTCCGCCTTCTTGCTGGACTTGAACATCTCCAGCATGCGCTCGGTCACCACGTAACCGCCGGCGGCGTTGCCCGCGCCCAGCAGCACGCCGAGGAAGCCGATCGCCGTCTCCAGCGGCGTCTGCGCATGGCCCAGCGCCACCATCGCGCCGACCAGCACGATGCCGTGAACGAAATTCGAACCGGACATCAGCGGCGTATGGAGGATCACCGGCACCCGCGAGATGATCTCGTAGCCCGTGAAAGCCGCCAGCATGAAGATGTACAGCGCGAGGAAACCGTCGATCATGGGATACCCCTGCCGGATGGACGACGCGCCGCCCGCGCGCGGCGACCGCAGCCCCCTGCCGCGCGCGAACGCCCGCCCATCATACGGGGCCGCGTCAACCGAAGCGACGGTCGTGCGTTTCACCATGCCCGGGAAGAGCGAGGAACGCCGCATGTCCGCCCGCACCGCCGCGCACCGCGCCGCCGCATGCCGATGAACGGGACCGCCGAGGCGTTCGACGTCGTCCTGGACGCGCCGCCGGCGCGGCCGCAGGCGACGACGCTGGAAGGTTTCCTCGCCGGCGTGGAGCGGCGCGCCTACCGCGTCGCCGAGATCGCGCTCGGCCACCGCGAGGACGCGCTGGACGCGGTGCAGGACGCCATGCTGCGGCTGGTGCGCAGCTACGCCGGCAAGCCGGCCGGGGAGTGGGCGCCGCTGTTCTGGGGCATCCTGCGCCGGCGCATCACCGACCTGCAGCGGCGGCGCAAGGTGCGCTCGGTCGTGATCGGCTGGCTGCACGGACGCGAGGACGCCGACGGCGAGGAAGCGCCGGCCTGGGAACCGCCGGATCTGGCGCCCGATCCGGGCCGGCGCCTGCTCGACCAGCAGGCCTACGCGGCGATGGCCGCCGCCGTGCGCCGGCTGCCGCGGCGCCAGCAGCAGGCCTTCATGCTGCGCATGCTAGAGGGCCTCGACGTCGCCGCCGCGGCCCGCGCCATGGGCTGCTCGGAGGGCAGCGTCAAGACGCACCTTTCGCGCGCGCTGGAAGCGCTGCGCACGCAGTTGGAGGAATGGCGATGAACATGCACGCCGACGATCCCGAGAAGCGCTACCGCCACCTGTTCGACCGCGCCTGCGCCGGCCTCGACGCCGCCACCGCGGCGCGCCTGCGCGGCGCGCGCGTGCGCGCCCTGCAGGCGCGGCACCCGCGCGCGGCCGTCCGTCTGCTGATACCTGCCGGCGCGCTGGCGGCGGCCCTGCTCGCCGTCGGCGTCGTCTGGCAGCGCGCCGCGCCGCCGGCGCGAACGCCCGCCCCCGCACACGCCGTCGCCCTCGACGGCGACGGCGACGTCCTGCTCGAGGCCGATGCCGAGCAGATCGACATGGCGCGCGATCTCGACTTCTACGCCTGGCTGGCCGACCAGCCGCAGGAGCAGCAGCGATGAAGGCCGCTTCCACCCTGCGCGCGCTCGGCCTCGCCGCGGCGCTGACGGCCGCAGGCCTCGGCGCGCACGCTCCGGCGCAGGCCGCGGGCGCGGCGCCGCCGGCCGCGGCCGCGCAGCCCGCGCCGGTGCCGTGGAACAGCCTCGATGCGCGGCAACGCGACATGCTGGCGCCGCTGCAATCGCAATGGCAGCAGATCTCGCCGGAGATCCAGCAGCGCCTGTTGCAGCGCGCGCAGCGCTGGAACTCGCTGTCGCCCGAGCGCCGACAGCACATCCGCGAGCGCCTGCAGCGCTGGGCGGCGATGACGCCGCAGCAGCGCGAAGAGCTGCGCCGCCATATCCAGGCATTCCGCAGCATGAGCCCCGAGCAGCGCCACAAGCTGCGCGCCGCCTACGCGATGTTCCAGTCGCTGCCGCCGCAGCAGCGCGAGGCGCTGCGCGAACGCTGGCGGCAGATGACGCCGGAGCAGCGCCGGCAATGGCTGCGCGACGCGCGGCCGCGCGACGGCGATGTGCGCGACCGCGACGCGGATCGCGGTCCGGATCCCGACGCCGACTGAACCGCTCAGGCGCGGAAACGCACCTCGCCGCCGTGCGCGAGGCAGGTCTTGGCGACCAGCTCGTCGGCGAAGTCCGGCGCCAGCGCACCGTCCTTGACCAGCAGCTCGAGGAAATTGGCGAGGTTGCGCGCGTACATCTCGCTGGCCGACAGCGGCGCGCCGGCCGGCAGGTTCAATGGGCCCAGCACCTCGACGCCGCCGATGCGCACGCGCTCGCCGGGCCGCGTGCCTTCGCAGTTGCCGCCGCCCTCGGCGGCGAGGTCGACGACCACCGCGCCGGCCTTCATGCCGGCCAGCATCGCCGCGCTGATGATCTTCGGCGCCGGCCGGCCGGGCACCGCCGCCGTGGTGACGATCACGTCGACGTTCTTCAGGTGGTCGGCCAGCGCCTGCTGCTGGGCGGCGCGCTCCGCCGCGGTCAGCTCGCGCGCGTAGCCGCCGCTGCCGGCGGCGCTGACGCCGAGATCGAGGAACTTCGCGCCCAGCGATTCGACCTGCTCGCGCGTCTCCGGGCGCACGTCGTAGCCTTCCACCTGCGCGCCGAGGCGGCGCGCGGTGGCGATGGCCTGCAGACCGGCCACGCCGGCGCCGATCACCAGCACGCGCGCCGGGCGGATGGTGCCGGCGGCGGTGGTCAGCATCGGGAAGAACTTGGGCGCGGCCTCGGCGGCGATCAGCATCGCGCGATAGCCGGCCACCGCGGCCTGCGAGCTCAGCACGTCCATCGCCTGCGCGCGCGTGGTGCGCGGCAACAGTTCCAGCGCGAAGGCCGACAGCCCGCGCGCGGCGTACTGCGCGACGCGCTCGCCGGCGCCGTAGGGCCGCAGCTGGCCGATCAGCGCCGCGCCGGCGCGCAGTTGCGCCGCGTGCGCCGCGGACGGCTGCACCGCCAGCAGTGCGTCGGCGCGCGCCAGCACGCTGCCGGCATCGCCCCATTCGACGTCGCCGTAGGCCGCGTCGGGAAAGCCCGCCGCCTCGCCCAGGCCGCGCTCCAGCAGCACGCCCAGACCTTTGCCGCGCAGCTTCCTGGCGATCTCGGGGGTGATGGCGACGCGCCGCTCCCCGGCGCTGGTTTCGCGGACGGCGGCGACGGTGATCGGCATGGTGACCTCCCCGGACATGGCGCGCATCGTAGCCGATCCCCCGGCCGCGCTGGAAAGACGCCCCGCCGGTCCGTCGATCGCGGAAAGCGCGAGGCGGCGCTCGCCCGGCCCGCTGCTAAACTCGCGGCATGACCCTGCCCCCGCCCTCCGACGTGCTGTTCCGCCGCCGCTCGGTGCCGACGCGCCTGCTCGGCGCGCCCGGCCCTTCCGCCGACGAACTCGCACTGCTGTTCGCGGCCGCGATCCGCGTGCCCGACCACACCGCGCTCGCGCCGTGGCGGCTGATCACGCTGCAGGGCGACGCCAAGCTGCGTTTCGGCGAACGCGTCGCGGCGATGGCGGTCGAGAAGAACCCGGCGCTGCCGGAGGACAAGCGCGCCAAGGACCGCCTGCGCTACACCTACGCGCCGCTGGTGGTGGTCGTGGTCGCGCGCCTGCAGGACAACCCCAAGGTGCCGCAGCAGGAGCAGCTGCTCTCCGCCGGCTGCGTCGCCTACAACCTGCTGCTGGGCGCGCAGGCGCTCGGCTACGGCGCGCAGTGGATCACCGGCTGGGCCGCCTACGACCGCGACGTCGCCGCCCTGCTCGGCCTCGCCGCGGACGAGCGCGTGATCGGCTTCGTGCACATCGGCACGCCGCAGGGCGAGGTGCCGGAGCGCAAGCGGCCGGCGCTGGCCGGGATCGTCTCCGCCTGGAACGGCTGACCATGCGCCCGACCGCGCACCTGGTCGACGCCAGCCTGTACGTGTTCCGCGCCTGGCATGCCGTGCCCGACGAGTTCTTCGACGCCGACGGCCATCCGGTCAACGCCGTCTACGGCTTCACCCGCTTCCTGCTCGACCTGATCGAGCGCGCGCGGCCGACGCATGCCGCCGCCGCGTTCGACATCGCGCTGACCAGCTCGTTCCGCAACGCCATCTATCCCGCCTACAAGGCCAACCGCGAGCCGGCGCCGCCGGACCTCGAGCGGCAGTTCCTCTATTGCCGCGAAGTCGCCGCGGCGCTCGGCCTCGCCGTGCTCGCCGACGCCGCCTACGAGGCCGACGACCTGATCGGCAGCGCGCTGCACGGGCTGCGCGCGCACGGCTTCCGCGGCGTGATCGTCTCCGCCGACAAGGATTTCGGCCAGCTGATCGGCGCCGACGACGAGCAGTGGGACTTCGCCCGCGGCCAGCGCTGGGGCGCCGGCGGCGTGCTGGAGCGCATGGGCGTGCGGCCCGAGCAGGTCGCCGATTTCCTCGCCCTCACCGGCGACGCCATCGACAACATCCCCGGCGTGCCCGGCATCGGCGCCAAGACCGCGGCGGCGCTGCTGGCGCACTTCGGCGATCTGGAGTCGGTGCTGGCGCGCGTCGACGAGATTCCGTTCCTGCGCCTGCGCGGCGCGGCCGCCGCCGC
>NZ_DF970229.1:0-8135 GCF_000953855.2 Mizugakiibacter sediminis
TCGAACACCTTGCCGCCCTTGAGGGTGAGGTCGACGCGGCGCAGGTCGCGCATGTCGTGCAGGGGGTCGCCGTCGACCAGGATCATGTCGGCGAGCTTGCCGGCGGCGATCACGCCGCGGTCCTTGTCGACGCCCATCACCTCGGCCGGCGTCAGCGTGGCCATGCGCAGCACCTCGGCGTTGGGGATGCCGGCGCGCGCGTACAGTTCCAGCTCGACGTGCAGGGTGTAACCGGCCAGCGCGTCGGTGCCGGGGATGAGGGTGACGCCGGCGTCGTGCAGCGCCTTCAGCAGGCGCAGCATCGCCGGGAACGCCTCGCCCCAGGCCTGCTCCTCGCCCTTCGGCACCGGCAGCGCGCCGCTCAGCAGGCCGCGGCGGATCTGCGCGGGCAGGCGCGGGGCGACGTCCTCCAGCCCGGGCGGCACCGCGGTCGGATCGCCGCAGAACAGGCCCGCGAAGATCGCCATGGTCGGGTCGAGCACGGTGTGGTGGCGGGCGAGGAAGTCGATGAACTCGCGCACCTGCGGCTTGTCCGGCGTGAATTCGCGCGCGTGCTCGGCCACCTTGATGAAGCGGTCGCGGTTGCGCGTCTCCTGCACCTGCGGCCAGAGGAAGTTCAGCTCGACGAAGTTGATGTGCTGGATCTCGTCGGCGCCGTTCTCCACGAACTGGCGCGCCGACATGAACGCCGGCACGTGGCCGCTGACGCGCAGGCCGCGCGCGTGCGCCTCGTCGGCGATCACCGGCACCAGTTCCGGCTTCACCGAGGAGTAGATCTTGATCTGCGCGTAGCCGTGATCGGCGTACCAGTCGACGTCGGCCAGCGCCTGCGCGGCGGTGTCGACGCGCATCCTGGTCGGGCCGGCGAACTCGCCGGTGCCGTCGATGATGCCGGCCTTGAGCACGCGTGGACCGAGCTCGGTGCCGGCGTCGAAGCGGGCGACGCGCTTCGGGAAGGCGTCGGTGTCGTTGGCCATGTCGCGCGCGCTGGTGACACCGTTGGCGAGATCGAGCGCGCCGTCGACGCCGCCGAAGTGCTGGTGGTTGTCCCACAGGCCCGGCAGCAGGAAGCGGCCGTGGGCGTCGATGGTCTCGGCGTCCGCGGGGGCGTGCAGGTCGGCGTCCGGCGCCACGCGCACGATGCGCTCGCCGCGGATCCACACCGACATGCCGGGGGTGGCGCGGAGATCGCGCGGATCGAACAACCGCGCGTTGCGGATCACCAGGTCGCCCTTGGGCGTGTGCGTCAGCGCGCGCGCGACGCGCGCCGACCAGACGGTGTCGGCCTGTTCCTGCGCCGCCGCCAGCTTCGCCACCGCGCCGGCCAGCGCCGGCGGCACCACGGTGAACCAGCCGGATACCTGCGCGGCGGTTGCACCGTCGCGGGTCAGCCAGATCGAGGTCGGCGTGAAATCGAGGCCGCTGATGCGGTAGTGCGACAGCGTGACCTTGGCGCCCGCGGCGTCGGTCACCACCGCGGTGCCGGCGGCCTCGATGCGCGCCTCGCCGGCCGGCAGCAGCGGCAGGCGGTGGTCGGGCGCCTTCAGCAGCGCCCGCGCCAGCACGCCCAGCATCTCCGGCGGCGCGTTCGCCGGGATGTAGAACGCCTCGCCGGCTTGCGTGCGCTCGCCGTGCTCGGTGCGGTTGCGCCAGCTCGCCTTGCCGTCGGCCAGACGGAAGGACTCCTCCACCGGCACCTTCATGTAGTCGTTGCCCTTGCCGGTGTATTCGACCGGCACGCCGGCGGCGTCCAGCTTCCACTCGGCGACGATGTGGTCGCCGCGGCCGCGGTCGTTGTAGCCGTATTCGACGCGGGTGCCGGCGGCCGTGGCGGACACGCTCTGGCTGCCGGCGGGATTGCCGAGGATCAGGATGCGGTCCTCGCGGGCGTGGGCGGCGGCGACGCCGAGCAGGGCGGCGAGGAGGGGCAGGGCATGGCGCATCGGCGTTTCCTCGGTCTGGGCGCGCAGAGCGAATCACACTCCGCGCGCCCGCTCCTGTGCCGGATGGGCCAGGCCCGCGCGCCGCGGGTTCAGCCCGGCGCAGCGGGCAGCAGCGCCGGCCGCCGCGCCGCCCGCAACGCCCAGGCGATCATCGCCGCGGCCAGGCTGGTGGTGCCGGCCGCGAGCGGAAAGAAATAGCGCCACTCCGCCAGCGCGAAGGCGGTCAGTCCGAGCAGCATGGTCCACAGCAAGCCGCGGACGCGGTGCGGTTCGATATCGGCGGGTCGTGCCAATTGCCACAACACGGCGGCGAACACCAGCATCGCCACGGCGCTGGCGATGCCGTAGCCGCGGTAGAAGTCGGCGAAGGAGCGCATCGTTCCCATCACGGGGAAGGCATGCGCGCGCATCGTCTCCAGTACCGCCTGCTGCGGCGAACCGGGCGGCGGCGAACGCAGCACGCCGCCGATGGTGTGGGCGAGGGCGTGGAACAGCATCAGCAGCGCGGCAACGCGCAGCGGCATGGAAGGTTTCATGAGCTTGTCTCCCGATGGATCCTTGCGTGCATGCATGGCGGACGTGGCGCAGCACGGTCAGCGCATCTCTTCCGCCAGACGGGCCATCGCCGCGAGTGCGCCGGCCCAGCCGTTCGGCGAATCGAACGCCGCGCGCATCGTGGCGAGCTTGTCGCCGTAGCGCTCGAGCAGGCGGTGTTCCAGCTCGACCCGCGTGCGGTGCGTGGTTTCGCTGTAGAACCGCACCTCCACCTCGGTGACGAAATCGGGGTCGGTTCGCCAGTCGCCGTCGATTTGCCAGGACAGCAGCAGCCGGTGCGGCGGCTCCCACGCCAGCACGCGGCCCCAGTCGCATTCGCTACCGTCCTCGCCGCGTTCATACCAGCGCCCGCCGACCCAAGGTTCGAGGATCGCGGTGAAGCGCTCGGATGCGCCGATATGGTTCTTGCGCGGCCACCACAGATCGAAGCTGCGGGTGAACACGTCGAAGACGTGATCGGCCGGTGCGTCGATCACGACCTGCTTGCTCACGACGCTGTCGGAGCCGGCGGACAGAGTGACGCCGTATTCGATGCTCATGATTTTCTCCGTTGCGGGTAGCTGGCTTCGGCGACGGCCTTCAGATTGACGAGCGCCTGCGCCCAGAGTCCGTCGAGGTAGCCGCGCAGGGCGGCCAGGCCGGCGGGGTCGGCGCGATAGACGTTGCGTGTCCCCGCGCGTTCACAGGTGATCAGGCCGGCCTGCTGCAGCACGCGCAGATGCTGCGATACCGCCGGCCGGCTGATCGGCAGCCCGGCGGCCAGTTCGGCCACTGGCGCGGGCGCGCGCACGATCGTCTCGAACAGGGCGCGGCGGGAGGGGTCGGCGAGGGCGGCGAGTTGGCGGGCGGAGGCGGGCACGATATTAGTAAGTATTTACTTACGGTAAGCTTGTGCTTACCATTGAGCGGCTGTCAAGCGCCATCCGTGCCGCCGGCGGCGGCTGGCTTATGCTTGCGGCGGTGCCGGCCGGGAGGACGAGGCATGAGCGGGACGCGCGGGTGGATGGCGGTGCTGTTGCTGGCGCTGTGCGTGGGCACGGCCGGCGCGGCGGAGACGGTCGAGGCGTCGCGCGCCGACGGCGCTCGTACGCCGCTGCGCGTGTACGCGCCGGCGCGGTCCGCGCCTTGCGCGCCGCTGGCGCTGTTCTCGCCCGGTCTGGGCGCCGACGAACGCAGCTACGCCTACCTCGCCCAGGCGCTGGCGGACGACGGCTGGCGGGTGGTGGTGATGGGGCATCGCGAAAGCGGGTCGAAGCCGCTGCACGAAGCCCTGCGCGAGGACGGCATCAAGGCCGGCGTGCGCGCGATGGTCACCGACCCGGCGCTGTACCGCGACCGCCAGCTCGACGTGGACGCGGCCCTGCGCTGGGCGCGGCGGATCTGTGCGCCGCCGTTCGTCGCCCTCGCCGGGCATTCGATGGGCGGGGTGACCACGATGATCGAGGCCGGCGCGCGCGACCTGCTGGGCGTGGCCGGCCAGGACCGCTTCGACGCCTACGTGGTGCTGTCGCCGGAAGGGCCGCAGCCGGTGTTCGCGCCGCACGCCTGGCGCGGCGTGCGCAAGCCGGTGCTGATGCTGACCGGCACGCGCGACGCCGGCGTCGGCGGCGACTGGCACTGGCGCACCGAGGCCTACGCCGACCTGCCGCCCGGCTGCGCCTGGCTGGGCGTGATCGACGGCGCCTCGCACTTCAACTTCGGCGGCATCGGCCCCGGCCACGCCGAGGTGACGCCGCTGGTGGTCGCCGCCACGCGCGACTTCCTCGACGGCGCGCGCGCCGGCGCCTGCCCGGCGCTGCACGCCGCGGCCGGCTTGCGCCTGCAGCACAAGTAGCCGTCCGTGCCGCGCCCCTTGCGCGCGTCGGCCGGCGCGGCCACGCTTGGCGCTTCCGCCGACCGCCGCAGGAGTCGAGCCATGCCCACGCGCCGTTCCTTCGCCCTGGCCTTCAGCGCCGCGCTGCTGGCCGCCTGCTCGCAGGACGGCAATGCGCCGACGCCCGCGCAGCTCGCCGCGCAACAGCAGGCCGCGCGCGAGGCGCAGGCCGCGCAGAAGCAGGCGTTGTATCAGGCGATGGTGAACACGCAGCGCTATGCGCTGGCGGTGCCGATCGGCCAGGAGATCGTCACCCGCTACGCCGGCACGCAGGCCGCGGCGGCGGTGCAGAAGACCCTGCCCGAGGTGCAACGCACCGCCGCCGAGAACGCCGAGAAGGCGCGCCTGCAGGCGCTGTGGTCGTACCAGACTGGCAAGGAGTCGGGCGGCACGCAGATCACCGCCTCGATCTACAGCTCGCGCCCGGGCGGCGACGACCGCGTGCGCCTGGTGCTGCGCCGCCATTCCGCCTGGGGGCAGAGCGTGTACCTGTTCGGCAGCGGCCGCGGCTTCGCCTGCAGCGGCCGTTGCTCGATCCCGATCGGCATCGACGGCGCCCCGCCCAAACCTTGGAAGGCCTACCTGCCCGAGACCGGCGAGCCGGCCATCTTCATCGAGGACGACGGCCGCTTCATCGCCGCCCTGGCCAAGGCGAAGAAGCTGACCATGCAGGTCGAGCTGAAGGGGCGCGGCTCCGAGACCCTGGTGTTCGAGGTCGGCGGCTACGATCCGGCGCGCTTCCCGCCATTGCCGGGCAAGCGCTGAGTCCGCGACCGCCGCTGCGCGTCCGTCTGGCGCGCATTGCGGCAGTGCCTGGGCGCGGCGGCGCGCTTGCGCGATGGCGGAGCCGGCTGCGCGCAAGTGCCGGAAAGCGGCTTTATCGGTGTGGTTTTGCCGAAGATCGGCGCAAATGGCCTGCGGGCGAGGCCGCGCGATCCTCGCTTGAAAAATGGCGTGGATTTTGCTTGTCATCGGGACGGCATTGCGCCACGCCGACGCGGGCACGGGGGTGCCCGAGAGGGGGAATCGCGCATGAAACGTCGTGCTGCCGGGCTGCTCGTGCCCGCCGCCTTTCTGCTCGGTCTGGCCGCGTCCGCGGTCGAGGCCGCCGATGTGCCGGAACCGCCGGCCCCGCCGCCGGGCGGCCCGGTGGTGTCGCTGGCGCCGGCGCAGAAAATGCGCTTCGCCTGGCCGACGCCGATCAGTGCGCAGGTCGAGGTGCGCGAAGGCTTCAACGGACCGTGCTCGCTGCGCTACACCATCGAGCTGCGCGACGACGGCGCCGGCGGCTACATCCTCAGCGCGCGCGATCCGCAGCCGCTGTCGGGCAAACTCGCGCAGTGGACCGAGGCGGCCAGCGAGGCGGGACGCCGTGCGCTGTGCATGCCGCTGACGGTGCGCCTCGACCACTCCGGGCGCTTCTTCGGTTTCGTCGACGAGGACGCGCGGCTGAAGGAGGCGATGGCGGGTCAGCATTACATCGCCGGCGCGGAAACCGTGATACCGGAACGTCGCCGCGACCTGGTGCGCCGCGAACTGGAGTCGCGCACCATGCAGGCGCTGAACGCCTGGTTCGGCGCCTGGGACGGCGCGCCGCGCGACGTCGCCGGCTCGGTCCGCCGCCGCGCCTCGGCGCCGGAGCCGTGGCCGGTGCAGGTCGACTGGGAAATCACCCGCGTCGGCACGCCGAAGAACCTGAGCGGCACCGAGTTCTGGGCCTACGGCGAGCTGACCGACGCGGCGCGCGCGAAGTATCTGCTGCGCGCCGAGAGGGCCGGCGCCGACGCCTGGGTGCCGGGCGCGGCCACGCCGGACGACTGGTATCCGGACCTGGTCGGCCTGACGCACGCCTATCTCGACGTCGCCACCATGCGGCCGCTGCACGTCGAGTCCGTGCTGTACAAGCGCGTCAGCTCGGCTTCCAAGCCCTCGACGGACCGCGCCATCGCCCGCGAGCTGATCTTCGACTTCATCTGGAGCGACGGCCTGAAGGCCAGCGGCAGCTATCCCGCGCCGAAGGCGCTTTCCGCCTCCTGACCTCCGCGGCGTGGCGCGCGGCCGCCCGGGCGCGCGCCGGCGGGCGGGATGCCGCAGGCCGGTGGGCGGCTGCGGTTCGGCGTGCGGGTAACGGAAGCCGGGACGGACGATGGCCGGGATGACGGCCCGCCGGACCGGGCGTCGCGACGACCGCCGCGACGCGGATATGCGATTCTAGCCGCTCCGTGCTTGCGGCCTTCCGCATGGCGAGCCTGCTGGTCAACATCGACGTCGACGACCTCGAGCGCGCGATCGATTACTACACGCGCGCGTTCGGGCTACGCCTCGGCCGCCGCTTCGGCGGCGACGGCGCGGAACTGCTCGGCGCCGAGGCGCCGCTGTATCTGCTGGCCAAGCCGGCCGGCAGCGTGGCCACGCCCGCGGCGGCGGCGACGCGCGACTATCGCCGGCACTGGACGCCGGTGCATCTCGACTTCGTCGTCGCCGACATCGACGCCGCCGTGCGCGCCGCGCGGGACGCCGGCGCACGCCAGGAGGGCGACCTGCGCACGCACGCCTGGGGCCGCATCGCCCAGTTCGCCGACCCCTTCGGGCACGGCTTCTGCCTGCTCGAGTTCCGCGGCCGCGGCTACGACGAGCTGGTCGCGCCGTCGAAGTGAAACGCGTACCGCGCTGCACCGAATCGAAGCCGGAGACGCGCATGCCGACCGCCCTTCCGCACCTCGTCACCCCGCGCACGCGGCTGGCCGTGATCGGTCCGGAACACGCCGCGGCGATCGCGGCCTACTACCGCGCCAACCGCGAGCACCTCGCGCCGTGGGAGCCGCCGCGCGACGAGGCGTTCTACACCGCCGCCGGTTGGCGCCGGCGCGGCGCGGAGCTGCGCGCGGCGTTCGCCGACGGCACGGCGCTGCCGCTCGCGGTGCTGGAGGCCGATGCCGGCCGGGTGATCGGCATCTGCCAGTTCAGCCAGATCGTGCGCGGCGCGTTCCAGGCCTGCTATCTCGGCTATTCGCTGGGACGCGAGTGGCAGGGACGCGGGCTGATGCAGGAGGCCGTCGCGGCCGGCATCGCCTACGTGTTCGACACCGTGGGCCTGCATCGCGTCATGGCCAATCACATGCCGCGCAACGAGCGCAGCGCGCGCCTGCTGCGGCGCCTCGGCTTCGAGCGCGAAGGCTACGCGCGCGCCTATCTCAACATCGCCGGGCGCTGGGAGGACCACGTGCTGAACGCCCTGATCAACCCGCGCGTGCCGGCCGGGCCGGCGGCGCTGTAAGGTTTCGTGCGCCGGCCCGGTCCACGCGCCATCCGGCGGATTTCCGCCCCGGCCCCCGTGAGGTGACTACGATGCGCCGTCTGCTCCCGCTGTTGCTGCTGTTGCTGCTCGCCCCGCTGCCGCTGCTCGCCGCCGAGACGGCGCCGCCGCAGGACGGCCAGGCCGCCCCCGATTTCAGGCTGCAGGACCAGCACGGCCAGTGGCATACGCTGGCCGACCACAAGGGCCGCTGGCTGGTGCTGTACTTCTACCCGAAGGACTTCACGCCGGGCTGCACCACCGAGGTGTGCACCTTCCGCGACGACATCATCGCGCTGCACAAGGCCGGCGCCGAGGTGCTGGGCGTCAGCCTGGACGACGTGAAGTCGCACGCCGCCTTCGCCGAGAAGTACCACGTGCCGTTTCCGCTGCTGTCCGACGCCACCCAGGCCACGGCCAAGGCCTACGGCGTGCTGACCTCGCACATGGGCGTGAACTACGCCCGCCG
>NZ_DF970229.1:8202-17207 GCF_000953855.2 Mizugakiibacter sediminis
AGGGTCGCATCGCCAAGCACTATCCGGACGTCGATCCGAAGGAAAACTCCAAGCAGGTGCTGGCCGACCTGGCCGCGTTGCAGCGGAACGCCGGCGGCTGAACCGCGCCCGGCGCGGGGCCGCCCCGCCGGCGCGCCGGCGTTCGCGCCGGCCCGCGCCGCCGCGCAGGCCCTGCGGGCCACGGCGCGGCCGCGCGCGAGCCGGCGCGCGTGTAGTCCTCCCTCAATTTCCGCGCCGACCCGCCGCTATCAGGGAGACGCAGCATCTCCAGCGGAAGGGTTCATGCTACTCATCGTCGGATCGGTCGTCGTCGTCCTCAGCGTGATCGGCGGCTTCCTGCTGTCGCACGGCAACCTGCTGACGCTCTGGCAGCCCTACGAGATCCTGATCATCGGCGGCGCCGCGTTCGGCGCCTTTCTCACCGCCAATCCCGGCAAGGTGGTCAAGGCCGCCGGGCGCGGCATGCGCGACCTGTTGCGCGGCGAACGCTATGCGCGCCAGGACTACGTCGACCTGCTGTCGCTGATGTACGACGTGCTCGTCAAGATGCGCAAGGAAGGCATGATGTCGCTGGAGGAGCACGTCGACAATCCGCGGCAGAGCGCGCTGTTCAACGCCTACCCGCGCCTGGCGGGCGACACGCCGCTGATCGAGTTCATCACCGACTGTCTGCGCCTGATGGTCGGCGGCAACATGAATCCGCACGAGCTGGAACACCTGCTCGACGTCGAGCTGGAAACCCACGAGCACGAGGCGCAGCTGCCGGCGCACGCATTGGCCAAGCTGGCGGATTCGCTGCCCGGCTTCGGCATCGTCGCCGCCGTGCTCGGCATCGTCACCACCATGGCCTCGATCGGCGGCGACACCGCTGAGATCGGCCGCCACGTCGCCGGCGCGCTGGTCGGCACCTTCCTCGGCATCCTGCTCTCCTACGGCTTCGTCGGGCCGATCAGCGCGGCGATCGAGCACCGCGCGCAGGAGGACGGCAAGGCCTATGCCTGCGTCAAGATCGCGCTGCTCTCGGCGCTGCGCGGCTACAACCCCCAGGTGTCGATCGAGTTCGCGCGCAAGACGCTGTCCAGCAAGGCGCGCCCGAGCTTCCAGGATCTGGAAGCGCACCTGAAGGGCCAGCGCTGACGCCGCGATGAGCGAGCAGGGAACGACCATCATCGTCCGCCGCGTGCGCAGGAAGCGCGCCGGTCATCACGGCGGCGCCTGGAAGGTCGCCTACGCCGACTTCGTCACCGCGATGATGGCGTTCTTCCTGGTGATGTGGCTGGTCGGCGCCGGCAGCAACGAGCAGAAGGCGGCGATTTCGCGCTACTTCAAGAACCCGAGCGCGCTGAGCGGGCAGAGCGTGACGCCGGCGATGGGCTCGCTCGGTCCGGGCGGCGCCAGCAACAGCCTGATCAAGCTGGGCGGGGCGATGGAGATCCCGCGCGGTCCGGGCGACCGGCTGCGCGATGCGCCGAAACCGGCCGCCTCTGCCGCCGCCGAGCAGGCCGCGCGCGCCGCCGAACGGCAGCGGCTGGAATCGCTGATGCAGGAACTGCGTCAGGCGATGGACAGCAGCCAGGCGCTGAAGCCGTTCAAGGACCAGCTCCTGCTGGACATCACGCCGGAAGGCCTGCGCATCCAGATCGTCGACAAGCAGAACCGGCCGATGTTCGACCTCGGCAGCGCGCGGCTGAAGGCGTACACGGCGGCGATCCTGCAGGAGCTGGCCGGCTTCCTCAACGAGGTGCCGAACCGCATCAGCATTTCCGGCCACACCGACGTCGTGCAGTACAGCCGCGACGACGGCTACGGCAACTGGGAGCTGTCGGCGGACCGCGCCAACGCGGCGCGGCGCACGCTGGTCGCGGCCGGCATGCGCGACGACCGCGTCGCGCGCGTGGTCGGCCTGGGCGCGTCGGTGCTGTTCGACAAGACCGATCCGCGCGACCCGGTCAACCGCCGCATCGCCATCATCGTGATGACGCGGCAGGCCGAGCAGACGGCGCTGGATTCGGAAGAAGCGCCGGCGCGGCGGATCCCGGCGCCGCCGGCTTCGGAGGTGGCGGCGCTGTCGCCGCCGCCCCCGGCCGCGCCCGCGGCGCCGCCCGCGTTCAGCACGCATTCCGCGGCGCCGCGTTAGTGCTGCGTCCACGCCACGCGCCGCCACACGCATGCCGATCCTCGCCGCACTGCCGCTGTTCGCGGCGTTCGCCGCTTCCATGCGGAACGCCGACGCCGACTGGAACGTCTGCCACGCCGTCAGCAGCTACGACCTCACGGTCGGTCCCGCGCTCACCTTCGAGCGCGCCGCGCCGGCGCCGCGGCGCGTGGAGATGCGGGACGGCCGCCTGCGCGTCGACGGCGTGGCGCCCGCGCTGAATGCCGAGGACCGCGACCGCATCGCGCTGTTCGAGCGCAACGTGCGCAGCCTGGTGCCGCAGGTGAAGACGCTGGCCGAGCGCGGCGCCGACCTGGCCGCGCAGGCGGTGCGCGAGCAGGTGGCGGCGATCTCGCCGCAGGCCGCCGCCGATCCCGCGTTCGCCGCGCGCCTCGCCGCGCGCACGCGCGAGCTGAAGGCGCGCATCGCCGCCAGCGCCAGCACCAGGGATTGGCAGGGCGAGGCGCTGGACGCCTACGCGCAGGACGTCGCCGCCGACATCCTGCCGATCGTCGGCGCCGACGTCGCCCAGCAGGCGCTCGACCTCGCCATGCAGGGCGACCTCGCCGGCGCGGCCGCATTGAAGGACCGCGTGGCGAACCTGCAGCCGGAGCTGGAAGCGCGCATCCGCGCACGCCTGCAGACGCTCACGCCGGAGGCGCGCAAGCTGTGCCCGACGCTGCGCGAGCTGGACCGGCTGGAGTCCGGCCTCGACGCGCGCCTGCCCGGCGGCCCGCTGCAGCTGATCGAGATCGCGCGCTGAGCGCGGGCGGCGGGCAGCGCGGCGCGCGTCCGCGTCGGTGCTAGCGTTTGCACAGCAGCGTCACGCCGTCGCCGATGGTCAGCATCGCCGGTTCGACGCGCGCGTCGTCGCGGATCTTCGCGTTAAGCGCGCGCAGCGCGACGGTATCCTCGTCCTGCCGCGCCGGGTCGGCAACCGCGCCGGACCACAACACGTTGTCGATCGCCAGCAGGCCGTTCGGGCGCAGCAGTTCGAGGCAGCGTTCGTAGTAGCCGTCGTAGCCGGTCTTGTCGGCGTCGATGAAGGCGAAGTCGAAACCGCCGGCATGGCCCTCGCGCAGCAGCGCGTCCAGCGTGCGCTGCGCGGGTCCGAGGCGCAGCTCGATGCGCCCGGCGACGCCGGCCTCCTGCCAGTAGCGGCGCGCGATGTCGGTCCATTCGCGGCTGATGTCGCAGCACACCAGCCGGCCGTCGGCCGGCAGCGCCTGCGCCACGGCCAGCGCGCTGTAGCCGGTGAAGGTGCCGATCTCCAGCGCGCGGCGCGCGCCGGTCGCGCGCACCAGCACGGCGAAGCACGCCGCCTGGTCGGGGCCGATCTGCATGCCCGCCTGCGGCAGCTTCGCGGTTTCCTCGCGCAGGCGGCGCTGCACGTCGCTCTCGCGGGTGTGCTGCCGGACGTACTGCTCGAGGGCGTCGGTGAGGGGGAGGCGGCGGCTCATGGCGCGGTTCCGTGGGCGACGGGGCGTCCATTATGCGGCGCTCAAGCCGGGGCGCGGCGAGCGCTGGCAGTGCCGCGTCGGCGGCGAGGTCGTGCGCATCGAGGAGAACGAGCACCGACCCGCGCCGGCGGAGCGCCGTTTCCGGCGCTCCGCTTGCGGTTCACGCCACGGTGTAGACTTGGCCGGTCTGGTGGCCCTCCACGCTGCGGCTGTAGGCCAGCGCCACGCGCGCCGCGGGCACCGCCTCGAAGCCGCGGAAGTAGGGCGCCAGCGCCGGCATCGATTCCTGCAGCACGTTCGGGCTGACTGCGTTGATGCGCAGGCCGCGCGGCAGTTCGATCGCGGCGGCGCGCACGAAGGCCTCGATCGCGCCGTTGACCATGCTGGCGGAGCTGCCGTAGCGCACCGGATCGGTGCCGAGGATGCCGCTGGTCAGCGTGACCGAGCCGCCGTCGGCGAGGAACTCGCGGCCGATCAGCGCCAGGTTCACCTGGCCCATCAGCTTGTCGCGCAGGCCGATGCCGAACAGCTCCTCGGTCATCTCCTCCAGCGCGCCGAAGTGCACGTTGCCCGCGGCCGAGACCACGGCGTCGACGCGCCCGGCCTGTTCGAACATGCGGCGGATGCTGGCGCCGTCGGTGATGTCGACGCGCAGCGCGCCGCTGTTGCGGCCGGCGGCGACGATCTCGTGGCGCTGGCCCAGCTCCCGCGCCACCGCCTTGCCGATGGTGCCCGCGGCACCGACGATCAGGATCTTCATGCTTGCTATCCGGAGACATGGCGACCCGCTGTCGCCCGCCGGGTAGGATGGGCGCGCGCAGCGCCGCGAAAAATCGCCTGGCGCCGGAATGAGCGTTCGCACATGAAAACAATCCTGGGACGGTTCGATCAAGCGCTCGCGTTCGCCACGGTGGCCGAACTCGGCAGCTTCACTCGTGCCGCCGAGCGGCTCGGACTGTCGAAGGCGCACGTCAGCGAACAGGTCAGCGCGCTGGAGGCGGCGCTGGGCGTGCAATTGCTGCACCGGACCACGCGCCGGCTGGCGCTGACCGAAACCGGCCGCATCTACCTCGACTACTGCCGCCAGTTGCGCGACACGCTGCAGGACGCCGAGCGCGCGGTGTCGGCGGCCAGCAGTGAGGTCGGCGGACGCGTGCGCATGACCGCGCCGACCTCGTTCGGCGACATCTTCCTGCCCGACATGATCATCGCCTTCCGGCGCGTCTACCCCGCCGTCGAGGTCGACCTCGACCTCAGCATCGTCAAGCACGATCTGGTCGCGGAAGGCTACGACCTGGCGCTGCGCAACACGCGCGTGCCCGAGGAGCACCTGGTGGCGCGCCCGCTCGGCGTGATCCGCGAGGTGGCGGTGGCCAGCCCGGCGTTCCTCGCCGCGCACGGTCCGCTGGACACGCCGGAGCGCATCGCCGCGGTGCCCTGCGTGATCAACAGCAACTTCCGCGACGACCAGCGCTGGCCGTTCGTGCGCGGCGGGCGCACCCGCGCGGTGCGCGTCGACGGACCGCTGCGCGTCAACTTCTACAGCGCGATCCGGCGCGCCGCGCTGGTCGGCGCCGGGGTGGCGCGGCTGCCGCTGTACATGGTGCGCGACGACCTCGCCGCCGGCGCGCTGCTGCGCGTGTGCGCCGGCTGGGAGCTGGAGGCGCTGCCGCTGTACCTGCTGCAGCCGCAGCGGCGCCACCAGCCGTTGCGCACGCGGGTGTTCCGCGACTTCCTGCTGCGGTGGTTCGAGGCGCCCGAGCGCCGCGAACTGTTCACCTGAGCGGCGCGCGCCGGCCGCGCCGGCGCGGATGGTAGGCTAGGCGGTGCTCGATCTGCCGCGAGACGCATCCCGCCATGGAAGCCTTCCTCCAGCGCATCGGATTCCCGAACCTCCCCCACGAGGCGCTGCACTACGGCCTGCGCGGCGCGGCCGCCTTGCTGATCCTGCTGGTCGGCGTGTGGCTGGCCGCGCGCTTCGCCAACCTGCTGCGTCGCGCGCTGGAGCGCGCGCGCGTCGATGCGACCCTGACCGGCTTCCTGCGCAATCTGCTGTACGGCGTGCTGATCGCGGTGCTGGCGGTGGCGACGCTGGATTTCGCCGGCCTGCCCACCACTTCGCTGGTCGCCGCGCTGGGCGCGGCCGGCCTCGCCATCGGCCTGGCCCTGCAAGGCTCGCTGTCGAACCTGGCCTGGGGCGTGCTGCTGATCCTGTTCCGTCCGTTTCGCGCCGGCGACTTCGTGCAGGTGGCGGGCGTGATGGGCACGGTCGAGCGCGTCGACCTGATGTACACGGCGCTGGTGCTGCCCGACAACCGCGAGGCGGCGATCCCCAACGCCAAGGTTGGCGCGGACGCGATCATCAACTTCAACCGTCGCGGCACGCGCCGCGTCGAGCTGGTCGTCGGCATCGGCTACGGCGACGACATCGGCCGCGCCGGCGCCGCCGTGCACGCGGTGATCGAAGCCGACCCGCGCGTCCTGCGCGATCCCGCGCCCGACGTCGCCGTGCTCGAGCTCGCCGACAGCAGCGTCAACCTGTGCATCCGCGTGTGGGTGCGCACCGCCGACGTGTGGGCGGTGCAGACCGGGCTGCTGCGCGCGATCAAGGAGCGTTTCGACGCCGAGGGCATCAGCATCCCGTTCCCGCAGCGCGAGCTGACCGTGCGCCACGTGCAGGGCGCCGCCGCGCCGTAGGCCGCGGCGGCGCCGCGCAGCGCCGCCAGTGGCCATCCGCCCGCCGCGATGCCCGCGCGCGCCAGCGCTTGCCAGGCCGCGTGCAGCGCCGGCGATGCGGCCACCGACGGCGGCTCCGGCAACGCCGCCGCCGACAGCACGCCGCACAGCAGCGCGAGGACGAAAGCGCGGCCGGCGCGTTCCATGTCGCATCCCGCTCACGCCGCGTTGCCGTGGCCGAACGTGCCGCCCTGCGGCTTCAGTCCGAACAGCGGACGCACCCAGCGGTACGGCCGCACCGCGAATTCGTACAGGCCCATCGTCACCGCGAACGAGGCGACCACCAGGAACAGCCACTTGCCGAGGATCGACTCGTGCGGCACCTGCACCACGTAGTAGGCGATCACCACGATCACCGTCTGGTGCAGGATGTAGAACGGATACACCGCCTCGGTGGCGTAGCGGCGCAGCGGGTTGTCGCGGTTCAGCCAGCGCTTGCCGAAGCCGAGCACCGTCAGCACCCAGCACCACGCGTTCAGCGCCGACAGCGTGGTGCCGGCGAGCAGGCCGGGCAGGTTGCCGGCGCCGGGCTCGAGCTTGTTCCAGCGCAGGTAGTCGATGGCGAGGATGGCGAAGAACGCCAGCCGCAGCGCGTGCCAGCGATAGCGCTCGATCGCCGACCACACGCCCTCGTCGCGGCCGAGCAGGAAGCCGTAGGCGAAGAACACCAGGTAGTAGCAGAAGTTGCCCCAGTCGCCGACCAGCGCCTTGGTGTCCGGGAACCACAGGTACAGCGCGTGCGCGGCCGCCAGCGGCACGCCGAGCAGCACCAGCCGCCCGCCGTGCAGGCCGGCGCGCAGCTTTGCCAGCGTCTGCGCGCCGCGGTCGCCGCGCAGCCACAGGAACGCCGGCAGCAGCAGCGCCGAGTAGCAGAACAGGTAGGCGACGAACCACAGGTGATGCCAACTGGTGTTGCCCTTCGGGTACGGCACCAGCGCGAAGATGCTGGACCAGAACTGCAGGTAGTTCGCGTACGGCACGCCCTGCGTCAGCCGCTCCATGTAGATCTGCGGCGGCACCACCACCAGCATGCCGAACAGCAGCGGCAGCAGCAGCCGCTTCGTGCGCTCGCGCAGATAGCCCGCGCCGCCGCGCGAGCCCAGCGCGAACCAGGTGCCGACGCCGGAGATCAGGAACAGCAGCGCCATGCGCCAGCGCGACAGGAAGTACATCCACTCGAGGAACAGCGAGCTGGTCTCGGCGTTCTTGATGTGCCAGCCCCATTCGGCGACGAACGGCATGCCGCTGTGGAACAGCAGCAGCGCCAGCACGGCCAGCACGCGCAGCCAGTCGAGGTCGTAGCGGCGGGGCGGCGCGGTGGCCGGCGCCTCGCCGCCGGCATCGCGCGGGGTCGGCATGGCGGAGGACGCGGATGACGGCGCCAGCGGGCCGGCTCGGCCTTCGCCGTCGCGGTAGCTGGAGGTCTGGCCGCCTCCCGCTTCGGCATCGGTGCGGGCGGCGGCGATGGCGAAGCCTTCGCGCAGGGTGAGGTCGTCGTGGCGCATGGCAGGGCTCCGGGGTTGGACGCCGCCACTGTCGGCTCGCGATGCGCGCGCGGCCACGGCCGCGGGGATGAAAGCCGGCGCGGCAGGGACGAAGGCGGGGGCGCCGGGGATGGAGCGGGCTGCGCATCTGCCGGAAAGGCAGCGCAAGCCGTCCTGCGGACGGCACCCCCTCACCCCGACCCTCTCCCGGCGGGGGCGAGGGAGGCATGCACGGCGCTGCCGAGTCGGCCGAGTCGCTCGCGCCGGCGCGTCGCAGCGGTGCCGCGCGACCGCTATGGCCGCAGCAGCAGGCTGGGGGGCGCGGCGTCGACGTAACGGCGCGTCCAGGTGACGCGGCTGCCGTCGTCGAGCAGCAGGCGATATTCGCCGTCGGGCCAGGGCGTCACCTCGCGCACGGCGGCGATGCGCACCAGCGTGGAGCGGTTGACGCGCAGGAAACGCGCCGGGTCCAGCCGCGCGGCCATGCGCTCCAGCGTGCCGCGCAGCCGGTAGGCGCGGCCCCCGGCGTGCACCACGAGATAGTTGCGGTCGGCCTCGATGCGGTCGACGCGCTCGACCTCGACGAAGCGCGCGTGGCCCGCGTCCTCCAGCAGCAGGTGCGCGGCGTAGCGCTGCGGCTGCGGCAGCGCTTCCAGCAGCGCGGCCAATCGCGCCTCGACGTCGCCGGCCTGCGGCGGCACCAGCCCGGCGCGCAGCCGCGCCAGCAGTTCGGCGAAGCGCTGCGGGCTGACCGGCTTCAGCAGATAGTCGAAGGCGTGCACCTCGAAGGCGCGCAGCGCGTAGGCGTCGTGCGCGGTGACGAAGACGATGCGCGGCAGCGCGTCCGGCGGCAGCGCCTCGACCACGCCGAAGCCGTCGATGTCGGGCATCTGCACGTCGAGGAACAGCACGTCCGGCTTCAGCGCCGCCACCTGCTCCAGCGCGCTGCGGCCGCCGTCGGCTTCGCCGACCACCTCGAAGTCGGGCGCTTCGGCGAGGTAGCGGCGCAGCTTGGCGCGCGCCGGTGCCTCGTCGTCGGCGAGCAGCACGCGCGGCATCTCAGCCCTCCGCGCGCAACGGCAGGCGCACGCGGGCGATGCTGCCGCCGCCTTCCGCCGCCGCCAGTTCGAAGCGCGCGGCGTCGCCGTACAGCGCGGCCAGCCGCGCGCG
>NZ_DF970230.1:0-3988 GCF_000953855.2 Mizugakiibacter sediminis
GAAGGCGTTCGGCGCGATCGCGCGCATCCACAGCGGCGGCATCGAGTTGACCGAACGCCAGCGCGCGCGCCTGGACGCCTTCATGCGCCGCTACGTCGCGCGCACGCGGCGCTCCAAGGAATACACCGAGCAGCACCGCCCGCACCTCGCCGATCCGCGCGTGGTCAACGGCTTCCGGCCGCTGATCAAGGAGATCGTCTACCAGATCGTGATCGAGCGCTCCAAGGGCGCGCGGCTGTGGGACCTCGACGGCAACGAGTACGTCGACGCGCTGAACGGTTTCGGCATGAGCCTGTTCGGCTGGCAGCCGGACTTCGTGCTGGAGGCGGTCAGGCGCCAGCTCGAACTCGGCTACGAGATCGGCCCGCAGCACCCGCTGGCCGGCGTCGTCGCCAGGCAGGTCTGCGAGCTGACCGGCTTCGACCGCGCCGCGCTGTGCAACACCGGCTCGGAGGCGGTGATGGGCTGCGTGCGCATCGCCCGCACGGTCACCGGGCGCAGCCTGATCGCGATCTTCAGCGGTTCCTACCACGGCATCTTCGACGAGGTGATCGTGCGCGGCACGCGCAGCGGCCGCGCGGTGCCGGCCGCGCCCGGCATCATGCGCAACACCTCCGAGAACGTGATCGTGCTGGACTACGGCACGCCGGAAACGTTGCGCATCCTGAAGGAGCGTGCGCACGAGCTGGCCGCGGTGCTGATCGAGCCGGTGCAGAGCCGGCGGCCGGACTTCCAGCCGCGCGAATTCCTGCACGAGCTGCGCGCGCTGACGCGCGAGTCCGGCACGCTGTTCATCTTCGACGAGGTGGTCACCGGCTTCCGCTCGCATCCGCGCGGCGCGCAGGAGATCTTCGGCATCGACGCCGATCTCTGCTCCTACGGCAAGGTGGTCGGCGGCGGCTACCCGATCGGCGTGATCGCCGGCAAGCGCGAATACATGGACGCGCTGGACGGCGGCCAGTGGCGCTTCGGCGACGACTCCGTGCCGACCGTCGGCGTCACCTACTTCGCCGGCACCTTCGTGCGCCATCCGCTGGCGCTGGCGGCGGCGCACGCGGTGCTCGAGCATCTGAAGCGGGAAGGCCCCGAGCTGCAGGCGCGGCTGAACGCGCGCACCGCGGCGATGGCCGAAGACCTCAACGCGTTCTGCAGGGAGGTCGGCGCGCCGGTCGAGGTCAAGCACTTCGCCTCGGTGTGGAAGACGCAGTTCACCGAGGACCACCCGCTGCAGGACCTGCTGTTCGCGATGATGCGCAGCCGCGGCGTCCACATCCTCGACAACTTCCCCTGCTTCTTCACCACCGCGCACCGCGAGGAGGACTTCATCGCGGTCGCCAAGGCGTTCAAGGATTCGGTGCTGGAGCTGCAGGAAGCCGAATTCCTGCCGCGGCGCGTGGCCGCGCGCGCGGCGTTGGACGCCTCGCGGCCGCCGGTGCCCGGCGCGCGCCTCGGCCGCGACATCGACGGCAAACCCGCCTGGTTCGTTCCCGATCCGGACGTGCCGGGCAAATACATGAAGGTGGGCGCATGACGACGCAGGGACAGCCGAACGTTTCGTCCGCGGGCGTGGACTACGACCCGTTCGCCGGCGCCGCACTGGCGCGGGTGGTGCCGACCACCGAGTCGCAGCGCGAAGTGTGGCTGGCCGACCGTCTCGGCCGCGAAGCCTCGCTGGCCTACAACGAATCGGTGTCGCTGCGCCTGCGCGGCGCGTTGAACGTCGAAGCGCTGCGCGCCGCGCTGCAGGATCTGGTCGACCGCCACGAGGCGCTGCGCTCCACCATCGGCCCGGGCGGCGAGGAATTGTGCGTCGCCGAACGCGTCGCGCTGGACGTGCCGCTGGCCGACCTGTCGGCCATGGACGCCGCCGCGCGCGAAACCGCGCTGACCGAGGCGCGCCGGCGCGCGGTGGAGACGCCGTTCGATCTCGAACGCGGTCCGCTGTTCCGCGCGGAGCTGCTGCGCCTCGCCGCCGACGAGCACGTGCTGCTCCTCACCGCGCACCACATCGTCTGCGACGGCTGGTCGTTCGCCGTGCTGGTGCGCGATCTGGCCGCGCTCTACAGCGGCTGGACCGCCGGCGCGCCGCCGGCGCTGCCGCCGGCGGACGCGTTCGCCGACTACGCGCTGGCGCAGGCGGCGCTCCCGGACACCCCGCAGTTCGCCGCCGACGAGCGCTACTGGCTGCAGCGCTACGCCGGTCCGCTGCCGGTGCTGGAACTGCCGACCGACCGTCCGCGCCCGCCGCGGCGCACGTTCGCCTCGGCGCGCGAGGATCTGTGGCTGGACGCGGACCTGATCGCCGCGCTGAAGCGCGCCGGCGCGCGCCGCGGCGCCAGCCTGTTCGCCGCGCTGCTGGCCGGTTTCGCCGCACTGCTGCGCCGCATCGGCGGCCAGGACGACATCGTGATCGGCATCCCCGCCGCCGGCCAGGCCGTCGGCGGCCACGACGCGCTGGTCGGCCACTGCGTCAACCTCTTGCCGCTGCGCACCGCGGTGGACGCGGGCGCCGGCTTCGACGCGCTGCTCGACGCGGTCAAGGCCGCCGTGCTGGACGCCTACGAGCACCAGCAATACACCTTCGGCACGCTGCTGCGGAAACTGCCGTTGGCGCGCGACCCCGGCCGGCTGCCGCTGGTCTCCGTGCTGTTCAATCTCGACCAGGGGCTGAGCGACGCCGCGGCGCCGTTCGCCGGGCTGCAGTTCGAGTTCGCCGCCAACGCGCGCAGCTACGAGAACTTCGAGCTGTTCGTCAACGCCGCGCAGGTCGGCGGCGGCATCCGCCTGGAGTGCCAGTACAACCGCGACCTGTTCGACGCCGCCAGCGTGCGGCGCTGGCTGCGCGGCTACGCCGAGCTGCTGCGCGCGGCGACGGCGGCGCCCGACACCGCGGTCGGCCGCCTGCCGATCGTCGACGCCGAGGGCCTGGCCGAGCTGCGCGCGTTGCAGCCGGCGCCGACGCCGTACGACCCGCGGCGGCTCGCGCACGCGTGGTTCGAGGCGCAGGCCGACCGCAGCCCGGCGCGCACGGCCGTGCGCCACGGCGAGACGCGGCTGAGCTACGCCGCGCTGGAGGCGCGCGCCAACCGCATCGCCCACGCGCTGCGCGCGCGCGGCGTGCGCCGCGACGCGCTGGTCGGCCTCGCCGTCGAACGCGGCGCCGACATGGTCGCCGCGGTGCTGGGCGCGCTGAAGGCGGGCGCCGGCTACGTGCCGCTGGATCCCGGCTTTCCCGCCGAGCGCCTCGCCACCATGATCGACGACGCCGGACTGCGCGTGCTGGTCACCCAGTCCGCACTGGTCGAGCGCTTCGCGGATACCGGCGCCGAACTGCTGCGTCTGGATGACGCCGCGCTGGACGCGCTGCCGGCGACGCGCCTGCCGCGCGACGACGACGCCGCCGCCGCGCCGGACTCGATCGCCTACGTGATCTACACCTCCGGCTCCACCGGCAAGCCGAAGGGCGTGATGGTGCCGCACCGCGCCACCGCCAACTTCCTCGAGAGCATGCGGCGCACGCCGGGCATCGACGCCGACGACGTGCTGGTCGCGGTGACCACGCTGTCGTTCGACATCGCGTTCATGGAATTGATGCTGCCGCTGGCGGTCGGCGCCGAGATCGTCGTCGCCGACCGCGACACGGCGCGCGACGGCGCGGCGCTGCGCCGCCTGCTGGAAACCAGCGGCGCGACGATGATGCAGGCCACGCCGTCCGGCTGGCGGCTGCTGCTCGACGCAGGCTGGAACGGACGCCCCGGCTTCCGCGCCGTCAGCGGCGGCGAGCCGCTGGCGCCCGACCTCGCCGAGGCGCTGCTGGCGCGCTGCGGCGAGGTGTGGAACGGCTACGGCCCCACCGAGACCACGGTGTATTCGACCTACTGGCGCGCGCACGACCCGCGCGCCGGCATCGCCATCGGCACGCCGATCGCCAACACGCAGGTGTTGGTGCTCGACGAGCAGCGGCAGCCTTGCCCGATCGGCGTCCCCG
>NZ_DF970230.1:3998-7187 GCF_000953855.2 Mizugakiibacter sediminis
TTCCACCGGCAAGCCGAAGGGCGTGATGGTGCCGCACCGCGCGGTCGTGAACTTCCTCGAGAGCATGCGGCGCACGCCGGGCATCGACGCCGACGACGTGCTGGTCGCGGTGACCACGCTGTCGTTCGACATCGCCGTGCTGGAACTGATGCTGCCACTGACCGTCGGTGCGCAGGTGGTGCTGGCCGACCGCGACGCCGCGATGGACGGCCACGCACTGGCCGAGCTGCTGGAACGCTCGAACGCCACGCTGATGCAGGCCACGCCGTCCACCTGGCGCGCCCTGCTCGACGCCGGCTGGCTGGGCGACCTCGCCTTCACCGCGCTTTGCGGCGGCGAGCCGATGAGCCCCGGCCTCGCCGCGCAGCTGCGCGGGCGCTGCAAGGCGGTGTGGAACATGTACGGCCCCACCGAGACCACGGTGTGGTCGACCTGCTGGCGCGTCGAGCATCCCGACGAAGGCGTCTCGATCGGCACGCCGATCGCCAACACGCAGGTGTGGGTGCTCGACGAGCAGCGGCAGCCTTGCCCGATCGGCGTCCCCGGCGAACTCTGGATCGGCGGCGACGGCGTCACCCTCGGCTACCTCCACCGTCCCGAGCTCACCGCCGAACGCTTCGTCCCCGACCCGTTCCGCGACGTGCCGGGCGCGCGCCTCTACCGCACCGGCGACCGCGGCCGCTGGAAAGCCGACGGCACCCTCGAACACCTCGGCCGCCTCGACTTCCAGGTCAAGGTGCGCGGCTATCGCATCGAGCTCGGCGAGATCGAGGCCCAGCTCGCCCTGCAGCCCGGCGTCGCCCGCGCCGTCGCCATCACCCGCGAGGACCGCCCCGGCGACGTGCGCATCGTCGCCTACCTGGTCGCCCAGCCCGGGACCGCGCTGGACGAGGCCGCGCTGCGCCAGGCGCTGCGCCGCCTGCTGCCGGAATACATGGTGCCGCAGCACTTCCTCGTGCTGCAGGCCCTGCCGCTGCTGCCCAACGGCAAGCTCGACCGCAAGGCGCTGCCGGCGCCGGCCGACCTCGCGCACGAAACCGGAACGCACGCCGACTTCGTCGCCCCGCGCGACGATCTCGAGCGCACCATCGCCGCGGAGATGGAAGCGGTGCTTGCGCTGCCCGGCCTCGGCGTCGACGACAACTTTTTCGAGCTGGGGGGCCACTCGCTGCTGGCCGCGCAGCTGACCGCTCGCCTGAACAAGGCGCTGGGCCTGGCGCTGCCGCTGCGCACGCTGTTCGAGGCGCCAACCGTGGCGCGGCTGGCCGAGGCCGTGCGCGCAGCGTCCGCCGAACCGGCGCACGCACGCCGGGCCGCGCGCGTGATCCCGCGCCGCGCCGACCGTGCGCGCGCACCGTTGTCGCTGATGCAGCAACGGCTGTGGTTCCTCGAGGAGCTCGATCCCGGCCGCGTGGTCTACAACACGCCCTCGGCGCACCGTCTGCTCGGGCCGATGGACGAACGCGCGTTCGAGCGCGCCTTCAACGCGCTGATCCGCCGCCAGCCGGTGCTGCGCACGACGATCGTCAAGGAGAACGGCGAGCCGGTGCAGGCGATCCTGCCGCAGCTCGAGGTGACGCTGTTCCCGGCCGAGGACCTGTCGGCGCTGGAGCCCGCGGCGCGCGAGGCGCTGCTGCAGCGGCGCATCGCCGAACTGACCGCGCAGCCGTTCGAACTGGTCGGCGCGCCGCTGTTCCGCACGCACATGTTCCGCCTCGGCGCCGAGGAACACGTGCTGTTCTTCATGATCCACCACCTGATCTGGGACGGCTGGTCGTTCGACGTGTTCTACGAGGAGATGGCCGCGCTGTATCCGGCGGCCTGCGAGGGCCGCGATGCGGAGCTGCCGGAGCTGGCCGTCGACTACGGCGACTTCGCCGCCTGGCACCGCGAATGGATGCAGGGCGAGGAACTGGCCGCGCAGCTCGCGCACTGGCGCAAGCTGCTGGCCGACGTGCCGGAACCTCTGGAGCTGCCCAGCGACCGGCCGCGCCCGCCGCGCATGTCGGGGGTCGGCCGCAACGCCTGGATCCGCGTGGACAAGCCGGCGGTCGACGCGCTGCGCGAGCTGGCGCGCCGCGCCGACGCGACGCTGTACATGGCGCTGCTGGCGCTCTACTACGTGATGCTGTGCCGCCACACCGGCCAACGCGACCTGGTGGTCGGCACGCCGGTGCGCGGCCGCGATGCGCCCGAGCTCGAGCCGGTGATGGGTTTCTTCGTCAACGCGCTGCCGCTGCGCATGCAGGTGGATCCGCAGGCGTCCTTCCTCGATCTCTTGCGCGCGGTGCGCGCGGTGGTGGTCGACGCCTTCAGCTATCCGGACGTGCCCTTCGAACACCTGCTGCGCGCGCTGCAATTGCCGCGCGACGAGAGCCGTTTCCCGATCTACCAGGCGCTGTTCTCCTTCCAGGACATCCGCAAGCGCCCCGAGCAGTGGGGCGCGCTGCGCCACGGGCGCGTGCAGGTGATGCAGCCGGGCGCGGCCGAAGACCTCGGCCTGTGGTTCGTCGAGATGGAGGACGGACTGCGCGGCGGCCTCGGCTACAACACCGACATCCTCGAGCATGCCAGCGTCGAACGCATGCGCGACCGCTACCTCGCGCTGCTGCAGGCGGCGCTGGCCGACCCGCAGCAGGCGGTCGGCCGCCTGCCGCTGCTGCCCGAGACCGAACGGCGCCAGCTCGAGGCGTGGAACGCCACCGCCGCGCCCTACGCCGCCGACGCTCTGATGCACGAGGCGTTCGAGGCGCAGGCGGCGCGCGCGCCGCTGCGTGTCGCCGTGCGCTTCGGCGAGCGCAGCCTGAGCTACGGCGAACTGGAGGCGCGCGCCAATCGCATCGCCCACGCGCTGCGCGCGCGCGGCGTGCGCCGCGGCGCGCTGGTCGGGCTGTGCCTGCAACGCGGACCGGACATGCTGGCCGCGCTGCTCGGCGTGCTGAAGTCCGGCGCCGGCTACGTGCCGCTGGACCCGGCCTATCCGCGCGAGCGCCTCGCCTTCATGGCCGAGGACGCCGGCCTGGCCGAGCTCGTCACCACCTCCGACCTCACCGCGCTGATCGACCGGCCGCGCGAGCGCATCCTGCTGCTCGACGGCGACATCCCCGACGCGCTGCCGACCGCGCCGCCGCGCCGCGACGACGCCGCCGCCGCGCCGGACTCGATCGCCTACGTGATCTACACCTCCGG
>NZ_DF970231.1 GCF_000953855.2 Mizugakiibacter sediminis
CAAGCGCGATGGACAACCGATGGCAGCGGCGCACGCGCAAGTCACCGACGCAGAAGGCCGCCTGCGTGTGCTCCGGCGAAGAAGCTGGCGCGGGTTTCGAGAGAACTGAGAGCGAAGGAAAGTCGAACCGGGCGGTTTCCGGACGCGGTGTCACCACCGCGTGGCACAGGCAGATCGGCGCCG
>NZ_DF970232.1 GCF_000953855.2 Mizugakiibacter sediminis
CGCGCCGCGCCGGCCGTGCCGCCGCGACGCGAGACGCCGGCCGCGCGCAGCGCGCCGCGCGCCATGTCGCCGCGCGACGCGACCGCGACGCCGGCCGCAGCGACCGCCGCCGCGGCCGTCGAGAACGCCTCGCTGCTCGGCATGAAGCAGGAGCTGCGCGAACTGCGCGGCATGCTGGAATCGCAGCTTTCCAGCCTGGCCTGGAACGATCTCGGCCGGCGCAAGCCGCTGTCGGCGCGCATGCTGCGCGAGCTGTCGCGGCTCGGCATCGACGCCGACGTCGCCGGCGCGATCGTCGCCGATCTGCCGGAGCACATCTCGCCGGAGCAGGCGCGCTACCTGCCGCTCGGCCTGCTCTCGCGCAAGCTGCCGGTCAACGCGCACGACTTCCTCGACGACGGCGGCGTGGTCGCGCTGCTCGGCGCCACCGGCGTCGGCAAGACCACCACGCTGGCCAAGCTGGCCGCGCGCTACGTGATGCGCCACGGCCTGAAGGGCGTGGCGCTGGTCACCACCGACGACTTCCGCATCGGCGCCGAGGAACAGCTGTTCCACTACGGCCGCCTGCTCGGCGTGCCGGTGTACAGCGCCGGCGAGCCGGCCGCGCTGTGCGCGCTGATGGAGCGCCTCGCCGACCAGCGCCTGGTGCTGATCGACACGCCGGGGATGGCCTGCCGCGACGCGCGCGTCGCCGCGCTGATGCACGGCCTGCGCGAGACGCGCACGCCGGTGCGCAACACGCTGGTGCTGGCGGCGAACGCGCAGGCGGCGGCGCTGGACGAAGCGCTGCGCGCCTACGCGCCGTTCGCGCCGGCCGGCTGCATCCTCACCAAGCTCGACGAGGCGCCGACGCTGGGCGGCGCGCTGTCGGCGCTGATCCGCCACCGCCTGCCGGTCGACTACAGCACCGACGGCCAGCGCGTGCCCGAGGACATCGCCCGTGCCGACGCGCACCGCCTGGTTTGCCGCGCGGTCAAGGCCAACACGCCGGCGCCGCCGCTGGACGATTTCGCGCTGGCCGAGCGCTTCGGCCGCGTCGCCGTCGCCTTCGCCTGAGGAGCGCTGCATGCACGCCGCATCCGCATTCGCCGCAGCGCCGTACGGCGCCGGCACGCACCACGAGGGTTCCATGTCGGGGAAGCTGATGAACCAGGCCGTCGGCCTGGCGCGGCTGGCGCAGCGCCGGCCGGTGAAGGTGATCGCCGTGACCAGCGGCAAGGGCGGCGTCGGCAAGACCAGCGTCTCGGTCAACCTGGCGATGGCGCTGGCGATGGCCGGGCGCGAGACGCTGCTGCTCGACGCCGATCTCGGTCTCGCCAACGTCGACGTGATGCTGGGCCTGCAGCCCGGGCGCAACCTCGGCCACCTGCTGGCCGGCGAGTGCGGCCTCGAGGACCTGCTGCTGGACGCGCCGCACGGCCTGAAGGTGATCCCGGCCACCTCCGGCACGCGCCGCATGGCCGAGCTCGGCACCGCCGAGCACGCCGGCCTGATCCGCGCCTTCTCCGATTACGCGCGGCCGCTGGACGTGATGGTGGTCGATACCGCCGCCGGCATCGCCGAGAGCGTGACCATGTTCAGCCGCGCCGCGCAGGAGGTGGTGGTGGTGGTCTGCGACGAGCCGGCCTCGATCACCGACGCCTACGCGCTGATCAAGGTGCTCAGCCGCGAATTCGGCGTGCCGCGCTTCCGCGTGGTCGCCAACATGGTGCGCGACGCCGCGCACGGCCGGCAGCTGTTCGAGACCATCCTGCGCGTCACCGACCGCTTCCTGCAGGTGGCGCTGGACTACGTCGGCGCGGTGCCCGACGACGAGCACCTGCGCCGGGCGATCCGCCGCCAGCGCGCGGTGGTCGACGCCTTCCCCGGCAGCCGCGCCGCGGTCGCGCTCAAGAATCTGGCGCTGGCGGCCGATAAGTGGGATGTCGCGACAGGAAGCCGCGGCCATCTGGAGTTCTTCGTGGAGCGCCTGACCGGCACGCCGGCGGCGCTGGAGGCATGACGATGAACGCCAGTGCGGAATACCTGGAGGTCCAGCGCATCCCGGCCGACGAGCTGGTGCGGAAACATGCGCCGCTGGTCAGGCGCATCGCCTACCACCTGATGGGGCGGCTGCCGCCCAGCGTGGAGGTGGGCGACCTGATCCAGGCGGGCATGATCGGCCTGCTCGAGGCGGCGCGGAACTACGCGCCGTCGCGTTCGGCGAACTTCGAGACCTACGCGGGCATACGCATCCGCGGGGCGATGCTCGACGAGCTGCGCAAGACCGACTGGACGCCGCGCTCCGTGCACCGCAAGGCGCGCGAAGTGGCGGAGGTGGTGCGCCAGCTGGAAGGCGAGACCGGGCGCGACGCCGACGAGACGGAAGTGGCGCGCCGGCTCGGCATCTCGCTGGACGAGTACCACCAGGTGCTGCGCGACGCCGCCAGTTGCCGCCTGCTCAGCCTGTCCGGCAGCGGCGACGACGACGGCGAGGGCATCGACGTCGCCGACGAGGGCGGCATGGGCCCGGCGCAGGCGCTGGAGACGGACGCGCTGCAGGCCGCGCTGGCCGAGGCGATCGACGGACTGCCGGAGCGGGAGAAGCTGGTGATGTCGCTGTACTACGACGAGGAGCTGAACCTGAAGGAGATCGGCGAGGTGCTCGGCGTCACCGAGTCGCGCGTCTGCCAGATCCATGGCCAGGCGCTGGTGCGCCTGCGCGCGCGCATGGCCGACTGGCGCGAGCGGCGTTGACGGGCACGCCTCCCCCTGCTTGCAGGGGGAGGCCGGGAGGAGGTGGCTCGCCGGCGAAGAGCGACCCCTCCCCAGCCCGCCCCTGCCGCGCAGGGGCGGGCGCAAAGACTTGAAGAGCGGAGGCGAGCTTGGACCGGAACATGAAGATCCTCGTGGTGGACGACTTCTCCACCATGCGGCGCATCATCAAGAACCTCCTGCAGGAGCTCGGCTTCAGCAACATCCAGGAGGCCGACGACGGCGCCACCGCGCTGCCGATGCTGAAGGCAGGCGGCTTCGATTTCGTGGTCACCGACTGGAACATGCCGGGCATGACCGGCATCGCGCTGCTGAAGGCGATTCGCGCGGAACCTTCGCTGAAGGCGCTGCCGGTGCTGATGGTGACCGCGGAGAACACCCGCGAGCAGATCATCGAAGCCGCGCAGAACGGCGTGAACGGCTACATCGTCAAGCCGTTCACCGCGGTCACGCTGAAGGAAAAGCTGGAAAAGATCTTCGAACGTCTGGCCACGGCGAGCTGAGGGAGCGCGCATGGATACCACCATCGGAGCGCTGCAGCCGCCGGCCGCACCGCTGCCCGCGGAGTTGCGGGAACTGCTGGGCGCCAGCGACGCCGACAGCTTCGAGCGAGCGCTGGACGCATTGATCCGCCGCCGCGAGCACGCGCTGTTCCACGCGCTCGGCAAGCTGGCGCGCGAGCTGCACGAGGCGGTCAAGCACCTCGCCAGCGACGTCGAATCGGGCGGCCTCGCCGCGCAGGCGCTGCCGGAAGCGCGGCGCCGCCTGGGCGAGGCGATGAACATGAGCGAGCAGGCCGCGCACGCCAGCCTCGACGTCACCGAACGGCTGATGCCGGAAGCGGCGCGGCTGGAAGAAGCGGCGAGCGTGCTGATGGTGCGCTGCGACGGTCTTGCCGGCGATCCGCTGGCGGACGACGCCGGCGCGCTGGCGCGGCAGGCGGCGATCTTCGCCGACGCCTGCCGCGAAGGCCTGCGCGAGATGACCGTGGCGCAGTCCTGGCAGGACCTCACCGGCCAGCGCATGCAGCAGATCGCCGCGTTCATGGAGCGCGCCGAGCAGGTGCTGCTGGAACTGGTGCGGCTGGCCGGCACGCTGGCCGGCACGCCGCCCGCGCCGGCGGTGCCGGCATCGGGTGCGACCGCGTCCACCCAGGACCAGGTCGACCGCCTGCTCGCCGAATTCGGCTTCTGAGGCCGCCGACGATGGCGCAGGCGCCGGACACGAGCATCCTCGCCGATTTCCTGGTCGAAGCCGGGGAACTGCTCGCGTCGCTGGACGATCAGCTCGTCGCGCTGGAAACCGATCCGCGCGACGCCGAACTGCTGAACGCGGTGTTCCGCGCCTTCCACACCGTCAAGGGCGGCGCCGGCTTTCTCGCCGTCGAGCCGATGGTGGCGCTGTGCCATCGCGCCGAGGACCTGCTGAACGACGCCCGTGCCGGCCGCCTGCTGCTCGATGCCGACACCATCGACGCCCTGCTGGCGGCGCTGGACCAGTTGCGGGCGATGATGCGCGCGCTGGCCGCCGGCACGCCGCCAGCGCCGGCGCCGGCCGCATTGCTGGCGCGGCTGACGCGCACGCCGGCCGCCGCCGCGCCGCGACCCGTGCCGGTCGCGGCGGTGCCGCCGCCGGACCCGGCGTCGCCGCCGCGCGCCGCGTCCGCCGATCCGGTCGAGGACGAATTCGAGGCGCTGCTGGCCGCCGCCGACGAGGCGCCGGCCGCGGCGGGCGATCCGATCGGCGACGACGAGTTCGAGGCGCTGCTGGACGAACTGCACGGCAAGGGCGGCGCGCCCGGCGCGCCCGGCGCCGCGCCGGCGGCGGGCGATCCGATCGGCGACGACGAATTCGAGGCGCTGCTCGACGAGCTGCACGGCAAGGGCGGCGCCCCCGGCGTGCACGCGCCGGCGCCCGGCGATCCGATCGACGACAGCGAGTTCGAGGCGCTGCTGGACAAGATCTACGGCCGCGGCGGCGCGCCCGGCAAGCCGGCGGCGGACGCCGCGGCGCCGCTGCCGTCCGCGCCGAAGGAGGCGGCGCCCGTCGCGGCGGCGCCCGCGGAACCGGCCGCGCCCTCCCCGATGGCGGCGGCCGCGGCCCCCGCCCATGGCTCCGCGCCCGCCGCCAGGGTCGCGGCGGCGGAAACCACCGTGCGCGTCGACACCGCGCGGCTGGACGCGCTGGTCAACTTCATCGGCGAGCTGGTGCTGGTGCGCAACCGCATCGCCAACCTCGCCGCGCACGGCGAGGGCGGTCCGCTGGAGCGCGCGGTCGGCGAACTCGACCGCGTCACCAACGACCTGCAGGCCGCGGTGATGCGCACGCGCATGCAGCCGGTCGGCCGGCTGTTCCAGCGCTTTCCGCGCATCGCCCGCGACCTCGCGCGCCAGCTCGGCAAGCAGGTGCAGCTCGAGCTGGAAGGCGAGGATACGCAGCTCGACCGCAACCTGGTCGAGGCGCTGGCCGATCCGCTGGTGCATCTGGTGCGCAACGCGCTCGACCACGGCATCGAGCCGCCGGACGCGCGCGCCGCCGCCGGCAAGCCGCCGGCCGGCCGCGTGCGCCTGGCCGCCTCGCAGGAAGGCGAGCACATCGTCATCACCATCGCCGACGACGGCCGCGGCATGGATCCCGCGCTGCTGAGGCGCAAGGCGGTGGAGAAGGGCGTGCTCGCCGCCGAGCGCGCCGAGCGCATGGCCGACGAGGAATGCTACGAGCTGATCTTCCTGCCCGGCTTCTCCACGCGCAGCGAGATCTCCGACATCTCCGGCCGCGGAGTCGGCATGGACGTGGTGAAGACGCGCGTCGCCGAGCTGGGCGGCACCATCGCCGTCCGCTCGCAGCCCGGCCGCGGCAGCGAGATCAAGGTCAGCGTGCCGCTGACGCTGGCGATCCTGCGCGCGCTGATGGTGCGCGTCGGCGGGCGGATGCTGGCGCTGCCGCTGGCGAACGTATCCGAAGTGTTCGAGCTGGACGCGGCGCGCGTGCGCAGCGTCGACGGCCGCGAGGTGGTCGCGCACCGCGCGCGGCCGTTGCCGCTGAACCGCCTCGATCGCTGGCTGGGGGGCGCCGGCGCCGCCGCCGGCGCGCGCCAGCACGTCGCCGTGGTGCACATCGGCCACCAGCGCGTCGGCTGCGTGGTGCACGAGGTGGTCGGGCGCGAGGAGGTGGTGATCAAGCCGCTGGGCGCGCTGCTGCGGCAGGTGCCCGGCATCGCCGGCGCCACCATCACCGGCGACGGCCGCATCGCCCTGATCGTGGACCTGGTCGCGCTGCTGCGCGCCAGCTCGATGGAGCGGGTGGCTTGACATGGAAGCGCTCAGCCTGACCGGCATCGTGCTGGCGTTCGCGGTGGTGATCTTCGGCAGCATCCTCAAGGGCAGCGGCCTCGCCGCGCTGTGGAGCGCGGCCGCGTTCGTGGTGGTGATCGTCGGCACCAGCGCGGCGATCATGGTGCAGACGCGCGCGGCGGTGCTGCGCCGCGCGCTGCGCATCGTGCGCTGGGTGATCCGCCCGCCGGTCAGCGACAGCCAGGCGCTGATCGCCAAGGTGATCGGCTGGAGCGAGATCGCGCGCCGCCAGGGCCTGCTCGGCCTGGAATCGCACTTCGAGGCCGAGGCGGACCCGTTCGCCAAGAAGGGCCTGCAGCTGCTGGTCGACGGCAGCGAGCCGGAAGTGATCCGCGGCATCCTCGAGGTCGATCTCGCGGTCAAGGAACACGCCGACATCGAGGCGGCCAAGGTGTTCGAGGCCGCCGGCACCTACGCGCCGACCATGGGCATCATCGGCGCGGTGATGGGCCTGATGGCGGTGATGGAGAACCTGTCCGACCCGTCCAGGCTCGGCCCCGGCATCGCCGGCGCGTTCGTCTCCACCGTCTACGGCATCGCCTCGGCCAATCTGCTGCTGCTGCCGATCGCCAGCAAGCTGAAGGGCCTTATCCGCGGCCAGGCGCAGCAGCGCGAGATGATGATCGAGGGCCTGATCGCCATCGCCGAGGGCGAGAACCCGCGCAACATCGAGACCAAGCTGCAGGGCTTCCTGCACTGAGGACTGGCGGGGGCCGACGATGGCGCGCAAGCATCTCCACGAAGAGCACGTCAACCACGAACGCTGGGCGATCCCCTACGGCGACCTGATCACGCTGCTGCTGGCGTTCTTCGTGGTGATGTACTCGATCTCCTCGGTCAACGAGGGCAAGTACCGCGTGCTGGCGCAGTCGATCGCCAGCGCGTTCAACGGCTCGCCCAAGGTGATCGAGCCGGTGCAGGCCGGCGCGCAGCCGACCATGTCGGCGCAGACCTCGGCGATCTCCTCGATCCAGGCCGCCGCGCCCAGCGCCGCGCCGATCCCGCTGATCCCGGTGCCGGTGCCGGCGCAGAAGCTGCCGCCGCCGGGCAAGAACGGCGGCCGCGAAGGCGGCGACGACGCCGGCCTGGCGCGCGCGCACGGCGAGACCGCCGGCCTGAAGCGCATCGCCGACCAGATCGAGCGCGCGCTGGGGCCGCTGATCGCGCGGCAGCTGATCGCGCTGCGCCGCGCCGATTACTGGCTGGAGATCGAGATCAAGACCGACATCCTGTTCCCCAGCGGCGTCGCCGCGCTGTCGCCGCAGGCGGTGCCGGTGCTGCAGCAACTGGCCGACATCCTGAGG
Organism: Mizugakiibacter sediminis; assembly: GCF_000953855.2. Lineage (GTDB taxonomy): Bacteria > Pseudomonadota > Gammaproteobacteria > Xanthomonadales > Rhodanobacteraceae > Mizugakiibacter > Mizugakiibacter sediminis. Next base: position 7,412 of record NZ_DF970232.1, read on the forward strand.
CCGTTCCCCAATCCGCTGCGCATCGAGGGCTACACCGACGACGTGCCGATCGCGACGCTGGCGTTCCCGTCCAACTGGGAACTGTCGGCGGCGCGCGCCGCCTCGGTGGTGCGCCTGCTCGCCGCCGGCGGCGTCGATCCGCAACGCATGGCGATCCTCGGCTGGGGCGAATACCGGCCGGTGGCGAGCAACGCGAGCGAGGCGGGCCGCAACCGCAACCGCCGCGTGCTGATCGTGGTGCTGAGTTCCAGCGCCGTGCCGGAGCGTTTCTACAGCGACCGGCCGGAAGTGCCGACACAGACTGCAGCAGGCGTCGACGCGGCCGCCGAGGCCGCACCAGCGGCGACGCCGCCGGCGACGGGCGCCGCGCCGGCCGCGAACGGCTGGTTGCCGGTGCTGCACGTGGTGCGTCCGGTGACGAACACGAAATGAGGCGGGAGCGAACCATGCGCGTGTGGGCGGTGGCGAACCAGAAGGGCGGCGTGGGCAAGACCACCACGACGGTGGCGCTGGGCGGGCTGCTGGCCGCCGCCGGCGCGCGCACCCTGCTGGTGGACATGGACCCGCACGCCTCGCTGACCAGCTACTTCGGCTTCGACGCCGAGGCGCTGCCCGGCGGCGTCTACGACCTGTTCCGCGCCGGCGCCGCCGATGCGCCGCCTCCGGCCGAACGCATCCTGCCGACGCGCTTCGAGCGCCTCGCCGTGCTGCCGGCGACGCCGGCGATGGCCACGCTCGACCGCCAGCTCGGCGCGCGCGCCGGCATGGGCCTGGCGCTGGCCGAGGCGCTGGCGACGCTGGCCGACGACTACGACCGCGTGCTGGTCGACTGCCCGCCGATGCTGGGCGTGCTGATGGTCAACGCGCTGGCCGCCTGCGAGCGGCTGGTGATCCCGACGCAGACCGAGTTCCTCGCCCTCAACGGACTCGAACGCATGCTGCGCAGCCTCGCCATGATCGAGCGCGCGCGCGGCATGCGCCTGCCGCGGCTGATCGTGCCGACGCTGTACGACGGCCGCACGCACGCTTCCGCCGCCAGCCTGCGCGCGCTGCGCGAACGCCACGCCGACGAACTGGCGCAGAGCGTGATTCCGGTCGACACGCAGATCCGCGAGGCCAGCCTGGCCGGCGTGCCGGCGGGCGCCTGGCCGGCGGCGCGGCGCGGCGCGCAGGCCTACCGCGGCCTGCTCGACGAGCTGCTGGCGCAGGAAGCGCCGCTGGCGCTGGAGGCGGCGTCGTGAGCGCGCCTTCGGCCGAACTGCAGGTGCTGCCGGTGCGCGGCGACGTCGCGCTGGCCGACTACTTCGGCGCGCTGCTGTCGCCGCCGCGCGCGGCGGTCGCGCGCGTGCCGCCGGCGGCGCCCGCC
>NZ_DF970233.1:0-1471 GCF_000953855.2 Mizugakiibacter sediminis
GGCAGGCGGCCGGCGCCGAGCGGCTGGTCAACGCCACGCCGGGCTGCCTCGGCACGCTGCGCGAGGCGCTGCCCGGCGTCAGCGTCGACGACGTGCCCGCCCTGCTCGACCGCGAAGGCGAGGCGCTGCGCTTCCGCCCGCTCGCCGAACGCGTGGCCGTGCATCTGCCGTGCACCGCGGTCAATGTCGCGCGCAGCGACGGCGCGACGCTGCGCCTGCTGGCGCGCGTGCCCGGGCTCGAAACGCTGCCGCTGCCGGCGGCACCCGGCTGCTGCGGCGCCGCCGGCAGCCACCTGCTGGAATTCCCGCAGCGCGCGGCGGCGCTGCGCGCGACCAAGCTGGACCAGACCGCGGCGCTTGCGCCGCAGCGCCTGCTGAGCGGCAATATCGGCTGCCGGCTGCACCTCGAGGCCGGCCTGCGCGAGCGCGGCGCGGCGCTGCCGGTCGAGCACCCGCTGACGCTGCTGGCGCGGCAACTGGAGATCCCATGAGCGACATCCGCACCCTGTCCCCGCTGGACCGCCTGCTGGCCGGCATCGAACGCGCGCTGGAGACGACGCTGGGCGATCCGCCTGCGCACCGGCCCTCGCCTGCCGCGGACCTGCCGCCGGCGGAGCTGGCCGAGGACGAGCGCCGTCACGCCGCCGGCCTGATGCGCATCAACCACACCGGCGAGGTCTGCGCGCAGGCGCTGTACGAGGGCCAGGCCGCGCTGGCGCGCGACGCGGCCACGCGCCGGCACCTGCTCCTCGCCGCCGGCGAGGAACAGGATCATCTCGCCTGGTGCGCCGAGCGCCTGCGCGAGCTGGACAGCCGGCCCAGCCTGTTCAATCCGCTGTGGTACGCCGGCAGCTTTGCGATCGGCGCGGTCGCGGCGGCGGCGAGCGACCGCGTCAGCCTCGGCTTCGTGGTCGAGACCGAGCGCCAGGTCGAGGCGCACCTCGACGATCACCTCGGCCGCCTGCCGGCGCGGGACGAGCGCTCGCGGGCGATCCTGCGCACGATGCAGGCCGACGAGGTGCGCCATGCCGACGCCGCGCGCGCGCGCGGCGGCATCGACCTGCCGCCGCCGGTGCCGGCGCTGATGCGCTTCGCCTCGGCGGTGATGAAGGCGGTGGCCTACCGGCTGTGACGCCGGCGGCCGGCGAAGACGCGCGCGCGGCGGCGGCGGAACCGGCGGGCCGGTTCCGCCCTACGGCGTCAGCGCCTTCCAGGCCGGATCAGCGAAGCGGCCGCCGTAGTCGTTGTAGGCGGAGATCGCCTCCAGCGCCGCGTCGCGGTGCGCGGTGGCGTCGAGATCGGCGCGCTTCATGCGCCCGGCGGCGGCCAGCATGCGACCGATGTAGGCGTGCAGCGCCGCGTCGGCGTCCGCCGGCAGGCGGCATTCGCGGATCATGGTGGCGATGCGCGTCTCCACTTCCGCGCCCAGCGCGGCGTAGCCGGCGGCGTCCAGGCGGCCGGCATGGATCGC
>NZ_DF970233.1:1553-30663 GCF_000953855.2 Mizugakiibacter sediminis
CGCGCGCGGGTGGCGCCGGAGAGCGCGTCGACGTGCGCGGCGGGCGCGGCATGTTCGTGCTGCGCCATCGCCGGAGCGGCGGCGGCCAGCAGCAGGGCGAACGGCAGGGAAGCGAGGCGGGCGTTCATGGCGACACTCCGGAGGAAAGCGCGCCGAGCAGCGTAGCCCGGAACGCCGCCGCCGGGCTGACCCAGGTCAAGCGGCGCCGCCGCGCAAACGCGAAGCCCCGCGCACGGCGGGGCTTCGGCGGTGCGGTCTCACATCAGGTTGCGGCCGTGGAACAGCTCCTCGATCTCGCGCTTCAGCAGCGCCTCGATGCGCTGGCGCTCCTTGAACGAGAGGTCGTCGGCGTGCGCCTCGAACAGGTAGGTGTCGAGGTCGAAGTCCTTCACGTGCATCTTCGTGTGGAAGATGTTCTCCTGGTACACGTTGACGTCGAACATCTCGTACTTCTGGCGGATGTGCTTGGCCAGGTAGTCCTGGATCGAGTTGATCTTGTGGTCGATGTAGTGCTTCTTGCCCTTCACGTCGCGGGTGAAGCCGCGCACGCGGTAGTCCATGGTGACGATGTCGGACTCGAAGCTGTCGATCAGGTAGTTCAACGCCTTCAGCGGCGAGATCACGCCGCAGGTGGCGACGTCGATGTCGGCGCGGAACGTGGCGATGCCGTTGTGCGGATGCGTCTCCGGATAGGTGTGTACCGTGATGTGGCTCTTGTCGAGGTGCGCCACCACGGCGTCGGAGATCACGTCGCGGCCGAGCTTCTCGACCACCGGATGCTCCGAGATCAGGATCGTCACCGACGCGCCCTGCGGGTCGTAGTCCTGGCGGGCGACGTTGAGGATGTTGGCGCCGATGATTTCCGCCACGTCGGTGAGGATCGTGGTCAGGCGGTCGGCGTCGTAGGTGTCGTCGATGTACTCGATATAGCGCTGCCGCTGGTCTTCCGACACGGCATAGCAGATATCGTAGATGTTGAAGCTGAGGGCCTTGGTGAGGTTGTTGAAGCCCTGCAGCTTGAGGCGTGGCAGCGGTTTCACGGCAGCGCGTCCTCGCGGCAGCGGTTGGCGGCCTGGGTCGCGGCGGGTTAGCGACAAGGGTCCCCACCTTTACAAGCCAAAACGCGGAGACGCGCTCCGCGACCCTTGTGGCGGAACGCTGCGGCGCCCGCTCGTCGAAGCCGCGCATTATGCGGCAAGGGGGCGGGCTTGTGAACCGCGCGCGGGGCCGCGCCCGCGCCGCCCCTTGCGGGACCGGCATCCGTCCCCCCGGCGGACGGATACGCGCAGGACTTCACATTTGGTCTAAGATCGTGACAATCGTCGCTGCGGCGCACGGGCAGACCGGCGCGCAGCTTGGCGGCGCGCGCCGCCTGGCCCACCATCAGCCGAGGAAGCGACTGTGGCCCCCCACCAGCTCAAGTACATGCTGCAACAGGCCTTCGACCGCTCCAACGCTCCCGTCCAGCTCGCGCCGGACCCGGCCTCGATGGAACGCTTCCTGGCGATGTGCCACCGCCGCCGCTATCCCGGCAAGACGGCGATCATCCGCCCGGGCGATCCGGCCAACACGCTCTACTACGTGATCGAGGGCTCGGTCACGGTCTGCACCGAGGACGAGGAAGGCCGCGAGCTGATCCTCGCCTACATCAACCGCGGCGAGTTCATCGGCGAGATGGGCTTGTTCATCGAACAGGCGCAGCGCGAAACCATGGTGCGCACGCGCCTGCCCTGCGAGCTGGCCGAGATCAGCTACGAGCGCCTGTTCAACCTGTTCGCCGGCCCGTTGCGCGAGGAGTGCCCGAAGGTGCTGTTCGCGATCGGCCTGCAGCTCACCAACCGCCTGCTGCGCACCTCGCGCCAGGTCAGCCGCATGGCGTTCATGGACGTCACCACGCGCGTGGCGCGCACGCTGATCGACCTGTGCCTGGAGCCGGACGCGATGACGCATCCGGACGGCACGCAGATCCGCATCTCCCGCCAGGAGATCAGCCGCATCGTCGGCTGCTCGCGCGAGATGGTCGGCCGCGTCCTCAAGCAGCTCGAGGACCAGGGCATGATCAACGTCTCCGGCAAGACCATCGTGGTGCGCGGCACGCGCTGATCCGACGGGACCAACCGGCGATTAAACCGCACGCCCCGTAGCGTCGGGGCGATCCGGCGCGGGGACGCGGCGTGGACTGGAATGCATTCTTCGGCTTCGTCGCCGTCGGCCTGCTCGCGCAACTGGTCGACGGCGCGCTCGGCATGGCCTACGGCCTGGTGTCTTCCTCCGTGCTGCTGGCGCTCGGCCTGCCGCCGGCGGTCGCCAGCGCCGGCGTGCACACGGCGGAGGTGGCGACCACCGCCGCATCGGCGGCGGCGCATGCCCGCTTCGGCAATGTCGAACGCAAGTTGTTCCTCGGCCTGGCGGGTCCGGGCGTCGCCGGCGGCACGCTCGGCGCGTACTTCCTCGCCAACGTGCCGGGCGAGGCGATCCGGCCGTTCGTCTCCGCCTACCTGCTGATCCTCGGCCTGCTGGTGCTGCTGCGCGCCACCGGGCATCCGCTGTTCCGCGGCCGCATGCGCCATCCGGCGCCGCTCGGCTTCGTCGCCGGCCTGCTGGACGCGATCGGCGGCGGCGGCTGGGGGCCGATCGCCACCTCCACCCTGATCGCGCGCGGCGGCGCGGTGCGCACCTCGATCGGCTCGGTCAACGCCGCGGAATTCCTGGTCACCTTGAGCATCTCCGCCACGCTGGTCTGGCACATCGGCATCCAGCACTGGTCGATCGTGCTGGGCCTGCTGACCGGCGGCGTGATCGCCGCGCCGCTCGCGGCCTGGCTGGTGCGCCACCTGCCGGAGCGCCTGGTGCTGGTCGCGGTGGGCGCGCTGGTGACCGGCCTCAGCCTGTGGCAGTTGCTGCGTTGAACGCCGGCGTCAGCGCTTCCCCTCGTAGACCATGTAGACGTCGGCGCGCGCGTAGTGCGAGCCCGGCCGCGGCGCCGGGTGGTGCACGAAGCCTGCGCGCTCGTACAGGCGCAGCGCCGGCGCCAGCTTGCGGTTCGACTCCAGGAACAGCGTGCGGCCGCGGCGGCGGCGGAACTCGGCGATCACCGCGTCCAGCAGCAGGCCGCCGGCGCCGCGGCCGCGGAAGCCCGGCTCGACCGCCATCTTCGAGACCTCGTACACGCCCGGCGCTTCCTTCAGCAGCGCGCAGGTACCGATCACCTCGCCGTCGAGCGCGGCGAAGAAGATCGCGCCGCCCGGCGCCAGCACGTGCGTGTCCGGGTCGGACAGCACCTGGCGGTCGATCGGCTCCAGCGCGAAGTAGCGCTCCAGCCAACCGGCGTTGAGCCGGTAGAAGTGCTCGCGCCAGTCGGCGCGGTAAGGGTGGATCTCCACCCTCGCCGCGTCGATGCGCGCATGTTCGGCCAGGATCTCCCGCGTCAGCTCGCCGCGCGCCACCTCGCGCTCGAACGCCGCCAGCGCGCCGAGCAGGTCGCCGCCGCAGCGCGCGGCGGCGGCGCGCACGCCGCGGCGGATCGCGCGCCACTGCGGGCCGAGGCGGTCCAGCCGCGCCTCGGCCTCGGCGCTCAGCTCGAGCAGGCCGCGGCGCGCGTCGGCGCGGTCGCGCCGGCGCACCAGCCAGCCGCCGCGGCGCAGCTTGGCCACGGCCTGGCTGACCGCGGAATGGGTCTGGCCGATGGCGGCGGCGATCTCGGTCACCGTCGCCGGCCCCTTCACCTGCAGGTAGCGCAGCAGCGGGAAGGCGCGCGCCTCCAGGGTCTGGCCGCTGGCGCGGTACACCTCGTCGGCGATCGCGTACAGGCGCTCGCTGAGCGCCTTCAGGCGGCTGCCCATCGCCAGCTCGCCCTGATCCTGCAGGAACATGGCTATATCCGTCAGCACTTATGTAAGTGCTAACGTAATTGATCGGCTGGCGGCCGCGCAAGCCCCCGTCAGTCCCAGTACACCACCTGCGCGCGCTCGCCCAGCGCACGGCCGAAGCGGGCCAGCGCGCGCGGCGCGGGGTTGACCAGCACGGCGCGCTCGGCGCCGCACAGCAGCGGCAGGTCGGACAGCGCATCGCTGTAGGCCACCGCCCAGGCCGGCGCGATGCCACGCTCGGCGAGCCGGCGCAGCTTGACGGCGCCGTAGTTGTGCGGCGCGGCGCGCACGCCGAGCCAGCCGGCGCGCACCGGCGTGCCGATGCGTTCGATGTCGCCGAGGCCGAGCTCGTCCAGGATCGCGCCGAGCAGGGTCTCCTCGCTGGCGCTGACGATCAGCACGCGGTCGCCGGCGGCGACGTGCCGGCGCAGCGTCGCCACGCCCTCGCGCAGGAACGCGCGCGGGCGCCGCGCCAGCGCACGGCCGAACGCCTCGGCATGGGCGCGGAAGCGCGCCTCGCCGACGCCGAACGTGGCCAGGCGCGTGAACGCGCGCGCCACCCAGCCCTTGCCGCGCACGCTGCGCAGCAGCAGCGGCAGGAACGGCAGCAGCGGCAGCGCCGGCAGCAGCCGCCAGCGCGCGCGGGCGAAGCGCTCGCGCAGGAACAGCTCGTAGCTGTCGCCGCGCACCAGCACGCCGTCGAAGTCGAACAGCACCACGCGCCGCGCGGCGCCCGCCGCGACCGTGTCGGCGGCGGTTTTCCCCCTGCTGTCCTGCATGCTCAGCCGCCCGCGAAAAGACGACGCAACTCGGCGCCGGGGTCGGCGGCGCGCATGAACGCCTCGCCGACCAGGAAAGCGTGCACGCCGGCGGCGCGCATCCGCGCTACGTCGGCCGGCGCGTGGATGCCGGATTCGGTCACCAGCAGGCGGTCGTCCGGCACGCGCGCGCGCAGATCGAGCGTGGTGTCGAGCGAGGTCTCGAACGTGCGCAGGTTGCGGTTGTTGATGCCGACCACCAGCGCCGGCACGTCCAGCGCGCGCTCCAGCTCGGCGGCGTCGTGCACCTCGACCAGCACGTCGAGATCCAGCTCGGCGGCGAGCAGCGAAAGCTCCAGCAGCGCGGCGTCACCCAGCGCGGCGACGATCAGCAGGATCGCGTCGGCGCCCAGCGCGCGCGCCTCGTAGACCTGGTACGGGTCGATGGTGAAGTCCTTGCGCAGTACCGGCAGCTCGCAGGCGGCGCGCGCCTGCTGCAGGTAGGCGTCGGCGCCCTGGAAGAAGTCGACGTCGGTCAGCACCGACAGGCAGGCCGCGCCGCCGGCCGCGTAGCTGCGCGCGATCTCCGCCGGACGGAAATCGGCGCGGATCACGCCTTTCGAGGGGCTGGCCTTCTTCACCTCGGCGATCACTGCCGCCTCGCCGGCCTCGATCTTCGCCTCCAGCGCGGCGGCGAAGCCGCGCGTCGGCGGCAGGTCGGCACAGCGCGCGGACAGTTCGGTCAGCGGCAGCCGCGCGCTGCGCTCGCGGATCTCCTCGGCCTTGCGCGCGAGGATGCGTTTGAGGATGTCGTCCATGGGGAGACGGGAGACGGGAGACGGGGGACGGCATTCTAAGCCACGTCGCCTTGGCGAAGGCCGGCGACGGACGGCAGTCGACAACACCCCGCTCCCTGCTCCCTATTCTCCGCCCCCGCCCGCCAACCGCCGCGTCGCCGCGACGAAGGCGTCCAGTTTCGCGCGGGCGGCGCCGCTCGCCAGCGCCGCGCGCGCGCACTCGATGCCTTCGTCGATGGAGCCGGCGACCTGCGCGGCGTACAGCGCCGCGCCGGCGTTCAGCGTGACGATGTCGCGGGCGATGCCGGGGCGGTTGTCCAGCGCTTCCAGCAGCATCGCCTTCGACTGCCGCGCATCCTCGACGCGCAGGTTGCGGCTGGAGGCCATGGCGAAGCCGAACGCCTCGGGCTCGATCTCGTACTCGCGCACGCGGCCGTCCTTCAGCTCGCCGACCAGCGTGGCGGCGCCCAGCGACACCTCGTCGAGGCCGTCGCGGCCCCACACCACCAGCGCGCGCTGCACGCCGAGCCGCTCCAGCACGCGCACCTGGATGCCGACCAGGTCGGGGTGGAACACGCCCATCAAGATGTTCGGCGCGCCGGCCGGATTGGTCAGCGGCCCGAGGATGTTGAACAGCGTGCGCACGCCCATTTCGCGGCGCACCGGCGCCACCACCTTCATCGCCGGATGATGGTGCGGCGCGAACATGAAACCGATGCCGGTCTCGCGCATGCACGCGGCGACCGCCGCGGGCGGCAGCTCGATCGCCGCGCCCAGCGCTTCCAGCACGTCGGCGCTGCCCGACTTCGACGACGCCGCGCGGTTGCCGTGCTTGGCCACGCGCGCGCCGGCCGCGGCCGCCACGAACATCGCCGCGGTGGAGATGTTGAAGCTGTTGGCGCCGTCGCCGCCGGTGCCGACGATGTCGATCATGTGCGGATGCGGCTCGACCTCGACGCGCACCGCCAGCTCGCGCATCACGCGCGCGGCGCCGGTGATCTCGCCGACGGTCTCCTTCTTGACGCGCAGGCCGGTGGCGATCGCGGCGATCATGGTCGGCGACACCTGGCCGCCCATGATCTGCCGCATCAGGTCGATCATCTCGTCGTGGAAGATCTCGCGATGCTCGATCGTGCGCTGCAGCGCTTCCTGGGGGGTGATGGGCATGGGTATCCGGAGTGATGGCCGCGGCGGAGGAACGGTCGATGGGGTCGCCGTTCGTCCTGAGCGTAGCGGCCGCGGGCCGCGAAGTCGAAGGACGCTCGGACCGCCTTCGACTCGGCGCTACGCGCCTGCGCTCAGGGCGAACGGGATGGGCAGCGGCTGGCCGAGGAAATTGCGCAGCAGGTCGTGGCCGTGCTGGGTCAGGATCGACTCGGGGTGGAACTGCACGCCCTCGATCGGCAGCGTCCTGTGGCGCAGGCCCATCAGTTCGTCGATCGTGCCGTCGGCGCGCTCGGTCCAGGCGGTGACTTCCAGGCAGTCGGGCAGCGTCGCCTGCTCCACCACCAGCGAGTGGTAGCGCGTCGCCTCGAACGGATCGGGCAAGCCGGCGAACACGCCCCGGCCGCGGTGGCGGATCATCGAGGTCTTGCCGTGCATGATCTCGCCGGCGCGCACCACGCGGCCGCCGAACGCCTGGCCGATCGCCTGCAGGCCGAGGCAGACGCCGAAGATCGGGATCTCCCCGCCCAGCTCGCGCAGCAGCGCCAGCGTCACGCCGGCGTCGTCCGGCGTGCCCGGCCCCGGCGAGATGACGATGCGCTCGGGCGCCAGCGCACGGATCGCGGCGACGTCCAGCGCGTCGTTGCGCACCACCTGCACCTCCTGCCCCAGCTCGCCGAGGTATTGCACGAGGTTGAAGGTGAAGCTGTCGTAGTTGTCGATCATCAGCAGCATGGAACCCGCCCCGCCGCCGGCGGCGCGCGCCGTGCGGCATCGTCTCGAAGGCCGAGGCACGCCGGCGACGGCGGCCTCGCATCATTGTGCGGGATGGCCCCCGACGCCGCCAACGCGCGCGCTGCGCTCATGCGCGTTTCTCCGCGCGCCGCGCCACCACCACCGCCGCAGCCATGTCGGCGGTGACGTTGCTGACGGTGGCGAACACGTCGGGCAGGGTATCCACCGCCAGCAGCAGGCCGATCGGCCCCACCGGCACGCCCATCGTCTGCGCCACCGGCACGTTCACCGCGACGAAAGTCACCTGCCCCGGCAACCCGACCGAGCCCAGGCTGATCACCACCGCCAGCGCCGCGCCGGCCAGCAGTTGCGCCGGACCGAGGTCGGTGCCCACCGCCCAGGCGATGAAGCAGGCGCTGATCATGTACTGCACCGGGCTGGTCAGGCGGAACAGCGACACCGCCATCGGCAACACCAGCGCGCCGACCGGTTTCGGCATGCCGAGCCGCTCGGCGCCCTCCAGCATCGCCGGCAACGCGGCCAGCGACGACTGCGTGCTCGCCGCCACCGCCTGCGCCGGCGCCGTGGCGGCGAGGAAACGTCCCAGCCGCTCGCCGCCCCACCACACGGCGACGCCGAGCATCGCCGCGCCCACGGCCACGTACAGCACGCAATCGACCAACACGTACGCGCCCAGCGCGCCGATCATGCCCGGGCCCGCGCGCGCGCTCACCGCGAAGATCAGCGCGAACACGCCCAGCGGCGCCGTCCACAGCACCCAGCGCACGATCCTCGTCATCGCCTCGGCGAGCGCCTGGAAAACATCCACCAGCAGACGGCGGCGCGCGGCTTCGATGCGCGTCAGCGCGAAGCCGAGGAACAGCGCGAACACCACCAGCGGCAGCATCGCCCCCTGTGCGGCGGCCTGGATCGGATTGCTCGGCACGATCGCCAGCAGCGCGTCCGTCCAACCGACCGGCGCGGCCTGGGCGGCGGCGCCCGCGGTGGCGCGGGTCAGCGCCTCGGCCAGCGCGGGCGAATGCGGGAACAGCCGGAACAGCAGCGGCGCCATCAGCCCGGCGAACAGCGCGCCGAACGCCAGCAGCACGACGAACACGACCAGCGCGCGCCGCGCGATGCGCCCCGATGCCGCGGCATCGCTGGCAGTGTTGACGCCCACCACCACCAATGCCAGCACCAGCGGCACCACCGTCATCTGCAGCGCCGCCAGCCACAACCGTCCGAACGGCTGCACCGCGCCGGCGGCCTGCGCGGCCAGGGCCGGCTGCCATGCGGCCAAGGCGAGGCCCAGCAGGGCGCCGGCGGCGAGGCCGGCGAGGACGCGCGCGGTCGGGCTCATGGATGCCGATGCTCCCTCACAACCCCTGCGCCGCCTTCGCCACCGCGCGGAACAGCGCGCGGCCCTTGTTCATCGTCTCCTCCCACTCCTTGGCGGGGTCGGAGTCGTGGACGATGCCGGCGCCGGCCTGCACGTGCAGGCGGCCGTCCTGGATCACCGCGGTGCGGATGGCGATGGCCATGTCGGCGTCGCCCCACCAGCCCATCCAGCCGACCGCGCCGGAATAGATGTTGCGCTTGACCGGCTCCAGCGCCTGGATGATCTCCAGCGCGCGCACCTTGGGCGCGCCGGACAGCGTGCCGGCGGGGAACGCCGCCTTCAGCACGTCCATGTAGCTCAGGCCGTCGCGCAGCCTGCCTTCGACGTGCGAGACGATGTGCATCACGTGCGAGTAGCGCTCGATGGCGAACGCCTCGCTGACTTCGACGGTGCCGGTGGCGGCGACGCGGCCGACGTCGTTGCGGCCGAGGTCGATCAGCATCAGGTGCTCGGCGCGCTCCTTCGGATCGGCCAGCAGCTCGCGCTCCAGCGCCTGGTCTTCCTCGACCGTGCGCCCGCGCGGGCGCGTGCCGGCCAGCGGGCGCAGCGCGACGCGGCCGTCCTTCAGGCGCACCAGCGTCTCCGGCGAGGCACCGACCACCTGTGTGCGGCCGAGGTCGAGGAAGAACATGTACGGCGACGGGTTCAGCGCGCGCAGCGCGCGGTAGACGTCCACCGGCCGCGCGCGGAACGGCACGCTCATGCGCTGCGACAGCACCACCTGGAAGATGTCGCCGGCGCGGATGTGCTCCTGCGCTTTGCGCACCGCGGCCTCGAAGCCTTCGCGGGTGAAGCCGGAGACGAAGTCGGCTTCGTCGAGCGTGTCCGGCGCGAGCGTCTCCGGATACGCGGAACCCGACTTGCGCAGGCGGAAGGCCAGCGCGTCGAGGCGCCGGCACGCCTTGGCGTAGGCCTGCGGCTCGGCGGCGTCGGCGTGCACGATCAGGTACAGCCGGCCCTTCTGGTTGTCGAAGACGGCCAGCTCCTCGGCCAGCATCAGCAGCGCGTCGTCGGTGCCGAGCTGGTCGGGCGCGTTCCAGCCGGTCAGGCGCGGCTCGATCAGGCCGACGCACTCGTAGCCGAAGTAGCCGACCAGGCCGCCGGTGAACGCCGGCAACTGCGGCAGCCGCGGCACGCGGTAGCCGGCGCGGATCTTCTCGACCTCGCCGAGCGGATCGGCCAGCTCGCGCGTCTCCACGACCTCGCCCAGCTCCTCGACGGTCAGCGTGTGTCCGCGCAGCCGGTACACCCGCCGCGCCGGCAGGCCGATGATCGAGTAGCGTCCCCAGGTCTCCCCGCCCGCCACCGACTCCAGCAGGAAGGTGTACGGACCGTCGGCCAGCTTGAGGTAGACCGACAGCGGCGTATCGAGGTCGGACAGCACCTCGCGCACGACGGGAATGCGCGTATGCCCTTCACGGGCGAGCTCGGCGAATTCGTCCTGGGTGATCACGGCGGCGGGGGTCGGGGTGGGGGGCGGAAAGCTTCCACCTTAGCAAAGCGTGGGGGAGACGTCAGGCGCGGAAAGTCTGGAGACCCGGTTGACCAGAAACAGAAACTCCTGCGGTGGGCAGGCGTCGCTGGCGATCACATTATGCCTTGAGCTGCCTGATGGTGCCGGATCAGGAGCGGCGCTCTCGAAAGAGTACTCTGGCTCGGCTCATGGATAGGCAGTACAGCTAATCTCGTTGTGCTTTCAAGCAACACCGCTGCATATCAGCATGAGCACCTTTTGTGACTCAACGTCGTAACGAAGATGCATCACTGAGCAGCCGCCGTCGAGAATGCGAGGCAACTTATCGCGTGGAACGACCTCGACACCCGGGTGATCGGACTTCAAGAACACCGCAATAACCACATGATGGCCTCCGGACGCCTCCCCTGAATAATATCTTCGATATGCCTGCAGAGGGTGACCGCGTGGCATTTCAAGACCGGCCTCGATCTTGTCGACAAGCTCCGCAGTCGGGGTCCAAGCACAATTTTTCTCGCTTGCTTTTGCTTCACCAGACAAGGTCATCGCAAACGCGATCAATATGGAAAAAATTAATGCGGACGCATCAAGTATGCGCATACATCTTCCTTGAGTCGAATGCCGCTTAATGACCATCATCATAATAGCTTGGACGAACCGGCAAATTTTGCTCTTGTCGAACCATATTCTCATTAGCCATCGAGTGAATCTCACTCGGCGGAGTGGTGCCAGGTTTGCCCGACCCCATATCATAACTTTGCCTGCCGATATCGATAGCACGAGCATGTCCCAATTCGTGCGCAAGTCCTACGTAGGCCGGCCGCACTCTGCTGCCATTTGCGTCTTTCCCGCCGACCTTCGACTCGGGGTCGTACGACACGGTCGAGCCTTTCCCTAACCCACCATTGAGCGAGGGCCCTTCGGAGGCTTGTGTGGAGTTACCGTCGTGATTGCTGTCTTGTGTGATGAGAATGATGTTCTTTGTAGCCTCGAGTTTCTCGACAAGTACCTTCCCACCTCTGCCCTCTGCAATTTTCTTGATATCCGCCTGCGCCTTCTTCTTGAAATCATCCGTCCCGTTGACGACTATCCGGCGTCCGTCCGGATCCGTGAACCGATACGGATTTTCGTTGGCGTACCAGTACCGGTTGAAGTTGGTGCCAATTTTTCCATCGACTGCCACAGGATCGACACTCAGGAACAGCCCTAGTGTCGGGTCGTAGTAGCGCTGTTGCATGTAGATCAGGCCGGTTGTGGCGTCGGTCACGTGGCCGGTGTAGCCGGGGCCTTCGTGCAGGGGGCGGTTGAGCGTGTCGCCGTAGGGCGCATAGCGCGTACGTTCAATGACGTTCCGGTTGGCATCCGTCACTGCAACCGGGCTGCCCAGGGCATCGGTGTGGTAGTAGACCACCGTTTCCGCGCGTACGAACGATGCCGCGGAGGCAAGCAGAGCGAACACGATCCCTGTGCGCATGATCAGACTCCTTGGTAGATAGACACTTTACATATACGACAGAATGCCCGTCGATTCATTCCGTACCGCAACACGACGAGCCGCCGGGGCTTGACCCCTTGAATCGGGTGAGGAGTCCACAAATTGTCCGAGGGGTGGCAGAGGCACTTATACCACCCGTTGCCGCGCCATCCCCCGCGGCACCAGCGTGAAGGCAAACCCGCTGCCGGCCTCAAGGTTGCGCGCTTCGGCTCGGCCGTTGTGCAGTTCGGCGACTAGGCGCACGACATAGAAGCCGGGGTGCCAGTCGAGGGCACGAGACGCGGCGTCGCGCAGGTTGCGCATGAAGTTGAACAAGCGGCCGTACATCACCGCATGCAGCAAGTCGCGTGGTCAAAACCACCGCGGCGTGGTGGCTACGGCTCGCGCTTGATCGGTCGCGCGCGATCGCGCGCTTCCCGCGCGACCACGCCCCATTCGGGCAGCATGCGGTCGGTCAACAGCACGCCTTCGAGGTGGTCCATCTCGTGCTGGATCAGTTCCGAGAGATCCTCGGACACGCGCTCCAGGCGCACGCGCTTGCGGTTTGCGTCGAGGTATTCCAGCGTGAGCGAACGGCTGCGGCGCACGCGCACGGCGATCTCCGGCAGGCACATGCAGTCGTCCCACACTTCGAAGGTTTCTGGGCTCTGCCACTCGATGACGGGGTTGATCGCGAAGAACGGACCGCCGCCCAGGTCGAAGGCGACGATGCGCTTCGCCACGCCGAGTTGCGGCAGCGCCACCGCCCTGCCCCAGCCGTGCGACGCTCTGAACGCGGACAGCGCCGCGGCGAGGTCGGCCTGATGCGCCGACAGATCGGCGCCGCCGAAGTCTACGGGCACGCTGATGCGGCATCGACGCGTTCAAGCGCGATATGCGCAGCAGTTCCGAAGTCCAGCAGTGCAACTACGTGACCGGATCCTCCGACTTCATGCTCGTGGTCACCGCGTGGAACATGACCGCCTACGAGGACTTCACCCGCCGGAAGTTTTTCGACAACCCCAACATCCGCGGCTTCCGCACCAGCGTGGTGATGGATCGGGTCAAGGTGGGGCTCGACGTGCCCTTGGCGCCCGATGGGTCAGGGGAAACGCGCTGATCGCGCGCATGCTCCGCGCGGAAACCGGTGGTCACACCATCCGCTGCCGCGCCATGCCCCGCAGCACCAGCGTGAAGGCGACGCCGCTGCCGTCGTCGAGGTTGCGCGCTTCAGCGCGACCGTTGTGCAGTTCGGCGACGAGGCGCACGACGTAGAGGCCGAGGCCGAGGTGCGGGGCGGCGGCGCGCGAGGTGGCGTCGCGCAGGCTGACCAGCGAGTCGAACAGGCGGCCGTGCATGGCCGCGGGCAGTAGCGGACCGCGGTTGGCGACTTCGATGGCGGCGCCGTCGGGCAGCGCGCGCAGACCGAGGCGGATCCAGCCGTCCTCGGGCGTGAACGACAGCGCGTTGTCGAACAGCTTGTCCAGCGCCTGCGCGATCAGTTCGGGCGCGCCGTGCAGCGGCAGCGGCGATTCCGGCAGCACGCATTCGACGCGGCGCGGCGCGGCCAGCGCGCGGTAGGCTTCGGCGCAGCCGCGCACGACCTGCGCGAGGTCGAAGTCCTCGCCTTCGGCGCCGGCGATGGCGCGCTCCATGCGGCTCGATTCGCTCATCGCGCGCACGATCGCGCCGAGCCGCGCGGCGCCGTCGCGGGCGCGCGCGAGGTACGGCTGCGCCTCGGCCGGCAGCGCCGCGTGCTCGAGGTTGTCGAGCGAGGACTTCACGATCGCCAGCGGCGTGTTGAGTTCGTGCGACAGCTTGGAGGCCAGCGTGCGCAGGTAGTCGGTATAGGCGCCGACCGCGTCGGTGAGGCGCGCGAAGCTGCGCGCGAGATCGCCCAGTTCGTCGGCGGCGTCGGCCTGTGGGAAGGCGCCGTCGTAGCGGCCTTCGCGGCGCACGGCGACGTCGGCGGCGTCGCGCAGGCGGCCGATGCGCAGCGACAGCCAGGTGGCGAAGGCGAACAGCAGGCCACCGGCGATCAACAGACCGGCGACGCTCGCCAGCAGCAGGCCTAGCAGCGCGCGGTTGGCGAGCAGCGGCACGCTGCGGCTGGCCTGCTCGAGCAGCAGCGCGCCTCGCGTCTCGCCGCGGTCGAGCAGCGGCACCGCCACCGCCAGCACCACGCTGCCGGGTTCGGTGCCGGCGCGCCAGCTCGCGGCCGGCACGCCGGACAGCGCCTGCCACGCCTCCGGCGCGTCGACGCGCGGCGCGTCCTGCGACAGCGCCTGCGAACCGCTCAACGCCGGCGCGATCAGGCCGCGGTAGACCAGCGCCGACAGCCACGCCGGCGTGCCTCGCACCGCATCGCGCACGGCCAGCGATCCGTGCTCGGCCAGCAGCCAGCCTTCCGCGCTGAGCAGGCGCGCGCGCGTGCCGTCCGGCGCGAGCTGCGCCAGTTCGCGCGCCAGCGGCGCGGAATAGGCCAGCAGCGGGCGCGGCTCGACGTCGTCGGCGAAACGGCGCGGCGCGTCGGCGTCGTAGGCGGCGAGCGCGAGGTGGTCCGGCATCTGCGCGCGCGCGATGCGCAGCTCGATGCGGTAGCCGCTGCCGTCGTCCTGCCATTCGCCGTCCAGCGGATCGGGCAGATCGGCGGTCGGCGCATCCAGCGGGCGCGCGCGGAACGCGCCGGGCGCGGTGCTGGCGATCAGGTAGCGCTGCTGCGCGGCGCCGCGGCGCAGGGTCAGCACGAGATGATCGGCCTGCAGCGCGGCGGGATCGTCGGCCTCGCGGCGCGTGCGCGTGGCGTCCTGCACTTCGGCGTAGAGGTACAGCCAGGCGCTGTCCTCGGCCAGCAGCACGCGCAGCCCCTGCTCGGGCCGCTGCACCCACGGCGTCAGCGGCGCCCAGTCGTCGCCGTAGCCGTCGATCACGATCGGCTGCACGGCGGGCTGCACGTACCACGCGGCACCGGGCGCCGGCAGCGCGGCGTCGGCGACGGTGAGCGCGCGCGCCAGCGCCCGCGCGGAGGCGGTCAACGCCTGCTCCTGCGCGTGCCGCAGCATCTGCTCCATCTGCCGCACGTACAGCAGACCCACCGCCGGCAGCACCAGCGTGGACAGCGCGACGAGCAGCAGCTTGCGACGGAGGGTCATGGGCGATGGGAGACGGGAGACGGCTTGGCGCTCGTCATGCCGGCGCAAGCCGGCAACCGGCGACTGCCGCCGAAGTCCCTCCTGTCCGAAGGTTGGGTGTGCTGCGCAACGGTACCGTACCGGATTCCGGCGAACGCCGGAATCCCGCGCCTTTCCGTCTGTCGTCTACCGTCTCCCGGCACTCCCCTCACGGCTTCCAGCGATAGCCCACCCCATGCACCGTCTCGATCGCGTCGAAATCCGGCGCGACGGCGACGAACTTCTTGCGGATGCGCTTGATGTGCGAGGTGATGGTGGCGTCGTCGACCACCAGCTCGGCCTCGCGCATCAGCTGGTCGCGGTTCTTCACGTGGCCGGGGAAGCGCACCATGGTGTGCACCATCCAGAACTCGGTGACGGTCAGCGGCACCTCGACGCCGTTCCAGGTGACGCGCATGCGCTCGGCTTCCAGCTTCAGCGGGCCGTGCTCGATCACCGTCTCGCTGGACGCCGGCTGCTTCAGCGACTCGATGCGGCGGAACAGCGCGCCGATGCGCGCGGCGAGCTGGTGCAGGCTGGTGTCCTTGCTGAGGTAGTCGTCGGCGCCGAGGCGCAGGCCGGAGATCACGTCGAAGTCGGAATCGCGCGCGGTGAGGAAGATGATCGGCAGCGTCGCCGACTTCGCGCGCAGCTCGCGGCACAGGTCGAAACCGCCCTCCGGCTCGTCGCCCAGGCCGATGTCGATGATCACCAGATCCGGCAGCCGCGTGGCGAACGCGTTGGAGGCCTCGCGGCGCGAGGCGTAGCCGCGCGCTTCGTAGCCGAAGCGCGACAGCGCCTCGACATAGTTGGCGCGGATCAGCGGTTCGTCTTCGACGATGGCGATGCTTCGGCCCATGGAACCTTCCTCAACGGATGGAATCTGCGCCTCGGCGGCGGACATTGCGTCCTTGATGCACGGGCGCGACGTCAGCGTGCAGTGCGCCACGTCACGGTGCAAGCGGCCGGCGCGCGCTGCCCGCGTTTTGCCACAACGCGTCGCCGCCCTGCCCCGGACGCCGCCGCGCCACGCCGCGCGGCAGCGGTGCAATGGCATCGTCCCTCCTTGCCGTGGAGACGACCGTGGACCGCCCATCGATCGAAACCAACACCGATCTCGCCCGCACCTTCGAACCGCTGCGGGTGGCCCTGGCCCTGGGCGCGCTGCTGCTGGGCCTGCTGGTTTCGCTGCGCTGAGGACCCGCCGATGAACGCGCAACGCATCCCCGACGACGACGGCCTCGAACGCTGGATGGATCCGGCGGATGCGGACCACGCAGTCCAGGCGCCGGCGCCGGACGCGCCGGACCCGGACTGGCAGACCTGCTGAGCTTCCCCGTCGAGCTTCGGCCGGCGCGGCAACCCCGCGCCGGCCGCCTTCTTCGGCGCGCTCAGGCCGCGGCCGCGGCGTCCTTCATCGCCTTGACCACCGCGCGGTAGTCCTTCTGGCCGAAGATCGCCGAGCCGGCGACGAAGGTGTCGGCGCCGGCGCCGGCGATCTCGGCGATGTTGTCCGGCTTGACGCCGCCGTCCACCTCCAGGCGGATCGGACGGCCGCTGCGATCGATGATCTCGCGCGCGCGGCGCAGCTTCTCCAGCGCCGTGGGGATGAAGCTCTGCCCGCCGAAACCGGGGTTGACCGACATGATCAGCACCAGGTCGAGCTTGTCGAGCACGTAATCGAGATGGCCGAGCGGCGTGGCCGGGTTGAACACCAGGCCGGCCTGGCAGCCGGAGGCTTTGATCAATTGCAGCGTGCGGTCGACGTGGTCGCTCGCTTCCGGATGGAAGCTGATCAGCGTGGCGCCGGCCTTGGCGAAGTCGGGCACGAGGCGGTCGACCGGCTTGACCATCAGGTGCACGTCGATCGGCGCGGCGACGCCGTGCTTGCGCAGCGCCTCGCACACCAGCGGGCCGATCGTCAGGTTCGGCACGTAATGGTTGTCCATCACGTCGAAATGCACCCAGTCGGCGCCGGCGGCGAGCACGTGGTCCACCTCCTCGCCGAGCCGCGCGAAATCCGCGGAGAGGATGGAAGGGGCAATCACGGTGGACTGTTTCATCG
The DNA here is from genome assembly GCF_000953855.2 of Mizugakiibacter sediminis. Lineage (GTDB taxonomy): Bacteria > Pseudomonadota > Gammaproteobacteria > Xanthomonadales > Rhodanobacteraceae > Mizugakiibacter > Mizugakiibacter sediminis. Next base: position 18,459 of record NZ_DF970233.1, read on the forward strand.
AACGCTCCGCAGGTGGTGACGCCGCATCGACGGCGCGAGTGTCACAGCGCCCTCTCCCCCATCGCGCGCGATGGAGGAGAGGGAATGTCCGCGCGATCCCCCGCCGCGTCAGGTGAAACCGCGCTCGGATTGTATGCGCTCGTAGGCGGCGTTGATTTCGCCGGCGCGCTGTTCGGCGCGGCGGCGCATGTCATCGGGCAGGTTGCCGAGGCGGTCGGGATGGTGCTCGCCGATCAGCTTGCGGTAGGCGCGCTTGATCGTGCGCGCGTCGGCGCTGCGCGGCACGCCCAGCACGGCGTAGGGATCGGGCCCGCTGGCCTGCCGCCGCGGCGGCTCGTAGCCGCTGTTGCCGGCGCCGGCACCGGGCGGCGTCCAGGCGTAGCCCTTCATCGCCATCATCGCCACCAGATCCATCTCGGTCACGCCCAGCGACCACGCCAGCCGGCGCAGGATCTTCAGTTTCTCCGCGCTGACACCGCCCTCGGCGAGCACGGTCTCGACCACCATGTCGATCACCGGAAAGGCGAGATCGCGGCGCCCGCCGCACCACGCCTTCAGCTCGCCGATGACAAGGCCGACGTCGAAGCCGGGCTGCTTGCCGGCGTTGAAGCGCGCGATGGCGCGCTGGCGCTGCGCGGCGTCGAGGCCGAGCCGCCCCATCAGCCGCTCGGCCACGGCGATCTCCGCCTCCGACACGCGGCCGTCCGACTTCGCCACCGCGCCCAGCAGCGCGAACAGCGGATCGATGTAGCCGTGCACGTCGAGGCGCGGCTGCGTGCGCAGCATGCCGGCGTCGAACATGTGGCCGATCGCGGCGAACAGCAGCGCCAGCAGCGGGTTGTGGAACAGCAGCAGGCCGATGGCCGCGCCGATGAGCTTGCCGAGATACCTCATCGCGCGCCCGCCGCGCAGGGCGCGAGGTCGGCGTACCAGCGCGCGAGCTGTTCCAGCTCGGCGTCGCCGAGCGGCCCCAGCGCGGCGCGCATCACCGGCACGTCGCGCTGGCCGCTCTTGTAGGCGCGCAGGGCCTTCAGCAGATAGTCGAAGCGCTGGCCGGCCAGGTTCGGCGTTTCCGGCACGCGCGCGCGGCCGTCCTCGCCGTGGCAGGCGGCGCACAGGCCGAGGCGGGCGGGCTTGGCGGGAGTCTGCGCCGCGGCGGGAAGCGCGGCGGCGGCCAGCAGGGCCAGGACGGGCAGACGGGTCATCGCGGGACCGGGCTCGAGATCGCCGCGGATTCTACCAGCGCGGCCGGCGCGGACGGCTGAACCGCTACAATGGACGCCCTTTCCTTCCGCCGCGGAGCGCGCCGTGCCCACCGTCCTGCACCAGTCGAACCTGCCCGGCCTCGAGCTGATCCATCGCGGCAAGGTGCGCGACGTCTACGCGCTGCCCGGCAACCGCCTGCTGATCGTGGCCACCGACCGGCTGTCGGCGTTCGACGTGGTGCTGCCCGACCCGATTCCCGGCAAGGGCGAGATGCTCTGCCAGATCTCCAACTTCTGGTTCGGCAAGACCGCGCACATCATCCCCAACCACCTCACCGGCACGCCGGTCGCCGAGGTGCTGCCGCCGGGCACCGACGCCAGGCTGTACGCGAAGCGCGCGGTGGTGACCAGGCGGCTGAAACCGGTGCCGATCGAGGCGATCGCGCGCGGCTACCTGATCGGCTCCGGCTGGAAGGACTACCAGGCCAGCGGCAGGCTGTGCGGCATCGCGCTGCCGAAGGGCCTGCGCCAGGCGGAGAAGCTGCCCGAGCCGATCTTCACGCCGTCGACCAAGGCCGCGGTCGGCGCGCACGACGAGAACATCGGCTTCGACCAGGTGGTGGCGACGATCGGCGCCGACCTCGCCGAACAGGTGCGCGCGGCGACGCTGGCGATCTACACCTGGGCGGCCGCCTACGCCGCCGAGCGCGGCATCATCATCGCCGACACCAAGTTCGAGTTCGGCACCGACGAGCACGGCAAGCTGTACGTGATGGACGAGATGCTGACGCCGGACTCCTCGCGCTTCTGGCCGGCCGACCAATACCGCGTCGGCATCAGCCCGCCGAGCTACGACAAGCAGTACGTGCGCGACTACCTCGAGACGCTGGACTGGAACAAGCGGGCGCCCGGTCCGAAGCTGCCGCGCGAGGTGATCGAGGGCACCGCCGCCAAGTACGCCGAGGCGTTGAAGCGGCTGGCCGGAATCACGCTCGACTGAAGCATCGCCGCGGCACTAGCCGCGCAGCAGCAGCACCGTCCAGTACACCGCGATCGCCATCTGCACGGCGAACGCGGTGAAGCGCGCGTTGACCGCCCACACGCGCGTCGAGGCGAGGTGGATCGTCGACTGCGCCAGGCGCGCGGCCAGCAGCCACGGCGCCAACGGATCGGTCAGGCCGCTGCGGCCGCCGATCACGGCGACCACCAGCAGGCCGCCGAAGATCGGCAACCCTTCCAGGCAGTTCGCGTGCGCCCGCGCCAGCCGCTGCATGAACGGCGACAGGTTGGCGTTGTCCGGCGTGAAGGCGTTGGAGGCGACGCGGCCCAGCAGCACCAGCCGCGAGCGCAGCACTTCCATCAGCAGCAGCAAGGCCAGCGCCCAGGCGATCAGCGCGGTCAGCACCCACAGCGAAGGACTGTTCATCGCCATATCTCCCCGTTGCCCCGGCACCATGCTAGCGCGCGAGGATGGGCCGACTGTACGGCCCGCCCCGATCGTTCCTAAGATGGCGCGGAACGGGCGGACCTCCGATCCGCCGCACCCGCGGGGGCGCCATGCGCAGCGTGCACGACTGGTTCGCCAGCTACGGCGCGGACCACCAGCATCCGGTCAACCGCGCCATCCATTGGGTGTGCGTGCCGGCCATCCTGTGGTGCGTGATCGCCGCGCTGTGGACGCTGCCGGTGATCCCCGCGCTGATGCGCCCGGGCTTCTGGGCGTTCGTCGCGATGTTCGGCGCCTTCATGTTCTATTTCCGCCTGTCGCGCATGCTCGGCATGGCGATGGCGCTGGCCTTCGTCGTCTTCGGCCTGCTCAGCGAAGCGCTGTATCGCGCGCTCGGGCCGACGCACCTGCTGTGGCTGGCCGGCGGCGTGTTCGTGGCGGCGTGGGTGGGCCAGTTCGTCGGCCACGTCATCGAGGGCCGCCGCCCCTCTTTCCTCACCGACCTCGCCTATCTGCTGATCGGCCCGGCGTGGCTGATGGGCAAACTGCTGCGGCGCGCAGGCATCGCCTACTGAGAGGCTGTGAAAAACAGCCTCTCAGGCGAGCCATGGACGGCTCGCGCGCGAAGCGAGCGCGTCAGCGCTTGCTTCGCGGGAATGAGCCCGGACCTGTGCCGGACTCACGACTGAAAAAACGCACAGGACGTGAGTTTTTTCACAAACTCTGAGCGCGCGCACCGGCGCGGCGCCGGTGCGCGCAGGCAGCGCCTTCAGTGATGCATGGCGGCGAACATGCCGCCCAGCAGCACGCCGAACACCAGGCCGAAGGCGATGCCGATGGCGAGGCCGATCGCGTACTGCACCAGCGTGACCAGGCAGGCGCGGCCGTAGGCCATGCGCTCGCCGGACGGCAGCTTGAGCAGTTGCTGGATCACCCACGCGCCGACCAGGAAATCGGCGACCAGCACCAGCAGCCGGCGCGGCGCGAACAAGCCGCCGGCGAATCCGCCCATGCCGCCGGCGAAGCCGATCAGGCCGAGCACCAGGTTGACCACGAACACCGCGCCCAGGCAGGCCAGCGTCACCAGCAGCGCCTGGCCGAACGACGGCGTGAACTTCTCCACCAGCTTGGTCGCCAGCATCAGCACCAGCGCGCCGACCAGCACGCCGATGACGATCCCGCCGAGCACCATGCCCATGCCCAGGCCCATCAGGGCCCCCAATCCGTTTTCCATGTGTCCCCCTCGCGTATGCCGTGCCCCCGCACGGTGCGCCGATCATGCGGGGCCGCCGCTGGCGATGCAAATCGGCGGGAGCAGCGCGTGCCGGACCGATCCAGGCGCGCGCCGAGGCTTCAGCCGGCGGCCGCCCCGGGCTCAGGCCGTACGTCGAGGGTCATGGCGTGCAGGTCGAGCGTGACCACGGCGTGGCGGAACAGCGCGTTGCCGACCGTGGCCTCGAACAGCCCGTCGGGCTGATGCACGCCGGGCGTGGGGAAGTAGACCGTCGCGTCCTCGGCATCCAGGGCGACGCCGGCGAAACCAGTCGAACGCGCGTGCGCCGCCCGCATATCGACGCCGCCATCGGTGTAGGGGAAATGCCGGGGCACGGCGCCGGCGGCCAGCGCCTGCAAACCGAGCGGAGCGATCGCCGCGTCGTATACCAGCAGCGTACCGGTGTAAGCCGTGTCGATCTGCGCGCGCACGGCGTGGCCATCGACCGTAAACGGCGCGCCGACCAAGATCGGCGGTCCATGCTTGCCGAAGGTGATCAGCTGCAACGTGCCGCGGGCATGCGCGTCGGCCGGGCCATCGATGACCGCGGAAATCCTGAGCAGGTGGCGCGGATAGTCGATCTGCAGCACCCGATCGTGGAAGAACGTGTAGGTGAGCGCGCCATCGCAGGGAATGCCGAGTGCGCCGAACTGGGCGCGGTCGATGGCGAGGAAATCGGCGTCGCCCGCCATGGCGCCGAGAGCGGCTCGGTGCGCGCCGGCCTTGTAGATGCCGGCCACCGTCTTGCCGTCGGCGGTATGCGCCGTCGCCAACTGCCATCCCAGCGCGCGCGCGGCATCCGTCAACACCCATGAACGTACGTTGCCGGTGTCGAGGATCAGCGTGCGCGGCGCCGCGCCGTCGAGACGTGCCTCGAAACAGATCAGCCCGTTGCAATCCCGAAACGGCAGCGTTGCGACGAACACGGGCGCCGCATGCGAGCCGCCTGCGAACGCTGACGTCAGCGCAAGCAGCGCCGCACCTCGCATCAGGGCATGCCGCATACGCACTCCTCCTCGCCGTATCGACCGGGCACGATTGCAGCAGGGCGCGGCCCGCATGGCATGCGCCGGTAGTCATAAGCCAGGCGGCAAAATGCGCGACTCGCGTCGCCTTATGTCGGCGGCCGAAAATCGCGCGGCCGCACGCCGAGCAGGCGCTCGACCTCGGCGTTGTCGGCGATCAGGTCGGAGCCCAGGCGCGACAGCGGGCCGCGCAGGCGCGGCAGCGCCGCTGCGGCGAGGCGCTGCGTCCACGCCGGCACCGGCAGCGGCAGCGTCCACGTCGGCACGGTGGCGCGCACGCGCGCGAACATCGCGGCGGCGCTGAGGCGTTCGCCGCCGCCGAACGGCAGCACGCGGCCGGCGCTCTGCGGGCGGTCCAGCGCCGCCAGCACGCCCAGCGCGAGATCGTCGGCATGCACCGGCTGGCGCAAGCCCGGCGCCGCCGGCAGCGGGAACACGTGCCAGCGCGCGGCGCGGCGCGCCAGCGGCGTGATGCTCTTGTCGCTGCCGGCGCCGTAGATCAGCGTCGGCCGCAGCACCGTCCAGGCGAGGCCGAGCGCCTCGCAGCGCGCGGCGAGACGCCGCTCGGCCTCGGCCAGCACCGCGGCGACCGCGCGCTCGGCCGGATCGGGCGAGGCGCGCTTGGTGTCGGCGCTCATCGACGACAGCGCGACCACGCGCGGACGGCCGTCGAACGTCGCGCGCTCCAGCCAGGCGACGAAGTGATGCACCGGCCCCAGGCTGATCAGCGCCGCGGCGTCGCGCGGCACCGGCACCGCGTCCGGCAGCGTGCCGCGCAGCCAGCGCACGCCCTCGCCGTCGGCGTGCGGCTCGCGGCTGACCGCGCAGACGTCGGCGCCGCGCGCGACCAGGCGCGGCAGCAGGAAGCGGCCCACCTGGCCGCTGGCGCCGAACACGAGATGGGTCATCGGGCGGGGTGCGTTCCGGACCGCGCGAGGGGCGCGCGTCGAACGCATATCGTAGCCGACGCGAGTCGCAGCCGGGCGCTTCGCGCCCGGCCGCACTAGAAGTCCTTCTGCAGCACCGCCGAGACGTGGCGGCCGCCGACGTTGTAGCCGTCGAGCGTGTAGAACTGCGGCTTGGCGTTGGTCCAGGTATAGGCGACGGTGAGGCTGACGCCGGCGCCGAAGTTGCGCGCCGCGGCGAGCTTGTAGTCGGTGTAGGAATTCATGTCGCCGTACTCGGCGCCGGTGGCGGGATCGCTGCCGCGCGCCTGCTTGCGGCCGAGGTGGGCGATCAGCGACCAGCGCGGGCCGAGCGGATGCGCCGCGGTCAGGTCGAGGTACCAGGTGCCGCCGGAGTCGGGCGAGCCGTAGGCGTCGGTCAGGCTGTAGTTGAAGCGCGCGCTCAAGCCCTTCCAGCGCACGCGGGTGAAGGCTTCGGTGGTGTCCGGCTTGCGCACCGGCGGCGTCTGCGCCGCATAGTGGCCGGGAAATTCCAGGCGCAGCAGGCCGGTTTCCCAGGCCACGCCGCGCGCGGACACGACGCGGTAGCCGAGCACGTAGTCCGCCTCGACGTGCACGCGCGCGCCGGCGTACAGCTTGCGCACCCAGTCGGTCTTCACCACGCTGACGTTGCCGTACACGCCGGGCCCCGCGTTGGCGTCGATCTCCACCTGCGCGGAAGGATCGCCGACGCTCTGCGCGAGGCCGCGGCTGACGTAGTTGTTCATCAGCTGCACGTAGCCGCTGAAGAAAGGCGCGGGTTCGGCCGCGGGCCCGGCGCACGCGGCGGACGTACACAGCGACAGCAGGGCGGCCGCGAGGAGCGTCGTGGGTCGCATCGGCTTTGCACTCGGTCGGGGGAAAGCGGACGCCGGACGTCCTGTCGGCGGCGGCATGGTATCGGCGCGTCGCCGCTGCCGCCATCGCGCCGTTCGGGGGTCTGTCTTGAATGGGATTTGAGTCTCGCCGCCGTGCCCCAAGGAAAGTCCGAACGGTTCGATCGGCGTCATGCCCGCGACTGCGCGCGAGCGCCGAAGGCGGCCGAAGGGCAAGCGCCGGGATGGCGCGAGTCGAGCGGGCATCCCATGCATGCAACAAGATGGATGACACGCGGTCGCCTGCGCGCGGTCCCGCCGCCCGCGCGGCGGTCGCTGCCGCCTCCCGCCTTCGCAACCCCGCTTTCGCGGGAACGGCGGCTTATCCAGGGCATCCTTAACGTCTCGCCGCGCGCGACGGGCGTAGCCTATATCGCCCGGGCCTTTCCGTGCCTGCCGCCATGACCCTGCGCTGCCTGTTCGTCGACTTCAACAGCTACTTCGCCTCCGTCGAGCAGCAGGAGAACCCCGCGCTGCGCGGCCGGCCGGTGGGCGTGGTGCCGGTGCTGGCCGAAGGCGGTTGCTGCATTGCCGCCAGCGTCGAGGCGAAACGGCGCGGCGTCGGCACCGGCACGCTGGTGCGCGACGCGCGCCGGCTGTGCCCGGACATCGCCCTGGTGCCGGCGCGCCCGTCCCTGTACGTGGCCTGGCACCATCGCCTGCTCGAGGCGATCGAGCGCGTGATCCCCTACGAGCGCCCGCCGCGCTCGATCGACGAGGTCGCCTGCGAGCTGACCGGCAGCCAGCGTCACCGCGCGCGCGCCGAGGCGCTGGCGCACGCGATCAAGGCCGAGATCCGCCGCGAGACCGGCGACGGCGCGATCCGCTGCTCGATCGGCATCGCGCCGAACGAGTGGCTGGCCAAGACCGCCACCGACATGCGGAAGCCCGACGGCCTGGTGGTGATCGAGGCGGCCGACCTGCCGCAGGCACTGCATGGGCTGGCGCTGCGCGACCTGTGCGGCATCGGCGCGGCGATGGAGGCGCGCCTGCACGCGCTCGGCATCCGCAGCGTCGCCCAGCTCGCCGCCGCCGACAAGCTCGTCCTGCGCCGCGCCTGGGGCGGCATCGAGGGCGAACGCATGTGGGCGCTGCTGCGCGGCGAATGGCTGCCGCCGCGCGCGAGCGAACGCGGCTCGGTCGGCCATTCACACGTGCTGCCGCCGGAGCTGCGCACGCCGCCGGGCGCGCAGGCGGTGGCGAAGAAGCTGCTGGTCAAGACGGCGCAGCGCCTGCGCGGCTACGGCCTGCTGGCCGGCGCGCTGGCGTTGCGCATGCGCCTGCTCGGCACGGAGGCGCGCGTCGAGGCCGACCTCGTCTTCGACCCCACCGACGACAGCCGCGCGCTGCTGCACCACCTGCTGCGCCTGCTCGAGGCGCATCCGCTGCCGCGCCGCGCCCGGCCGCTGTCGGTCAGCGTGACGCTACACCGCGTGATCGAACGCGCGCACGGCTCGCGCCCGCTGTTCGGCGACGAACGCGCCAGCGACGCGCTGAACGCCGTGCTCGACCGCATCAACCGCCGCTACGGCCACAACACCCTGTATTTCGGCGGCATGCACGCGGCGCTGGACGCCGCGCCGATGCGCATCCCGTTCAACCGCATCCCCGATGTCGGCACGGAGCAGGACGCCGACCACGAGCTGTGGCTGAAACGCATCAACCAGGCCAAGGTGCTGGCCGAGGGCGAACATCGCCGGCGCGGCGATGCTAAGCTGCCGCGGTCCGGTTGAGGGAGGATCGCGCATGATCGCTCGCGTCTGGCGCGGCATCACGCCGCAAGAGCAGGCGGACGCCTACCTCGAACACCTGCGGCAGACGGCGCTGCCGTCGCTGGCGCAGCAGCCCGGCCAGCGCGGCGCGTACGTGCTGCGCCGCGTGCAGGGCGAGCGCTGCGAGTTCCAGATCATCTCGCTGTGGGACTCGCTGGAAGCGATCGGCGCCTGGACCGGCGGCGACCCCAACCGCTCCGTGTATTACCCCGAGGACGAGCAGTTCCTGCTCGACATGGAACCGCTGGTGCGCCACTACGAGGTGGCCGACCGCCTGCCGGCCGCGGCGCTGTCGGCGGAGCCCTCCGGGCGCTGAGCGCATCCGTCGACCGCCGCGGTCGCGGCTCCCAAGTGCGAAAAGCCACGGCGGACGCGGATTGGCGCGGATGGCGTTTCCTGCGGCCGGCGCGGGCCCGCAGGAAAGCGCGCCCGCAGTGCTGCCGTGCGCCGGGCGCCGGCCGGTTTCCGGGCTACGGATCCGCGGAACCGTCGTCGCCGGCGGCGTAGCGCAGCAGCTTCCAGATCAGCGCCGCGGCGACCAGCATCAGACCGACGGTGATGTTCAAGCCGTACATCGCCTGCAACACCGCGCTCTGCGTCGCCGCGCGTCCGGCGGCGACGAACACGGCCAGTTCGACCAGCGTGCAGAAGCCGCACAGCGCCAGCGCGAAGTTGAGCGCGATGCGCTGGAAGCGCGGCACGTCGGCGAACAGGCGCACGCCGAGCCAGAACGCGAGATACGGCAGCAGGAACCACAGCGCGCTCGCGCCGCCGCCGGCGGCGAGCGCGCCGAACACCGCCAGCGCGGCCATCGCGGCCAGCAGGCGCGTGCCGTGGCGGCCGAGCGGGCCGGCGCGCGGCGATGGCGAATCCGCGCTCACTTGCGCTTCGGCAGGTACAGGTCGGTGATGGTGCCTTCGTAGACCTCGGCCGCCATGCCCACCGATTCGCTCAACGTCGGATGCGGGTGGACGGTCAGGCCGATGTCCGCGGCTTCCGCGCCCATCTCGATCGCCAGCGCCAGTTCGGAGATCAAGTCGCCGGCGTGCACGCCGACGATGCCGGCGCCGATCACGCGGTGCGTGGCCTCGTCGAACAGCAGCTTGGTGAAGCCTTCGGCGCGGTCGATGCCGACCGCGCGGCCGGACGCCGACCACGGGAACTTGCCGACACCGTAGGCGATGCCCTTCTCCCTGGCTTCGCGCTCGGTCAGGCCGACCCAGGCCACTTCCGGGTCGGTGTAGGCCACCGACGGGATCACGCGCGCGACGAACTCGCGCTTCAGACCGGCGGCGACTTCCGCCGCCACCTTGCCCTCGTGCGTCGCCTTGTGCGCCAGCATCGGATTGCCGACGATGTCGCCGATCGCGAAGATGTGCGGCACGTTGGTGCGCATCTGCGCGTCGACGGGAATGAAGCCGCGCTCGGTCACGGCGACGCCCGCCGCGTCCGCGCCGATCTTCCTGCCGTTGGGCGCGCGGCCCACCGCCACCAGCACGCGGTCGAACCGTTGCGGCGGCGGGGCGTTCTCGCCTTCGAACGTGGCCTTCAGCCCCTGCTTCTCCGCCTCGACGCTGGCCACCCTGGTCTTCAGATGCACGCCGCCGTAGCGCTTGCCGAGGCGCTGCGCCAGCGGCCGCACCAGGTCGGCGTCGGCGCCAGGCATCAGCTGATCGGCCATCTCCACCACGGTGACCTCGCTGCCCAGCGCGTCGTACACGCAGGCCATCTCGAGACCGATGATGCCGCCGCCGACCACCAGCAGGCGCTTGGGGATCTCGGCCAGCGCCAGCGCGTCGGTGGAATCCATCACGCGCGGATCGTCCCAGGGGAAGCCCGGCAGCTTCAGCGCCTGCGAGCCGGCGGCGATGATCGCCTGCTCGAAGCGGATCAGCCGCGTGCCGTCCTCACCCCGCACTTCCAGCTCGTGCGGCGAGACGAAGGCGCCGGTGCCCTGCACCACGCGCACCTTGCGCTGCTTCGCCATCGCGGCGAGGCCGCCGGTCGGCTTGGCGACCACGGCGTCCTTGAACGCGCGCAGCTTGGCGAGGTCGATCTTCGGCGCGCCGAACTCGACGCCGTGCGCGGCCATGCCGCGCGCCTCCTCGATCACCGCCGCGGCGTGCAGCAGCGCCTTGGAGGGAATGCAGCCGACGTTGAGGCAGACGCCGCCGAGGCTGGGATAGCGCTCGACCAGCACGGTGTCGAGGCCGAGGTCGGCGGCGCGGAACGCGGCGGTGTAACCGCCCGGGCCCGAGCCCAGCACCAGCATGCGGCATTCGATGTCGGCCTGGCGGCCGCTGGCGGATTTGGCCGCGGGCGCGGGCACAGACGCAGCCTGCGCCGCGGGCGCAACGGCCTGCGGCGCGGCCGCGGCTTCGGCCGCGCCGGTTTCCAGCACCGCGATCAGCGTGCCCTGCGAGACGGCGTCGCCGACCTTGACCTTCAGCTCCTTGACTGTGCCCGCCGCGCTGGACGGCACCTCCATCGTCGCCTTGTCGGACTCCAGCGTGACCAGGCCCTGGTCCTTCTTCACGCTGTCGCCGGGCTTGACCAGCACCTCGATCACCGGCACGTCGCTGTGGCCGCCGATGTCCGGAACCCTGACTTCGATCGTGCTCATCGGCGCGCCCTCACAGCATCGTGCGGCGCAGGTCGGCCAGCAGCGCGCCGAGATGGGCGGTGAAGCGCGCGGCGGCGGCGCCGTCGATCACGCGGTGGTCGTAGGACAGCGACAGCGGCAGCATCAGCCGCGGCTGGAACGCCGCGCCGTCCCACACCGGCTTCATGTAGCTCTTCGACACGCCGAGGATCGCCACCTCCGGCGCGTTGACGATCGGCGTGAACGCGGTGCCGCCGATGCCGCCCAGCGAGGAGATCGAGAAGCAGCCGCCCTGCATCTGCTCCGGCTTCAGCTTGCCCTCGCGCGCCAGCGCGGCCAGCTCGGCGGTCTCGCGGGCGAGCTCCAGCACGCCCTTGCGGTCGGCGTCGCGGATCACCGGCACCACCAGCCCGTTCGGCGTGTCGGCGGCGAAGCCGATGTGGAAGTATTTCTTGTAGATCAGGTTCTCGCCGTCCAGCGAGCTGTTGAAGTCGGGGTACTTGCTCAGCGCGGCGACGCAGGCCTTGATCAGGAAGGCCAGCATGGTCACCTTCACGCCCGCCTTCTCGTTCTCCTTGTTGAGGCGCACGCGGAAGGCCTCGAGGTCGGTGATGTCGGCCTCGTCGTGCTGGGTGACGTGCGGGATCATCACCCAGTTGCGCGCCAGGTTGGCGCCGGCGATCTTCTTGATGCGCGACAGCGGCTTCGACTCCACCGCGCCGAACTTGGCGAAGTCGACCTGCGGCCACGGCAGCAGGTCGAGGCCGCCGCCCGCCGCGGCCGCGCCGGGGCGCGCGCCGCCGGCCAGCGCCTGCTTGACGTAGGCCTGCACGTCCTCGCGGGTGATGCGCCCGCCGCGGCCGGAGCCGCGCACCATGGCGAGATCGACGCCCAGCTCGCGCGCGAACAGGCGCACCGCCGGGCTGGCGTGGGGCACCTTGTCCGGCAGCACGCGGTCGACGTCGAAGGCCACCGGCGGCGTGCGCGGCGCGGCCTCGCGCGGCGCGGGCGCGGCCGGTGCGGCCACGGTGGCGCCCGGCGCCGGTGCCGCGGCAGCGGCCG
>NZ_DF970234.1 GCF_000953855.2 Mizugakiibacter sediminis
CGCTGGCCGAGATCACCCACGAGCGCGATCTCGAGGCGCTGGATCGCAGCCTGCTGATGTCGCTGGCCGAGCTGGTGCCGCTGCGCGCCGCCGCGCTGTACAAGCTGGCCGGCGAATGCGGCACGCCGCGCGGGCTGGCCGAGGTGGCGCGTGCGGCGCCCGGCGGCAGCGCGTTCGCCGTGACCGCCGGCGCGCCGACGACGCGCGACCGCGAAGACGCGGCGCTGGCCGAATGCCTGGCCAGCCGGCTGCCGCTGCAGTGTCCGGCGACGGGCGGCGGCGCGCGCCTGCTGGTGCCGCTGCTGTGCGACGGCCACGCGCTGGGCGCGCTGGCGGTGGAGAGCATGGCCGAGCTGGCCGAGGCGCGCCTGCTGGTGGAAGGCTTCGCGCGCGTCTACGCCAACTACGTCGCCCTGCTGCACGAGAGCGAGCGCGACAAGCTGACCGGCCTCTACAACCGCCGCACCTTCGACCGCCGCCTGCAGCGCCTGATCGAGCAGCAGCGCGCCGAGCGCGCCGCGGCGCCCGCGCCCGCCGCCGTCGACGCGCGCCGGCACGACGACGGCGACGCGCACGTCTGGCTGGCGATCTTCGACATCGACCACTTCAAGCGCATCAACGACACCTTCGGCCACGTCTACGGCGACGAGGTGATCCTGATGCTTTCGCAGCGCATGAAGGCGTGCTTCCGCCGCACCGACCTGCTGTTCCGCTTCGGCGGCGAGGAATTCGTGGTGCTGCTGGAGCCGGCGCCCGAGGCGATGGCGCGGCGCGCGCTGGAGCGCTTCCGCGAGAGCGTCGCCGCGCAGCCGTTCCCGCAGGTCGGCACGGTGACCGTCAGCCTGGGCTACGCGCGCATGGCGCCCGGCGACTATCCGATGCTGGTGCTGGACCGCGCCGACAAGGCGCTCTATTACGCCAAGCAGCACGGCCGCAACCGCACCTGCGGCTACGAGGCGCTGGTCGCCGCCGGCGAGCTCGAGGCGCCGCACCACGCCGGCTCGGTCGACCTGTTCTGAGCCCGGCGCGCATCCGCCGCGGCGCGGATGCCGCGCGTCCGAAGCTCGCCTCTTGCGCTGCCGCGTCGTCGCCGGGGATGATGGCGGGGCCGGGTCACCCGACGTTTGTCATCTCGCGACCGTGACATCCGGCCGTTGGCGGATCGGCCGGGCGGGAGCAGGCTAGCCCGGCCTCGGCCCCTTCCCTTAACTGAACCGCTTAGTTTAGTATTGCGCGCGGCCCGGCGCGCCCCCGTGTCGTGCCGCGCGACGCCCGAGCCCCGCGTCGGGCGTGTCGTATCGACGGCGCCCTGACCCCTCGAACCGACGGACGGAGAGACTCCCATGCACGCCCGCGTGGAGAACAAGCCCAGCACGACCAAGCGCATGATCGTGATGGTGCTGCTGGTGCTGCTGTTGATCGCCATCATCGCCGGCATCAAGGTGCTGCTGGTGATGCGCATGATGGCGGGGATGAAGCCGCCGCCGCCGCCGGTGGTGACCACCACCCAGGCCGGCTACCAGGAATGGCAGCCCGAACTGGGCGCGGTCGGCACCCTGCGCGCCGTGCGCGGCGTGGACGTGGCCTCCGAGGTCGCCGGCCTGGTCACCGAGGTGCCGATGAAGTCCGGCAGCGAGGCGAAGAAGGGCGACGTGCTGCTGCGCCTGCGCGACGCCGACGACGTCGCCAAGCTGCAGCAGCTGCAGGCGACGCTGCATCTGGCCCAGCTCAATTACGAGCGCGCCAAGAAGCAGGTCGCGGTGCAGGCGATCGCCCAGGCCGACTACGACGCCGCGAAGACCAACCTCGAGAAGGCGCGCGCCGACGTCGCCGCGCAGGCCGCGCTGGTGGCGAAGAAGACCATCCGCGCGCCGTTCGCCGGCAAGCTCGGCATCACCATGATCAACCCCGGCCAGTACATCAACCCGGGCGACAAGATCGTCACCCTGCAGCAGCTCGACCCGATCTACATCGACTTCTACCTGCCGCAGCGCAACCTCGGCGAGCTGCGCGTCGGCAGCAAGGTGTCGCTGCACCTCGACGCCTATCCGGGCAAGCGCTTCGAGGGCACGCTCACCGCGATCAACCCCAAGGTCGATGCGGACACGCGCAACGTGCAGATCGAAGCCGCCATCGCCAATCCCGAGCACGTGCTGGCGCCGGGCATGTTCGCCAACGTCGCGGTGGAAACCGGCAAGCAGCAGCGCTACCTGACCCTGCCGCAGACCGCGGTGGTGTTCAACCCCTACGGCCAGACGGTCTACGTGGTCAAGCACAAGAGCGAGCTGCCGGACGCCAGCGGCGGCAAGGCGGGCGGCGATCCGAAGCCGGCCGCCAAGCCGGCGGCGGCCGGCGCCGCCGGCGACGATCTCGCCGTGCAGCAGGTGTTCGTGACCACCGGCCCCACGCGCGGCGACCAGGTGGCGGTGCTCACCGGCCTCAAGGCGGGCGACGTCGTCGTCACCAGCGGCCAGGTCAAGCTGAAGAGCGGCATGGCGGTGACCGTCGACAACCGCGTGCGTCCCGAGGACAACCCGAATCCGACGCCGCAGGAACGCTGAGCGCGCAGCCCTCTCCCCGCGGGAGGGGGCGGCGCGTAGTGCCGGGCCAGGGTCCGGGCTCCGAGCGCCCCTCGGAGTCGGCGAGCCCTCGCCCCAACCCCTCTCCCGAGCGGAGCGGGGCTTCAGGAGCGATCCATGAATTTCACCGACATCTTCATCAAGAAACCGGTGCTGGCGATCGTCGTCAGCCTGCTGATCCTGGTGCTCGGCCTGCGCGCGCTGACCGACCTCACCGTGCGCCAGTATCCGAAGACCGAGAACGCGGTGGTCACCGTCACCACGGCGTACTACGGCGCCGACGCGCAGACGGTGGCGGGCTTCATCACGCAGCCGCTGGAACAGGCGATCTCGCAGGCGGAAGGCATCGACTACCTGACCTCGACCAGCGTCAGCGGCGTGTCGACCATCACCGCCACGCTGCGCCTCAACTACGACGCCAACAAGGCGCTGACGCAGATCCAGACGCAGGTCACCTCCGTGCGCAACCAGCTGCCGCCGCAGGCGCAGCAGCCGGTGCTGAACGTGCAGGTCGGCCAGACCATCGACGCGATGTACATGGGCTTCCGCAGCGACACGCTGCCGTCCAACAGCATCACCGACTACCTGGCGCGCGTGGTCAAGCCGAAGCTGGACTCGATCGACGGCGTGCAGACCGCGGAGATCCTCGGCGGCCGCCAGTTCGCGCTGCGCGCGTGGCTGGACCCGGAGCGCATGGCCGCGCACGGCGTCACCGCCGCCGACGTCTACCAGGCGCTGTCGGCCAACAACTATCTCGCCGCGGTCGGCACCACCAAGGGCCAGATGGTCAGCGTCGACCTGACCGCGGCCACCGACCTGCACACGGTGGACGAGTTCAAGCAGCTCGCGGTGAAGTCGAAGAACGGCGCGATCGTGCACCTGCAGGACGTCGCCGACGTCACCCTCGGCGCCGAGGACTACGACTTCAACGTCGCCTTCAGCGGCAAGCAGGCGGTGTTCATCGGCATCAAGGTCGCGCCCGACGCCAACGTGCTCGACGTCGCCCAGCGCGTGCGCGAGGCGATGCCGGACATCAAGGCGCAGCTGCCCGCCGGCCTGAGCGGCGAGATCGTCTACGACGGCACCGAGTTCGTCACCGCCTCGATCCACGAGGTGGTGAAGACGCTGGTCGAGGCGCTGGTGATCGTCACCCTGGTGATCTTCCTGTTCCTCGGCAGCCCGCGCGCGGTGATCATCCCGGTGATCGCCATGCCGCTGTCGCTGATCGGCACGTTCTTCGTGATGCTGGCGTTCGGCTATTCGATCAACCTGCTGACCCTGCTGGCGCTGGTGCTGGCGATCGGCCTGGTGGTGGACGACGCGATCATCGTCGTCGAGAACGTCGACCGCCACATGAAGGAGGAGGGGCGCTCGCCGCTGCAGGCGGCGCTGCTGGCCGCGCGCGAACTGGGCGGGCCGATCCTCGCCATGACCGTGGTGCTGGTCGCGGTGTACGTGCCGATCGGCTTCCAGAAGGGCCTGACCGGCGCGCTGTTCACCGAGTTCGCCTTCACGCTGGCCGGCGCGGTCACCGTTTCCGCGATCGTCGCGCTGACGCTGTCGCCGATGATGTGCGCACGCTTCTTCAGCGCCGAGCAGGAGAGCGGCCGCTTCGTGCAGTGGCTGGACCGCCAGTTCGACCGCGTCCATCACGGCTACCAGCGCCTGCTGCACAACACGCTGTCCACCTGGAGCGTGGTCGTGGTGATGGGCGCGCTGCTGCTCGGCGCGACCTTCCTGCTCGGCATGACCGCGCAGTCGGAGCTGGCACCCGAGGAGGACCAGGGCTTCCTGTTCTACCAGGCCAACGGCGCCCCCAACGCCACCGCCAACCAGATGAACGGCTACGCGCAGCAGATGTTCGCGCTCGGCAGCAAGCTGCCGGAGTACGAGCAGATGTTCCAGATCACCCAGCCCGGCACCGGCTTCGGCGGCATGCTGTTCAAGCCGTGGGACCAGCGGACGAAAAGCGCGCGCGAACTGCAGCAGGAGCTGCAGGGGTTGTGGAGCAGGATCGCCGGCGCGCAGGTGTTCGTGTTCTCGCTGCCGGCGCTGCCGGGCGCGCAGGGCGCGCCGATCCAGTTCGTGATCAAGACCACCGAGCCGTTCCAGAACCTCAACGAGGTGGCGCAGGCGGTGCTCGCCAAGGCGCAGGCCAGCGGCAAGTTCTGGTTCGTCGACTCCGACCTGAAGATCGACAAGCCGCAGGCGACGGTGACGGTCGATCGCGACATGGTGTCGACGCTCGGCATGACGCAGCAGGACGTCGGCAGCGCGCTGGGCGCGGCGCTGGGCGGCGGCTACGTCAACTACTTCTCGATCGCCGGGCGCTCGTACAAGGTGATCCCGCAGGTCAAGCAGGTCGACCGCCTCAACCCGGACCAGGTGCTCGACTACTACCTGCGCGCGCCGGACGGTTCGGTGATCCCGGCTTCGACGGTGGCCTCGCTGAAGAGCGAGGTGGTGCCGCGCTCGATCAACCACTTCCAGCAGCTCAATTCGGCGACCATCTCCGGCGCCAGCGGCATGTCGCAGGGCGAGGCGCTGCAGTTCCTGCGCAGCGCGCTGCAGGAGGTGGCGCCGAGCGGCTACCAGATCGACTACGCCGGCCAGTCGCGGCAGTTCGTGCAGGAATCGGGCGGCTTCGGCACCACGCTGCTGTTCGCCATCATCATCGTGTTCCTGGCGCTGGCCGCGCAGTTCAACAGCCTGCGCGACCCGGTCATCATCCTGGTGTCGGTGCCGATGGCGATCTTCGGCGCGCTGATCTTCGTCAACCTGATCTCCAGCCTGAACATCTACACGCAGGTGGGCCTGGTGACGCTGATGGGCCTGATCTCCAAGCACGGCATCCTGATCGTGCAGTTCGCCAACGAGTCGCAGCGCGCCGGCATGGCCAAGCGCGAGGCGATCGAGCACGCCGCCGCGGTGCGCCTGCGCCCGATCCTGATGACCACCGCGGCGATGGTGCTGGGCGTGATTCCGCTGGTGATCGCCTCCGGCGCCGGCGCCGCCGGCCGCTTCAGCATGGGTCTGGTGATCTCCACCGGCCTGGCGATCGGCACGCTGTTCACGCTGTTCGTGGTGCCGTCGTTCTACATGCTGCTGGCCGCCGACCACCACGCCGAGAAGGCCAGGCACCCCGAGGCTGGCCTCGAGGAAGCGCTGGAAGGCTGAGTGCCGTGCCGCCGC
>NZ_DF970235.1 GCF_000953855.2 Mizugakiibacter sediminis
ATCAGGCTACGCCGATTCTTGGGTTTGTCAAGTATATAATCGCCAAAGAAAACCCGCCGAAGCGGGCTCAATCTCTCTCGATCCTGAATGCGCTAACGCGCGCCCACTTCTTTTTTGCCAATGGCAAGCCGTTGCGTCGCGCGTAGAATGCGACGATGCGTCTGGCCCGGTTGATGCTGATGCCGCCGAGCCTGTCCGCGATCTCTCGATACGTCTTGCCGCTTGCCTTCAGCTCGTAGGCAAGCCGCCACCTGTCATCGTTACGCATGGCGATCTTCTCGATCACGATGCGCCGAGCTTAGCATCCTCCATTTCGCCGGCCAGCAGCTCCGGCAGGCGTTGGCGTCCGCGCTCGATCATTGCCGCCTGCGCGCGTGGCCCGGCCGAATCCAGCGCGGGACGCAGGAATGGGTGCGCCGGCACCCATCGCGGATTCGCCAGCGGATGGGCCTTGTTCGTGTGCCACTCGCCATCGGGGCCGATATAGGCCGCGTAATACTGCCAATGGCCGAATTCCAGCAAATGCCCGTGGGGCGCCTTCTTGGCGTTCCAGGTGACCGAATAGGTCACGCCCTCATCGTTCGACTTCGCCTCCTTGAACGCGAGATAGATGGCACTCTGCAGCAGCCCGCTATCGACGGGCGCCAGCAGTTTGGCCTCATCGCGCAGGACCTGGCCGCCAGCGACGGCCATGGAGCGCGCGAGGTGCGTGGCGATAGGGCCGGTCAGCTTGTCCAGGCCCGCGAGCACACTGCTCGTGTCTGCTATGGCCTTGAAGCCGTCAGCCATCGTTCGCGCCCAACTCACAAACAAGGTCAGTCCATACCCGACCCGCGAAGTCCATTCGCACGGTCTTGATGTCGAAGTTCTGCCCGCCAAGCACGACGCGCATGCCCTCGTTCAGACCATCGCGGTAGCGGATCCGGAAGCTGTACCGCTTGACCGGCGCAGGGAGATCGCCGGATGCGCGGATGGTATGAAGCCCGGTATCGCCGGCTACGTTCGCCCATACCGAAGCCACATCCGCCCACGTCAGCACCGGCTGCCCCGCTGCATCCTGCCCCGCGGTGCGCTGCTGGATCGTGATGCGGCGGTTGAGCTTGCCGGCGGCGAGGGTCACGGCAGCACTCGCTTGTAGGGGTCGAGCAGGCGCGAAAGCGCAGGGTTGCTCATGACCGGCCCATTTACAACGGCCTCGCGGTTCGCATACAGGTCGGCCAGCACCAGCAGGACCGCCGCCTTGAGGGCGGCCGGGATGCTGTTGGCATCCGCATATCCGACCTGGTACTGCACCTGCACTGCGCCGGGCTGCTCGCGGGTCGCCGGCCAACTGGTGCCATAGGCGGGAGCGACCTGCGCGGGCTCGCTCGTCAGGTCCGCATCGTAGGCGGCCGGATCAAGCGTCTGCAGCGTGCCGGTGTCGTCCACGTATTTTACGGAATCGACCGCCCGCACCTTGCCGCCAGAGAGCAGGATCGTCTGCTGGGCCAAGCTCGGCACGCGCAGATAGCCGTAGGGCGAGCCCGGGATGCTCGGGCACGTCGGCGTGCCCGGGAAGCTGGTGCGGCGCTCCGTCCAGACCTGCGGCATCAGCGCTCGCTGGCAGGCCGCCTCGACATGTTCGCGGGCGGCCTGGATCAGCGAGGTGATCAGAGGGTCGTCGTCCGTCATGTCCGTATCGACGCGAAGGTGAAGCTTCGCCTCGGTCAGCGTGACCGGCTCTTCGCTCGGAGGGGTGGTGACGGACCACGACATGAATCAGCCCTCGTGCGCCTTGATGGCTTCCGGGTTGTCGTCTGCGCGGCCGTCCGCGATCAGCGCCTTGGCGAGTGCAGGATCGACCTCCACCACGCTGGCGCATTTGCCCGCCTGGCAGTCGACCAGCAGGAGGACTTTCTTGGTCCCTGCCGGCTTGGCTTCCGGGGCCTGCGCGTTGCTGTTCTTCGCCATATTGGTCCCTCTGTCCGGGAGAAGGGGCCGGCCGAAGCCGGCCCCGCCTCATCAGGTGGCCGAGTGCTGGAAATACTTGACCGTCGCGCCCGAGTTGTCGAGCAGGTTGCCGCCCGAACGCTGCCACGCCAGGAAGCCAACCTGGCCGTTCTTGGTGTAGGCCGAATCGGTGAAGCGGAATACCGTGGCCGCCATCACGTCGCGGATGCGGTAGTTGTTCAGCACACCGAACAGGACCGACTTCGCGCTCGCCGCCGGGGCCGCAATGTCCTGATTGATCGTGATCGGGCGGCCCATCAGGGTGCCCGGAGCGCCGCCGTTGATCATAGCGTTGGCCTCGTAGCCAGGCACGAAGATCGGGCGGCCCTGCGAGTCCTTGATCTTGCGGACCACCTTCAGAGCGGCGTCGCTCATCATGTAGCCCACGCCAGGCAGGTTGCGGTAGGCCGGATCGAGGGAGTGCTCGAGGTCCACCAGGTCGTCATAGATGAAGGTGGCGGTCTCGCCCGTCGCCCCCACCTTGCCGGCAGAGGCACCGGTGACGATGCCGCGCGGCTGGCTGATGCCGGAACCCGTGGTGAAGTAGGTGTTCTGGATACGAGCCAGGCGCTCGGCGAGCAGCTGGATCACAGTCGCCTCGATGTCGATCTGCGAGTCCTGCAGCAGCTCGATCGGCACGGTGACCACCTTGGAGCTGAACTTGTAGACGTTCAGGCCCACGGTACCGAACGCGGCATCCTGCGACCCGGCGGGGGTGTTCTCCGCAACCAGCTCGCCGACGTTGCCGGTGTCGTCCATGGTCGGCCAGTTCATCGGGTTGCCCTGCGAGGTGTGGAACACCGTCGCCACGGAACGCATGCCGCCATAGGCCTTCAGTGCCTTCAGCAGCTCGGCGGCGACCGTGGTCTCGACGGAATAGCCGCCCTCGGAGCCGGTGCCGGTGCTCATGGTGTTGCGCACCGCCTGCCATTCCTGGGCCGACAGGGCGGTATCGCCGCCGCGCAGCCACTTGCCGAAGATGCCGGGCTTGGCATCCGGCGCATCCGTCACCCGCACGCCTGCATCGCGCGCCGCGTTCTCGAACTCCAGCGCGGCCACCTGCTCTAGACGACGGATCTCGGCGCGCACATCTTCGATCTCGGTCATCTTGGCGTCGTAGGTGGCCTGGTGCTCATGGTTCCAGGTCGCGCCGGGATTCTGCTCGCACAGGTTCTTGACCTCGCGGGCCAGCGCGTCATGACGCTCCCGCAGAGCCTTCAGCGAATTGCTCATGGTGTTTTCCTCGGTTGGAAAAGAAAAACCCCGCCGAAGCGGGGTTTGTGGGCCAGCGCGGGAGCGATTCCTACGCGGGGGTCAGGGACGCCACGGCGACCATGCGCAGGCGGTGCGCGTGTTCGGCATCGGCGGTGGGGTTCTCGGGCGTATCGGCCTCGGGCTCATCGGCGACGTTCTGCGGTTCTTCCGCGACCGGGGCGGGGTCCGCCGCGGGCGCATGGGCGTAGGCTTCGACGTTCCATGCAGCCCTCGCCTTGGCGCCATCGCCGGAAGCGATGCGGTCCGCGAGTCCGTGCTGGACGGCTTCCTCGGCGGTGAACCAGGTCTCCGCATTCATCCAATCGACTACCTGTTGGCGCTCGACATTGACGCGCCGCATGTAATCGTCTTGGATGGCTGCGTCGATCTTCTGGAGCAGCGCAGCGGTATCGGCCATTACGCGATTGTCGCCGGCAGCGATGGTCCAACCGTTATGGATCATGATCATGGCGCCGGCCGCAATCTCGACCGCATCGCAGTGCATGAGGATGAAGCTGGCGGCAGAGGCGGCCCAGCCGTCGACGTGGCCGACCTTCTTGGCCGGGAAAGCATCCAGGGCCGCAGCGATCGCGCGTCCATCGAACACATCGCCGCCGGGCGAGTTGAAGCGTAGATGCACGGTGTCGATACCGCGCAGCGCGTTCAGGTCGGCCGCGAATTGCAGCGCCGTGATGCCACCGCCGGTCCACCAGTCGTAGCCGATCACGTCGTAGAGATAGATCGTCGCCTCGTTGGCAGCGTTCTCGATCCGATACGCGCGCGGCGCATCCTTGTTCTTGGCCTGCAGCGCCAGCAGGCGGCTCGGGTCTCGATTCATGCCGGGGTCTCCGCATTGCCGGACGGGGGCGGCGCAGCCTGAGCCTTGCCGGGGTCGAACAGCTTGTCGCCGCCATCGATGGGCGGCAGGTTCTTGAGTCGGCGGACCTCGTTCACGGTCATCCAGCCGAGCGCGCCAGGGCCGCCAAGCGCCTTGCCGAAGTATTCGGCCTGGGCTTTGGAGTCGCCTTCGAGGTGGCCGTCGACGTTGAATTCGGCGAAGAACGTGCTGCGGCCGAACAGCTTGCGATTCATCTCCTGCTGCCAGCGCTGCAGGTGCGGGCGGATAGCCCACTTGATGAAGCCGAGGCTGAGTTGTTCGATGCCCGTACCCCAGGACGTGCTCGCGGAGGTCTCTCCAAGCAGGTGCGGCGGGATGCCGAAGGCCCGCGCGATGTCGATCACCTGGAACTTGCGCGATTCGAGTAGCTGCGCGTCCGCTGAGGTCATGGATAGTTCGGCGACATCAAGTCCTTCCGTCAGGATCAGCGGAACCTTGCTGACGCCGACGCCACTGCCGTACTTCGCCACCCACGCGGCGCGGAAGTCGTCCTGCTGGGCCTGCGTCATGGTCTTGCCGGCCGGTAGCTTGACCGCGTACTGCACGGATGCGCCGCTTGCGAAGGTGGAACCGGCGTGTTCGTCGGCCTTGATCGCGATCCCGGTCGCCTGGCGGGCGCCCCACTGGATCACCGACATGCCGCGCACGCCGTCGAAGCCGAAGCCGGCGAAGTGCAGCACGTCGTCCTGCGTGGCGATGAACGATCCCCAGGTGCCGTCTTCCAGTTGGTCCTGGATTCTGTAGAGAAGTTGATCGCCCCTGCGCAGCACATCCACTTGACCGCGAGGCACGGGGATAACCGCATCGATCCGCGAGCTGTAGCGCGAATTACGCACCAGATAGGCGATACCATCACCCCGCAGCAAGGATTGAGAGGTAATGAACTCCCAAAACGTGGCCGCACTGAATCGACCGCATGGCTGCTCGTTGAACAGCCACCAGTAATCATGATCGTTTGCGCCCGTTCGCCCGTTCGCCGTGCGCCGGTAGAAGCTGCACGGCGTGGTCGCCACGGCGCCAGCCAGCAGTCGAACGCCGGCATAGACGGCGGAGACGCGCATGGCGGTCGCTTCATTGACCACCGCGCCGGACGAACTCGGCAGAATCCCGAAGATTTCGCCCATGCGCACGGCGTCCGAAGACGGGACGTCGTGAAAGTCCAGGCTATTCTTCACTTGCACGGCGCGATCGATAGCGACGATGGCCTCCAACCGGTCGCGTGCAAGTTGTGCGGAACCGGTCATAGGCTCACAAACCCCTGTTGGATGAAGGCCGACTGCGCCGCGGGATTGAGCGCCAGCAGCGAAACCGCGTTGAACGTCGCCATCAGTGGATCGATCTTGGCCGTACCGCTGGCTTGCTTCGTGATGTTCACGGCATTGGCGACCGGCACCACGCGGGCATTGCTGCATGCCCATGCCATCAGTGGTTGCCCGCAATGCCAGAATTCGCCGCCGGCAAGCCTGCGCTCGGCCGTCTTGATCGCGCCGGACAACTTCCAGCCCTGCGAAATGCCGACGATCTTGTCTTCTGGAACGCCGGCCTCTACCAGCGCATCCAGGATGCCGCCGAGCCCGGCGGGGTCGACGCCGACCTTATCCAGCTTCCCCGTCGTTTCGACCCGCGCAGCAATCGCCGCAACCTCTTCCACGTCCTGACCGATCTGCTCGACCATCGTCAGGTCGCCGTCGCGTTCGAAGTCGTGCAAACGCGGCGCAATCTCCTTGCGGCGCTCAAGCACGGACGGATGCGCCCATGCATGCGCCCAATGCAGCCATTCCTTCGTCTCTGCATGACGCCCCGTCACAGCCAGGCCGAGCAGGTCGTCCAGGCCGCCGCCGTCAATGCCGATATCGATCACCTCGCATTGATCGATCAGAGCATCCAGGGTCAGATCCTTGCGCGCCTGTCGCTCCCAAAAGTCCGCGCCGGCCCAGCGATCGGCCCGCAAATTCAGGCCGATCTCGACATTCAGATGCTTGGCGAGGAATTGCTGGAATGTGCCGTCCGTCTTGGCCTGATTTTTCCGCAGTTGGTCCTCAAGCCATTCGGCGCTGACCGATCGGCCAAGGTTCGGGTTCGTAATGTAGAAATTGCGCGGGTCGAGGTAGGCCTTCGACTCGACCATGGACGGCGGGAACTCGTACAGCACGCCGAGCGACTTGGGATCATGGATCCGGCCGTCGCGCACATCCCGGAAGTACCCGAGCTTGTCCTTGAACACCCCCGCGGGCGGCTGATCGCTCTGCGTGGTCAGGTAGATCACCCAACCCTCATCACGCGACGCCTGGCCGCCCGTCGCCTCCATGAACATCGCTTCAGCATTCGGCCATTTGCCGAACAGCCAGTGCTCGTCGACCAGCACCCGCCCAGACTTTTTGCCTGAAACCGTGTCAGTGTCGGCCGCCACCACCTTTAGCGATGCCTGCGTCACCCGATGCGTGATCGTGCGCAAATGGTCCTGCACATGGAACAGCGCAGTCAGCTCTTCGTCGGCGCGGACCATCCCCGCGGCAGGCTTGAAGCTGTTGTCGGCGACTTCCTTGGTCGGAGCGAGGATCAGGTGCTCCTCGCCTTCGCGCCAACATAGAATCACGGCCGTCAGCATGATGCCGGCGGCGATCGTGCTCTTCGTGTTCTTCTTGCTGATCAGCAGGTAGAACTCGCGGATCAGTTGCTTGCCGGTCTCGGCATCGTAGGCGCCAAAGATGGCCGCCACGAAGTCGAACACCCATTGTTCTGCGCATTCGCCAAACGTCGGCTTGCCGGGCAGATCCACCACCCGAAGCTGCTTGAAAATGGCGAGCGCCTGCGCGGCCTGATCCGGGAATATCGGCGGCGGGATAATCGACTCGCCCGCAACAAGGCGGCGCTCCCAATCTGGGAGCGCCGTGGACCACGCCAGCATCAGACCCTCTTACCGCCAGACGCAACCAACCGCGGCGGGGTAGCTGGCGCGAACCGCCCGGCGACCTTCTCGGCTTCGGCCTGCTTCTTCTCCTTCTTGCCGCCCTCGCCCACCTTGGCGTGCGTGTACTGGACCGCAGCAATGGCGGCCCGGACCTGGATCGGGGTTGCCTCAATCTTGCCGAGCGCGATGTCCTGCAGCAGCGCCAACATGTCTTGCGTCGCCTCAACCGGCTTCGGCGCAGGCTGCTCTTTCTTCGGGCGGCCGGCTCCGGGCCGTGCGCCGCCCGCGTTCTTGCGCGGCCCGCCGCTTCGACCTTTCACGCCTGCCATTTGCTGATTTCCGTTCAGGTGGGGAAATTGTTCGTGCGTGCGGGGACGGTCGGTTTCCGAGGCCGGGACGGGCTAGACATTTGCCCTCCCCCACCCGGTCACGTCACCTGCATGCGTCCTCTGCGGTCTTCCTGGCGTGGCATCCGCCGCACAGCACCTGGCAGTTCGCCTCGCTGTCCTCGCCGCCCTGGTGGAGCGGGACGACGTGATCCAATTCGAACCCGTTCGGGTAGCTCGTCAGTGTGCCGCAGCGCGCGCAGTGCGGGCTTCTGGCCCATATGCTCAGTCGCCGCTCTTGGAGCTTCCGGCCTGCCATGCGGCGCTCACTCATGCTTGGCGCCATGGGCCTGCGCAGGGTGTCCATCGCCTGCAATCGCGGCTTGAGCGTCTTGAGCCGAGCCATGTCAGGTCTTGCGTCCACTCCACCCCGTCGCCACCGCCCGCGCCAAGTCGGCCACGAACGCCAACGGGATGGCATAGATCGACAGCGCCAGCGGCCAGCGGATCAGGCTCGCGCCCAGCATCAGCAGGTCGCCGTTGTGGGCGGTGTAGGCGCTGGCGATCATGAAGTCGACCAGCACCAGCGAGCCGAGGCACAGCGCGGCGGTCAGCTTGGTGATGATCATGCGTCGTCCTCCATGGCCAGCACCTTCAGGGCGTCCAGCAGCCCGCAGGTGCGGTACGTGTCGTAGTCGCCGCCCACGTAGAGCGCCGGCTCCCGGTCGTCCGTGTACTCGGCGACGTGGGCCAGCGTTGCCAGTTCACCGGCTTCGGCGAGATCGAGCAGCCTTCGGCACTCGGCGACCAGCTCCGCGTCGGGCTTCGGCTTCCGCTTGAGCGCGACCACCTTGGGCTTGTCGGCCATCACGCCACCTTCGGGATGGATACCCATGCTGTTTCCCGCGATGTCCGCGGTTCTTCGGCGAACACCGCCTCCTGGAACGTCATCCCGCGCACGGGATGGGTCAGCCATAGCGCCTGCTGAGGCGGCTCATAGTCGAATCGCGACTTGAGCGCGTACTCGTTGAAGCCGACCAGGCTGCCGTTCACCACGATCTGGCCGAGGTAGCGCAACTGGTGCCAATGACCCATCACCAGAACGTCGTAGGGCATACCGATCGCGCCGTATTGCTTGCGCGTCTTGGCGTCGCCCCGCATCCACGGCAGCAGCGGGCCAGTGATGCCCGAGCCCCCGGTGAAGCTATCGCCGTGGGTCAGCATGTACCGCGTGCCGAACACCCGATAGCTGGCGTCAAAACCGTCCGGGATCTGGAACGTCACGCGCCCCTTGTACTTCGGGTCCGCGCCCACCGTCCGGGCCAGAAACTGGTACAGCATCCAATCGAGGTTCAGCGCCGGGCCGTTCTTCATCCGCGGCTTGCGGTCGAGCCGGCCGTGATTGCCGACCACGCATGGGACGTGCAGCCGGCCGAACTCATCGGCCAGCGCCTTGATCGCCGGCACCAGCTCGTCGTGCAGCGTGACGACCGACTGGATCGCCGTCTCGTCCGCCGTGTCCCGCAGCTCGTCGTGGATGACGCCATCCACCATGTCACCGCCCAACACGCAGACCATGCCGCCGAACTCGCCCGGCGCCAGCGTCTGCCGCAGCAGCTTGACCGCACCCGAGACCACCCGGCGCAATCTGCGCTTGGCGATCGTCGTGTTGTACTCGTTGACCCCGTTCACCTGCGCGGCGAACACCGTCTCGCCGAAGTGAAGGTCGGACAGCATCAGGGTCGGGATGCCATGCACCACCTTGGCGCGCTTCGGCGCTTCCGTGGTCCACGCCGGCGGGTTGGACACTTGCGCATCCACCTTGCCGATGATCCTGCGGATCGCCTCGGCGTCGGCAGATACCCGCGTCAGCCGACGATTCTCGGACCGCAGCGCATCAAGCTCGCGTTTCAGCAGCGCATGATCACCAGCAGGCGATCCGACGTAGCGGCCCGCTTCCGCGTCGTCCACATAGCAGGACTTCCGGCAGTCCTTGCAGCGCACGCGCCGCGAGCCCACCTTGATGACGTGCGCGCTGCCACAGGCTGGGCATTGCATCAATCGCTGCCCGCGACGGCCATGCAGGCCGGGATGCCTTGCTCAAACATATCGTGCGCCTTGGCGATCATGCCGAAGCCGGCCAGGACGCCCTCCGCCGACAACACCAGATCCTCGACGCTGCCGTTATTGACCACTACGGCGTCGATCAGGTCCATGGACAGCGGCCGCTCGCTCGCGTGCGCGTCCGCGCCGGGCTCGAAACCCGGCCGGTCAACGCGCAGGATGAAGCCGCCGCGCTCACGGATTGCCGCGGCCTCGTTGGGGAATCGCACATCGGACAGCACTGCTCCATGCGCGGCGTAGGCGCGGCGCAACGCGGTCAGCAGCCACAGGTCCGGATGGACCATCTGCCGGCCCCACTCCGTGCCGAGCGTCTGCATCATTTGTCGTGGTGTGACGCCGCCCAACCAGGCGATGGGTGACTCTTTCTCGCGCTCCAGGTCGTCCAGCGTGCCGCCAAGCAGCCCCGCCACGAAGGCCCGGATGGGCTCGGCGAAGCTGGTATGCAGAAGCCGATGACGGCGCGCCAAGTGCTGGCCCAGCGTCGATTTCCCGACGCGCTTGCCGCCAGCAATGCCGATAAGGATCATCGCCCCGCCTTCCGTTCGAGCATCGCCATCTCTGCCACCGCGTCCGCCGCCTGGTACAGCAGCATGGCGGTCAGCTTGAAGTCGGCGCCCGGTGCGATCACCTGCGCCTTGGTCCCGTCGAAGTACACGAAGGCCGCGCGGATGTCGGCCTCGCGCATCTCGCGCACGGCCATCGTGCCCGCGACGATGCCCTTCGCACGGGAATCAGCGGCCATGGTGGCTCCTAGGGTCGGCCCCGGCGCGATGTCTGCCGTGGCACTTCCGCGCGTATCCGAGGGGCACACGGGGCCGAAAAGTTGGCTCCCGCGATCAGCAGCCCAAGCGGAGCTTGAGCCTCACGCGGGCGCCGGAAACGAAAAAGCCCGACGCAGGGCCGGGCTTCGTTGGGGCTGAGCCCCACGATGGGGATTTTCCGCACGAAATCAGGAATCGTCAATTCCGGATTTGGCGCTTTCACTGCAGCGCCCTCTCCATGTCCCGCTGCGCCTTCTGCAAGGCATCTGCCGAGTAATCGAACAGCCACTCGTAGGGACCGGCCCAGGTCTTGCGGTACGTGTCCTCGCGGATCTTCATCTGCTCGGCGCGCCATGCGTGGGTGTGCGCTACCGAACCGCGACCACCGCACTTGCCACAGTCCTTCACCACGCCGCTCTTCATCGCGATTTCGCCCCTTCCGGCGCAGTCTGGGCACAGTCTCGGGGCGGTCAGTTCCGCAACCACCGCAGCGCGCATCCGCAGGTACTTGGTGTTGTGGCTGCCAAGCTCGATGTCCTCCACCCATGACGGCCAGCGATTCGAATGCGCGCTTGCGTATAGCGTTTGAGCGCGTCGCAGATCGTCGCCGCCGTGGTGCGATGCGACAGCCAGCATGGCGTGCAGCATGTCCTGCTCGCGCCGCCACCATTCCTCCCGCTGCACGCGCTCAAGAGCCGCCACCAGCTCGCGATGGGACAGCCGGGCACCATCCGGCCACCAGGCGGCGCACAGCAACTCCCGCCCCAGCCCCGCCGGCACCATGCCAAGGGCCGCAGCCACGTCCTGCGGCGTCCATTCAGGGATGCCACCGCGGCCGATGTCGAATCGGCACACCGCCGGGTTGAGTCGCGCCAGCATCTTCCGCACGTCCATCACGCCGCCCTCTTCGGTAGCCCAGCCTTCGCCGCCCGCGCGTTGCGCATCCTCTGCACGATACCGCGCAGGTACGCCTCGCACGGTCCCCTCGCCTCTTCCGGTAGCCGCTCCAGCGCAGCCGGCCAGTTCGCAGGCTTCACGTCGCGCTGAATGCGCAGCGCGTGCTGGAGGTGATAGCTCACGGTCAAAGCCAATACCTCCGCAGCGGATCGTTCCACCGGCTCGGCCTAGCCGGATGCGGCGCCGTCTCCTTCTTCGGCGACTTCCGACGCAGCGGACGCTCGCACTTCGGCTGCACCTTTTCGGCGGCCAGGCGGATCAGGGCTAGGCGGCCGTGGTTCATTTCGCGCGCTCCGGGACTCCCAGATATCCCATGACCGCGCCGAACATACAGGCCGCCCACTCGGGCGCGCCAACCCAGCGCGCGAGAATCAACCATGCCACCGAGATCACCACGCGGACCCAAAACTTGCGCATCACGCCACCCTCCCCAGCGTCTCCGCCTGCATCGCCTTGATCGCTTCGTCGGCCGAAGTCACCACATGCACGCGGCAGTTTCTCGAAAGTGCCTCGGCGTGGAAGATCGTCTGGTCGGGCGTCAGCTTCCGCGCACTCGGAACCTTCGCGCCGTCCTTGACCTCGATGAACACCCACTTACCGCGCCACGCGCATACCAGGTCGGGGAATCCTGCGCCGACGTGCGCGCAGTCCACGACGTAGCAGCCGATGGCGCGCAATGCGTTCTTCACGTCGGCGTGATTGGCATCGGTGCGGGCGGCGCGTTTCATGCCGACATCCTCATCACGATCAGCGCGTTCTGGAACGCCAGCAATGCGTCGTCATTGCCGAACGTCTCGCGGAAGGCGCGCGGGCTCAGCGCGTAACTCGGGCCGTAGCTGCGTTCCATCAGTCGCTCGGTGTGTCCCGCCGGCATCACGCCTCGGTGATGCCACGCGCATAGTCCGATGGTGTAGTCGTGCCCGAGCCGCTTCTGGCCGTGCTTGCCGCCCGTTGTAAGGTGATGAATTTCTGGCGTAACGACCCACCCTCGCGTCCGGCATGCGATGCATCCCTTTTCGCGGATCGCATCCCACCGCGCCTCCTGCGCCTTCGTCGGCTTGCCCGTGCTGCGCCCGATCTTCATGCCGCCTCCACATAAACACTCGCCATCGCCTCGATCTGCTCGGGCGTGCAGTCCTTCCAGTACTTCGCGCTGACATGCGCGCACATGCCAGCGATCACCGCGTGGAACTCGTCCTCATCCATCGATTCATAGGACAGCGAGCGTGGCAACTTCACGGGGATGGTCTTGCCGACCAGCAGCTCACCGATCATCGCCATCACAAGCCGCGCTTGCGGCACCTCGGCGATCACGGCTTCGCTTATCTGGCTCCACATCGAACTGGCATCGACCAATGCCACATCGCAACCGATGCCTCCCTCGACCTGCATCCGCTTGAGCACGTCGTGCGATTCCAGCCCGGCGAACGCTTCGATGTTCTCCGCCAGCAACGTTCCAAGCTGGTGCGCCAGTCGGTGAAAGCCGGGATTGCGCGGACGCTTGAACTCGGCAAACACCAGATCGCCGACTCGGTGGCGCTTGCGCAGCGACGCCGCCGTGAAAGCGTCGGCAGGCGCATAGCCGCCGCGGATAACGCGCAGGGCGTAGCGGGGGCGGGAGGCGCGCTTGGTCATGCGGCGTTCTCGTACAGGTCGGCGAAGCGCATCGTCTGCGCGTGCCACGCCACTTCGACATAGCCTGTTGGGCCATGCCGGTTCTTCTCGACGATGATCTTCGCGGTGCCTGCCCGCTCGCATTCGTCGCCCTCGTAGTAGTCGGGGCGATAGAGCATCAGCACCTGGTCGGCTTCCTTCTCGATCTCACTGGAATCGGACAGGTCGCCCATGCGCGGCTCAGGCGGCTTGCGTTTCTCGACCTCACGCGATACCTGAGCCAGCACAATGACGGGGATGTTCAGATCGCGCGCCAGATTCTTGAGCCCCTTCGCTGCGGCGCCGACCACCTCAAAACGGCGTTCGCCTTCCGCCTCGATGCGCTGCAGATAATCCACATAAAGCCCCTTGATGCCGTGGACGTGATGCCAGCGACGAGCGGTGCGCACCACTTCCGCAAGGCTCGGCGAGCTGCGATCGAGCATCCACAACGGAAGCTGCGCCGTTGAAGTCATGGCGTTCGTGACGCGCGTCCAGTCCTCTTCTTGGCGAATGCCGCGGCGAAAATCCGATGCGGGCACGCCCGATGCCAGCGCGAGCATGCGCGCCGTCACCTGCTCCATCGGCTGCTCGCCCGAGATCAGGCCAACGGGGTAGCCCTTTGCCGCAGCATGGCGGCTCATGCCGATCAGGAGCCCTGTCTTGCCCATCGCTGGACGAGCCCCGATCACCACAAGGTCGCCGGGATGCAAGCCGCCGAGCAGCTTGTCCAGATCGCGGAGCCCGGTCGGCACGGCATCCGCATCTGCGCCCTTGTCGTGCGCGTCCTGCAGGCTCTTGAACGCCGCCTTCACGGCTTCGCGCGCACTGAACTCGTGCCGCTGTTCGATCGCATGCAGCCCCATCAGCGCCTCGACTGCCGTGTCGATCATGGCGTCGTCCTGCGCCTCGAATAACCCCTGCGCGATCAGCTTCGCCGAGCGGAGTCGCCACGCCGCCTTGATGCGCTGCGCATAGGCGACCGGCTGTGAAGTTGTCATGCTGTCTGAGGCAATGCGCAGCGCTAGCGTGCCGAGTTCAGGACGCCCCGCCCTCGACAGCGCCTCCATCACGCTCACCGCGTCTGCCGGCTGGCTCTCGCCGGTCAGGTGCCTGATCTCGGTGAAGATGTCCGCATGCTGCTCGACCGCGAAATGCTCGGGCGCAATATCCACGCCCCAGCAGTCGCCGGGGCGCGACATCAGCGTCGCCAGCAGCGCGCGTTCGACCTCGTGGATCGCGTTCATGCGAGCTTCCTGCGCGAGGCTGGCGAACGATCATCGGGAGATGCGGTCGCGCCGGGTTTTCCGCGTGCGTTTCGGATCCAGTTGCGCCACGTCGCGGACCAGTCGAGCTTCACGCCCTTCTGCCCAGCCTGTGCCACCCAGTAATCCCGGAAGCGTTCGACTTCGGCCTTTGCGTCGATGTCGGGGCGTGCGTCCGTCGCCCACCGCAGTTCGCCCGGTGTGGGTTGCCAGTCGGAAGGCAGGCGGCAACCGCGTTTCGCGGGTGGCGCGTCCTCTCCTTTCCCATCCTCTCCCTTCCCTTCCCTTCCTAAAAGAAGGCGAGAACACTCGCGAGACTCTCGCGAGCCCTCGCGAGAGCTACCAGAGGACTCAGGGAATTGAGGCTTGCTAGGCTTGTCGATTTTCTGATGGATCAACCAGTTAGTGATTTCGAGGTAGGTCGAGCCGTTGACCTCGTACCTGAGAATGCACCCCTCGCGCTCCAATTCGTCGAGCCAGCCGTCGATCAGGTCTTTCGCGTCGTCGTCGTAGGGGAAAAGAGTGCTCGCGAGCATTCGCGAGGCCGCGCGAGTGCGCCCGTAGTCGTCGCAAATCGGCCACAGAAGGATGAACAACAGCCGGGCCTCACGACTCACGCGCCCCATACTTTCAGACTGAGGGAACTCCGGCTTGATGGATCTAATGCGTGCCATGCTTACCCCGCCACCCCAAGGAAGGCATCGCCGCAACCCTGGGGTTCGGGCTGTCCGCCGGTAGCTACTCCGGCGTGAGCGGCGCGCTTGTTGAACAGATCTCGCTGCGGGTCGGCAGTAATAGCCTCCAGCGCCGCCCGATGCGCCGGCGTCGGCGCATCGCAGAAGGCGATGACAGCGGCTGTGCGTGCGCAGTTGAGAGCGAACCATGCGGGCGAGCGATTCATGCGGCTTTCTCCCGCCCGTACACGTCGAACCGGCCGCTCCCCTTCCCCATCTCGACAAGCTGCGCGTGCCGCTTGCGATGGCGCTCGCGTTCGTCGGCAGGGATGTTGGCGTCGCGCATGGCCTGGTCGTGCATGTGGACCAGGTACGCGCGCTCCTGCTCGTCGACGGCGATCAGGTGGTTCCACTGCATCAGAACATCTCCGTCTGTTGGGGCTCATGCATACCGGCCGCATTGCGCCGAGCCCGTTGCGCCCACCCAAGCAGGCACCAGAAGAAATCGCGCGAGCGGAAGTGTCTTGCTTGCACGAGATAGACGCGCGCGCAGTGAATGAGGAAGGCGCGATCTTTCACGCCGCCCTCCGCTCGATTCGCTTCGTCTGCGCCCAGCGCCCGCACTGGCAAGCGCGGCACACGCGCTGCGGCTCGTTCGAGCGGCGCCGGTCGCGGTGCCAGTAATCCGTGTCGCAGGGCCACCAGTCGCCGCACTCGCGGCAGCGGACTTCCCAGCACAACAGGTCGCCGGACCAGCGCGACTCAGCGGAAAGGGGTACGGCGAGGATGGTCATGCGACCTCCTGCAGCAGTCCCAGCGATCGGGCACGCGCGATCACGTCGTCATACGTGACGGGCTGGGCCAAGGTCTCCAGGCATTCGCGCGCTTCCTCAGGCGACATAGCCAGCTCGCCGCGTGCCGCAGCTTTCAGGCGCGCGCCAACATCCGCATGCACATCGAAAAGGAGCCAGTTCAGCCGATCGTGCCGGGCCAACGCCTCCGAGGCAGACGCGTGCGTGAATCTGCTCTGCGCGATTTCGGGACGCAGGCGGTCGCGCTCGGCGTTCCACTGCTCGCGAGTTAACTGCCAGGGGTGCATGGTGGTCATGCGGCGTTCTTCCACGCGGATAAGCAAGCGGCGGCCGCGATCTCTGTCTGCTGGCGCTCTGTCGGGGTGCCCCCGTTGTTTGCCTTGGCTTCCTGATAGGCGATGAACTGCGAAAGCAGGTTGCAGCCGGTCGCGCGCGCGAACCATTCGCGCTTGGTCTTCGGCATCTTCCGGCCGTGTCGGGGGCTGGCGATTTCGCTCAGGCAGCTATCGGACTTCCATCCGCAGATGAGCGCGACTGTTTGCTGATCTCGACCAAACTGGTTCAGCGCGATCTTCAGGCAGATGCGCACAGCCTGGTCCTCGGATTTGCACGCGAGCAGCACATCCAGCGGCGCATCCATCGGGAACTCGCATTGATTCGCATCGGTTCTCATTGGGTCGCACCAGTTCGCAACTGCTTTGGGGTACAAAAAAGCGCATGACGAATCACGCGCTTAGGGGTTCAGGCGACTTTCTTCCGCTTCTTGGATGCGCCGAATTGTTCGGCGAGGTCCGGGCGGATGCGTGTGCAGGGAACGCGGCCGTCCGTTGCTTTGTCGATGGCGATGGCGCGCTCGACGGTGACGAGAAGGCGGTCATTCACCCACTGCCACACCAGGCCCTGCGTGACACAGACCAGTCGGGCGAGTGCGGTTTGACCACCGACAAGCTCTACGGCTTCACGGACCGGAATCGTGCTGACATGCTTGGTAGCCATGCCCGTAGACTATCTCAGCTAGTTCCGAGTTGCAATACCCCGGCTAGTGGCAGTCTACGGCCACTTTCAATAGCGTCGCTAGTATGAGCAAGCGACCCCTGACTCCCGAAGAAAAGGCGATCGCGCGGCGCATCAAGGCCGCCATCGCCAGCGACCCCAATCTGACCGAGGAATCGGTCGGCGCCCAGGTGGGCGTGACCCAAGGCCAGGTTTCGCACTGGACGAATGGCCGGCTCCCCGTGCCGGCGGCCAGGGCCATCAAGCTAGCCTCGGTGCTGGGGATCGACGACCCCGCCGAGATCAGCCTTGCCTATCGCGAGATCGCGGCCAAAGCCGCGGCCGGAAGTGCGGTCGCGGAAGGCCCCGCACCGGGGCTGGCGTCAGCGCGCGTCGAGAACGACATTGATGCGCTGCGCTATGCATTGGCGGCTATGGTCACTGTGATGGTCGTACATAGACCAGCCGAAGCCGCGGATGTTGCTCGGGCCCTCCGGAAGCATGTTCCGGCGAAATTCGTACGGCAGGGTTACATCCACGAACTCTTGAAGGTGCTCGATTCCGCGGCCTCGGCAAAGCCAAAGGTTGCCGCTCCGCCTCCCTTAGCGAGTTGATTCCCGCAACAAGCCCTTCCATCAGTCCATCGATAGTGTCTTGCATGGTCTCCCCCTGCCACCCGTGAAGTGAAACACCGCTCATTCGCAGATCGCGAGACGGCTCTTGGAGCTTGTGCGCCCGCGAGCCCCTCTGCGTGTGACGCCGCGCACGTTCTTCCTAGCAGACACGCCTAGCCAAGCTCCCGCATGGCCGCCAAAGGCAAAGCCAGCAGAGCCGCGCCCGCGCAAACTATCCGGGCTATTGACAAGCGAAATAGCCTAGCTATTATAGGTGGCGTCGGCGGCCCACCCAGGCCGCAGGAAGGGAGAACGCCATGCTCGATCCCGTCATCCGTGACCTGAACGCCCACCTGGCGCAGGAAGCCGAGGCCGACCGCTGGGAGCGCCACGTCGAGTCCTGCGAACAGGACGCCATCGATGACCTGATGCGCGACGAAGGCACCGTCTGGGACTGGTTCAAGCGCGGCACGTCCATGGAGATCGAGCTGCTGATCGACCAGCCCGCGCACATCCGGGCGACGATCCGGCAACTCGTGGAGCTGTTCGACGGCGGCATGCCCGCACCCCACCCGAACCAGTCCGAGCGCCAAGACGCGCGCTACGACCGTATCGAGACACTGATCGACACCCTGCGCGACGCCTACGAGCAGTGGCTCCGCGACAGCGGCGTGCTGCGGACGACGGCTGAGGCGATGGCCGAACGCCAGCGCCGAGAGGCTGAGGAAGCCGAGGCCGAAGACGCTTATTTCGAGCGCATGTGGCAAGAGGCGCGGGGCTGAGCCATGTGCACCCTCGCCCTCGACTACTGCGAGCCGGTACTGCGCAAGCGCGGAATTGTGTCGCCGCAGGCTACCGAGGCATTCCGCATCGTGGTCGATTGCGGCGGGAAAAAGTCCGCTGCTTTTGAATCGGCGCGCGCCGCAGAACTGGCACTGCTGCCGAGACATAGCAGGACGTACCAAGAAATCGACCGCGTTCCTAACCCGTTCGGGAGCGAAGAATGAGTATCCAGATCGGCCAGAAGTACCCCACCGGCTGCGGCGGCGAAGGCGAAGTGATCGCCATCCGCCCGGAGCTTGGCGAGGCGCCCGTCGTCATGATCCTGCCGTGGCCGAGGGAGAACGCAGCATGAGCATCGTCAAGACACAGGCAGAACTCGATGCCGCGATTGCGCGCGGCGATGACCGGATTGAGGTCAGGTCGCCGGCCAGCGTCGTGCTTGTGGTGCGCGGCTCGGCCAGCGTCAGGGCCTACGACTCGGCCAGCGTCACGG
>NZ_DF970236.1 GCF_000953855.2 Mizugakiibacter sediminis
GCTGCGCTCGGACTGCGTGTTGTGGTTGATCAGGCTGATGCGCAGCACCTGACGCACCTCGTGCTCGCCCTGCGGCACGGTCGATTGCACGTCGTAGTCGCTGACCCGCACCTGGCGGTAGCGCGCGCGGTCGAGGTCGGTCAACGGATGCGCCTTGCGCTGCTTCGGATCGACGAACGCGTAGGCCGCTTCGAAGTCGCCCCAGCGCAGCGTCGCGGCGTAGCTGTCCAGCACCTTCTGCAACTGGTCCTGTTCGCGGCGCGTGGCGCAACCGGCCAGCGTCAGCACGACGGCGAGCACGAAAGCGATGGCGAGACGCATGGCCTTCCCCTGCGTGGCGGCGATGCCGCGATTGTGCCGCAACTCAGCCGCGGCGTTTGGCGACGAAGCGCGCGAGCAGCGTCGCCGCCGGCGCGCCGCCGTCGCCGGGCACCGTGCAGGCGGCCCGCGTGCGCGCCTTGCCGCGCTCGGCCAGCGCGGCGAAGAAGGCGTCCCACGATTCGCCTTCGGCCAGCGCCGCCACCGCCTCGAAGTCGCTCCACACCGGCGCGAGGTAGCGCACCTCGGAGTCCTGCACGAACACGTCGCAGTCGAAGCCGCGCGCCTGCAGCGCCAGCTCGATCAGGCCCCAGCCGGCCAGGGTCAGCAGCGAGGTCAGGCTGCCGCCGAACGCGCAGCCCTTGTCGTTGACGTTCGCCGCCAGCGGCGCGGCCAGCGCCAGCGTGTCGCCGTCGTAACGGGCGACGCGCACGCCGAGCGCGCGGGCGGGCGGGATGCGTTCGAGCAGGAAGTCCTGCAGCGCGACGGCGCGCGCCGCGTGATCGGCGGGGACGGACATGGCGCGCGAGTCTGCCCAGCGGAACGCTGGCGCGCAAGGCGCCGCCCTTTCCCGTAGCATCGCGCCCATGTCCCCCGCCACCGCCCAGCGGCCGCTCGCCGGCGCCGCCGTCGCGATCACGCGTCCCGCCGGCACCGGCGACGCGCTGGCGCGACGCGTGCGCGCGCTGGGCGGGACGCCGCTGCGGCTGCCGGGCCTCGCCCTGCGCGCCGCGGAAGACGCCGAGACGGCGCGGCGCACGCTGCGCGCGGCGCTGCGCGCCGATGTCGCCGTGTTCACCAGCCCGGCGGCGGTACGCTACGCCGCGCGCCTCACGCCGCTGCGCTTCGCGCGCGCCTGCGTGGTGATCGGCGTCGGCGCCGGCACGGCGCGCGCGCTGCGCCGCGCCGGCGTCGCGCGCGC
>NZ_DF970237.1 GCF_000953855.2 Mizugakiibacter sediminis
CGGTTGATGAGGCAACGGGACAGCCTCTGACGAAATGCAAGGAGCGAATTGAACTTCTCCTCGAAAATCTGAGTCAGGCGAACATCCAGATACTTGTCCCGACCCCGGTTCTGAGCGAAATACTTGTGGCGTCGGGTACGGATAAGGCCCGAATTCTCAACGAGATAAACGGAACATATGCCTTCAAAATCCAACCGTTCGACGAGATTGCGGCCGTCGAAGTTGCGATGCTAACTGATGCAGACCTACAGGCGAATAAGCCACTAACCTCGGAGGAGACGAAGGCGAAGGTGAAATATGATCGGCAGATCATAGCGATCGCCAAAGTCAATGGGGTACAAACAATTTACTCAGACGATGGGAAACTCGGTGCGAAAGCCAAGGCGAATGGGATAGCCGTCATCAAGACAGCAGAACTTCCACTTCCGCCGGAACCGCCGCAAGCCGAGTTGCCATTGCCCGAGCCGCCGAAGGACGCAGATGAGCAAGACGGCTGAAAAAGATGCGTTGCAGGCTCGTGAGGACGAGGTTCTAAGGCGCATGCTTGCGACTCCGCCGGAACGCCATAAGCCCAAAGCGCCGGCGACGAAGAAAAGCGCCAAGAAAGCACCCAAGAAGAAGCCCGCCTAGCGCGGGCTTTCTAGTTCCAAGCCCATGCCATTGGCTTGGTTTGTCATGTATATAATGGCC
>NZ_DF970238.1:0-17360 GCF_000953855.2 Mizugakiibacter sediminis
AAGCCCATGCCATTGGCTTGGTTTGTCATGTATATAATGGCCTTTTCTTTTGGAGTAGCCGATGAGCCTCGAAGCGACCCTTTACGGCCTGCTCGGCTCGCTGGTCAGCGGACGCTGCTATCCGGACACGATTCCCGATTCGCCCGTCTTCCCGCTGATCGTCTACCAGCAGGTTGGGGGGCAGGCTGTCGAGTTCATGGAGCAGGCGATGGCCGACCAGGACAACGCCCGTGTTCAGTTATGGACGTGGGCCAAGACGCGCGCCGAGGCCAACAGCATCGCGCATCAGGCCCGAACCGCAATCATCGGCAGCGCGATGCAGGCGAAAACGCTTGCCGCGCCGGTATCGGTCTACGACGAAGACATGAAGCTCTACGGTGCGCGGCAGGATTTCAGCATCTGGCACGCGCCATAACGCATCAAGCCCCGGCCAGGACTGTCGAGAGATAGACCGAATCCGGGCACCCATTCGGCCTGTGCACAGGCTGAAACCGACTGTCGCGAGACAGCCGTCCCACATCGCCGCGAGGCGAAGCAATCCCTTCTAGAAGGACGACGCACCATGTCTGTGAAACTCCCGAACGGAACCACGTTCGCGATCGCGTCGGGCTATGGCTCGCCGATCACCGTCACCGCGCTGAGCAATGCCACCGAGGCTGTTGCCACCGCGACCAACACGTTTGCTACCGGCGATTACGTCGAGATCACGTCTGGCTGGTCGCGCCTGAACGGCAAGATCGCCCGCGTGAAGTCCGCCACCGCCTCCGATTTCGTGCTGGAAGGTATCGACACGTCCGACACCACGATCTATCCGGCCGGCACGGGCACGGGCACGGTGCGCAAGATCAACGGATGGACGCAGATCCAGCAGGTGCTGACCACCTCGACCAGCGGCGGCGACCAGCAGTTCGCGACGTACCAATTCATCGAGGCCGACCAGGAAACCCGCATCCCGACCACCAAGAGCGCGGCGGGGCTGGACCTGTCCATCGCGGACGATCCGACCTTGCCGGGCTATGTGGCCCTGTCGGCGGCGAACGATGACCGCAATCAGCGCGCGCTCAAGTGCACGCTGTCGAATGGCTCGATCATCCTCTACAACGCCTATTGCTCGCTCAACAAGACGCCGAGCATGACGGCCAACCAGGTGATGGCGTGTCAGGCGACCCTGTCGTTCCTGAACGCCGACCCGGTTCGCTACGCCTCGTAACCCAACAGGCCCGCTTCGGCGGGCCTTTTCTCACAGGTGACCGATGTTCTCCATCAAGGCAAACCCCACGTTCGACGCGGCGATCACGATCATCGGCCAGGGCCGCGAACAGCAGCTCAACGTGACGTTCAAGCACAAGCCGCGGACCGAATACCTTGCGCTGCTCGACAAGATTGGCAAGGGCGAAACGTCCGTCGCCGACGCGCTGCTTGCGCTGCTCGACAAATGGGATGCCGATGCTGACCTGTCGGCCAAGTCCCTTGCGCTGCTTCAGGAGCAACAGCCGGGCGCCGATTGGGCGATCCTGCAGGCATACGGTGAAGCCCTTGTGGTGGCCCGCAAGGGAAACTGATCGCGGGGGCGGAAGCGCTCTACTGGAAGCCACCCAACCCGGAAGAGCTTGAGCCCTACGGGCTCACGGCGGACGACTACCCGCCCCCATCCGTCGAACTCTGGCCGGAAAACTGGCCTGCCATCCAACTGTTCACCCGCCTGTCGACGCAATGGCGCGTTGGCGCAGGCGGGCCGGTCGGGCTGGATTATGGCGTCCTCTTTCACGAGTTGGACCGCATGGGCCTCGACACCGAGGCTTATGACGACCTGTTCGCATCCATCCGCGTGATCGAAGGCATCGCGCTCAACGAGCTCCACAAGAAGGACTGACCTGTGGCCGAAGAAACCTCTACCGGCTCGATCGGCACCGCGCGCATCGATGTCACGGTCAACACCGCGACGATGGAGGCCGGCATCACCGCGGCCAAGCGTAAGGTGTCCGGGCTGGGCGCGGAGGCGGCGGCTCAGTTCGACAAGGCGAACGCGAGCACGAAGCGTTACGCCGAAAGCCTGCTGCGCCAAGCCGACTTGCTTGGCAAGTCGCGCGCCGAACAGATCGCCTACAACGCGCAAGTCCGCATTGGTGGCGAGCTTGGCGAGCAAATCGCAAGGAAGGCGCTTGCCCAGCAGGCGGCGCTCGCTGCCGCGACCGGGAACACCGGCAAGTCCATCAAGGAACTCCAGTTCGCCATGCGCGGCCTCCCCGCGCAGATCACGGATATCGTGACCGGCTTTGCCACCGGGCAGCGCCCGCTCAACATCCTGTTGCAGCAGGGCGGCCAGCTCAAGGACATGTTCGGCGGCGTCGTCCCCGCAGCAAAGGCCCTCGGCAGTTCCCTTCTCGGCCTGATCAATCCGTATACGCTCGCCGCTGGCGCCGCCGCGGCCCTGTTGCTGGCCTGGAAGCAGGGCAGCGATGAGGCCGATGCATACAACAAGGCGCTCAT
This sequence comes from Mizugakiibacter sediminis, assembly GCF_000953855.2. Lineage (GTDB taxonomy): Bacteria > Pseudomonadota > Gammaproteobacteria > Xanthomonadales > Rhodanobacteraceae > Mizugakiibacter > Mizugakiibacter sediminis. Next base: position 2,491 of record NZ_DF970238.1, read on the forward strand.
CCTCACGGGCGACTACGCCGGCATTACGGCCTCGCACCTGGGCGAACTCGCCAAAAGCATCAGCAATACAGCGGATGCGACTCAGCACGCTGTGGCGGATACGCTCGCGCAAGTGGCATCGTCCGGAAAGTTCACCAGCGACCAGATCGAGCTTGTCGGCCGCGCCGCCGTTGCCATGTCCCAACTGACCGGACAGGCCACCGCAAAGACCATCAGCCAGTTCGAAGAGATCGGCAAGAAGCCGGTTGAGGCCATCCTCAAGCTCAACGATGCGCAGCACTTCCTGACCGAAGAAACCTACGCGCAGATCAAGGCGCTGGAAGATCAAGGGAAGTCGCAGGAAGCGGCTGCGCTGGCGATGCAGACCTATTCCGACGCGCTGCGCGACCGCGCGAAGGAAGTAACGGACAACGCCGGGTACATGGAGAAGGCTTGGCACGCGGTAGCCGGCGCTGCCAAGGGCGCATGGGATGCCATGCTCGATGTCGGTCGCACGCAGACGACCGCCGACAAGATTGCGGCGATCAATGCGGAAATCAGGGCTCTAACCACCCCGCACACCGATCGCGCGGGCAACCTGGTGCAAGGCCAGTTCGGTGGCAAGGTCGCCGAACTCATCAAGCAGCGCGACGCCCTGCTGGCGCAGGCCGAGGCGGATTCGAGAAAGGCGCGCGAGGAAGCGGCCAAGCAGCAGCTCGTACAGGACCGCGCCAACTCCGACCGCGAAGCAGAGGCGTATTTCACCAACGCGCAGAAGCGCGCGCAGGCATATATCGCCGCCGAGAACGAATTCAACGCCCGCATCAAGCGCGCACTCGACGCGGGCGATAAGGCGCTAGCCGAGCGCGAGCGCCAACAGAAAGCGGCCGTTCTCGCGGGCATCAATGCGAAGTTCGCGGACAAGGGCTCGTCCCGATCCTCTGGCGCAGGACGCAGACGCGCAGACGACTTCCGCGACAGCGGCTTGAAGCAGTTGCGAGCCAATATCGATGCCGAGGCGAAGATCCTCGACCTGCGCAAGAAGAACGCCGACTCGCTCGCGGCCTACAAGTCAGCCATGGACGGCAAGCTGCAAACGGATCGCGAGGCGAATCAGCTCAGCGTCGAAAGTATCGGCCTCAGTCAGCGCGAGATTGAACTGCGCCGCCAGATCATCGAAATCGAGCGCGAGGCGGATCGTGAGCTTGCGCGCCTGAACTCGCCGTCCAATCGCGCCAATCTTACGCAAGAGGAATACGACGCCCGACTGAAGGTCATCAAGGATTACGAGGCACAGCGGATCGAGGCCGCCAAACAGGCGGATGCGGCTATCACCGCCGCGCAGAAGTCCTTCAATGCAGGCGCGCGCGCCGGCTATCGCGATTGGGTCGACCAAGCATCGAACGCCGCAGCGCAGGCACACGACCTGTTCGTCAATGCCTTCGACGGCATGGCGGATGCGCTCGCCAACTTCGTCACCACCGGCAAGCTCAATTTCCGTAGCTTCGCGACCGATGTGCTGAAAGAGATCGCGCGCATCGAAACGCGCATCTTGGTGTCGAAGGTCGCCTCGTGGTTCCTGGGCGCGTTCGGCGGCGGTACGAGTATCGGCGCGGGCGCGGCAGGCGGTGCGGCAGGTGGGGCGGCGGGCGCGGTCGCGAATGCCAAAGGCGGCGTTTATGCCTCCCCCGGCCTTTCCGCCTACTCCGGGCAGATCGTCGACCGCCCCACGCTCTTCGCCTTTGCCAAGGGTGCCGGCCTCATGGGCGAGGCCGGACCCGAGGCGATCATCCCGCTGAAGCGCGGCCCGGATGGAAAGTTGGGCGTGAGTGCGTCCGGCGGCGGAGATGTCTATGTGACCACGACGGTCAACGTGGACAACTCCGGCAATGCCGACAGCAAGTCCGGCGCCACGAACAACGATGAGGCGCGCCAGCTCTCCAAGCTGATCGAGACCAAGGTCCGCGATGTACTCGGCCAGGAAAGCCGCCAGGGCGGCTTGCTGTGGAGGATGCAGCACGCATGAGCACGCCTACGTTTACCTGGCAGGCCACCGGCAACCCGACCGGCACGGTGTCTTTCCGCGTCCGCACCGCGCAGTTTGGTGACGGCTACAAACAGACGGTTGCGGACGGTATCAACAACAAGGTCCAGTCCTGGCCGCTCACGTTCACAGGCACCAAGGCCGAGATGCAGGCGATCGTCAACTTCTTTGACGAGCGGGCCGGATGGCAATCGTTCTACTGGACGCCCCCGTTGGGCGTGCAAGGGCTGTACAAGGTCACCACCTACAGCCCGACGCCGAAGGGTGGCCCGATCTACACGGTGACCGCAACCTTTGAGCAGGCATTCGCGCCGTGACGTTCAAGGCAGACATTCAGACGCTCGAACCGGGCGAGTTGGTTGAGCTGTTCGAAGTTGACGCAACGGCCATCAGCGGCGATCTGCTGCGGTTCCACGCATACACGCAGATCGGGTCGATTTGGTGGCAGGGCAACGAATACAGCCCATGGCCCATCACGGCGGAGGGCTTCGAGCTTCAACCGTCCAAGCCGCCTGTTCCGATGCTCACGGTCGCCAATATCGACGGCAGCATTTCGGCGATCTGCCTGCAGTACCAGGACATGGTGGGCGCCGTCGTCACCCGTCACCGGACGCTCGGGAAATACCTCGACGCGGCCAACTTCGGCGGCACGAACCCGACCGCGGACCCGACGCAGGAGATGCCGCCCGACAAGTGGTTCATCGAACGCAAGGCCGCGGAGACGAGCACGGCCGTCCAGTTCGAGCTATCTAGCGCGCTCGACTTCAACGGCGTGCAGCTTCCCCGGCGCGTCATCATCGCCGGCCAATGCCCCTGGGTGTACCGCAGCGCAGAATGCGGCTATACCGGCCCTGCCGTTGCGGACGCCAGCGATAACCCGACATCCGATCCCGCGCTTGATGTCTGCGGCAAGCGCCTGTCGTCGTGCAAGCTGCGGTTCGGCGCCAATAACCCGCTTCCGTTCGGCGGTTTCCCCGCAGCCAGCCTGACGCGATGAAGCCCAAGACGCTCGACGCCATCCGCGAGCACGCGCTTGCGGATTACCCGCGCGAGGCGTGCGGGCTGGTGGTGGTCAAGAAGGGCAGGGAGCGATACATCCCATGCCGCAACCTCGCCACGACCGCAAGCGAGCACTTCATCCTCTCGCCCGAGGATTACGCCCATGCCGATGAACAGGGCCAGATTGTCGCCGTGGTCCATTCGCATCCTGATGTTGCGGCTCGCCCTTCGGAGGCTGACCGCGTGGCTTGCGAGGCGTCCCGGCTTCCCTGGCTGATCGTTTCCATCGTCAAAGGGGATGACGGCGCGCCGGTAGCCGGCGAGGTCGCCGAAATCGAGCCGTGCGGTTATGAGGCGCCCTTGGTCGGTCGCGAGTTCTCCCACGGCATCCTTGACTGCTACACGCTGGTGCAGGACTGGTACAGGCGCGAGTTTGGCGTCGAGCTTCCGCATTTCGACAGACCCGACAACTGGTGGAATACCGGCGGCGACCTGTATATGCAGAACTTCGCCAAGGCCGGCTGCGTTCCTGCATCCAAGCCAATGAAGCGCGGCGACATCATCCTGATGGCGATCCGCTCGCGCGTCGCCAACCATGCCGCGGTCTACCTGGGAGACGGCCTGATGCTGCATCACCTGTACGGCCGGCTTTCGAGTCGGGACGTATACGGCGGCATGTGGGCGGAAAAGACCATGCTGATCGTCCGGCACAAAACGCAGCTCTGAGAACGACATGACCGCGACCACGATCCGACTCTATGGCGAGATGGGGGCGAAGTTCGGCCGCGTCCATCGAGCCCACCTTGATACGAATACGCCAGCGGAAGCCGTGCGCTATCTGTGCAGCCAGTTCCCCAAGGCCAAGGCGTATTTGATGGGCGCGAAGGACAGGGGTGTTGCATTCGCCGTATTCCGAGGCAAGGAGAACATCAAGAAGGAGAACCTGACCGAGCCTGTGGGGCAGGACGAGATCCGCATCGCGCCCGTCATCATGGGCAGCAAAAACGGCGGCGTATTCAGCATCATTCTTGGCGCCGTCCTTGTCGTGGTCGGCTTTCTCGGCTCGACGTATGGGCAGGCCTTCGGCGGCGGGGTCTGGGGCCCAATCCTCACCAAGATGGGCATCGCCATGATCGCCGGCGGCGTCGTCCAGCTTCTGACGCCCGTCCCCAAGGCGCCGAAGAACAGGGATGCGCCCGACAACGCGCCGTCCTACTCATTCAACGGCGCAGTCAACACGCAAGCACAAGGAAATCCCGTCCCGTTGCTGTACGGCCGCATGATCGTCGGCTCGGCCGTGGTCTCCGCCGGCATCAATGCCGAAGACTACTCGCCGGCCTCTGCGGGCGTAGGCGGCGGCGTGGTGGGCGGCGGCAACCGCAAGACCCCATACGACCCATAACCATGACGGACTCCAACACGATCCGTGGCGCCAAGGGCGGTGCGGGCGGGCAACATACGCCCGTCGAATCACCCGACAGCCTGCGCTCCATCGCGTATTTCCGCATCCTCGATCTCGTTAGCGAGGGCGAAATCGGCGGTCTCGTCAACGGCGCTCAGTCGGTCTTTCTCGACGAAACACCGCTCGCGCAGCCGAATGGCACGCTGAACTTCCCCAAGGCCCACATCGAAGAACGCACGGGCACGCAGGACCAGACGTATATCCCCGGCTTCGATTCCGTCGAGAACGAAATCAGCGTCGGCACGGAACTGCGGTCGGACGCGCCCTGGGTGCAATCGATCACGGACGTGACGCTCTCTGCCGTCCGCATCACGATAGGCGTTCCAGCCCTCTCGAAAGCCAACACCAGCAACGGCGACATCGGCGGCTATTCCATCGCCTACAAGATCGAGGTGCAGACGGACGGCGGGTCTTTCGTCTCGGTCTACAACGGCAACATTACCGGCAAGACGACCACCAAGTACCAGCGCAGCCACCGCATTGACCTCCCGGCAGCGACTACGGGCTGGCAGATCAAGATCACACGCCTGACCGCCAATGCGAACAGCTCGTCGATCGCCGACGTGACGACGATCGACAGCTATACGGAGATCATTGACGCCAAGCTGCGTTATCCCAACAGCGCCGTCATCGGCGTGATGGGGGATGCCAGCCAGTTCAGCAACATTCCTCGGCGGGCCTATGACCTGTGGGGCCGCATCATTCAGGTGCCGTCGAACTATGACGTTCAGACGCGCACGTACACGGGCGTTTGGGATGGCACGTTCAAGCCGTCATGGACGGATAACCCGGCGTGGATCTTCTACGACCTGGTGTTGCATGCGCGGTACGGCCTGGGCCATTTGATCGATAGCACGCATGTCGACAAGTGGGAGCTTTACCGGATCGGCCAGTACTGCGATCAGATGGTGGACGACGGCAAGGGCGGAACCGAACCGCGCTTCGCGTGCAACCTCTTCGTCCAGACGCAGGCCGATGCCTACAAGCTTCTAAGCGACCTATCCGCTGCATTCCGCGGCATGTCCTATTGGGCGGGCGGGACGATCGTCGCCACGGCCGACATGCCATCCGACCCGGTGTACCTCTACACCAACGCCAACGTCATCGATGGCAAATTCACCTACTCCGCAAGCCCGCGGAAAACGCGCTATACGACTGCGCTCGTAAGCTGGAACGACCCCTCCAACTTCTACCGGACCAAGGTCGAATACGTCGAGGACCGTGACGGTATCGCCCGTTACGGCTTCCAGCAGACGGATGCGACCGCCGTGGGTTGCACGTCGCAGGGCCAGGCTCAGCGCTTCGGGAAATGGCTGCTGCTCACGTCGCGGCTAGAGACGGATACGGTCACGTTCAGCGTCGGCCTTGATGGCGTGATGGCGGCGCCGGGCCAGATCATCAAGATCGCGGATGCAGCGCGCGCCGGCAAGCGCCAGGGTGGCCGCATTTCGTCCGCTACGGCCACGGTTGTCACCGTCGACAAGGCCCCGCAGGTCGCCATCGGCGACACGCTGACCGTTGTCATGCCGGACGGCGTGAGCCAGACGCGCACGGTATCCGCCGTTGCCGGCAACGATATCACGGTGTCCTTGGCTTTCACGCAGACGCCCGCGGCCGAGTCCGCATGGGTGGTCGAAAGCGTATCGCTTGCTGCGCAGACGTATCGTGTCCTGTCAGTCACAGAGGACAAGTCCGACAAGGACATCAGTTTCACGATCACGGCGCTGCAGCACAACGAAAGCAAGTTTAGCGCGGTCGACAACGGAACACTGATCCAGGTTCCCCCAATTTCGGTCCTCACGCCCACCGTACAGGCACCACCGGCGTCCGTTGGCATCGGCGAGCATTCGGTCATCGTGCAGGGCGCCGCGCAGGTGACGCTCACGATCTCGTGGGACGCGGCGGCAGGCGCCGTCTCGTATGACGTGGAATGGCGCAAGGATAGCGGCCAATGGATCAGCGCGGGCAATATTGCCGGCCTGTCCGTTGAAGTGGCGGGCGTATATCCCGGAAGTTATCAGGCCCGCGTGCGCGCAAGGAATGCCGCAGGGGATGCGTCGATCTGGACATACTCCAACGCGGGCAGCCCGACGCTGGTGGTCGGAAAGACGAATGCCCCGCCGCCGCCCACGCTCACGGCGACTGGCGGCATCATGGAGATCCGCCTGGACTGGACGTTTCCCGCGTCTTCCAACGTCGACGACACCAGCTATACGGAGATTTGGGTTAGCCCGACCGTCGTCATGGCGGACGGCGGCCAGCTCGGCAAGTTCGCATATCCGATCAACACCGCGCGCATTACCGGCCTGCTCCCCAGCGAGACCTACTATGCGTGGGGCCGTCTGGTCGACAAGTCGGGCAATGTCGGCGCCTGGTCGAGCGTTGTCAGCGCCACGACCAACACGAACGACGCACTGTTCCAGCCGATCACTGACATCACGAATGGCCTGCGTTCCGACGTAGACAAGACGCTCGCGGAAGTATTCCCCGAGATGGCTGGTTCGGACACGAACTATGCCGGAGACACTACCTCGTATGTTGGCGTCTACACCGAGAAAACGGCGCGCCAGGAAGCCGACGGTCTGTTCGCGCAGACCATCGATGTCATTGGCGCGCTGACCCCGGACAAGAAGGCGTTCGTCCTCAACCAGCAGACCGTCAAGGTAGACAGCACCACGGCGCTCGCCGACTACATCACGAGCACACAGGCATCCGTCGATAACGTCAACGCGCGCATCGACACCGAGCAGACGGCGCGAGCCAATGGGGATAGCGCGAACGCCGCGAGCATCACCGCGCTACAGACCACCGTTAATGGCAACTCTGCCAGCATTTCCGAGCTGTTGAGCACCACTAACGGGCTCAGCGCCAAGTGGGGCGTGACGGTCGACATCAACAACCGCGTCACTGGCATCCAACTGAACGCCGGCACAAGCTCCACGACGCTCGATATCGTCGCCGACCGTTTCAGCATCGTGAACCCCAGTGGCACGGACGGCCTGACATGGGACGGCGCGGGCGGCACGCAGATCGCGCGCTACGGCGCCTATATGAAGGTGACCGGCTCAGGTTTCGGCACGACCGCCGACCTGATCGAATGGTATGGCCCGGCGATGGCCGTTGGGTCGTGCTCGCGCTCAAATGCCGTGTATTACCTGGCCTCGAACGGCGACGCCTATTTCGGCGGCGCATTGCTCGTCGGCACGATCAAGAACGCAGTGCAGACGACGGACACGTCAGCAACTGCAAGCGTGACGCTTGGGCCGTTCGCAACGAACGGCGGCACCAAGCAGATCACGGCAAGCTATTCGTTCAACAACAGCACCAGCGTTACGGGCAACCAGACGGCGACCTATAACAATAAATCGTTCGCCGCGACGATCAACGTCTATCGCAGCGTGAATGGCGGCGCGGAAACGCTGGTGCAGACGCTCAATGCCGCAACAACGTCATCGGCGACCTATTCGGCCGCCGACGACAAGACGCTGATTGTGTGCCATATGAACACCAGCGCCACGTTCAACGACACAACGGCCGCGACCAGCAATCTGCAATTCCGCATTGCCATCGCATCGCGCACCGCCCCATTCACCGTCACAGGCTTCGGCCAGAGCATGGCGTTGCAGTCTGTCGAGCAGTAAAGGAAACCGATCATGGCACAGCAGCATATCAACCAAGGTACGCCGCCCGCCGGCACGGATGGCGACACCAACGCAGTGGCTTGGGCCAAGGCCGAGGCGAATTTCACGGAGTTGTATAGGTCGGCGGCCGCCATCGACATTCTGTCGAAGGACTATATCTCCGGCCTGAAAATGGTATGGGTCAGCGGCACGGCGCTAACCGTGAAGACGGGCTCAGCCGCGCGCCCCAGCGATGGCACTCTCATATCCGCAGCGGCCGACATCGCCAAGACCGGGCTTACCCTGAGCGCCTCGACCTGGTATCACGTCTATCTTTTCGACAACGCCGGCACCGCTGACGTTGAGATCGTCACCACCGCCCCGGCATCGCCTTACTTCGGCACCGCGCGCGCGAAGACGGGCGATACGTCGCGGCGATACGTGGGCAGCGTGCTTACTGATGTGAGCGGGAACATCTACAACTTCCTGTCTCTACCTGGTGGTTTTATTTCCTATCGCGTAAAGACCAGCAATGCCCCCTTCCGAGTGCTCGCCAACGGGAAGGCCATCGCGCAAACGAATATCTCGCTCCAGGGGGTCATTCCGGTCACGTCGCGTTGCGCCTATATTGTTCCGACGAATCAAGACGCTACCTATGCCGTATATTTCTCATCATCCGATTCTTCCGAGCCTAGCAATGAAATTACCTTTCAGGCGTCCGGCGCATCGGGAATGAGCAGGCCGCCGACATTCATGCATCTTGATACCTCTCAGACATTTTCATACTCCTACCAATCAGCTCCCACGGGCGGCCTATATGTGGACGTATGGGGCTACACCTACGAGCGCTGACCATGTACGCCATCACCGCTACCGGCTATCGCTGCATCGCCAATGCCACCGACGTGCTGCCCGGCGAAACCGCCGTCGATGAACTGCCCGCGTCGCTGCTGACCGCGCTTGCGGCCTCCGAAGCGCGCCAGCAGCGTGACGGCATGCTCGCCGCCAGCGACTGGACCCAAGTCGCCGACGCGCCGCTGACCGCGACGCAAAAGACCGCCTGGGCCACCTACCGCCAGGCCCTGCGCGACGTGCCCGCGCAGGCGGGCTTCCCGGACGCGATCGACTGGCCGGCTATGCCATAGACGCACCATTTAGGCGCGGGCCATCAAGGCGCCTTGACTACGCGCTCAGAACCCGCCCCATCCTGATATTTCAACCCGGACGGCGTGGCGAGATAGCCATGCGCGCCCGCAAAGTCGGTCTCGCTGAAGTGCTCGGGATCTTGCCCGCCCACGATGGCGGCATCTGCGCGAGCAGTCAGCGGAATGCCGAGGAACATGCGATCAACGCGGCTCGGGTGAAACGCCGTGTTGATTCCGTGGGAATGGATCGATTCCCCGGTTGCCGTCATGCCGGACGGCACAAGCGCGCGATTCACGGCGCATCCGATGTGGGAATGCGACGTTGTGACGACCAGGCCGAAGCGTGCCCCATCCGTGGCGATCTCGGCGCACGCTTCGTACCCGGTACGATCGGAGAACGCCCGGAAGGTCTTGGCCGCGCGGGACAGGAAGGCGACCTTTCCCTCGCCGGGAGCACTGGTAAGCGTTGTCACGCGATCCACCGGGAAGTCCGCGGCGGCGGCGGAGAATGCAAACAGCGCGATGGCTAGGGCGGCCTTCATGGCTTACCTCCCGATTGCGCCATTAGCATAGCTAGTAAACGCTGTCAAGTCAAGCGAACCAGCAAACGCGCGGCCCTTCGGGGCCGTTTCCATTTCAGGGGGTGGGAGGTGACGGATATGGAGCGGACGGTGGGCCAACTTGAAGGCCGTGTCGGGTCGATCGAGGACCGGCTCGAACGCATCGAGGACAAGCTCGACAGCGTGGTGAATGCGGTGCAGCGAGCGAGGGGCGGATGGTGGACGCTGATGGTGGTCGGCTCTGCGGCCGGCACCCTAGGCGCGCTGCTGGCGACATGGTGGGGCTATTTCACCGGGGGGCACCGATGAACTCGCGCGAACGCTTCGACCGCTTCTGGGCGGCGGTGAAACCGTGGGTGCTGTTGCGCATCCAGCAGCCCTCGACGTGGGCGGGCCTGCTGCTGAAGGTGGGCGCCATCGCCGGCTTCGTGGTGACGGACTCGACGGCATCGCACATCGGCGAGCTGCTGGCGGTGATCGCGGGCGGCCTGCTGGTGGCGTACAACCAGGGTGGGGGCCATGAGCCGCCGCATTCCTGACGCTGCGCTAGCGCTGATGCGCGAGTTCGAGGGCTGCCGGCTGGACGCCTATCAGGACGCGGTAGGCGTCTGGACGATCGGCTACGGCCACACCAAGGGCGTGAAGGCCGGCGACTCGATCACGCAGGAACAGGCGGAAGCCTTCCTGCTGGACGATGCGCAGGACGCAGCCGGCGGCGTTCTAGGCGCCGTGAAAGTGCCGATGACGGACGGCCAGTTTGGCGCCTTGGTCGATTTCGTGTTCAACCTCGGCCCGGGTGCGCTGGCGAAATCCACGCTGCTGCGCAAGCTCAATGCTGGCGACTACGCGGGTGCGCAGGCCGAGTTCGCGAAGTGGTGCCATGCGGGCGGCAGGTTCTACGCGGGCCTATTGCGGCGGCGCAAGGCCGAGGCCGCGCTGTTCGGGAGTTGACCATGTTCCTACTGACCAAGCTCAAGGCCTGGGCGCTGGGCCTGATGGCTGCTGTGCTTGCCGTTGCGGGCGCCTATCTTGCCGGCCGCTGGAAGGGGTCTAGCGCCGCCAAGGTGAAGGCCGAGGTCTCCCAGCAGCGCGCGCAGATCCACGCGCAGGACGCACAGGCACGAATCGACGCCGAGGTTGATCATGAAATTGCCAAGCTCCCGGACGCTCCAGCTCAGCGCGTGGGCGATGCTGCCCCTGCCACTGCTGCTGGCCGGCTGCGCACCGATTGGATGCGCTAAGCCCGACCCGTGCGCCGTGATGCGCGCGATCTACGTCAGCCCGGACGACGTGCTGACGGACGGGACCGCCAAGCAAATCCTCGCGCACGACCAACGCTGGGCCGCGCTGTGCAAGGCGCGCTGATCCTGTGGGCCGGCATCGCCGTCGTGCTGTTGCCGCCGTGGCGGCGGCTGTTGCGCTATACGCAACGTCGCGGCGAGTGCGTACAACGGCGTGCCCGGAATGGGCGCGGTCGTACCCGGAATGGGCACGCTTCGACCGACCCCGATAGCACTGTGCCAACTGTGCCAAACGGGGCGCGAAAAGGGGCGTTTTCTGGCACATGAATGAATGCTAAGTTGTTGATTGTGCTAGGCGTGGCATCCCGTGGAACCCCTTAGGAGGGGGACGCTCTATCCAACTGAGCTACGGGGCCGGTCCGCCTATTGTGCGTGGCCGGCGCGTCAAAGCCAATCGCGCCGGGCGGCGCGGCCTTGTTGACCTCGCTCAATACGGTTCGACGCAGGGCGCCTACGCTGCGACGAGTGTCCGCCGCAGGCCGGCATCGTCGGCTTCGCGGCGGAAATTCGCCGCGCTCCCTTCCCCCGAGGGCACGGCCCACGCACCGCAAACCGGAGGTTGTCATGACGCAGTTGGCTCGCTGGAATCCTTTCAAGACCCTCTCCCGCATCGAACCGTCGCTCGACATCGAGGACATGTTCCGCGGTTTCGGCACGCAACCGTTCTGGCGCGAGATGGAACCCACGCCCGACATGCGCATGGACGTGATCGAGAACGACAAGGCGTACCGCGTCCACGCCGAGATCCCCGGCGTGAAGAAGGAAGACATTGAAGTGTCGGTGGACGGCAATCGCGTGACCATCAGCGCCGAGGTCAAGCGCGAGGCCGAGAAGAAGGGCGAGACCGAGGTCCGCCAGGAGCGCTACTACGGCAAGGTGACGCGCGGCTTCACCCTGCCGAACGAGGTGGACACCGCCAAGGTCGAGGCGCACTACGACAACGGCGTGCTGTCGCTGACGCTGCCGAAGAAGGGCAACGGCCAGGGACGTCGGATCGCGGTCAGCTGATGAAGACCTGAGCGCGTCGACCCGCCCTTCCCCTGCGGCGCAGGGGAAGGGCGCCTCGATGGGCGACCCACGCCCGGCGCTTCGCGCACCTCCCGATCTCCCCTTGCGGGCAGGGGAAAAAACCATCATCGTCTCCTCGCGCTGCATCGCCGCAGGCGCCTGAACGCCGGCGAAACCCGCGGCGCCCGGCTTGTCGGCCGAGGCGAGCGTCCGACGTTCTCTCCGCTGCGCCGACATCGCGGCCGCGCCCAAACGCGCGGGTGCCTGCCTTGCGTCGGGATGGCGGCGTCGCGCGGGCATGCGTCCGCGCGGGCCGTCGACATGCGAAGGAAACCGCCATGACCCATCCGGCAAGGACGCGCAGGACCCTTCCATCCCGTGCCGGGCGCCGTTGCGCCGGCGCCGTCGGAGTCACGCGATGAGCAAACGACTGCTGCTGTGGGCGGCCGCGCTGGGACTCGCGGCCCTGTCGACCTGCCAGCACGGCGTCGCCGGACCGCTGCGCGACCGCTGGCGTCAACGCGCCGCGCAGGGGGACGATGGCGGCGCGGCGGCGCTGCCGGCCGGCATCCGCGTGATCCGCGACGTCGCCTACGGTTCCGATCCGCGGCAACGCATGGACGTCTATGCGCCCGCCGTCGCCCGCGGCGCGCCGGTGATCTTCATGGTCCACGGCGGCGGATGGGCGCGCGGCGACAAGACCATGCGCACGGTGATCGAGCACAAGGTCGCGCGCTGGGTGCCGCGCGGCTTCCTGCTGGTGTCGATCGACTACCGCATGCTGCCGGACACCAAACCGCTCGATCAGGCCGAGGACGTCGCGCGCGCGCTGGCCGAGGCGCAGCGGCAGGCGGCGTCGTGGGGCGGCGACGGCCGCCGCTTCATCCTGATGGGCCACTCCGCCGGCGCGCATCTGGTGTCGCTGCTGGAGGCCGCGCCGGCGATCGCCGAACGGCAGGGCGCCGCACCCTGGCTGGGCGCGGTGTCGCTGGACAGCGCCGCCTACGACATCGCGGCGATCATGCGCGGGCCCCACATGCGCCTCTACGACGCCGCGTTCGGCAGCGATTCGCAGGACTGGGCCGCGGCCTCGCCGCTCGTGCGTCTCGACGGGCGCGGCGCACCCTTCCTCGCCGTCTGCTCCACGCGCCGGGAGGAATCCTGCCCGCAGGCCGAGCGTTTCGTCGCCAAGGCGAAATCGTTCGGCACGCAGGCGGCGGTGATCGGCGAGGACCTCTCGCATCGCGAGATCAACGACCTGCTCGGTAGCGATCCGCGCTACACCGCCGATGTCGAGGCGTTCATGCGCGGCCTCGATCCGGCGGTGGCGCGCCTGCTCGACGCGCTGCCGCCATCGCACTAAGCGATCCGCGGGCGCGCACGATGCTCGCGCGGCAGTGTTGGCGCATGCCGGTCGGTTGAACGCGATGGCTCATTCCGTCGCCTTCGACGCGGCCGCAGCGGCGTCGGGCCATTGCTGCGGTACCTTGCGGATCTTCGAGACGTCGTAGCCCAGCGCGGCGACATGTCCGATCAGTGTGGCGTACGTGCCCGGCGGAATGGTCGGCGTGCGCGCCATCACCCAGACGTAGTCCCGCGCGTCGCGCGCGACGATGGTCTGGTCGTAGTCGGCACCGAGGTAGGCGATCACATACTGCGCCTTCATGGGCCAAAGGATTTGCACGCCCCACACCGCGTTGCCCGTGTCAGGCTGCGCATGGCCGACCGAATGGATGTGCTTCACCGGGCCGTCCGCGGCGCCGCTGTTGAAGCGGAAAGAAGTCGCCACCGCGCCGTCCGGCGTCAGTCGGTAGGTTTCCACGGCGTTCCAGGCATTGCGTTCGATCCAGGTGGGAATCGTGCGATCACGTACCAGTTCCCCATGAAGCGGGGCAGGTCCATGTACTCGACGGGCTTGATCGGCGGCAGGTTCCCGGCCACGGCGCCGGCGGCGTCACCCCGCTGCTGTTGCTGCTCGGCGCCCGCGCCGAACCCGGCACCGCCTGCCACGAGGACGTGGTCCTGGCCGGCAGGACCGGCTGCTGGACGAGCACGTCGCCCTCCACGCCCGCGACCCGCGCGGCTTCGGCCCCTTGCACGTGGCCGCCCGGCACGGCCTGCCCGGGGTGGTCCGGCGCCTGCTGCGCGCCGGTGCCGACCCCGACCAGCGCGACGCCCTCAACCGCACCCCGCGCGAGATCGCGGTCATGCGCGGCTTCGTGGACATCGCCGCCGAGTCCGCCCCGGCCCTGCCCGGCGGGGTCTCGATGGCCCGGTTCCTGCGCGACCCGCACTGACGCGGCGGCAGCCGACGCCCTTACCACCCCCAGGCCACACCCGCACCGGCGGCATTGTCGTCGCCGTTGAACGCGGCGCCGAGGGTGAACACCATGCGCTCGGACATCGCCCGCTGGTAGCCGAGCGCGATCGCGTTCTCGCCGCAGTAATGGCCCACGCCGACCGCGAGCCGATTCTGGGACCGGATGCCGGCAGCCGACGCGGTCATGTGGCTGAGCGCTGCGCCCATCGCCCCGACCTGGCTGATGCGCCGATCCAGCCGGTCGAACCGGTCGTCCATTTCGCTGCGCAGCATGCCGAAGTCGAAAGCGATCGCGGCCACCTTCTGGTCGGTGTAGCTGTTGGCGCTGGCGAGGGTGGCGGCACTGCGGTTGTCGGTGTAGCTGTTGGCGCTGGCCAGGGTGGCGGCGCTGCGGTTGTCGGTGTAGCTGTTGGCACTGGCCAGCGTGGCCGC
>NZ_DF970238.1:17370-17575 GCF_000953855.2 Mizugakiibacter sediminis
CATTGGCCTGGCCGAGCACCACGGCATTGGCCTGGGTCACCTTCTGGTCGGTGTAGGCGTTGGCACTGGCCAGCGTGGCCGCATCGCCGGCTGCCATGTCGGAACGGATGGCGGTCTCGCGGGCGTCGGTGTAGGTATTGGCACTGGCCAGTGTGGCGGCACTGCGGTTGTCGGTGTAGCTGTTGGCACTGGCCAGCGTGGCCGC
>NZ_DF970238.1:17656-87004 GCF_000953855.2 Mizugakiibacter sediminis
CTGCATCTGGCGCAGGTTGACCGCATCGGTGGCTGCGGTGGCGTCGGCGACGTGGATGATCTGACGTTCGTTGCCGGCCGCGCCGACCGCGACCGCGTTGGCGCGGTCGGCCACCGAGCCTGCGCCGATGGCGGCGCCATTGGCGGCCTGCACCTGCGCGCCGGCGCCCAGCGCCACGCCGTTGGCCAGGCCGGCGCCGACGTTCGCCCCGGTGCCGATCGCGATCGCATTGTCGGCGCCGTCCTCCACCGCGGTGCTGCGGCCGATGGCGATGGCCGCCTGCGCGCCGATGCCGGTCGCGGTGCCGACTCGGGCCCCGGTCGTGGGGCTGTCGCCGCCGCCGATCGCAATCGAGTACTGCGAGGCCGCCGGGTTCGCCCCCGTGTCGCCCAGCACTTGTCCGTAGCTGCCGAAGGCGCTGCTCAAAGTGCCCGAAGCCGTGTTGAAGTAGCCGAAGGCACTGCTGAAGCCGCCCGAAGCCGTGTTGCTGCGGCCGAAGGCGGTGCTGAAATCGCCCGAGGCCGTGTTGGATTGGCCGAAGGCGGTGCTGGCAACGCCCGAGGCCGCGTTGGAGCGGCCGAAGGCGAAGCTGAAATTGCCCAAGGCCGCGTTGAAATGGCCGAAGGCGCTACCGAAATCGCCCGAGGCCGTGTTAGAGCGGCCGAAGGCGCTGCTGCCAGTGCCCGAGGCCGTGTTGGATTGGCCACAGGCGATGGCGCCAAGACCGGCCGCGGTCGAGCCTCCGGTGCCGCCGGCACCATCGGCGTCGCAGACGTCGCCGGCCACGGCCACCGGCGACAGCCCGCTCGCCGCTGCACACGCCAAGGCCAGGACGCAACCACGCATACCACCGCGCCGCACACGGCGCACAGAAGTCTTCGCGACGAACATGGGTTCACTCCTCTTCGATGGCCCACAGGGATCGGGGAGCAAGCGGGGAGGAGTGCCGGGCGGATGCGGCCGGGGGGAGAGGGGCGAACGGTGGACGCATGCGGCGCGCGGCCACGGCATGGCGCGACGGCCGCTCCCTGGCTCGGCCTCCCCTGTTCCCCTCGTTCGAGTACTATGGATTCGTGATGCCGGCGCAAGCCGGGAGGCGGGCGAGCAGGAATCCGATGCCTGAGGGGAGGCCACGCCTTTCACCCCCCCATCCCGTCCCCGAACGCCACCCCTGCCGGGCCCCTGCCGACCGGACCGCAACCCACCCCTCCGCGGCCGGAGCCGTTGTCCTGTCGCGTTCCCCATGCCAGCCGGCACGCCTACGCGCCCCGCCCATGATGCACTGTGGAAGCTCGATCTCGCTCAGGGCGATCTGCTCGTCGTGCTCGGCGGGCCGATCGGGGCGGAGGAAGACGCGCTTTATCCGTACCTGACCGGGGAAGTCCGAAGGATCCGCGGGCGCATCGACAGCGGTCGGCCGCTCGGGTCGAGGCCCTCCCTGTGTCGCTGCGGCGTCCTGCGTCTCGATCGATGGATTCCGTTGTCCTGAGTGGTTGGTCATGCAAGCGCGATGGACAACCGATGGCAGCGGCGCACGCGCAAGTCACCGACGCAGAAGGCCGCCTGCGTGTGCTCCGGCGAAGAAGCTGGCGCGGGTTTCGAGAGAACTGAGAGCGAAGGAAAGTCGAACCGGGCGGTTTCCGGACGCGGTGTCACCACCGCGTGGCACAGGCAGATCGGCGCCGAACTCCCCGTGGTGTCGCGGAACGCAGAAATGAAAACGCCCAACCGGTAAAGGTTGGGCGTGAAAGGGTGGTGGTGGACTTTACCCAGAAAGAAAACCGGCATCTACAACGAGTGCGGCTTCGGGCGGAATCCATCGCGATGGCGCGGCAATCCTGGGGCCCTACGCCGGCATTTCACCGACCGCCAGAAAGTCGCCTTGATCGTCATCTCGCAGACTGACGTACTCTAGACGCCACTGATCCACGCGGCGCAGATCAGCCAGCGTCAAGTGCGTGTCTGCCACGGCTTCGCAAGCGTCTAGCGCGATCTCCGTGGCAACGTCGGGCTTGCCGTAGGTCTTTTCGAACAGCTCGCGCAGCTGCCCAGCGACACGCTCAGCCGACCCTCTCGCTTCGCCGCCTCCCTCGGTGGCGTCGTAGACAACGGACACAGAAAGCGTGTAGGGCTCCCCTTCGACCACTTCTGCGCCTCGCTGCTCACCCAGATCGAAGAACAGCCCGACCAGATACTTCGCATCAGGCTCCAGAATCTTTGCGATCATCTGCTCGACGGTGCGCTTGCCAGAGAGCTTGCGCAGCCGCTCCTCGAAAGCGTTGGGGAAGGCTGGTCGGCCGTATCGCGCAGCAAGCCATTGCTTGAGCGCACGCTTCGCGTCGACCGGCAGCGCGAGGCTGTTATCTTTGACTGCGCGCTCTGCGAAGTCGCCTTTCGGTACACTGCGGCGATCACCATGCCGGAGCTCAAGAATCAACGGCGCAGCGTCGGTGCCCTCGTAGGCGAGGTGGAGTCGTCGCGGGTTCTTGGCGTAGGAGAGCTGCGGGTCAGGCCTGGGTTCCTTCACGACCAACTCGGCGACGATGACCTCGACGCACAGCTCGCTGTCATGCGGCAAGTCGCAGTCATGGGTGATGACGATGACGCGGCGCCCGTGGTCGGTCGCGCCGACCAAACCCAATGCAGCAGCGGCCTCGCAAGTTAGAAGATCACCCTGTCGCCAGTCCGTATCGCGCGCCAGCATCCATCGCCCCCCGACCTATCGCTCGGGGGATCCGGGAATGGACACCTCGGTACGCCAATCGTCCGAGGGCTTCGCTTTCGACTTCGCCAAGCCTGATCGGTCGTAAGCCGCATCCATCGCCTGGGCTTCGGCGATCAGCGACTGGATGTGCGACGGCAAGAGCTGACCGGCAGCAGCGAGGTCCATCAAGGACCGGCCTTCAAATGCCTTCATCTTCAGCATGGAAGACGCGCGAGTGATGCCCGCGCCTCGGAAATCGTCGGCTGCATGGCTGAGGGCGCGAATCCGCTCGAACTTGTCGGGTTCGGGCGTCGCTTCCTCGCCGATCCACTTGTAGATCGCCTGTCTGGAGACGCCGAACACAGTGGCCAGATCCGCGATGGCCGGATTCAACACCTGGCGGATGTTGCTGAGGTGGTCAGATGCTGATCGAACATCAGGGCGTTGCTCCTGGCTGTCATCAGCCATCCCGACGTCGACGTGGAAGGGAACTCGCGCCTCCAGCATCCCGCGCCAGTCTCCGGCACGGGAGATCTCGAAAACGCTGCCGGTACCACCGACCGCAAGGGCTGAGCAGATCAGCGCAAAGGCTGCGGTCGCGGCAGCCCCAATCGGCGCGGCGAACGGCATGGGTCGATGAGAAGGGAGGATCGCGGTGTACATGGCGTCTGATTTGTCCGGTTCAGGCCCACGCGTCGCGCGCATGATCCGTCGTCGTTGCTCCGAAGACGGACTTGATGGTCGCATGCAGCGAGAGCAGCTGCTCACCTAGCTTGTCCATGTCGATCGGCATGCGGCCTTCGACGAAGTGGTCCGTATCGATGACCGCATGCGCCCGAGGTTCCTTCACCTCGAATTTCGGATTGATCATCAAGCCGTGGGGCTGCAGGTCTGGCGGGAACCCCAAAGACGCGGTCATCCTATACACCCGGGTCACGAGCGTACCCGTCGGCGCCAGTGGACCGGTTTCCGTGCCGAAGACTGACTCCGTCAGCCTGTAAAGCTGCGTGGCATTGAACTCGACCCCATGCAATCCGCTGACGAGGTACTGCTCCACGCTCTCACCGGCGCGAGGCAACACGGCATCCAAATAGCGAAGGCCCAACCGACTGACGTGATCGAGCGTTGCCACCTCGTGCACGGCCGTCAAGCCGCGCAGCAGCTCCGGGATGAACTCGTTGTACGTGTCATAGTGGGTCGTGTGATACGTGATGGCCGACGGTGCCAGGATGAACCCGGCCGTACGGTCGCTGCGCGTGATGAGCCAGGAGACCGTATGCGTAATCTGCGGCTCTGCTCGCTGCCCCTGGCCAGGACCCGGAACAACCAGGTGCGTGACCTGTTGCGGCTCGAACAACGGATATCCCTCGCGCCGCAGACGATCCTGGATCTGATCCACGTACTTGGACATCGCGACGACAGGATTGAAGTGCGCCTGCGCGAGCGCGTAGTACACCGGCGCGTTCGCCATCCTTTCGCTCACTTGTAGGCTCCGATCTCTTCTTGGTTGACAGTTCGGTTGTCAGTTTACACCTTGGTTGACGCGTACTGCCAGAAGGTTTGCGCGCGCGGTGCTCTCCGTACTCAAGCTGCGCCAGCGTTGTTCCGCTGTTGTTCCGATTTCGCTTGACCGCTCGTGCCGACACACCTATGATCCGCTTCGGAACAACAAATGAACAACAAGGTGCGGCATGGAAAAGCGTTTTGTGGCGACCCTGAGCCGGTCGCAGGGTCGCAGTGCATGGGCTGTGATCTTCCGCCACCCAGTTCGGGTCGACCCAAACACTGGCAAGCCGGGCCTGCGAGTCCGCCAGGGGCTCGGAACGTCCGATGAGGCCGAGGCCAATGATCTTAAGGATCAACTCAACCAGCTACTGGCAGAGGAAAGCTTCTGGAGCTTGCCGGCCAGGGCGGAGGCTGAAAAGCGGTTCCATCGCCGGGTCGTCGAGATCTTCTATCACGGCATGGAACCTGAGCAGAGCGACTTCGGTGCGATCCGCGAGTCGATCATTCCCCTCCCGACGTCGAAGGATTCCGACTATCGGCGGGCGCTGCTCCTAGGGACGACCGGCGCCGGCAAGACGACGCTGCTTCGGCAATTGATCGGCACGGACCCGGAGACCGAGCGCTTTCCGTCGACATCGACGGCGAAGACCACGGTGCATGAGACCGAGGTCGTGCTTGCGCCAGGCCCTTACAAGGCTGTGGTGACCTTCTTCCCCGTCGACGAAGTCCGTGAGCATTTGAACGAGTGCATCTCCGAGGCCGTGCTGTCCGCCTACCGTGGCGACGGCGACGGTGAAGTGCTGCGCAAGCTGTTGATGCATGTGAACCAACGGTTCCGCTTCAACTACGTGCTCGGCAACGGGCCGCAGGCGGCAGGCGCCGACGACGATGAGGATGACGAGGACGCCGCCGCGGAGCCGACCGAGGAGACCGCTGCTGACGGCGCGATTGATCTCGACGCCACCAATGCGCTGTTGACGAAGACGTTGACGGCGTTGCGCGCCATCGCCGCCCGCCACGGCGACCAACTGAAGACCGAGTTGGGCGCCACTGACGAAAAGGACCAGCGGGTCGTCGACGAGCTATTCGAGGAGGAACTTGATCGCCGGCTTCGTGAAGACGACGAATTCCACCGCATCAGCGACGAGCTCATGGACGAGATCGAGCTTCGTTTTTCGCTGCTTGCGGATGGCGTGGTACGCCGCAACAAGCAGGGCTGGCCGCAATCGTGGTCGTGGGAGACCGACGACCGTGCGACCTTCATTAAGACAGTCACGCGCTTCTCCAGCAACCACTCCTCACGCTTCGGGCGCCTGCTGACGCCGCTGGTTAATGGAGTCCGTGTGTCCGGCGCGTTCCTGCCGGCGTGGAACGGCGGCCAGCAGCCCAAGCTCGTGCTCCTCGACGGTGAAGGCCTGGGCCACACGCCCAAGTCGGTGGCGGCCCTCTCGACCTCGCTGACGCGGCGCATCGAGTCGACGGATGCCATCGTGCTCGTCGACAACGCTGTTCAGCCGATGCAGGCAGCGCCGGTTGCGGCCATGAAGGAGATGATCACGTCGGGCAGCGCCAGCAAGCTGCTGCTCGTATTCACGCACTTCGACGAGGTCAAGGGCGACAACCTGCCCAACGCGACGGCCAAGGAGCAGCACGTCCTGGCTTCCGCCGAAAACGTCCTCGCCTCCATTGGTGAGGAACTGGGCCCGTTCGCGGAACGAGCACTTCGCGGTCGCCTGAAGGACGCCTGCTTCTTCGTCGGCAGGATCGACGAAGACCTGGACGCCACGAAGAAGACCCACAAGCGGACCATCGGACAACTGCAGGCGCTGCTCGCGGCAATCGATGCCATCGTCGAGAAGCCCGAGCCCGTGCGCGCGAAGCCGGTGTACGACCGGATGAATCTCGTCCTGGCCGTGAAGAACGCTGCCGAGAGCTTCCACGATGCGTGGTGGCCGCGCTTGGGCCTCGACTACAAGCCCGGCGCCAGCAAGGAACACTGGAAGCGCATCTGGGCATTGAGCCGACGACTCAGCACGCCCGGCCTCGGCGACGAGTACGACAACCTCAAGCCGGTCGCGGATCTACGCAAGCAGCTGCAGGATCGGCTGTATGTGCTGCTGCAGAACCCGCTCCGGTGGGACTCCGTCGAGCCGACCGACGACGCGCACAAGCAGCAGGTGTTTGACGGCCTGGCCAACGCGCTGTCCACCAAGACGCTGGACCTCGCTACTCGCCGCGTTCGATCCGAGCGGATGCCGGAATGGCAGTCGGCGTTTAACCAGTCCGGGCGTGGTTCCAGCTACGCGCGCGCGTCGATCATCGGCGAGCGCATCTACGAGAGGGCTGCGCCGATTCCTGACGTCACCCCCTCGCCGGATCGCAATTCCTTCCTGCACGAAGTGGCGGCTGTGGTCGAGAGCGTCTGCGAAGAGGTCGGCGCCAAGCTCGCGTAGTGGACGGTCACAGACATTCGAGGAGGGGCTCGCCCCGGAGCGGGGCTAGGCTTGCGCTTGCCAGCGGTCTCGCTCGGCGGTCACCGGAGCTATCAGTACGCGGAGCTTGGTGACCGCATCCGATGCGACATGCGGCAGGGAGGTGAATACGATCTTCCTGCCGCCATCCAAGCTCCAGGGGCTGAACTGCTCGGCCTGCGGGATCGACGGCTGTGCAGGGTCCAGCGGGTAAGCCAGTATGCCCCAGGACATCCTGCCTACTGCAGGAGTGAACCGGCCGAGGTACGCGGCAATCTGGTACAGATCCTCGCGCTGCGGACCATTCGGCGCGCTTGCGGACGGATGCAGCGACTTGTACTTTGCGTCCACCACCCCTTGAACCTGCCCTCCGGCATGGAGGATCGCGTCCGGGTTCACTGTTGAGCCGTTGCGTGCCTACCGAACCCTCGTGGTCACGCAGCAGTGCGCGGGCTTGTACTCAATGCCCTGTGCGGCGGCGTCGAGCCTTGCGCCGGCCTGATGCCCTGGTCATCCAAGCGCGATGGACAACCGATGGCAGCGGCGCACGCGCAAGTCACCGACGCAGAAGGCCGCCTGCGTGTGCTCCGGCGAAGAAGCTGGCGCGGGTTTCGAGAGAACTGAGAGCGAAGGAAAGTCGAACCGGGCGGTTTCCGGACGCGGTGTCACCACCGCGTGGCACAGGCAGATCGGCGCCGGATCCCGCGTGGTGTCGCGGAACCCGCAAACGAAAACGCCCAACCGATAGAGGTTGGGCGTTGAATGGTGGTGGTGGAGTCCTAAGCGGAACCCAACCGGCATCTACATCGGGGTGGGAATGTAGCGGAAATGGTGGGAAATGAGGGGCGCATGGAGAGATTCGTCGTCCGCGGCCATCCCAAATCTGCGCATTGCAATGGCTGAGGCTGACCAATTGCGGCTGACTGGCAGCGCCGCCCACGACGCCCCAAGCTACGTCGCGGCCCTCATCCGAACAGCCACTTGAACAGTCGCTCGACCACGCCTGGTTGCTGCGACGGAGGTTGATAGGTGTGGCGGCCAGGGGAGACAGGGGGCGGAGTCGGCACTGAAGGTCCGGATGAGGCCCGGATCTTTTGGAGTACCTGCGCGTTCGAGGAGGGGGCTGGAGATGAAGCGCGTGGGCCTGCAGGGCTCGGTGCCGGGCCAGACACGCCCTTGATCTTGTCGAGCGTCTGCTGATTGCTCGTCGTCGCTGCGGTGAAAGCCCCTGCTGCCCTACCTGCGCCAGCCAAGCGCCATTGCGCCTCCTGCTCCGTGATCGGCGTCATCGTCCCTGCCGCGCCGACGGTGATCGACAGGTGTGAGTAGCGGAACTTCTTGTTCACGAAGGGTGGCTCCATCAACCCAACGACGCTGACCCACTTGCCAACCCAGGATGCGTCCGGCTTGGACTTCACGTGTGCCAAACCGTCCGACCAGATCGACACCTTGAAAATGCTGCCTTGCCAGGGGCCGAAGTTGACGAAGATGTAAGGCTTGCCGCCGCGTGTCTTGTCTAGCTTCACCTCGACAATGCGGCCAATGACTTCGACCTTGTCGCCAACAGCTCTGAGACAGGCCGCATAGTCGGTGGCCGAGAGCACGGGATACGCGCCCACGTAGCCCGGTCGGGCCGCGACTGAGATCTGCCCAGCGGTGGGCCTGGGAGGCGCGATGACAATGGGAATGGTGGGAATGTTCCGGCCAGCCAGGAAGTCCGCCAATTCCGGTGCTCGCGCCATCGGCGACTTGCAGACCGCGGCGAAATTCTTGACGTGGGTTGCGAGGCTGGTGTTCCTGGCAACGAGCGCGAATGCGCTGGACCCTGCCGGATCGAGGAAGTCGTTGGTACGGAAGAGGATGGCGTCCGCCTCCGAGTTGGTCTTGCTCCAAAGCGATGCGTCCAATTGCAGAGCGCGGATGGACAGCGACAAGGCGATCAGCGAGAAGCGATCGAGCGACGCATCAAACGGATTAAGGGACTTGCGCTGCGGGTGTTGGAAGTTGACGTGTCCTAGCTCCGCGCTGCCCAGGTCCTTGATCTCGTCGACGAACATGCCGTCATAGTCGATCAGCTGTACCGAAGAGCCGTCGCGGCTCACCATCAGATTGCCGCTTTGCAGGTCGCCGTGTGCGATGCCTTCCTTCTGCAAGTAGGCGGCGAGCTTTGCCAATGCGTCCGCGAGACGGCCAAGCGCCGCTGAATTTCTGAGGTTGTCCTCTAGAAACTCGCCGAGCGTCGTTCCACTCGCCCAGGCCATCTTGACCACCGGATAGGCGGCCCCATTGACTCGGATACCCTACGGCTGAAACTGGAAGTCCAGGAAGTAGGGCGAGCGCAGACTGGCAAGCTTCTTGGAGATCGCCGCGTAGCGTCGCTCAAGACCCTTGGATTCCCGATGAAAGCAGCGGACAGCAAACTTTCCGCGAGCCGTGCTGACCGTGTAGGTCAGAGCGAAGCCTCCGCTGATCGCCAGCGGCAGCCCAAGGCCGCTCTTGGCGAGGGTCCCGGCGCGCAGCTCAGGGTCCGCGAGCAACGTGCCGTGGGCGGAGAACGCTTGGTTGTACTGCTCAAGGGAGGGGTAAGCCAACTGCGTCCTCCCCAGCCCCAAACTTCAAGATCGCCAAAGTCGAATCGTCGACCCGCATGCGCTTCGCGTCGCGCTCTGCGACGACCAGAGAAGTGAGCTGCTCTGAGCTTCGGATGGCCAGAAGATCGGCCAACCGCCCCGGATCGTCGCTGGCCATTCGAAGTGTCCACTCCCCAAGCGCGTCGGTCATACAAAGAAGCTTGGGCTCGGGAAATGGTGCCAAGTCCAACTCGATACGCGCAAGCGATCCGAAATCGGGCGCCTGCGTGAACTCGTTGTGCGCTCGCAAAGTGGAAAGCAGTGTCGGTCGCTCCTTAAACCTATCCGGGTGATCCAACGGCCACGCGCGGACAACTTCTACGCCCACCAAAAGCACAGCAACGGAGTCGCCGACCCCAAAGAGCGATAGGCGGTGATTGACGGCGTCGTGCTCGACGCCGAGCAAGGTGGCGAAGCAGCCGCGCTCGAAAGCGAGCTGCTGCGACCAAGTCATGGCGGCGAAGTCATGCTCAGCCTGATAGGCCGCCACTGCGCTCTCGATCCACTCTTGGTCGAAGCGCGGATCGTCTGCAAACTTTCCAGCGAGCAAACGCGCCCAGAGCCGTGAGTCATAGGACTCACTGGCTCCGTCACTTAGCGCGAGGCGCTGCCGGTCGACGGAGAATGCGTAAGCATCCTCGTTCGTCTCTGGCCTGTCAGGCTCCTTCGCGCAGGTCCCCACGAACAGGGCCCGCATGGCGTCTGGTCAGCGAAGCTGGGACGCGCGCGTGCCAATGTCGAAGAAGTCGACGATCTCGCCGGCCTCAGCATTGAACATGTAGCCTCGCGACTCCG
Source organism: Mizugakiibacter sediminis (assembly GCF_000953855.2). Taxonomy (GTDB): domain Bacteria; phylum Pseudomonadota; class Gammaproteobacteria; order Xanthomonadales; family Rhodanobacteraceae; genus Mizugakiibacter; species Mizugakiibacter sediminis. The sequence continues at coordinate 27,763 of NZ_DF970238.1, forward strand.
GACTCACCGCGTAGCCCTTGTCCTTCGCAAACGCGGCGACGTGTGGAGGCAGCACGCTCGACATCCGAAACAGCATCTTTGCGTAGCTGTCGGGCAGCCCGGACTCAGAACTCGGGAACTTGATGGTGTCAGAGCCAAGCGCGCTGACATGAATGTTCATCACGACCACCGAGCCGTCATTGGTCCGAAGTTGTCCCAAGTTTGCGGCGATCTCCTCGGGGTCTCCGTCGCCGGATTCGCCGTCGGTGACGTGCAGAATAGTTGGCGGATAGCTCTCGGGGTGGGCGTCGCACCAAGCCGCCAGTTCTTCAGCTGCCTTAGTGAGAGCCGCGCGCATGGGCGTTCCTCCGTCGGCGCGAGGCTCAAACCAGACCGGAAACTTCACCGATGTCTCAACGATGCCGCCCGCTCCATCGTCCATCTTCTTCTTGCGATCCTCCACGCGAGTCGGGTTCTGCTCGATCGCCGACACGGGGTTGAGCACGCGCGCCCCGAGCGCTCCGGAAAAGCCGTTGTCGACACCGCGCCCGCCGTAGCCGATCACGCCGACCTCAAAGTAATCGCGAACGCCCTCCGCCTTCGTGCAGCGGCCAATAAGGTTCATGATGGTACGGTTCAGCGCGTCGGAGACGAATTCCGCCTTGCTCTTGCCGATAGCCATGCGATCCGACATCGAGCCCGACTGGTCCACGACGAAGAGGAACGCGGTGGGGTTGTTGCGGCTGATCTGAGCCTCATGCGACATGAAGGTGCCCTCTCTTGTTCAAGAATTCGACAGCATCTTGCGGGTTACTGCTCCCGCGAGCAAGAATACTCACGGAACCATCGACGTCCCCCCGCTTTGAGTAGCGGGACGGTTTAGAGTCCGGGGTCACTGTAACTGCTTCGCGTAGGCGGCGGGCGTCAGCCCGCCTAATGCCTTCTTCGGACGCTCCTCGTTGTATTCCCGCCGCCAGCGCTCGATCTCGGCGCGTGCGTGCAGGAGGCTGGGGAACCAGTGCTCGTTGAGGCACTCGTCGCGCAGGCGGCCGTTGAACGATTCGATGTACGCGTTCTGGTTCGGCTTGCCCGGCTCGATCAATCGCAGCTGCACGCCACGCTCATGTGCCCAGGTGACCATCGCCTTGCCACAGAACTCCTTGCCGTTGTCACTGCGAATCACCTTGGGTAGGCCACGGCTGAGCGCGAGGCGATCCATCACCCGCGTCACGCCGATGCCGGAGATCGCCCGCTCAACCTCGATGACGACCGCCTCGTGGGTGGCGTCATCGACGACCGTCAGGCACTTCAGGACGCGGCCTTCGGCTGTGCGATCGAACACGAAGTCCATCGACCAGACCTCGTTCGCTGCCGTCGGGCGAGCCAGCGGCTGGCGTTCGGCCAGAGGCACCTTTTTGCGCTTGCGACGGCGCACCTGCAGCCGGGCTTCCTGATACAGCCGCTCCACGCGCTTGTAGTTCACCGGCAGCCCGGCCTGTTTCAGCTTCAGATGGATCATCCCGACGCCGTAGCGCTTGTGCCGCTGCGCCAGGGCCACGATCCGTTGTCGGAGCTCCACGTTGCGATCCGGGCACGGCGCATAGCGATATGCACTCGCACTCATGCAAGCAACGGCCAGCGAGCGCCGCTCGCTCAGTCCCTGGTCGATCATCTGCCGCACCAGCTCGCGTCGAGCCGGTGCGCTCACCACTTTTTTCGCAGCGCGTCCTTGATCACCTCGTTCTCGAGGACCTGCTCGGCCAGCAGCTTCTTCAGCCGGGCGTTCTCCGTCTCCAGCTCCTTCAAGCGACGCGCCTCCGACACGCTCATGCCGCCGAACTTGCTGCGCCACAGGTAGTAGGAGGCCTCGCTGAAGCCGTGCTTGCGGCAAAGGTCCTTCACCGCCAGGCCGGCTTCCGCCTCACGCAGGAAGCCGATGATCTGCTCTTCGGAAAAGCGCTTCTTCACGTCCAATCTCCTTCGGATGGGGGATTGGACTCCAAACCACAGTGCTACTCAAAAGCGGGGGGACGTCGCACCACCGCGTGGCACATGCAGATCTGCGCCGAACCCCGCGTGGTGTCGCGGAACCCGGAAATGAAAACGCCCAACCGATAGAGGTTGGGCGTTGAATGGTGGTGGTGCTGAGGCGACGCCACGCGGCCTATCACGGCTGCAATGAGTTCCGATGAGCACCGTTCAGCGATGATTCTACGCTGATCACCGTCCTTTCGCACTCCTGTGTCGTATCCGGCCGTCTTTTGCGGACGCCGGTTCAATCCCCAAACACGGAATCGAACTCAAGTCCTGAGCGTGGCTACGCTCGTGTTGTTGTAGTCCAAGTTGTGGCGCATAATGTCATCAATTTGATGATGTGAGCTGCCTAGCAATGGACAAACATAAAACCAGTCGCAGTCTTTCGGTCGTCCGCCGTGGATGAGGAACCTTCAGTGACTCAACCCCAGCGCGTCGAGAGCTTGAGCCACGCCCAGCGCGAGCGGCTGGCCTACATCGACTTCCGGCTCTACTTCTTCGGTGAGATCGGTCGCCCAGATCTGATTGAGCGCTTCGGCGTGGCGCCGGCAGGGGCGACGCGCGACTTGGCGCTGTACCGGGAAATCGCGCCGCAGAACATCACCTTTGACGGTAGCCACAAGATCTACCGGATCGGGCAGGCGTTCTCCCCGCTGTTCAACCACGCCCCGCAGCGCGTGCTGTCGGCGCTGGCGCTGGGCTTCGGCGATGGTGTGAACGGCCCGAATCAGTCCTTGCAGCCGCTGCTGCCGTGCGAGTCGCCCACCGCCCTGAGCAACCCCAGGATGGATGTGCTGGCTCCGGTCTGCCGGGCGATCCACGCCAAGCGCCCCGTCGCCATTCGCTACCACTCGATGAGCAGCGGTGAATCCGAGCGCGTCATCGTTCCGTTCGCACTGGTTGATACCGGCCTGCGCTGGCATGTCCGGGCCTTTGATCGCAAGAGCGGAGAGTTTCGGGACTTCGTCGTCACCCGTATCGAAGCGCCGACGCTGCTCGACGAGGAGCCACAGGCCTTTGAGCGACCGGAAAACGACATCCAGTGGACGCGCATCGTCGAGCTGGAGTTGGTGCCGCACCCGCGCCTTGAACACCCCGAGATCATCAGGATGGACTACGGGATGACCGACGGCTCGATCCGGATGCGCGTTCGCGCCGCCGTCGCGGGCTACATGCTGCTGCGCTGGAGCGTGGACTGCTCGCCCGACCACCGCCTCAAGGAAGAACAGTACCGCCTATGGCTCAGCGATCCGCTGGCGCTGTACGGCGTTGAGAACGCAAAGCTCGCGCCGGGGTATCAAGCTCCGAGCAGCCCCAAGAAACGATAGGAAAGAACAAGCGCAATGGCCAAGACACTTGAAGCCCACGACAAGCTGATCCGGGAGATCTTCGAAGGCAGCTACCAGTTCGAGATTCCGGACTACCAGCGCCCCTACGCCTGGACAACCGAGCAAGCGGGAGAGTTGTTTGATGATCTGGTCTCCGCTATGCAGGATGCCCGAGCCAACGGGGCCACAAGCCAATACTTCTTGGGCAGCATCGTTCTTATCAAGAACGACCGCGACCCCAAGGCGATGGTCGTTGACGGCCAGCAGCGACTGACCACGCTCACGATCCTGTTTGCGGCCCTGCGCGCAGCGTGGGAGGCGGCCAACTACCCACCAGGCGTCAAAAGCGTGACCCCTTTCCTCTACGAAGAGGGGGACGAGATGCTGGGCAAGGCCACCGGCTACCGATTCACCGCCCGCGAGGAAGATGCGACGTTCTTCCGTCAGTATATCCAGGAGCCGGGTGGCATCGCACAGTTGGTCGCCAGTACGGACAAGCTGAAAGACAGCCGTCTGCGTTACCGCGAAAACGCCACGCTGCTGCTCGAAAAGGCCAAGGCCCTGTCGCCTGACGACTTGAATGCCCTGTGGAAATTCCTCGCGAACGACTGCTCCCTGGTCGTCATTTCCACACCCGACCTCGAAGCGGCCTACCGCATCTTCTCGGTACTGAACAATCGTGGGCTCGATCTGGCACCCATCGACATCATTAAGGCGGAAGTGCTCGGTTCGATCCGTCGCATCGGCGGGGAGGACAAGGCGCGCGCCTATTCGAAGAAGTGGAGCGAGATCGAAAGCCAGCTTGGCCGCGACGCTTTCGGCGACCTGTTCGGCCATATCCGCACCATCTACGCCAAGCAGAAGCAGCGGGCCACGCTGGTCAAGGAGTTCCAGGAGCACGTCACCGAGTACAAGGCCCCCATCGACCTCGTCGACAAGGTCATCAAACCCTATGCCGAAGTGTGGGACTTCGTGCGCGATGCCGACTTTGAAGCCACCGAGCACGCCGAGACCATCAATGACTACCTGTCCTGGCTCAACCGCGTGGACTTCAAGGACTGGGTGCCCCCGGCACTGGTCTATTTCAAGCGCTTCCGGCAGCAGCCCAAATTGCTCGCCGAGTTTTTCAAGTCACTGGAACGCCTGACCTATTTCCTGCTGGTCACCAAGGTGGGTATCAACGAGCGCATCGAAACCTACGCTGCGCTGACCAAGGAAATCGAGCCGGAGACCTTCAAGGGGGATCTGGCCGCGCTCACCACGCTGACACTGACTGACGCGCAAAAGCGCAAGTTCGTCGCGGCACTCGATGGCGACGTTTACGACGATCTGCCCAAGGCACGGATGGCGCTGGTCTTGCGCCTTGAATCCTTGGTGCGCGCCCCCGGCGTGCAGCTCCAAGATGCCGTGTCTCTGGAGCACGTTCTGCCGCAAACCCCGCCCGACGGTTCGGACTGGATCAAGTGGTTCCCGGATGAAGACGAGCGCAATGGCTGGACGCACCGTTTGGCCAATCTGGTTCCGCTGGATAGGAAGAAGAACTCGTCTGCCAGCAACTACGACTTTGCCAAGAAGAAAGACGCCTACTTCAGAGGTAAGGGCACTGCATCACCATTCGTGCTGACGCAGGAAGTCAGATCGGAAAAAGAATGGACGCCCACGCTCCTGGCCGAGCGCCAGAAACGCCTTGTAGGCGTCCTCAAAGACCATTGGAATCTCGCCGTCTCCACAGGCACGGCGGCGAGCTGAGGAACGTATCGATGCAGAAGAAGCAACAACAAGACCAAAGCCAGATCAAGTGGATCTCCGACTTCATCTGGAACATCGCGGACAACCGACTGCGCGATGTTTATGTGCGCGGCAAGTATCGCGACGTCATCCTGCCCTTTACCGTGCTTCGGCGTCTTGACGCCGTGCTGGAGGAGACCAAGCAGAAGGTGCTGGAGCGCAAGCGCTTCCTCGACAAGAACAACGTCGCCGAGCAGGACGGAGCCCTGCGGATGGCTGCAGGGCAGGCGTTCTACAACGTCTCCGAGTTCACGCTCGCCACGCTCAAGGCCAGCAGCCAGGGCCAGCGCCTGCGGGAGGACTTCATTGCCTACCTCGATGGCTTCTCACCGAACGTCCAGGAGATCCTCACCAAGTTCAAGTTCCGCGACCAGATTCAGACGCTGGTGGATGCGCATGTTCTGGGCTACTTGATCGAAGACTTTCTCGACCCCGAGATCAACCTGTCGCCGCTACCGGTCAAGGACGCCGACGGCCGCATCAAGCTGCCCGCGCTGGACAACCACGGCATGGGCACCGTGTTCGAAGAGCTGATCCGCCGCTTCAACGAGGAAAACAACGAAGAGGCCGGTGAGCACTTCACGCCGCGCGATGTCGTCAAACTGATGGCCAAGCTGATGTTCTTGCCGGTGGCCGATCAGATCCAGTCCGGCACCTACCTGCTCTACGACGGCGCCTGCGGCACGGGGGGCATGTTGACCGTTGCCGAGGAGACCTTGCGGGAGCTGGCCGAGGAACACGGCAAGGAGGTCTCCATCCACCTGTTCGGCCAGGAGATCAACCCCGAGACCTACGCCATCTGCAAGGCCGACCTGCTGCTCAAGGGCGAAGGCGACGAGGCGGAGCACATCGTCGGCGGTGCCGACAAATCGACCCTATCGGCCGATCAGTTCCGTTCCCGCGAGTTCGACTTCATGATCTCCAACCCGCCCTACGGCAAGAGCTGGAAGACCGATTTCGAGCGCATGGGCGGCAAGCAGGGTTTCAACGACCCGCGCTTCATCGTCAGCCACGGCGGTGATCCGGAGTTCAAGCTCATCACCCGCACGAGCGACGGGCAGCTCATGTTCCTGGTGAACAAGCTGCAAAAGATGAAGCGGCACTCGCCGCTGGGCAGCCGCATCGCCATCGTTCACAACGGCTCGGCCCTGTTCACGGGCGATGCCGGCCAGGGTGAGAGCAACATCCGGCGCTGGATACTGGAAAACGACTGGCTGGAAGCCATCATCGCGCTGCCGCTCAACATCTTCTACAACACCGGCATCGCCACCTACGTCTGGGTGCTCGCCAACCGCAAGCCCGAGCACCGCAAGGGCAAGGTGCAATTGATCGACGCCAGCCAGTGGTTTCAGCCGCTGCGCCGTAACCTTGGCAAGAAAAACTGCGAATTGTCCGAGGCCGACATCCAGCGCATCGTCGATCTCTACCTCGGGCCACCGCAGGACACGCCGCAGTGCAAATGGTTCGACACCACCGACTTTGGCTACTGGAAGATCACCGTCGAACGCCCGCTGCGGCTCAAAAGCCAGCTCAAGCGCAGCGCCATTGAGAGCCTGCGCTTCGCCAGCGGCGATGAGGCCCTGCGCGCCGAGATCTGGGCCAAGTACGGCGACAGGCTCTACGCCGAGTTCCCCAAGCTCAAGCCCGAGATCGAGGCGTGGCTGAAGGGCGATACCGGGGAAGAGAACGACGATGCGGAAGGCGATGAGGACGAGGGTACGCCCGCGAAGAAGGCGGTGCCCGAGAAGCGCCGCAAGAAACTGCTCGATTTCGCCACCTGGCAACGCGACAAGACCCTGATCGAGCTGGCGCTGCTCGCGCAGCAAGAGCTCGGCGACGGCGTGTTCGACGACCACAACGAGTTCCGCGCCCGCTTCGAGGCGGTCATGGCCAAGCACGGCAAGAAGCTCGCCGCCGCCGAAAAGAAGGCCATCTTCAAGGCCGTGAGCTGGCGTGACGAAACGGCGCCACCGGTGATTGCCAAGCGCACCAAGCTGAAAAAGGACGAGCCCTTCGAGCCGGGGCTCGACGGCGTGTACCTCGAGGTGGCGGGCAAAGACCGCTTCCTGGTCGAGTACGAGCCAGACACCGACTTGCGCGATACCGAGCAGGTGCCGCTGAAAGAGCCCGGCGGCATCGATGCCTTCTTCCGGCGTGAGGTGCTGCCCCACGCGCCGGACGCCTGGGTTGCGCGCGAGGCCACCAAGATCGGCTACGAGATCTCCTTTGCCCGCTACTTCTACAAGCCCGCGCCGCTGCGCTCGCTGGAGGAGATTCGCGCAGACATCCTCAAACTGGAACAGCAGACCGAAGGACTGTTGCAAAAGATCATTGGAGGGGTGCCGGCATGAGTGAGCGCCAAACCCTGCTGACGGCCATCGCGCAGACGATTCAGGACTACCGCGACGGATCACTACCAAAGCCGATCACCGACCATGTCGACCGCTGGGTGCAGCAGTTCGATGTCGGCGTGCAGCTTCCGATCCTGCGCGAGGTGGATCATGTCCTGAAGAACACCTATTTCTCGAAAGAGAAGGTGTCGGAGTTCCTCCGTGGGGCAATCCTCACGGCCAAGCTCACGGGCCCAAACCCCAAGGAGTTCTGGCGGTCCGCAAACTTCCTGGACATCCAGGGCGGCGGTGCCAGTCAGACCGACATGCTCGCCTTGTTCTCGGAGGTGCTCCGAGAGGAATTCGGCATCGGCATCGAAGATTGCGGCCAGGGCAACGATGTCTTTATCTACCTTGATGACGGCATCTTCACCGGCAATCGGGTGAGGCGCGATCTGGAAGGTTGGGTGCGCGACCTGGCTCCTGCGCAGGCAACGGTGCATGTGATCTGCATCGCGCTGCACAGCGGCGGGCAGTACTACGCGAACGGCAGGATTCAGACAGCCGTGAAAGCGGCTGGCAAGAAGGTCGACATCACCTGGTGGCGTGCCATCGAGCTGGAGGATCGCCGGGCCTACAGCGCGTCTGCAGACGTGCTGCGCCCCACGGCGATCCCGGACGACCAAGCAGTGCGGGATTACGTGGCGGGTATGAAGTACCAGCCGACGCTGCGCGCACCCGGCAGCCCTGGCAATGCCGGCTTGTTCTCCAGCGACGCGGCCAAGATTCTGCTGGAGCAGGAGTTCCTGAAAGCCGGCGTCCGCATTCGGCAGATGTGCCCGAACCTCGGCGACACGCAGCGCCCGCTAGGGCACATGACGCTGGAAACGCTGGGCTTCGGCTCGCTCATCGTGACCTACCGCAACTGTCCCAACAATGCGCCGCTGGCGTTCTGGGTGGACGCGCCGTGGTACCCGCTGTTCCCCCGAACCACGAACACGCAGACGGCTGTGCGAAGGATGTTCGCGGACTTGACTGGGGGCGGGCTTTGATGAGCAGCCGAGATCAAGTCCGCACCTACAGCCGCGCCGAAAGCGTCGTCTTCCTGAAGACCGACGAGCCGTTTGGCGGCCTCTCGAACATGGCCGGGGGCTACCCCATTCGTGTGAATGGCATTCGCATCCTTACGTCCGAGGCGCTGTACCAAGCTTGCCGGTTTCCGCACCTGCCCGACGTGCAGCGCATGATCATCAGCGAGAACAGCCCGATGACGGCCAAGATGCGGAGCAAGCCTTACCGCAAGGACTCGCGTCGGGATTGGGATCACGTCCGCGTCCGCATCATGCGCTGGTGTCTGCGGATGAAGCTTGCCAACAACTGGAGTGCGTTCAGCGAGCTACTGCTCCGGACCGGTGACCGACCGATTGTGGAGGAGTCTCGAAAGGACGACTTCTGGGGCGCCAAGGCCGTTGGCGATGGCAGCACGCTGGTGGGCATGAACGTGCTCGGTCGGCTGCTGATGGAACTGCGCGAGCAGGTGAAAGAACACGGCCGTGATGCCTTCCTGCGTGTTGAGTTGCCTGATGTTCCAGACTTTCAGTTGCTCGGCCGCCCGATTGAGGTCTGGACCTTGAAAGAGGCCGTCGCCCTGGCAACGCCGCAGCCTGGGCTATTTGGTGATGACCTGCCGAGCGTTCAAACGGCGGCCGTCCCTGCATCAGCAACCTTGACCCCGCAAATGAGTGGGCAGCTATCGAAACCCGATGCGTTGAAAGTAGAGGGGGAAGCCGACTGCGCCACGCCGGTTCGCCCTGCTGAGGCGGGTGACCAGGCGAGCGCTTATCCGAGCTACCGAGACTCAGGCCTTCCCTGGGCTCCAAAGATACCTGAAGGCTGGCAAGTGCTGCGCAATGGCCGGCTCTTTAGCCACCGCGTGGAGACTGGCTTCCCCGACTTACCTATCCTGGAGGTATCGCTGCGCACCGGCGTTCGGGTCAGGGACATGGAGAACCTGAAACGCAAGCAGGTCATGAGCCAGAAGGAAAAGTACAAGCGCGCAGCCAAGGGCGACATCGCCTACAACATGATGCGCATGTGGCAAGGCGCGGTTGGCGTGGCCCCGGTGGATGGGCTGGTCAGCCCGGCCTACGTGGTGGTCAAGCCGTACCCGGAAGCCAACTCGGCGTACTTCAGCTACCTGTTCCGGACCAGCGCCTACATGCGCGAGGTCAACAAATTCTCGCGTGGCATCGTGGCGGACCGCAATCGGCTCTATTGGGAGTCGTTCAAGCAAATGCCGTCCCTGGTGCCCCCGCGCGCCGAGCAAGACCAGATCGTCGCCTACCTGCGCGCGCAGGACGCGCACATCGCCCGCTTCATCAAGGCCAAGCGCGAGCTCATCAAACTGCTGACCGAACAGAAGCTGCGCATCATCGACCACGCCGTCACGCGCGGGCTTGACCCCAACGTCCGCCTCAAACCCACCGGCATCGAATGGCTGGGCGAGGTGCCGGAGCATTGGGAGGTCGCTCTCATTAAGCACATCGCGGACGTGCGCTTCAGCGGCGTCGATAAGCACTCGCACAACGATGAAATGCCCGTGCGCCTGTGCAACTACACCGATGTCTACAAGAACGACCGCATCACCGAAGATATGGACCTGATGCGCGCCACAGCGACGGCTGCGGAAATCGCCCGCCTGACGCTGAAAGCGGGTGATGTCATTTTGACCAAGGATTCGGAAACCCCGGACGACATTGGCGTACCCGCATGGGTGCCGGAGGATTTACCCGGTGTGGTTTGCGCCTATCACCTTGGCCTGCTGCGCCCCATACCGGAACGTGTGTTGGGCGAGTTCCTGTTTCGTGCTATTGGATCAGCGCGTACTGCGCAACAGTTTCACGTTTTAGCCACCGGCGTCACGCGCTTTGCACTCAGCAAGCACGATGTGAAGAACGCAGTCATCGCGTTGCCACCCATCGAAGAACAGCAAACCATCTGCCGCTGGATCACCGACGAGTGCCAGCCGCTGGACGGTGCCATCGCCCGCGCCGAAGAGGAAATCAAGCTGATCCGCGAGTACCGCGACCGCCTGATTGCCGATGTGGTGACCGGCCAGATCGACGTGCGCGGCTGGCGGCCAGGGCCGGATGACGTGGCGAGCGATGTGGAACTGGCCGCACTGGGGGGTGAGGAGGAAAATACCGGAGAAGAAGATTTGCACGAGGAGACTGCGTCATGGCCGACATGCACTTGACCCAGGCCGAGGCGGACGCCTTGCTTGCGATGGCCAAACACCGCAGCGACGAGGAGCGCTACGACTTTCCGATGGGCGGGCAAAGCCTTTCCATTCCTCTGCGCTCTCATGACCATCGCGAGCACTTTCTGCTGGACCTGCACCGTGCACGTATCAATCTGGCCAAGGTGAAGTTTCAGAGCCGCGCCCGTCAGGTCGTGGTGCTGGCGCGTCTGGACCTGGGCGGCGCGCCGCATCGAAACCCGGATGACACGGAAGTTCCGGCGCCGCATTTGCATCTTTACCGTGAAGGCTACGGCCACCGATGGGCCTACCCGGTGCCAGCCGAGCGGTTCCGTGATGTGGCCGATCTGTGGCGGACGCTGGAGGACTTCATGGCTTACTGCAACATCGTCGAGCCGCCCATCATCGAGCGAGGGTTGTTCACATGATCGCTGACATTCAAGGCCTGGTGGACGCCTATCACGCTTGGCTGAAGGACAAGACCGTCCTCAAGCAGATCAACGATTGGGTGGAGATCACCACGCCGTATCTCGACCGCCACAACGACTACATCCAGATCTATGCGCGCCGGGATGACGGCGGCGTGCTGCTGACCGACGACGGCTACACGCTGGAAGACCTGCGCGACAGCGGCTGCAAGCTGGATTCTCCCAAGCGGCAGGCGCTGCTGCGGCAAACGCTCAACGGCTTTGGTGTGCAGTTGTCCGGAGATCGGATTGAAGTGCACGCGACGCCGGAGAACTTTGCCTTGCGCAAGCACAATCTGGTGCAGGCCATGCTGGCGGTGGGGGATATGTTCTATCTCGCCGTGCCACTCGTGGCGAGCTTGTTCTACGAGGATGTGGTGGCCTGGCTGGACCTGCACGATGTGCGCTATACGACGAATGTCAAGTTTTCGGGCAAGTCGGGCTTTGATCACCGCTTCGACTTCGTGATCCCGAAATCCCGCCGCCAGCCGGAAAGGGTGTTGCAGGCCATCAACCGCCCCCGGCGCGATGCTGCTCAGGCGATCGCTTTCTCGTGGATCGACACGAAAGAAACGCGGCCCGCGGAGTCACGCGCGATTGCGTTGCTCAATGATTCGGAGCAGAGCGTTTCCGGAGACATTCTGGATGCTTTGCGCAATTACGACGTGCGCCCAGTGCTTTGGAGCCAGCGAGAAACCGTGGTCGAGGAGTTGGCCGCATGAGTGGCATCGAGACCGGGGCACCGTTTGCGCCCGATTGGGTGTCTCCGCCAGGCGACACCATTGCCGATGTGCTGGTGGAGCGCGGCTGGTCGTGCGCTGAGCTGGCCCGCCGCATGGGCTGTGCTGAAACGCATATCAGCCAGATCATCAACGGCGAAGCCCGTATCACCGAAGAGACGGCCTCCGGTTTGGCGCGGGTCATTGGCAGCACCGCAAGCTTTTGGTTGCGAAAAGAAGCTGCATACCGCGCACGACTGTCCGTGCGCACTGACGACACAGGAGCTGGGCAATGATTGCCACGGACACCAGCGAAAAAGGCCTCGAAGCCCTGATCGTGCGGCATCTCGCTGGCATCAGCGAGCATCCTCCAGTTTCTTCCGGTTCCGCACAAGAACCGACCGGCATTTATGCCCCCGGCGGCTATGTGTTGGGGCGGGCGTCGGACTACAACCGCGACCTGGCGCTGGACGTGGTCCAGTTGCTCGCCTTTCTGCGGGCGACTCAGCCGAAGGTGGTCGAGACGCTGAACCTGGACGCCGAAGGCATTCAGCGCACCCAGTTCCTGCACAGGTTGCAGGGCGAAATTTCCAAGCGCGGCGTGGTGGACGTGCTGCGCAAAGGGGTCAGCCACGGGCCGGTCCACGTGGACCTCTACAAGCTGTTGCCCACCCCAGGCAACGCCGCCGCGGCCGAGTCCTTCGGCAAGAACATTTTCAGCGTCACCCGGCAGGTGCGCTACAGCAACGACGAGTCCCAGCGCGCGCTGGACATGGTGATCTTCATCAACGGCTTGCCGGTGCTCACCTTCGAGCTGAAGAACTCGCTGACCAAACAGACTGTTGCGGACGCTGTGGTGCAGTACCAGACCGACCGCAACCCGGGTGAGCTGCTGTTTCAGCTCGGCCGCTGCATTGCCCACATGGCAGTGGACGATGCCGAGGTGCGCTTCTGCACGCACCTGACTGGCAAGACCTCCTGGTTCCTGCCGTTCAACCAGGGTTGGAACAGCGGCGCCGGCAATCCACCGAACCCTCATGGCCTGAAGACCGACTACCTCTGGAAGCAGGTGTTGGCAAAGGAGTCGCTGGCCAACATCATCGAGAACTTCGCTCAGGTGGTGGAGGAGGAAGAGCAAGACGCCAGCGGCCGCAAGCGCAAGACGCGCAAGCAGATCTTCCCCCGATACCACCAACTGCGCACGGTGCGCGCCTTGCTGCGCCGCAGCCGTGTGGATGGTGTCGGCAAGCGCTACCTGATTCAGCACTCAGCCGGCAGCGGCAAGAGCAACACGATTGCCTGGCTGGCGCACCAGTTGGTCGAGCTGAAAACGGATGCGGGGCGGGCGCAGTTCGACTCCGTCATCGTCATCACCGATCGGCGAGCGCTGGACACGCAGATTGCCCGCACGATCAAGTCCTACGACCACGTGGCTTCGATCTACGGCCATTCGGAAAGCGCCGAGGAGCTGCGCACCTTCCTGCGCCGCGGCAAGAAAATCATCGTCACCACGGTGCAGAAGTTTCCGTTCATCCTGGACGAGCTGGAGGACCTCGGCGACAAGAAGTTCGCGCTGCTGATCGACGAGGCCCACTCCAGCCAGGGCGGCAAGACGACGGCCAAGATGCATCTGGCGCTGTCCGGACACAATGCTGAGGGCGGCGAGGAGGAAGAGGAGGAATCGGTCGAGGACAAGGTCAACGCCTTGATCGAGTCTCGCAAGATGCTGGCCAATGCCAGCTACTACGCCTTCACGGCCACGCCCAAGACCAAGACCCTGGAGCTGTTCGGCGAGCGCCAAGTGGTTGGCGACACGGTGCAGTTCCGTTCGCCCGAAGAGCTGACGTACACCACCAAGCAGGCGATTCAGGAGGGTTTCATCCTCGACGTGATCGCCAACTACACCCCGGTGGCGAGCTTTTATCACGTCGCCAAGATCGTCGAGCACGACCCGGAGGTGGACAAGGCCAAGGCGCTCAAGAAGATCCGGCGCTACGTGGAGTCCCACGACAAGGCGATCCGTCGCAAGGCGGAGATCATGGTCGATCATTTTGTCGAGCAGGTGATCGGCGCCAAGAAGATCGGCGGCAAAGCGCGGGCGATGATCGTCTGCAACGGCATCGCCCGGGCCATCGACTACTTCCGCGAGGTTTCGGACTACCTCACCGAGATCAAGAGCCCGTACAAGGCCATCGTGGCGTACTCCGGCGAGTTTGAGATCGGCGGGTCAAAGAAGACCGAGGCCGATCTCAACGGATTCCCGAGCAAGGACATTCCGGCCAAGCTCAGGCAAGACCCGTATCGATTCCTGATCGTCGCGAACAAGTTCGTCACGGGCTTCGACGAGCCGCTGTTGCACACGATGTACGTGGACAAGCCGCTGGCGGGCGTCCTGGCCGTGCAGACACTCTCGCGACTGAACCGCGCGCATCCGCAGAAGGCGGACACGTTCGTGCTCGACTTCGCCGACAACGCGGAGGCCGTCAAGGCGGCGTTCCAAGAGTACTACCGTGCCACGATCCAGGAAGGTGAGACCGATCCGAACAAGCTCCACGACCTGAAGAGCGATCTGGACGCACAGCAGGTCTACAGCTGGCAGCAGGTCGAAGACCTCGTCGCGCAGTACCTTGGCGGAGCTGAGCGGGATCAGCTCGACCCAATCCTCGATGCCTGCGTCGCGGAATACGTCGAAAAGCTCGCTGAGGACGACCAGGTGAAATTCAAGGGCAAGGCGAAAGCCTTCGTCCGCAGCTACGGCTTTCTCGCGGCCATCCTGCCCTATGGGCATCCGGCATGGGAGAAGCTGTCGATCTTCCTCAACTTCCTGATTCCGAAGCTGCCTGCGCCCAAGGAGGAGGATCTGTCCAAGGGCGTGCTGGAAGCCATCGACATGGACAGCTACCGCGCTCAGGCCCAGGCTTCGATGCGGATGGCAATGGACGATGCGGACGCATTCGTCGAACCCCCACCGCCGGGAGGTGGTGGAGGTGGCGGCGAGCCAGAGCTGGACAGGCTGTCGAACATCATCAAGCAGTTCAATGACCTGTTCGGCAACATCGAGTGGCATGACGCCGACAAGATTCGCAAGGTCGTCACCGAAGAGATTCCGGCGCGCGTGGCGCAGGACAAGGCTTACCAGAACGCGCAGGCCAATTCGGGCAAGCAGAACGCGAGGCTGGAGCACGACAAGGCGCTCAACCGCGTGGTGCTGGAGCTGCTCGACGACCATACAGAGCTCTTCAAGCAGTTCAGCGACAACCCGAATTTCAAGCGCTGGCTGGCGGACATGGTGTTCGATTCGACCTACCGCCCAGGACAGAAGCCGTCGGTTCCGCCTCAATCGGGCGCTCAGGCCTGAACCATACCCGGAGGCGATATGCAGGAAAAGCTCAACCTCAGCAAGGCGCTGCTCAGTTTCCTGAAGGAACGTGCGGGCGAGAAATTCACCGCACGGCAGATCGCCGAGTGGGTGTTCGCGACCTACCCGGACGAGTGCCAAGCCAAGAAGGCCAGCAGCAAATTCATTACCGACGACGCCGGCCTGGTGCAACAACTGGTGGCAGAGATCAGTTCGCAACGGCCTGCACTACAGAGGCGTTACCCCGAGTTGAAGACCACTGAGGGACGCCCGCGCAAGTACTACTACTCCGAGAAGTCCGACAGCGCCGAGGTGGCAGCGGCTGAGGCAGGACAAGCTGAGGCGCCCGCTGCCGATGCGGCGGCAGGCAAGCTCGGCGAGCACGCGCTGTATCCAATGCTGTCGCAGTACCTGTGGGAGGAGTTCCGGGTCTTCTCCAAGCGCATCGACGAGAAGAAGTCGTCGAATAAGCGCGGCCCCAACGGCAACCGCTGGCTCTACCCCGATGTGGTGGGCATGGAGGACCTGGGCGCCGAGTGGCATCAGGAGGTGCGCGACTGCGTCAATCAGTACTCCGACAAGCGAACCCGACTGTGGTCCTTCGAAGCCAAGCTGCTGATCAACCGGTCAAACGCGCGCGAGTGCTTTTTCCAGGCTGTTTCCAACTCATCATGGGCCAACTTCGGCTACCTGGTCGCGGCGGAGATCGAGGGCCAAGACACGCTCAAGGAGCTGCGCATGCTTTTCGCGGCGCACGGCATCGGTCTGATCAAGTTGGACACCGAGAACCCGGTCGACAGCCAGGTGTTGATTCCGGCGCGCGAGCGGGACGAGATCGATTGGGACATGGCCAATCGTCTGGCGACCGAGAACAAGGACTTCCTCGGCTTCGTAAAGCTCGTCAAGCAGTTCTACCAGACCGGCGAGGCGCGCGCGGCGGACTGGGATCTGCCCACGGCGGCTGTCTGACCGCGCTACTCGAGGTGCCCGACCACGTCGAGCCGCTGGTCGCCACGCTGGAGCGCGCCGAACCAGGAGTCTCTCGAATCGGCGCGGGCGCGGCTGATGAGCATGGCGAAGCCCTCGCATCCGCGTTGACGAGACGTGGCGAAGTCGGTGGTGTCGAATCGTGCCTCTCTCACCAGCGTGGGCGCGACTGACTTCATGGCATACTCAAAGAATTCGAGCAGGCTGCTCTGCAGCTTGTCGTCGATGTTCGCTGCGGTGACGTCGTCGATGATGGCTTTCCTGAATCGGGGGTTCATAGAATCGCTCCGGGATCGATGGGATGACATGAACGCGCTGTTCCGGCGAAAAGCCAAGCGCGTCTGACCTGCCTTGCATCAGGTGTTGCCGAGCAGCCAGGTGACTTCGGCAGCTCGGCGCGCTACCAAGCCCGGGAGTACCTTTCCGCCGCCGTAGATCCATCGGCGCAGTTCCGTTGCTGCTGCGATCCAATCCCGTTGATTGACCCGCCGCCGCAGCGTCGAGGTCTGCAGCCGCCCGGCGCCGAGGTTGAAGGTGAAGTCCACGATGGCCGCGAGCCGCCCTTCCGGCTCGGTCGCCAGCACAGGGCAGTAGCGCAACGTCGCAGCCAGCGCGATCCTGAGGTCTTCTGCCAGGTAGCGCTCCGCCTCGACCTCCGTGATCGGCGGATGATCCGGATCGCAGAGGTGACCGTAGCCGACTGTCCAGTAGCCGGCTGGGCAGACGTAAGGATGCGCGCGGCCGGGATCGTTCTTCGGTACGCGGTGAAAGCCCTCGAAGCGTTTGGCCAGATCGATGGCCGCCTGCGGGACCGCGATCACGGCCGCACCCGGTCGAACACGCGCCCGAGGAACCAGAAGTTCAGCACCCCGGCCCACAGGGCCTGGTCGGCCTCGGTCCAGGCCGCCTGGATGGCGGGGATCCAGTCCGCCCCGGCCTCGATGGCACCCACGAAGGCGGCAGTCTTGGCCGCGCAGTACAGCGCCATGAACCAGTAGGTGATCACCGGACGGACGCTGCTGGACAGCGCATCGGCCCACTTCACGCCCGAGGGCCGCCCCTGCGCCGCAACCGCCTCGCGCAAGGCCTCGATGGCTCCGGTGTTCCATGCTGCGTCGGCCCCGGCGCCGATCTCGGCCATGCGCTGGGCGCCGCGCAGCTTTTCGAACTCCAAGGCCTTGTCCTGCATGGCGAGTTCATGGCTGCGCTCGCCCTTGCGGTCGATCCACTTCAGCACTTCGGGCGCCAAGCGGAAGGCCCCGCCGAGGAGGCCGCCAAGCAGGGTCTCGATCATTGGCCACCTCCCATCAGCTTGAGCTTGATGGCGGCGCCGACCAACAGCAGCGCCAGGATGCCGGTGGTCGCCACCTTGATGGTGGTCTGCCAGGCGGTCTTGCGGGCATCGCGCCAGGCTTCGAGCAGATCGCGCAGTTCGCGGATGTCGCGCGCGGCGTGGCCGTTTTCCAGGCCGAGGTGGGCGAGCACGCGCTCGGCCCCGCGTTCGGCGGCACGGTCGAGCAGTTCGTCGAAGTCCTCGCGGCGCAGGAGTAGCGTGTTCTCGACGAAGGCGGGGGCTTGGGTCGGTTCAGTCATGGGCGTCTCCAAATACGACGAACCCGCCTCGTGGGCGGGTTCATGTGGTTGCGAAGGGATGGAGATTCAGATGGCGATGCCGGGACTCCAGCCGGTGGCTTTGTAGGCCGAGAGCACTGCCTCGTCCTCGATGTAGCAAAGCCAGCCGATGTTGGGCGTGTGGTACTCCCAGGCATCGGCAATTCGCACGGCGATCTGGTTGGTTTTGCCTGCCCAAACGCCCGTGGCGGCGGCAGGAATGAGGTAGCGGTCGCCGTTGGCGGGGCTGGCCGGTGGCGTGGTCAGGTCGCGGTCTTTCACGGACAGGCCAACCACTGCGCCGAGGCGCTTGAGATTGGCGTCCATGCCGGTGTCCCAGCCGCTCTCGCCGAGCGTCCAGCCGTAATTGAGTCCAAGGTTCGGATCGGTTGATGACATGGTCTATCTCCAGAGATTCGATGCGTGGCCGATGGTTTGACGTATTCGCCGGACAGCTTCCGGGTCGCCGATGCGATGGCTTTGCTGCGGGTGTTGTCGCCAATGACGCCCAACGATGGGCAGGTACAGCACGCCGCCGCGCTTGGCTACGAGCAGGGTCAGCAGCCAGTCGGCGAAGTTGTTGAGGTCGGTGGTTTCCTTGAGCACGGCTTCCACGGCAGATCGGCGCATCACGATCAGGCCGTGAACGTGGCTGGCGCTGTTGGCGTGCTGCCAACGGCTGTAGGCCAGACGCCGCACCGCGATGTCCTGGCCGTTTTCGTCGGTCAGCGCTTCGTCGGTGTAGGCCATCACGGCCTGCGGGCAAGCATCCAGCGCATCGGCCAGTTGGGTGAAGGCACTCGCTTCGTACAAATCGTCGGGATCGACGAAGGACACCAACGGCAGCGTGCCTTGCGCATAACCTGCTGCGCGAGCCTCGCCAATGCGACCCGGGATGCCGGGTAGAACGTGCAACTGGATCGGTCCGTCCTCGAGGCTGGCGATGCAGGCCTCCCGCCATTCGGCAGGCTCGTTCAGGGTGAGCAGATGAACATCGATGCGCGGCTCCATCACACACCTCCCCAATACTGTCCCCAGCGCAGGCCGTAGCCCGCACGATCCATGACCCGCACCTGCGGCTGCCAGCTACTCAAACCATCGCGCTCGGCACTGATCTCCACCGTGATGCGGTCGCCCAGCGCAGCGGCATCCAGCGCGGCCACTGCTGCCGTCCAGATAAAGGTGGTGCCGAGCAGTCCCGTTTCGGTGTGCGCCAGCACGCCATTGCGATTGCGGATGCGTAGCGTGTAGGTCACACCCAGTTCCGGCCCGATGTCGCCTTCGTCTTGCTGCACGAGATAGGCGGTCTGCTGCGTGCGGTCGCGATGCGCCCACGCGACGGTGAGGTCACCGGCCACCACGGCAGGCTCGGTCTGGCCATTGAGGCGGATACGACCGGGTGGATACGGCAAAGCCTGCCGACCGGCCAGCACCATCGGCTGCCCATTGGCAGCCAACACAGGATCGCCCTGATCGGTCGACGTGCGAGGAATCGCGCCCACGAACACCGATTCGCCTGGAGCGCGCTCCGCACCTTCGGATGCCAGCCATTCGCCGACACCGATCAAACGAGTCCCCGAGGCATGTGCTTGGGGTGTGGTGTCGAGCACGCCGCGTGCGAGGTCAACCGTGGCCGCAGCGGTATCGAAGTCCAGGACAGCGACGGCTTCACGGATCTCACCGCTGCCATCGACCAGATAGGCGTAGTCACCCACGGTCAGCCTTTCCGGCTGGCTGATGGCCGTCACCGGCACACCGATGGCATCGACCTCGCTGGCAGGCAAGGCTACATCGAGCGTCAGCAGTGGTGCGTAGTCTTCGCCCACCACGGCAGCGAGATCGCCGCTCGTAGCACCGGTGGCCAGTTGCCAATTCAACTGCCCGGTGCCACCGGCGGCGGCCAGCGCACAGAGATAGGTGTCCGTGTCGGTCAGGTAGGCCAGATCTGCGCGCGACAAACGCCGGGCCAGCTCCCAATACGGCACCTCGACGGCCAGCACCAAGGCAGGCGGCAAAGGCTCAATGGTCGGCTCCTCGACGTGCGGTGGCGGGGGCGACAGCACGGTGTTGCTCATCCCGAACACATCTTCCATCGCTTCGATGCGCCACTCGGCCGCGCCCAAGGTGCCGGTGTCGATGCCGGTGACGCGCACGACCATCTGGTCTAGCCCTAAGCGTGGCCAGTTCAGCAGGAACACGTCGCCCGGCAGCGGCGCACGCTCCAGCGTGTCGCGCGCTACCGTCAGACTCATCCGGGCCAGGGGCGAACCCAAGGCGCGCAGGTCACGCAAGGCCAGCCGCGCGGCCAGCGGCCCGTAGTTCACACCCGGGTAGTCGCGGCGCTGATTGATCACGCCGCCTTGCAACTGGATGGCGGCCAGGTTCTCGACCGTGACGGTGGCATCACCGCCGGTTTGCCAGTCGGTGTAGACCACGGTCAGTTCGTTGGGCAGCTCGCCCCACTGGGCACGCTCGAAGCGTTCCAGCCGCACAATTTCGTCAGGCCCCAACTGTGGCAGGCTGTCGATCCAATAGTCGTCGCGCAGCAGCTTGAGCTCAAACGTGCCTTGCTCCGGGTCGGTGTAGAGGATGCCGCCAATGTGGTCGATGACCTGGCCGATGAAGCTCTCGATGGGCTGCTGCCGTGTCCAGATCAGATTGAGGCCGAAGCCCTCACTCGACAAAGCCCATGCCGCGTTCCAGAAGCTCCAGCCGATGGTGCTCTGCGGATAGCCCATGCCCCAGTGAGGATCGGTGAGGCACTGCACCAGGATGTGGGCCGGGTTCATGCCTACGCTGACCTCACGGCCTTCGTCGTCATCCCAGACCCGCACCTCGGCGTTCCACTCCATCCACGGCGTATCGAACCAACCCGCCGTGAAGCGCCGGACGCGCACTGCCCACGGTTTGATGTAGGGGTTGTTGGCTGCGAACAGGATCTTGCGTGCCACCAAGGACAGCACGCCCCGAAATGCCGGAATGGAACTCCCGAGGCGACTCATCAGATAGTCGTTGCGTCCTTGCCCGGCATGACCAGAAAGCACATCGATGGTGCCGACCACGCCGCCTTCGCGCTCGTCGCCGCCAAACAGAGTGGGCTTGTTGATCGAGAGGCTGGTCAGCCCATGCCCGCTGGACAGCGGCGCACGGTCGGCATCACCCCACGCGGTACGGTCGCCCATCTGGATTTCCTGCACGGCATCGACCGGGCCTTGGCACAGGGCCAGATGCAGCCCCATCCGATAGCGGTAGCCGACGGTTTGCTTCTTGCTGCTGCCACCCATCAGCCTTGCTCCCGCTGGCTGGATCGATTGCGGGCGTGATCGACCACACGTTGTGCCATTGCATCGCCAGTGGCCAGCAAGGTGTCGGCATCACAGCCATCGCGCAGGAAGGCCCGGAAATCCAGATCGTGACGCGCAAACCAAGTGCGCGTGCCGTTCACGCACAGGCCCACGGCGCGCACGTGATCGATGGTGATGACGGTCTGAGTGGTCATTTCTTGCCACCTTTCTTCTTGATCGGATCGGCTTCGAGATCGCCATACCAGACGACGTTGGAGCCACGCAGCAGCACGGTGCCGAACACGACGGGAATCGGTCGGCCTTCTTCTGCGGTGGGGGCATCGACGTCAGACAGGGACGCCGGTTTGGGTTCGGGCGGTTTCGGCGCGAGCGCGACCGAAACCAGCGCCGCCACCACGATGACGACGAGGTACCACATGGCGATTTCTCCAGGGATTCAGAACACGCCCGTCGAGAACGGGTTTTTGCTCGGGATGGCGGGAAAGCCACCGTAGTTGTCGAGGTTGCCGAAGCGCGACTCGCACGTGGCCGTGCTGTGATCGCAGCCGACCGTCAGCAGCACCTCGGTGCCGACCTCAATGGCCACCGGATAGAGCAACTCCACACCACCACCGTAGTCATTGACGATCATGTGGCGCGCACCTTCCGGGGTTTGCAGCCAGCCACCGGCCAAGCCACCACTGACGCTGCCGGGCGTGCCACCGTCGAGATCGACGTTGCGGCCATTGCTGTTGCTCACCAAGGCGCTGGCAGAAATCGGGGAGGCACCACAGGCAGCCGAATACAGCACGTGGGAACACTTGCGGCTATAGAGCCGCCGCAATCCGATACGTTTGAGACTGACTTGCGCCGACTCGCAGCGAACGCGAGCGACATCGTCAGCGACCTCTACGCCCAGCACCCGGCCCATCCAGCGCGTGCCCGAGATCCACCAGTAGTCGCCCCAGGAGTCGCGCCGTCCGATCCGCAAGGTGACCGAGGTGGTATCCCCGGTGAGCGACGTGGCCAGCAGGTGGCGCACGAGATCGCAGTCGGGTGGCAGTTTCAGATCCAGCGCCGATTTGGCGGCTTCAGCACCCAGCGCCAGTTCGTTGCGTTCCAAGGCCAGGCTCTTGTAGAGGTTGCCATCCAGATCAACATCGAATTCGTGCGGCGTCAGATAGAACTGCGCGCTGTTGCTGGCGAAGGCGTATAGCTCGACTTCCAGCAATGGGTTCTGGCTCATCGTGCTTACTCTCCCTCGTAGGTTTGACGGTCATTTCCGCGTGGTTCGGGCAACTGGCGCGCGGTCAAGGTGATCTCCAGCAGCGTCGGGCTGTGCCAGTAGAGGTCGATGGCGTCGTGGTCGAGGCGGCAGCGCACGAGGCGAATGACGCGGCTGCCTGCAGGCACTTGAGTCTCAAGACCCGAGCGCAGCACCAGCACACCGCCTTGATCCAGATGGCAGGTCGCCGTCAGGACGTACTGCCGATAGCCGTCTGGGTGCACGATCAAGCAGGCGGCGGGGCGATGCCAAAAATCCGAGATTCGCGCGGAGATGTTTTTGCCATCCACGCGCAGGAAGCCATCTTCGGGATCGGCTTCGACGTTCACCCACAGGATCGGAGCCAAGCCATCTGGCAGCCAGAAGGCCTCCAGACGGCCTTGGGTGCGCCACAACCGCGCCCGCCAGATCTCGATTTCATCGAGTGAGCTGGCCAGATAGCGCCGCTGCAAAGTTGTCGTCGCCCACGGATCGTCCCGGCGCGCCCACGGATCTGCAGGCGAGAAGTCTTGGCGGGTGATCGTGGCCTGCGCGGCGGCTGTCGGATCGTCACGCCAGTTGCCATCTGGCCAGACCGGGATCTCGTCGAGCCATGGGTCATCAAGAACATCCTGGTCGGGCAGTGGCGCAGGCTGGATCTGTATGGGAATGTTGCCGCCGACCATGCCGGGTACCCACTGCGTGAGATCCGCCGGATCGATGGCCTTGCCCCACACCAAGGGCATGATGGTGCTGCCCACGGCAGCGGCGCGTGCCAAGGGCTCCGTCAGCCACAGCAGATCGCTTTCCACACGCTCAAGTTGGGCGATCTGCCAGCCATCGGCAGCGATGATCAAAATCCAGCGGCCATTGTTCTCCGTTTCCTGCCAGCCCTGCACACCGTCGTAGGTCAGATGCACGTTGGCCGAGAGTGGCCCGAACTGTCGCCCGTCAGACTCCGTCACATTGAGTGCCAGTGCGCCACGTTCGCAGGACTCGGTCAGGTGCACCGCGTACTGCGGCAGCGGCCACAGCGCCATTTGACCAAGATGATCGGCCAGCCAGTCGGCCACCATGGCATCGGTCTGACGAGCGTTACCCACCTTGTAGGTGAGCCAGCGCCGGGGAACGCGTCGCCGCGCCTGACGGGATTCGTTGCCACTGGCCAGCCGCGTGACGCTGGTCTGCCACTCCAGCCGTTCTACAAGGGGCTCCATCCAATCATGACGGAAGGCAAACACGCCACGCTGCGCTTGGGGCCAAGGCAGGTTGCCGAAGGCATCCATGCCGGTGGCGACAATGGCGCTCGAAGCCGTATCCCGGCGCAACACTTCGACCAGAAAGATCGGTGCATCGATGGGTGGCCAGGGGCCCGCCAAGGATTCCGCCAGCAGGCTGGCCGCCAGATTGGGCGGCAGCGGAGCAACAGCTGTTTCCGGCATGAAGCTGGCTGCGCTCGCCCCAAAAGTGGCGCGCGAGAGCACTTCACTCTGGAAGGCGGGCAGTTCGCCTCCCGGCGTCGGTTTGCTGGAAACCTCCGCGAGGTCTTGAACGACGACGCGATCGGTCATGCCGACTCCACGCCGAACTCAGCAGCATTGAAGGCGGCCTCCGTCCACTGCACGTTGCCGTTCGGGTTGCGCTCGAAGAGTGCCGTGTGCCAGGCCAGTTGTTCTTGCAGGATGACGTCAGTGCTGACGGCGCTTTGTGCACCGCTGACCACGAGGCCTTTGACCTTGCCCAGACCGGCGTCGGTCTTGCGCGCCAGCATCGTGAGCTGGACGCCATGGATGGCGGGCGTGGCCATCACCGGCAGCGGCTCAATATCGAAGGACTGGCGCAGCCCTGCAGTGGCCGCACGGATGGCCGTGGCTTCGTCGCCGTCGCTCACGGCTTCCCATGCGGCGGTACCGACCGGGCTGGCCGTCCACTGGTTCAGGCTGCCATCGGCCTGTGCCTGCAAGGCATCGACGCGCACATCACCGAGGAAGGTGTTGTTGATCGTGCCGCTGGTGTCGGCGATGTAGAAGTCGTCGACGTCGATGGTGAGCGGACAGCTCTGGCCGGGCACGGCACCCACAAATGCCGTGAGCAGTTGGCCACCGCCCTGAATGGTGTTCTGCGCGGTCATCTGGATGGCCAGGATGCCGTTGATGCGCACTGACAGAATGCCGTTGCTGGTGCCTTGCGTGACCTGCAACTCGATGTAGTGCCAGCCGTGCGCCGGAGCGCTGGCGACTGAGACAGAGATCAACTGGTCATAGCCGTATTGCCAACGGTAGAGCTTGAGCCGACCGTCCTCGCCAATTTTCACGAGGTGCGCAACCTGCGAGTTGGCATCGCGCACGCCGAGTAGCAAGGGCTCGGTGTAGGTGTTTTGGTACGGCACCACGCGAATGGCCGCCCCGACGATCAGGCTGGTCTTGGTGGCGTCGAGGTTCTTGACGTAGCCACCCCCAGAGCCTTCCGGCAAACGCAGGGCATAGGACGACGGGCGACGGCCCTGGATGCGGGTGGCCTGCGGGGACAGATACGCCGCCTTGCCACGCGCGAGCCACGGATCGCCAAAGCTGTCCACGGCCTGCGGGTCGTAGTGATCGAAACCGTCGATGAACAGAAGTGCCATGAGATTTACCCTTGCAGCGCCGCACGGATGGCACGTGCATTGCGCCCGATGATGTTGACGATGACTTTCTCTCCGGCAGGCGACTGCAGGTGGTCGTGGGTGACACCCGGATCGACCGCGTTGACGATGCGCACCGCCTGATTCATCTGCGGCTGCGCGGGCGGCACTTTCACCTCCGGCACCAGTCCGCCCGCTGCGAAGGCCAATTCGCCACCCTTGAAACGTGGGCCTGCCGACAAGCCGTTGATGGAATCGAGGAAGGCCACGCCGACCTGGCGCACGGCGGCCGCCCGCACCACGTACTCGCCTGCGGACAGACGCGCCGGGATCGAATCCGACGTGGCGCTGCCCGGCCCTGAAACCAGACCGCCCGTCGCAAATTTCTTCACGTTGCCGAGCAGCGCCATCACGGCGGCCACCATGGCCACCATGGCGGCAATCGCGAGTCCCGGCCCAACGATGGGGATCGAAGCCTGCGAGGCGGCCGCCCCGGCACCGGCCTTGGCGGCATCCATCGACACCACCGCAGAGGTTTCAGCGCTCTTTTGTGCGACCTTGGCGGCGCTGGCTGCCGCATCGACGGTTTGCTCCTGCTGGATAAAACCGAGCTTGAGCGCCAGCATCCGCGCCTGCATAGCGATCCACTGCTGGAAGGGCTGGATCACGATCTGCTGCAGGAAGGCATCAGCCACCTGCTGGAAGATGCTGGCCAACGCGCTGCGCCAGGACTGTGCACGGGTGATCATTCCGCCCAGTGCACTGCCGAAGCTCTCGCCGATGCGATTCCATAGGGGTGCCAGTTCGTCGACGACCAGCTTCGTGCGCTCCAGCTCATTGCGCCACGCCTGCACGCGAATCACCGCATCCGGCCCGATGGCCTGCGCAGCTTGCTGCATGGTCGGCAACAGGCGCTCCATCTCAGTCGCCGACTGCAGTTGCAGCGCCACGATCTGCCGCCGCGCCTGGGCTTCGGTGAGCAGCCCGGCCTGCTGCTGGGTCTGAATGGCCTCCTGCGCATTGCGCAGACGCTCGGTGACCTGCCGCCATTGGGCTTCGAGCGCCGCCAGATTGGCCTGTGCAGCCTTCACATTGATGAGCCGATCAACGAGCGACACGCCGTCAGCATCACTCTCTGCCGCCAGTCGCGCCCGCAGATCGCGGTAGCTGCGCGCTATGGCCGCCTGCCGGTCAGCATCGGTAGCCGTGCCGGTGATCTGTGCCAGTTCCTCACGGGCCTGCGCCAAGGCGTCGGCCAATTCGCGCTCGGCTTGTGCTGCCTTGCGGGCATTGGCCTGCTCGATGTCTGTGCGCCGGTTGTTGAGCGTGATCAGGTCGGCTTCCGCCTTGGCGACCTCGGCCTTGGCTTTCAGTCGGTCGTTTTCCGATTTGCCGGTATTGGCGACTTGCTGACTGCGGGCCAGCTCCTGCTGCTTGCGGGCAATCTCGGCATCGACCTCGCGCTGCTCGATGGCTGTTTTCTGCGTGTAGTAGTCGCGCACCGAGACCAGACGATCCTCGAGTGCCGCATCCAGCGCAGTTTGTTGCCGGGTCAGACCGTCCTTGAGCAGGGCGAACTCGGCGTCTAGCTGCGCTTTCATCAGCGTGGTTTGCGCGCCGGTCGTGTCCTGCGCAGGCTTGGCAGCCTTGGGCTTGGTCAGGCGTTGAAGCAGTTCCGGATCGGCCTGGATCTTGGGTGCCTTGACCTCGATGGGCTTGGGGTCGAACAGGCTGTCACGAAAGGACGCCAGTTCATCCAGCCGTTTGACCAGATTGCCTTTGAGGTCGGCAATGATGGCCTTGGCCCCATCGGTGTTGCCCTTGAGCGCCTCGACCGCCGCCGCCACACCGGCACCAATGGCCTCGCCCAAGGCGACGAAGGCCTTGCCAACGGTGGCGGCACCCAGTGCAAGGGTCTTGAGCACCAGCACCACGCCATCCAGGATCGCGCGCAGTGTGCCGCCTTGCTTGGCCGACTCGACCATGCCACCGGCCATATCGTTCAGGGCGGGCAGCAAGGACGCGATGATCTGGTTGCCAATGCTCTGGGTGGCCAGCTTCAGCTTGTCGAGCGCGTCGTTGAAGTTACCTGCCTGGGCGGCGGTGTCGGCGGACAACTGCAACCCCAGTTCAGCCGCCTCCTGCTTCAGCGCACCAATGCCCTCCCGCCCTTGATTGAGGAAGGGGATCATTTCCGCACCGGCTTTGCCGAAGATATCGACCGCCAGCGCTGCTTTCTCCGCGCCATCGGGCATGGCCTGGAAGCGGTCGGCCAGATCCAGCAATACCTGTTCGCTGTCACGTAGAGTGCCGTCCTGGTTCTGGACCGCCACACCCAGCGCTGCGAAGTTCTGTGCCGATGCCTCCGAGCCGGTTGCGGCCTCCAGCATGCCGGTGGCCAGCTTCTTGAGCCCGGCTTCGAACTTCTCGGTGGACACCGCCGACAACTCGGCGGCAGGCACCAGCAGCGACAGCGATTCGACGGCAATGCCGGTACGCTGCGCCATCTCGTCCAGCGCATCCGCCGAATCGATGCTGGACTTGATCATGGCCCCGATGCCCGCCAGCGAAACGCCCGCACCGAGATTGGCCAGCACGCCGTTGACACTCTTGGCGGTATCCGTCAGGCCGCCCAGCCCGCGCTTGATCGAGTCGAAAGCGGTCTTGGTCTGGTCGACGGCACTGATCAGGATTTGGGCACGGTTGCTTGCCATCAGACTTTGTCCAGTTCTTGTTGAATCGCCCGAGCCAGTGCAGGCAAGGCGCGTTGCACGCCACCCGCCAGATTCAGTCGTCGTTTGAGATCGACGCGCTTGACCAGCACGGCGATGGGAATCTCCTGGCCACGCTTGATCTGCTTGGCCCCGGTACGACCACGCTCGGCACGCTTGAAGCGGTTGAGTTGTGATGCGTTCTCTTTGATGTTCTCGGCCATCAGCAGCACGCGTCCGTTCTTCTCGATGAAGAAGGCATTGCCCGAGCGCATCAGGCCGTCAATGACCGCCTTGAAGCGCTTGGGGCCGATGCGCCCGGGCAGCAGCGGGATCAGCAGGTTGCCGCTGACCGTGCCGCCTCTTTCGTGCAGGCCGAGCCAGGGAATCTTGCTGCCGACCAGCAAGGCAGGCAGTTGCTCCGGCTTCTTGTCGAACACCTTCACGCCCATCGAGGAGATGAAGCTGTTGCGCTTGACGGTGAAAGCACTTCGCATCTCGGATCGCGCCGCATCACGCACTCCACGCCCGCCCGATTGCATGCCCTTGGCGACAGCGGTGTGGATGGCACGACGCCGCTCGGTACTCCACGCCGCCAACTGGCGCGGGTCCAGCAAGCCGGTGGTGGTGAGCGAGAGACGCATGGGTCAGTCCTTGAGCAGATCGCGTTGCAGTTGTTCAATGCCACGCTTCTCGCCCTGGGCTGCCACGGCATGAATGCCGAGCAGCTGGGCAAGTTGCTGCCGTTCGATCTGGCCGTCGGCATCCAGAAAGGCTTGCGCCTGCGTGAGCGTGTAGGCCATCACGTCGCCCAGGCGGTGCCCGGCGCGGATCAGGCGGGCGACGGCAGCGTCCCAGCCGAGGTCGTCAGCGAGCGCAGCGTCGGGGCGAGTCGCTGGGCCGCGCCCTGAATCGCCGGGACGACGTGCGCCACGAAAAAATCCGCGTTCACCTCGAACACGGCGGCGGCCAGTTGCACGGCGTCCTCCAGCGACAGGTCGTTGATCCACGCGCGTTCACGCCGGGTGGTGATCGCCAGCAAATCCAGCACGGCATCGCCGTGCCGTCCCAGCAGCGCCATCCAGTCCGGATCACTGGTGATTTCCTCGGCCAGCGGGCGCACCACGGCCAGCAGCCGTGGCAACTCACCCAGCCGGATCGGCGTCAGTTCCAGCGCGGTGCCAGATAGCGTGACGACCACAGGCTCAGGGGGGAAGGTCTTGAAGCCGTCCATCACAGCAGCACCAGACGTCCAAACTGACCGAGATCACCGCCGACTGGCTTGGTCAGATCCGCCAGTACCTGGCCTGACAGCTCAAACTTCAGCAGTTCGTCCGTGATGATCGAGAGTTCCTTCGCCGGGTTGATGGCCACGCGGTACAGGTCAATCACCACCTCGCGGTTGCCGTCGGCGGTGTTGAGCCCCTCGAAGCGAATCCAGCGTTCGGGCAAGGGCTGGGTGAACATCGCCGTGCTCTGCGCCGCGCCATAGGCGTAATCGACGGTGAACGGCTCGGTGTACGGACCGCCCGACGTGGCATCGAGCACCACCAGTGAACCGTGCTTGGCATTGACGCTGTACTGGCTGACCGGGAGCGTCTTGGGCGTGGCATCCGAGTCTTGGATCTGCACGGCGGACACGTTTTGCATAGCCAACGGATACAGACTGCCCGGCGTGACAGGGTTGGGCAGTAGTTCGCCAGTCACCGTACCGGGGGTGATCGTGGTCGTGGTGCCATAGAGCGCGAGCGCCAGGTTGGTGGCGATCAGCTCTTCCAACGTGCAGGCGAACTCGCCTTTCTTGGTCTTGATGAGTTGCAGGTCGGTCAGGCGCTGACCCGACTGCGCTTCCTGGTGCTCGATGGTGTCGACCGACAGCGACACCTTCAGCTCGGGCACGTTCCCAACGAAGGTGAGGCCTGCCGGGTTGCCGAGTGCATCGCGTGCGCCGATGTAGACGCGGCCTTGTCCGGAAAAGTAAGCCATGTTCAGTCTCCTTGGGTGGCTGCAGTTGTGGAAACACCGGACGTGGCATCACGGCGGGTGGGTTTGGAATCGGTGGCGGGGGTGGCCGCTTTGGCCGTGCCTTGTGTGATCAGCCAACGGGCACTGGCGTCATTCAGGTCAAGGCGATCACCCACGGCGAGGCGCTTGCCTGCGTGGGTATGGGGTTTCAGTAGTTCGATGTGCATGGGTTCATCCTGTTTGGGTGAGGTCAATGGCATGGGTGCGGTAACGAATCTCGTAACGGGCGGGCAGCGCGACGGCCCCGGCGTCGGCGTCGTCGAACTCCCATTCGCAGTCGATCTCGCGCACGGCGATGGCCAGACCGCCCAGATTCGGGTCGGCGAGCATGGCCGCGTGGGCCGCGACCAGCGCCTGGTCGGCGACGTCGAAGGCGTCCGCACCGCGTGCCACCACGGCAAGCCGGACAGACAGCTGCCGGTCGACCAGGTGGTTGGCGTGGGCGGTGATGCTGTCGCCATCGACGAACAGCAGCAGCGCTGGACTGGCCTCGCGGGTGACCGGCACGGCAGGCATGCGTAGCACCGGTGTCGGTGCAATCGCAGATGCCAGGCGTGCGACGATCTCCCGCAAGACGCGCTCGCGGACGGAGTTCATGGCGTACGTCCCTGTGCACCACCCTTGCGGGCGCCCTGCGAGCGTGCAAAACGCCAGTCCTGTCGTTTTGTCATGGGAAGTTCCTCAGAGTTGAGTGAGCGAGGCGCGACGCTCGGCGCCGTCGCCGATGGCGCGCACGTCGCGCACCTGATAGGTATTGCCTGCCACCTCGACCGTGTCCCCGGCAGCCAGCGTCAGCCAGGACGCCGGGTAGTCGATCTGGTAGTCCCGCGACAGCGCAAAACCATCCAGCACGGTTTCGTCCGGGGCACGGAAGGCGCAGTGCACGGTGCTGCCAGCCACCGTGACGGCGGTCAGCAGTCCGGCATTGCGGGCCGATTCGTAGAACAGCTCGACGGCCAGCATCAGGACGCCAGCACCTTCACCAGCACCGCAGGCCGGTGACACATCGGCAGCGGGTTGGACTGGGTGTGAATGTCGGTGCCCCGGTCGAACTTGCGCGGCTCCTGCTTGGCGTAGAGCGGCTGTCCCAGCGTGTTCGCCGTCTCGTTGAAGTCAGCCGGAGCGAAGTAGGTGGCGAAGGTATCCACCGTGCCCAGCGGGAAGGCATGGCCTTCGCCGGCGGCAATGAAGCGGCGGACGTTGTCGTCGCCGTCGCTGGCCTCGCCCGAATATTCCTCGAAGGTGACGCCGCCGAAGGTGAAGCCCGAGCGCAGATCGGAGCGCAGCGCAACGCCGTCCTGCCAGCGCTCGTAAGCCGCGACGACCTTCTCGTGGCTGGTCAGCGCATCGAAGAATTCCTCGGACACCAGGCAGTGGACGCCGGTCATGCGCTCACCCTTGAGGTTTTTCTCGAGGTAGCGCTTGAGCTCCAGGCATTTCTTCTTGACGTCCGTGCCGGCGTTGCCCAGCTGGAAATTGATCACCTTGGGCGTGATCCCGAACAGATCGAACAGGTCGTAGAGCACGGAACCGTCGGCGTCGAGGATGACGCCCTTGAGCGCGCCGATGCGCAGGTGCTCGAGCGTGATCGCGTGCTTGTTGCGCATCGTCTGCAGGTGCTCGGCCATGACCGAGGCCACGGTTTGCAGCTCGGTTTCCGAACCGAAGGCGCGGATACCCTGCACTTCCTCGGGCAGCACCACGTCGTCGTGCGGGATGTGCGGAATGGCGAAGGAGCGCAGCTTGCGCTTGCCGTGTTTGCCCACAGTGCCGGGCGAGCCGACCGGCATCGTCGGCAGCAGCGTCAGGATGCCGTTTTTCTCCTCGACAACCACGGAACGGAAGCGCACCGGCTTGGCCGGGAACAGCCCCATGCTCTCCATCAGCCCGTAGTTGTTGGGCAGGATGTTGATAGCGGCGGTCAGCGCCGACATCGAGAACGCGGGATTCTCGAAAACGTTGTTCATGGTCAGACTCCTTTGCGAACGAGGATACCGAGGCTCTTGAGCTGTGCGATGGCAGCCAGCTTTTCTGCGGCGGTGATGGCGGCTGGCCACGCCAGGGCGTGATCGGCGACGATGGCGTGACGGGCCAGCATCAGCCCGTCCTCACGGTCGATCAGCGTGGCGTCGACGGCCTGCATCAGCACGCCTGCGGCGTACTGACTGCCGTCGGTGGCCGAGGGGTCGATCTGCTTGACCTTGCCGGTGGCGGTCACCAGACCGACTACCGCACCCAACGGCAGGTTCTGGCCTGCGCCGACGGTGACCTGATCGCGCGAGTAGAGATTGGGCGCTTCGTACTTCAGAAGATCGCCCAGGTTGAGGCCTTCGGTGATGACGGGCATATCACTTCTCCTGTCCGGCGCGGGCACGGGCCGCCAGCACCAAGGGGTTGTCGTTGAGGGATTGCGTTGCCGTGGTGGCTGCGCTCGGTGTGATCAGGCTGTTGATCTCTTGCCCGGTGGCGCGCGCGGCCAGCAGATGGCCACGCACCGCCGATGGCGACGTACGTGTAGCCAGAAAACCGGCGATGCGCTCAGGGCAGCCTGCCAGCGCACACAGCTCGGCGATTTCCTGCGCGTCCTCGATGGTCATCGGCGGGTGCGCGCCATCAGTGCGATCAGGATCAGCGCCAACCCCAGGGTCAGCAGTGGTTCCGGGTTCATTCATGAAAGGCTCCAGTCGTGGTGGGTGAAGATGTCCCGACGCCGCAGTTGCAAGCGCCGGTGGGGGTGAAAGTGCGGCGGTGAGTTCGGCCAGCAGGTCGTCGAACGTGCCGACGGCATCCGCCAGTCCTACTGCGACGGCGTCCTGCCCGAAGAACACGCCCGCTTCGGTGGCGCGCACCGCGTCACTGGTGAGCCCGCGATGGCTGGCCACGGTGTCGACGAACAAGCCGTAGATCCGATCCACCTCGCGCTTGAGAAACGCGTGGGCTTCGTCCGAGATCGGCTCGTGCGGGTTGAGGTCGTTCTTGCGCGCTCCGGCAAAGACGGTGGTGTAGCGGACGCCGTCCTTGGCGTCCTTCACCGACTGATCGGCGTGCATGGCAATGACGCCAATCGAGCCGACGCCGCCGGTGCGGGTGACAAAGAAGCGGCTCGCCGCCGACCCGATGGCGTAGGCCGCCGAGTACGCCATGTCATTGGCTAGCGCCCAGACCGGTTTGATCTGCGCGGCAGCACGCACGCGGTCGGCGAGATCGAACACACCACCGGACTCACCGCCCGGGCTATCGATGTCGAGCACGATGGCCGCCACCGACGGATCAGCGATGGCGCTGTCGAGCTGACGGGCAATGTCCTGATAGCTGGTCAAGCCAGAGGCGGCATCCAGCCCCACTGTTCGCCGCACCAGCGTGCCATAGATCGGCAGGACGGCGATGCCCGCATCCGGTGCGGGTGGACTGCGCGTAGCAGGTGAAGGAAGTGGCGTGCCGTTATCCGTCAACCCGATGCGTGGCCCCAGTACGGCGAGGATCACCTCGAGTTTCGGGCGATGAATCAGCAGCGGCGCGCCAAAGATACGCGCCGCCATATGCGGTAGCAGGGTCATTGAAAAACCTTCAGGGGGGCGACGGATTGCTGTCGGTCGCCTGTGAGTTGGGTTCGGCGCTGCCGCCATCCTTGGAGGTGCGGCGCGGATCGGAGTCGAAGATCAGGCCAAGTTCATCGGCTCGCTGGTTATCCAAGGCGATCTCGCGGTCAACGTCCTCGGCATCCATGCCGAACGCCGAGATGGCTTCCGAGCGCGACATCAAGCCCGCGCGGATCGCCAGCAGCATCGCCTTGAATTCCTTCTCGGGATCGACCCATTGCCAGCCCTGCGGAATCCATTTGCAGGCGATGTAGTCACGCCGATGTCTGGCATAGCCTGGCGCCGTGAGGCTGCCGGACAGCACTGCTTGATCGAGCCAGGCATTCCAGACCGGGCGACACAGCTGATGCACCAGAACGCCATGCTGAATAGCTTCGGTGCGACGGCGGAACTCCAGCATTCCGGCGCGGATCGAGGAGTAATTGACGCCGGAAAGATCACCGGTCAGCTGCTCGTAGGTCACGCCAATGGCGGCGGCGACCGCGCGAAACTGCGCGCGCAGAAATTCGCCGTAGCTGCCACCCACGTCGGCGGGATCGGAGAACTTCACGTCCTCGCCGGGTTCCAGGATTTGCAGCGTCCCGGGCTCCATTCCCGCCAGCGCGATGCCTGCATCGTTGGCCACGCCTTCACCCAGCAGGTTGTCCTCGGGAGACAGGCGCGTGATGAAGCCGGCGAACATCGCGGCGGTTTTCTTGCGCACGAGCTCGGCGTCGTCGTACTGGTCGAGTTCGTTGAGTTTCACCAGGGCGCGCGCCAGCCACGGCTCGCCCCGGATCTGTCCGGGGCGCAGCACGCGGTACAGGTGCATGATCTCGGCCGCCGGCACGCGCACCGTGTCCTGGCCGCCTTGTCCGGACATCGGGGAAAGCCGGCCGTCCTCCGGATGCGAGCGGTACAGGTGATACGCCACCCGCCGCCCCATCGAATCGAATTCGATACCGGAGCGCACGACATTGCCGGACGGCAGTTCCGTGTTGAGATTCAGTGGCAGGTGTTCGGCCTCGAGCAACTGCAGCTGCAGCGGCACGACCAGACCGTCCTCGGGGCGGCGGGGGCGCAACCGGATCAGACATTCACCCCCTTCGCACATCGCCCGGGCAGCCAGCGCCTGCAGGCCGTAGAAATCGGTCTGCCCGCTGGCGTCGGCCTGCTCGGTCCAGTCGCGCCACAGCGCTTGCACGTCAGCGCGGAAGGTTTCGTCCTTGGCCATCGACTGCGGCTTGATGCCGGTGCCGACTGCGTTGGACACGAAGGCTTCGATTCCGGCGTTGGCCCAGGCGTTGCGGCGCACCAGGTCACGCGATTTCACACGCAGCTCGTGGGAGGTCGCCAGCATGGCGGCCACGGCGCCCGGATTGCCAGGCATCCACGCAAGGGATCGCCGCCCGCGTCCGGCTGCTTCGTGAACAGGTGACGTGCCGAACAGGCTGCGGATTTTGGAATACCACGCCATGTTCAGAACCCTTTGCCGGTGGTGACCCGGATCTGGCGTGGCGCGCCAGGCCACAGTCCGGTGTCCACGGCCTGCTCGAAGAGGTCGCGCTTGACCGCGCGAATGGCGGCCTGGAGTTCCTCGACGCTGCGGTACTCGACGGTCTTGTCGCCGAAGGTCACGCGCTTTTCGCCCTTGACCAGCGCCGCTTCCAGTGCGTCGAGGTGTGCTTGTGTGTAGGCCATCAGCGGTACACCGTGAGGTTGATTTCTGATGAATCAGAAAACGACGCTGAGGTCGTCGCGCAACTGATGTCGACGAACTGGGCGGTCTTCTGGTCGGTGCTGGATCGCACGATGGCGATGCGCTGCGTGCCGCTGTTGGTGCTGCTGCGGGCAAGCGCCGTCCAGCAATAGTTGGCGTCGGGCATGGCAACGGCGAAGGTCACGCGGTAGCGACCCGCCGCCGTCCGGGTCACGCTGGCCACGTTGTGCGATGCACGCACGACGACCTGCGTGCCGACATAGCCGAAACACACCCACGCCCGGGCCACGCCGGGGTGGGTTGCGTCGATCTTGGTCTTGACCTCGAGTCCGACACGACTGGCCAACGCACTGATGCGCGATGCGAGGCTCATCAGACCAGCGCACCCACAAAGACCGCGACGAAGTCTGTGTCGGTATTGCCGACATCGGTGGCTGCGACGGCACCGATGTTGCTGCGTGCCTGAAGTTGCTCGGCCACGGTCAGCGACTGCGCCGCATCGAAGCGCACACGGTTGTTGACGGCGGCCAGCAGCGCATCCAGACCACTGGTGCCGTTCTGCAGCAGTTGCTGGATCTCCAGCAGCGTGTCGTAGGCGTCGTCGGCGCCGCCCAGGATCTCGGCTTTGAGCGCGTCGAGCAGCGTGACGATCTTGCTCGAGGAATAGGTGGTGCTCGTGCTGATCTGTGCGTCATCGATGGCGCTGGATGCGGCAACGGCAGCCTGCAGTTCATTGATGGCCGCCACGAGATTCGACTTGTCAGTCGTGGTGAGGTTGGCCAGGTTGCCCGCCTTGGCGCGGACGTCGTTGAACTCCTGCGCGACGCGGATGACCAGGCTTTCGATGCGAGTGGCGAGGGACATGTTTTCTCCTTGAGGTGTCAGGACAGCCAGCGGCTTTTGATCACGCGCCGACCGGTGTTGCGATTGCCAGAAACAGCGAGGCCACCGCGTTGGGTGGCCTCGTTGATCGATTCAGTAGGTGTTTCAAGGGCTGGCGGACTGGCCAGCCCCAGTTGTCGCTCCAGTTCCCGCCAGTGACGTTCCTCGAAGCGATCCAGACCCGCCGCCGATGCAGCCGCACGGGCGTAGACGTAGCAGTCGAGCGCCTCATTGCGCTCACGCATCTTTTGCCACTCACGCACCGGAAAGCCGTTGCGGTCGCGGCGGGTGATCAGTTGTTCCGCGCAGAGTTGCTGGATGAACTCAGCGTCGATCTTGGGCAGATGGACGAACCCGGCCGGGTAGGTCACCGTCACGCCGTCCTCGGCCACCTCCGCGCTCTTGCGCAGGTTGTTGTAGAACTCCAGCTTGGCGATGCTGACCGCCACCGAGTACACCTTGATGCCCCGGCGCAGCTTCTTGCCACCCTGCGAGACATCGATGGCGGTCGGCGTGCCGATCAGGGCTGCACCACGAGCCACACCCTTGACCGCCATCACACGCGAATCGCGGCAAGCCCGCACGAAGGCGTAGGCCTCCTGCGTTGCAAACCCGGTATCCAGTGCAAAGCGGGCCAGCGGCATCGATGCGCCCGAGGCATGCGTCCAGGTTTCGGCCAGCATTTCAGCAAGGCGCTTCCACACCGTGTCGCGGGCGGTGTCACCCATCAGCACGCGGTGCTCGATGAGCCAGGACTCCTTGCCGCGCCCAAAGGCCCAGATCGAGGCCTCGATGCGATCCTTCTGGACGTCGGCCGCACCCACCAACAGCAGGCCGCCCAGTGGAACGGTGCCCACGGAATAGTCCTCGCGGCGCTCGACCAGCCGTTGCCAGTCGGGCGCTTCGCCTTCCTCGACCCAGGTCTCGCCCAGCTCGGTGTTCTTGAAAGTCTTGATCGCGGCGGCCGATCCCGACTCTTTACTGACGGCGGCTTCCCACGCAGCAGCGATCTCACGCCACGAACGCCAGCCCACCGGGCTGTACAGCGACGACAGATGAAAGCCTGCCGTCTTGGCGCTGTTCTTGTTCTCCGGGGCCATCGCGCGCCACTCACCGTGCTCCAACATCCACGTCTTATGGTGCTCGGCAATCGCGGTGTCACACGACTCGCAGAGGTAGGCGGCGGTCTCCGGTTGCCCTTTGTCCCAGCGCAGTTGCTCGAAGCGCAACCACTGTGGGTGGTTGCAGTGCGGGCACGGCACGAAGTAGCGACGTTGGTCGCTGGCCTCGTACTCGCGCTCAATGGCCGATGCCCCCGAAATCGTCGGCGTCGAGACGATGAAGATCTTGCGCCGCGCAAAGGTGCGCGTGCGCGCCTCGGCCAGCGAGATCGCATCGCCTTCACCCTCGACGTCCAGCGGATACCCGTCGACCTCGTCGAGAAACAGATACCGCACCGGCATCGAGCGCAAGCCCACCGCGCTGTTGGCCCCCGTCATCACCAGCACGCCGCCCCGGAACTCCTTAGCCAGGATGGTGTTGCCCGAGTCGCGCGAGCGTGCCGGGGCGATCAGTTCCGAGAGCACTGGCGACTCCTCGATCAGCGGGTCGATCCGCTGCTTGGAGTTGCGCTTGGCCATCTCCACCGTCGGCCATACCGCCATCATCGGCCCGGGTGCGTGGTGGATCACATAGCCGATCCAGTTCGATCCCATTTCGGTCGCGCCAAGCTGCGCGGCCTTCATGAACACCACACGCTCGACCGGCGAGGTCGGCGACAGGCAGTCCATGATGGCCTTGAGGTACGGCGTGCGGCTGGTACGCCAGCGCCCTGGCTCGGCAGAGGCCTTGCTGGAGAGCATCCGGTGCCGATCCGCCCATTCGGACACGGTGAGCAGCGGATCGGGCGTCAGCCCGTCGCGCCACGCGCGTTCAATCTCGTCGGCGCCTTCGTAGTCATCCATTGTCAATCCACCCGCGGGCGCAGCTCGCCCAACTCGATCAGGTGCTCACGCACGGCGGCCTCCAGCGCCACGTGCATCGTGTGCGGGTCGACGCCGAGCGTGGATGCCATCTGCCCGGACACGCGCGCCGGCCAGTTGAGCCAGGCGTCGCGCTCGATGCGCGCCAGCTTGAACACGTGCGCGACCGCCTGCGCCCGGTCGACCAGTTCCCTTTTGCGGTGGGCCAGCTCCACCTTGTTGAGCTGGGCCTTGAGCACCTCGTTGACGGTACGCGCCTGCAGCAGCGAGGTGCCGCCCGCCGATAGCGGCGGCGTAGCGACCTCCGGCGTTTCACGAGGAGGCGGTGGCGTCGCCGGTTCTACGCGCACTTTCGTTGCAGGCGCCTTGTCGGCTGCTGCGGCCTTGCGCGGCTGCAACGTGTTTTGTGCCCACTGCGCGTCGGCCGCCTGCGGATCAATGGTGCCGTCGGGAAGCGGCGTGATGCGCCCGGTGTCGATGGCCTTCTTCACGGCCACGTGCGACACGCCACGGTGGCGCGCGTAGGCGCGAATCGAGAGCCCCATCGTCACCTTCTTCAATCATTTGTTCGTCATTCCTGCGTTTCGAGCTTGGCTTCACCGGCGAACAGCGCGTTCATCACGTCACGCCAACCATCCCTCGAGAGGAACACGCCATGAGCCAGATCGACACCATCCTCACCCTCATCGCCCAGAAGCATCTGGGCATCGACACCCTGCAAACCCGCCACGCCGACAGCCTGGACTTCCACGACACGGCAGTGTGGTGCCTCAAGGACGCGTTGGAAGCAGCCTTCCAGGCCGGCGTCGAATTTGCCGCATCGAACCCGAAGGCCAAGGACGCGGAAATCGCCAAGGACTGATCGGAAACCGACGAAGCCAAGCAGAAATCGCTTGGCTTCACTCTTGAACAGCGCGTTCATCACATCGTCATCACCACCCAGAAGGAGCAGCAAATGACCACCGTCCAACTCACCCCGGCGCAACACGCCATCCTGGCATACGCCATCAACCACACCGCCGGCAAGATCGACTGGTTCCCCGACAACATCAAAGGCGGCGCACGCAAGAAGGTGCTCGACGGGATGTTCAACCGCGCCCTGATCACGCCCGACGGCGACGGGTGGTGTGTCGCCGCCGAGGGCTACGACGCCTTGGGAATGAAGCGCCCCACGATCCCGCAGCCGACGCCGGAAGTCGATGCCGAACTGGAGCAGGCTGTTGCCGCCGCCGAAGCGACGTGGACGCAAGCGCCGACAAAGGCCAAGCCGCGCACGCGCGACAACAGCAAGCAAGCCGAAGTGATCCGGATGCTGCAACGCCCCGAGGGCGCGACCATTGGCCAGATTTGCGCCGCCACCGGCTGGCAGGCGCACACGGTGCGCGGCACCTTCGCCGGGGCGTTCAAGAAGAAGCTGGGCCTGACCATCGTGTCGGACAAGCCGCAGGGCGGCGAGCGGGTCTACCGCATTGCCTGATCAGAAAGATCGAGAAAGAGGCCAAGCGGCGCTTGGCTTCTCAATCGAACAGCGCGTTACTACGGGTGTCGCAACGATCAACCCGAAGGAGCCAGAGATGAACACCACCACGCAGATCCCCGCCACCCAGAACGAGGCCTGGGGCTTTTGGGGCACGATGAGCGAACACGCCAGCGCCGCATGGCCCTTGGCCATGAACGCCATCTCGGACGCCACCGGCCAGCCCCTCGAATCGGTTCGGGCCTTCCTCGACAGCCGCCACGGACGCCACTTTGCCGACGACGTCCAGAACGGGCGTTACGAGGGCAAGGCCCTGGCGGACGCGATCAACGCAGCCACCCAACGCTGGATGGGCTGGACGATTGGCCGCCAGACCAGCAAGCAATACGGCATCCCGCGCGGCCTGCCTTACCTGACGGGCT
Source organism: Mizugakiibacter sediminis (assembly GCF_000953855.2). GTDB lineage: Bacteria > Pseudomonadota > Gammaproteobacteria > Xanthomonadales > Rhodanobacteraceae > Mizugakiibacter > Mizugakiibacter sediminis. The sequence goes on from NZ_DF970238.1 coordinate 67,591, forward strand.
TCGTGATTCACTGCGAGATCGTCGACGAGTCGCTCGCCGCCTGATCAAGCAACGCGCCATCCGCCTCGCGGGTGGCCTGCTTCCCGGTGAACTCTTCCCACCGACGCACGATCACATCCACGTACTTCGGATCGAGTTCGATCAGTCGCGCAACGCGACCTGACTTTTCCGCTGCGATCAACGTCGTGCCAGAGCCACCGAAGGGGTCGAGCACCACGTTGCCGGGGCGGCTCGAATTGCGGATCGCGCGCTCGACCAACTCCACCGGTTTCATCGTCGGGTGCAAGTCGTTCTTCTGCGGCTTCTTGATGTTCCAGACGTCGCCTTGGTCGCGGTCGCCACACCAGTGCCGCTGCGCGCCCTCCGGCCATCCGTACAGAATCGGCTCGTACTGGCGCTGGTAGTCGGCGCGGCCCAGCGTGAAGGTGTTCTTGGCCCAGATGATGAAGGTCGACCAGTGACCGCCCGAGGCGCGAAAGGCCGCCTGCAGTACATCCAGTTCGCTGGACGACATCGCCACGTAGATCCCGCCCCGGCAATGCGCCACGGTGGGCGTCAATGCCGCCAGCAGGAAGTCGTAGAACCCGTCGCCCAGGTTGTCGTTCAGGATCGCGCGATCCTTGCCGCGCAGCTTGTCCTTCGGGCTGCTCCCGTAGTTCACATTGTACGGCGGGTCGGTGAAGACCATGTCCGCCAGGTCGCCCTGCATCAACCGCTCGTAGCTCTCGACCACGGTCGAGTCGCCGCACAGCAGGCGGTGCTGGCCCATGATCCAGACATCGCCCGGACGCGAGATGGGCGTCTCGCCGACCTCGGGCACCGCATCCTCGTCCGTCTGACCCTCGTTATCCGGCTCGTCGCCCGCAATCAGTTCGGCCAGCGCGTCGGCGTCGAAACCGGTGATGTCCAGATCGAAGCCTTCGAGCTGCAAGGCTTCCAGTTCGATGCGCAACATCGCGTCGTCCCAACCCGCGTTCTCGGCGATGCGGTTGTCCGCGATGACCAGGGCGCGGCGCTGGGTCTGGCTCAGATGGTCGAGCACCACGACTGGTACCCGTTCCAGACCCAGCTTCTGGGCGGCAGCGAGACGACCGTGGCCAGCGACGATGATGCCGTCGCTGCCCGCCAGGATCGGATTGGTGAATCCGAACTCCGCGATGCTGGCGGCGATCTGCGCCACCTGCTCCTCGGAATGGGTGCGCGCGTTGCGTGCGTAGGGCAGCAACTTGGCGGTCGGCCACTGTTCGATCTTGTCGGCCAGCCAGTTCATGGCGCACATCCCTGTGCGCCACCCTGACGGGCGCCCTGCGGGCGTGCAAAACGCCAGTCCTGTCGTTTTGTCATGCGGCCACCTCGGCATCAGGGGTGGTGGCGCGCTCGGCGGCGACCTGCTCGAAGAACTGGCTCGTTGCCAGCAGCGTGACCGGCACACCAGGGTGGTTCTGCTGGAAGCGCTTGATCGCCACATCCACGTACTCGGGCGCGATCTCCACCGTACGGCAGATGCGACCGGTGCGCTCGGCGGCCAGCATCGTCGTGCCGCTGCCGCCGAAGGGTTCGAACACGATGTCGCCCGCGTCCGTGTAAGCCTCGATCACGAATTCCGGCAGCGCCACCGGGAACACGGCTGGGTGATCGATGTCCTGACCGATCTTGCCCTTGTGGCGCATCACGCGGATCACAGAGTCGGGGATGCGGGTGTCTTGCGTGGGCAGCCCCTTGTGCGTCCAACCGCCCACCTCGCCATCCTTACCGCGCATCGCGGTGGACGACCCGTCAGCGCGCAGGTGGGATTCCTGGCCTGCGTGCTTGCAGGGGACGATCTTGTTCGGCTTGCGGCTCTGCCGGTTGAAGTGGAAGACGAACTCGAAGCTCGGCGCGAAGCGGCCCGCCCAGTCGCCGGGCATGCCTGGCCCCTGGTCCCACACGTACCACGCAAAGCGCCGCCACCCCTGCTGGCGCATCCAGCCGAGCCACGCGTCCCAATACGGGATCACCTCGTTGTCGCGGTGGATCAGGCCCAGGTTGACCAGCACCTGACCGTCGTCGGCCATCGGCAGGTGCGCGAACACGCCGCGCATCAGGCCATCCCAATCTTTGATCCCGCCCGAGGTGTAGTCGCGCTGGTTGTCGTAGGGCGGCGAAGTGAAGCACAGCCGCGCGCTGTCGCCTTGCATCAGCGCGGCGATCACGCTCGGGTCGGCGGCGTCGCCGCAGATCAAGCGGTGTGCCCCGAGCTGCCAGACGTCGCCCGGGCGCGACACCGGCACCACCGGCGTACCCGGCACGTCATCGTCGGCGTCGGGCTCGGCATCAGCTTCCGCATCCTGCTGCTCTGGCTCATCGGCAATGGCGGCATCGGCCAGCAGCGCGTCGATCTCGAACCGCTCGAAGCCGGTCAGCGCCAGCTCGTACCCGGCCTCGGAAAGCTCGGCCAGTTCCAGCGCCAGCAGCTCCTCGTCCCAGCCCGCATCCAGCGCCAGCCGGTTATCGGCGATGACGAGCGCGCGCTTCTGCGCCGGGGTCAGGTGCGCAAGTTCGATCACCGGCACCTGATCCAGGCCGAGCTTGCGCGCAGCGGCCAAACGCCCGTGCCCGGCGATGATGCCGTTGTCGCCGTCGACCAGGATCGGATTCGTCCAGCCGTACTCGACGATGCTGGCCGCGATCTTGGCGATCTGGCTTTCGGCGTGCGTGCGCGGATTGCGGGCGTAGGGAATCAGCGCCTCGACCTTGCGGTACTCGACGTTGAGCGTGTTCAAAGTGGAAGTCCCAAAAGCAAAACCCGCCGAGCGTTGCCGCCGGGCGGGTTGAGTGAATGAAGATTCTGGTGGGGTGGTAACTGCGCCTGGGGGTGGTAACCGGAGCCGGTAACCTGCCGACTGGTAACCTTGCCCGCGCCCTGACGCTAAAAAAGCGTCGCGCTCGCGCCCCCCGCATTGGATTTCGGCCAGGAAGGACCCCTTTTGCCTCGTGCCGTCCTCGCTGCCTACACCGCTGTCCAGAAGATAGCTGAAATACTACCCCAGAACGGGCCGCTTTGTTGCAGGGGCAAAAACCGCTCTTGGTAGCTGATGGCAGCACATGGCAGCTTGTTCGCGCCTATTCGCGTTCAAAGACTACACTGCGACCACGCATCCGTTCAGGTGGTCGGTTACGGTCTGCAAGGCGCGCTGCCAGCGCCGCCACGCCGTGGTGCGGTCGCAGGCGAAGCGAATGCAGATCTCCCGCCAGCCGTAGTGCTTGGCCCGCATCCACACCAGGTGGCGCTGCTCGACTTCGAGCCATTGCACCCAGCGCATCGTCTCCAGCATGCGCTCGATGGCCTCGGGGCTGGGCGGAAACGGACGGTACACCTTCTCGTCGGCGGCGAACGCCTCCCACTCCTTGCGCGCGAAGGCCGGCCAGGTGTTGAAGTAGCCCTGGACGCGAACGGGCGGCAGGCGGCGGCCCGTGTTGGCAGCCTCCTCGAAGCGTTTGGCGACGTCGTCGATGGTCCACTCAGCCATGACGACCTCCCTGACGGGGCGTGCCGTACAACCGCTCGCCGATATTCTTCAGCAGTTGCCGCTCCATCCAGTCCAGTCGTTCGTCGTCCTGCGCCACGACCAGCAGGCCCTGCTCGCGCCAGCCGCGTTCCTTGAGCGCCTCCAGATCGGTGTGCTGCGGTTGCAGTCTGCCCAGCGGGCAGCGGTAACGGTTGCTCGGGATGTCCATGTCACACCTCCTGCGTGTCGATGGCCCAGGCCAGCAGCGCCAGTGCGTCGGCTTCGTTGTCGTCGGCCGGGGCATGGCCGCGCGCGCGGATCGCCGCGATCACCTCGCCCTTGCCTGCATTACCCTTGCCGGTGACGTGCTTCTTGATCGTGCCGACCGGCACGCCCTGGTAGGGGATGCCGTGGTGCTCGCACCACGCGGTGAGCGTGGCCAGAAAGCCGCCGTAGGCGTGTGCGGCGTCGGTTGATGCGTGGCGGCGCACTTCCTCGAAGTGCAGGCAGTCGATGCCGTCGCAGGACTGCTTGATCTCGCTGAGCCAGCGTTTGAAGCGCAGGAAGCGCATTCCGCCGCCTTCGAAGCGCTGCGGCTTGAAATGCTCGGTGCCGCTCGTGATATGGCCGTCGTTGTCGCGCAGCGCCCAGCCGGTGGTGGTGCCCAGATCGAGGGCAAGGATGGTCATGGTCATCGTCATTGCTCCATTTCCGGTGGGTGAGTGACGGATTTGACGGGTTTGCCGGAAACTCTCCATGACGTGCGCGTGCGCGCACGCGTGAGAGGTAAACCAGCAGACCTGTCAAATCCGTCACTCGCCCCTGTGTTCATTGGGTTGGCTCAGTCGTCCCGATAGGGGTAGGCGTGGCTGTACGGCTTGGGGCGCAGGGCGATCCCCGCGATGCCGCGGGCGCCCCCGGTCAGCCGGCATTTCTCGAACTTGCGCGCCGCCATCAGCTCGGAGAAGCGCTTGACCGAGCCCACGTATTCGCCGGCCCGTTCGGCCCATTCGCGCCAGTCGGCGAACAGTTCGGACACGCCTTCGCGGTGGCTGTTGGCGAGCAGACAGCGCTCATCGATCCACTGCCCGAGCGCGTCCTCGGCTTCGAAGTACTCCTCCGTCGCCGATACGACACAGGCGGGCGGCTTCAAGCCCTCGCGCCTCCATTCGAGACAACCGGCGACGGCCCAGGCAAGGATGCCGTCGCGTTCGGCGAGCAGCTTCTCGGTCAGTCGGCCGTCGCGCTTCTCGGGCGGGATGGTCACCGTGAACGGGACGAGGTGCATGCGCCGCTTCATCGCTTCGTCGATGTTGCGGATGGCGGGCTTGTGGTTGCCGACGATCACCGGCTTGAACTGCGGCACGTACTCGAAGAAGTCCTGGCGCATGAAGCGCGCGGAGATCTTGTCGCCGCCGGTGATCGCCTTGACCTTGGACTCGTTCCAACGCCGTCCCTGTTCGGTTTCGATGGCCGTCACGAAGCGGGCGCCGCGCAGTCCGGCGAGATCGGTCGGATGGCGGTCGCCGCGCGTCTCGACGAAGGTGTCCATCGGCGCGGTGGAGGCGTAGTCGCCGAGGAGGGTAGCGACCACGTTGGCGAACACGCTCTTGCCGTTGGCGCCGGTGCCGTACAGGAAGAACAGCGCGTGCGCACTGGTCACGCCGGTCAGGCAGTAGCCGACCATTCGTTGCAGGTAGGACTGCAACTCGGCGTCGCCACCGGTGATGTCGGACAGGAAGGACGTCCATCGCGAACATTCGCCCGCCGGCGTGGCCGTGGTGATCTTGGTCATCCGGTCGGCGCGCTCGTGCGGGCGTATCCGGCCTGTCCTGAGATCGACCACGCCGCCCGGCGTGTTGAGCAGCCAGGGATCGGCGTCCCACTCGTCGGTGGTCGCCGCGTGCCGGCGGTCTGCGCGCGCCAGCCGCTCGACGCCGCCGACCGTGCCGGAGCTGGCCAATTTGGCGGCGACCTTGGGGTTGTCGGCGCGCACGGCCGCCTGGCGGCAGACGCTGCGGATCAGGTCGGTCGCCGCCAGCGTGTCCTCGGCGCGCCAGCGTTGTCCGTCCCATACCAGCCAGCGGCCCCACGCGGCGACGTAGCGCCAGTCGCGGTGGTAGCGCCGCGTGAAGGACAGCGCCAGCGCGTCCTCGGTGCCCCACACCGACTCGTCGCTGCTGACGACTGGATCAACGTCATCGGCGACGTCGTGCATTTGCAGGCGCGGGCCGTGAGTGAGGAAGGTGGCGACGTCGAAGCCCTCGGCGATGGCATCAAACGCGTCCCAGCCCTCGGCGGCTTCTTCGGGCGGGTACAAGATGTGGCAGGACTTGGCGCCAGTCGACAGCAGCGCCTGTGCCGCCTGCGTGGCGTACTCCCAGCCCGGCTTGTCACGGTCTGGCCAGATCAGCACCGCCTTGCCGGTCAATGGCGACCAGTCGGTCTTGTCGACCGGCGCGTTGGCGCCGTGCATGGCAGTGGTGGCATTGATGCCAGCGTCGATCAGCGCCTGCGCGCACTTCTCGCCCTCGACCAACACCACCTGCGCGGCGTCCTTCAGCCCCGGCTGGTTGTACAGCGGGCGCGGCTCGGGCGGGGCCATCTTGCGCCGCTTCGCATCCCAGGGCCGAAACTGTTTCTTCTGCCCAGGCGGGTCGTAGCGATAGACGACGGCGATGAGATGGCCCTCGGCATCGAGGTAGTCCCACTTCGCCGTGGCCGGCCCCAGCTCATCGACGGGCACTTCCTTTTTGCGGGACTTGCGCAGCGGTACAGAGCGCGAGCGTCCGAGCAGATCGGCGGCCGCATCGAGCACCCGAGGAAAGTCGCTCAGTACGTCGATACCGAGGTGCGCGGCGATCAGTGCATAGATGTCGCCGCCATCGCCAGTGGCGCGATCTGTCCACAGACCGGCCTTGTCGCCATCGAGCACGACTTCGAGGCTGTCGCCGGGACTGCCGAGGATGTCGCCGATCAGGAAACGCCCTCGGCGCTTCTTGCCGGCCGGAAACAGCGTGAACAGCACAGATTCCAGGCGCACCAGCAGCTCGGCGCGGATCGCTTCGCGTTCGGCGCCGAGGTCTCGAGGAGGGGGCGTTTGCGCGTCGTTGAAGTCAAGCATCCGCAGCTCCTCCGATCACGTCAGCGATGCCGGCCAGATCACGCGGGATGCGCGATTCGTGGCGCAGCTTGCGCATGGCCTTGACCTCGATCTGGCGGACACGCTCGCGTGTGACCGCCATCTTTTCGGCAATCTCGTCAAGCGAGGCATCGGCAAAGAACCGTTCGCGGATCACGCGGGCCTCACGCGGTGTCAGCGAGTCGATGGCGCTCTGAAGAATGCGGCCTGCCTGCGCGTGGCTGGCCAGCCGCAGCGGGTCGTCTACGGTATATGTGTCGCTGACCAGCGATTGCACGCTGCCCGCGTCCAGATCGACGCTGGAATAGTTCTGCTGCAGCGGCTGGAGCTGGGCGTCCGACCACAGATCGGAAGGGGATGCTTGCAGGAAGTCGCACAAGGCCCAGGCGCATTCCCGCAGCAGGCCATCCGGCGTCAGCGGTGAGCGCGTGAGATTGAGGTAGGGCAGCAGCGCCCCGCTGTAGCTGATGCCAACTGCATTGGCGAACTGAGCCCCCGGCCGGTGGCCCGCCTGTTCGATGGCGCGCAGCAACCGGGCATTGCGCACCGAGATACGGACACGGTAGTCACTCATGAGCGCCTCCCAGCGTGGCTGCCCATGCGATGAGCTCCGACATGCGGAAACGAACCATCCGGCCGACCCGGTAGTGCGGGATGCGCTTCGAGGCGCGGCACCGAGGCTTGGTGAAGTAGTACGCAGGCAGATTCAGCAGACTGGCGGCCTGGCGGGCGTCCACCATCGGTTCCGCCGCCGGAGGCTGCGGGTGGAAATGCTTCATGGTGTTACCCTCCAGCAGCGGTCTTGCCACGCGCACATCCGGCATTCGAAGTGGGTCGGGTCATGGAAGGCGCGCGGCAGCAGCTCGCCGGCTTCGGTCGCCGTGATGACCTTCACCGCCCGATCCGACATGCGCTGAGCGAGCGCTGCGTCAAAGGGCACGAGTTCGGCGTAGATCTCCATCGTGTCGGCGTTCACTGCAGTGAACAGCGCCGGGTGCTCGTGCAATTCGAGATAGGCTTGGTAGAGCGCCACTTGCGCGGCATAGATGGGCTTGGACGTGGCCAAGCCCTTTTTCTCCAGGTCGTTCCAGGACTTGTGGCTCAAGGCTTTGCACTCCCACAGCGCGGGATAGGCGAAGCCCTCCGGGCCACCGACGATGACGCCGTCGATGTGGCCTTGCAGACGGCCGTCCGCCGCCGCGAAGCCGAACTGCTCGCCGTCGTCCCGGCGTGTGCGAAGTTCGAAACCCGCCTCCAGCAACCAGCCCGCCATGCAGTCCTCGATGACGTGGCCGCGTTCGAAGATGCGCAGCATCCGGCCGCCGATCTCGCGACCCGTGTCGACCGGCGCGTCGGCGTACTCGTATTGCAGCGCGCGCTCGCAACTGGCGCCGAGACGCGAGGCGCCCAGGTAGGCGCGTCTGGGTTGCGTGGCGCGTGTCCGCTGCATGCCCAGATCGACCAGCGCGGTAAGCCGCCCGGAGAGGGACGAACTTGAATTGAAATCCAGCATCGCATCCCTCGCTAAAATGGAATGTCGTCGTCAAAATCGGCGAGCGGATCGCTCACCGGGTTCTCGAGGCCGCGCACCGGCGGGTACTTGCTCGCCTCGTGGTGCTCGACCATCGCCTCGCTGTAGCGGGTGACGATGGCGTCGATCACGGCGAGCGCCTCGGCTTCCGAGTAGGCGCCCAAGGGCTTGTCGAAACCGATGTGGCCGGCCGCCGCGCCGAAGGCCTTGAGGCAGGCGCGCCGCGCGCCCTGTTCAATGTCAGACACGCTCATCGCCAGCCCTCCCTTGCGGCCGTCCCGCCAGTTGCCGTACATCGCGGCGAACGCGTCCTGGCAACGGCGCGAGCAAAACACCCAGTCCATCGGATAGCGTCGCGGATCGGCCGCCTCGTAGCGGCCGTCCGTGAAGCCGTACCCGCGCGCCTGTCGCTTGCAGATCCAGCACTTCATCCACGTCGTCTCCTCCCTCACTGCGCCCAGGCGGGCTTGCCGGTGACGGGCGCGGCGCGGTGCTGGGCCGCAGGCGCGGGACGTGCGGCCGTGCCCGCTGCCGGCTGGGACGACCGGCTCGCTTGCCCCATCGCCTGCGCGTACTCGGGCGTGCCCGGCTCGACCGCGAGCTTGACCACATTGCGCAGCTCGCCCTTGGCGTCCTTCTCGACGTCGATGCGGCCGACGAATTCGAGGCCGTCGAGCTCGTGGAGACCCTGGATGCGACGGGCGGCCGTCGCCTGCGGGCTCATGTCCTGCGGGTGGACGTTGCGCGCCGAATTGAGCGCAGCGCGGACGAAGCTGCGGCCCATCTGACCCCAGGTCGGCCCCTTGGGGCTGTAGAGGCCGACGTTGCTCCACAGTTTGCGTTTCGCGTACTCGCCCTCCAGCACGACGAACTCGCAGGCGAGATAGACCGAGCCGGTGTCGAAGCTCTGGGTGGCGTAACCTCCGGTCCAGCCTTGGCTTGGGTCGTCGTAGCCGCCCGGCTTGATGGTCATGCGCAAGCGGGCGACGGTGCCCTTGGGGATGAGGTCGAAGTCGTGCTGCTGTTCGGCGTCGTTGAAATCGTTCCAGGTGGTCATGGTTTACTCCTGCTCAGCATTCGGTGGTTTGAGGGGCGGCGGCCGGGCGCGTGAAGTCGAGCCGCTCGGGCGCGGGGCGGGCGGGGCCGGCAATCTTCTGCATCAGGCGGCCGAGGTGCGGCTCCTCGATCGCGTCGAGGCGGCCGGAGCGGTCCTTGGCGGGGAAACCCCACGCGTTCAGCGTGTGGCAGACGAAGGCGCGGTAGCTCGAGCCGTCGTCGGCCTTCAGTTCGGCGAGCGTGATCACCTCGTCGACGATGCCGGGCAGTTCGAGGCCGGTCTTGGCGCCGTCGATCTGCAACTGCTGGATGCGGCGGTTGTAGTCGTCGAGCTTCTCCTCGAGGATGCCGACGAACCACACGTTCATGCCGCGCGTGTGCTGCAGGTGGGTGAGCCAGGCGATCATCTCCTGACCCATCAGGCCGTAAGCGCCCCGGCTGTCCGGCTTGCCGGTTTTCTCCGAGTAGGCCTGCGGCTGGCCCTTGCACCACTGCAGACAAAGCCGGCCGGCGACCGTGATCGAATCGACGAACAGGGTCTGGTACTTGGCGAGCTGGGTCGGATCACCGTAGCGGGCGCAGACGGCCTCAAAATGCGCCTGGCTGTACGGCTGGTCGTCGCGCAGCGCCGGGTTCGGTCCGCCGATGAACACGGCGAAGTCGCGGCACTCGGCCCAGGTGCGCGGCCGGATCGTGTCGCCGGCCCAGCCCTCGACGGCCAGATCGCCGGCCTCCAGATCGAAGAACAGGGTGGACGCGACATCGAGCGTCCACAGTTGCGAGGTCTTGCCGATGCCTGCCTTGCCGATCAGCACGCCCTTGACGCCGCGCTTCTCGGCCAGTCGCTGGTCGGCGGTGACGATGGGAAGTGCCATCACGCCACCTCCTTCAACTGCTCGGCGACCGCTGGATTCCACAGGATCTGGTAGCCGCTGTGCCCGTTGCGCGAGTACGGCATGGCCTCGGCCCAGGCTTCACCGGCCTTGGTCAGTTCCCATTCGTCGCGGTCGTTGCGGAACTGGAATCCGCTGGACGCCAGCAACTGGTTCGTGGCCTTGGCCGAGCGGTTCAGCAACTTGCCGAGCTGGGTCGCGTTGAGCGCGCAGACCGGCGCGTTGGCCGACGGCAGCGCGCGGCGCAGCACCTCGGTGCTGATGCCGGTGTTCTCCTGGATGCAGGTCAGCGTTGCCGCCGCCGCGATGCCCGGCTTGACCCCCGGCACTTTCGCCACGGCCTCGCCGATCAGCAGGATCGCCGACACGCGGTCGTGCGTCGGAGCAGGCAAGGCCGCCAGTGCGCCGGGAACGGCGTAGCTGCCCGTCTTGCGGATCGCCGGCAAGACCTCGTGCGTGACCCAGCGCTTGAAGCGCTTGGCCTCTGGCTTGCGGCTGCCCAGCACGAGGCTGTACAAGCCCGGCTCGTTGACGATGGTCATGTCCTGCTCGCCGCCAGGGGTCGGAATTGAATTCCGCCCCTTTTCGTCATCGTCCAGGCGGGCGACGGCCTTGTGGGTATCGGGCAGATGGAGCGCGGCACACACATCGGCCGCGACAAACCAGGGATCGCCCTGTGCATCCGTGGTCACACGGATGGGCAAGCCTTCGAAGGCGAATGGGATCAGTTGGGTGTTCATGGTTCAGTCCTCCGAGACCAGGGCCAGCCGGAACGACGGCTTGCCGGAATCCACGGTGCGAGCGGCGGCGAACTGCTGCTGCAAGGCAGGCGGCCAGTTCGTGAAGCGGGATTCGGAGACGGACAGCTTGATGTCGAGGTAGCCCTCGACCTTCTCGCCCGAAGCCACGATACGCTCGGCGATTTCGGCCAGTTGCTGCTGGTTCCAGCTGACCTTCTTGGGCAGCTCGAACTTGATGTGCAGCGGGCCATCGCTGATGTGAGCGGTGCCGAAATCGCGGCCGGATTCACGCAGCGCGGCGCGGGCCTGCTCGCCGTAACACTGCTCCAGCGCGGCATCGAACTTGTTGCGCGCCTTCTTCAGCCAGTCGATGGCCGCATCGAGGTTCTTGTCGATCTCGGCTTTCTGCGCGGGCGGCAGTGCGGCCAGTTGGCTGACGGACATCGCGGCGATGTCGGCGGGGAAGATGGTGAGTTCGTTCATGGTCATCTCCTCACGCCTGCACACGTTCGGACGTCGAGGCATAGACGTGGCGCTTCTCGTAATCGAGCACGCCGTTCTTGCCATCGAGGGGATAGGCCACCTTCTTCGAGAACTTGTTGAAGACCGGGCCCCGGCCGAGGCCGCGCCAGCGCGTCAGTGTCTTGGGGGACATGCCCCAGCGTTGGGCGAGTTCGGCTTCGGAGAGGAAGCGCCGCTCGGATAGCGCCGTGGATTCAGAAGTTGGCGTCGAACTGAAACCGACGCCGGGTTTGCGGTCCGGTGTGCCACCGACGCCGCCTGACAGTGCCAATTCATAGGCCATTGCCGTGCTCCTTTCCCGTTCAGGGATGGGGACGCGACCGGTGGCCAGTCCTGTACTGGCCGTTGACGCCGGTTCACGCCTTCATCGGGGAAGGCGCTACATCCGGCGTAGCAACAGCTACTTTTGGCGTAGCGGAAAAATTTTTTGCGCGGCCCCTCCGCTACCCGAGGGAGGCGATCAAACGACGTTGCTCATTCCAGTCCAAGGGCACCTTGGCCCGCAGGATGGCCTCCAGCGACACCGCCCGGGGCAGCCGTCCTTCGTAGGCGGCCTGGACGATGTCGGGGGCGAGAAGCGCCAGCCGCAGCAGGTCGTTCACCGTGGAGCGGTGGATGCCTTCGCGCTCGGCGATCTCGGTGCCGCTGGTCACCGTCCCGTTGTCGATCAGTTGCTGCCAGTAGATACCGCGCCCCAGTGCCTTGAGCAGCGGGCGATCCTGTTCGGGAGTGAGCACCGGCGTCGCGGTGACGGCGACCGGCTGGCTGACGCCCTCCGGTGCGACGATCACCTTCTTGACGCCCCGTTTCTTGAAATGGAGGGGAACGAAGGTGGTGATGCGCACCCCGCCTCCCTCCAGTGGGTGGCGGCGCTCGTGGGGTTTGCCATCGCTGATCAGCTTCTTGGATGAGCGGTTCATGACAGTGCCTCCAGCTCCAGCATCTCGCCGCCGATGCTGTCAGGACGCAGTTCCCCGGCCAGCTCCCGCCAGCCGGACTCGCGCCAGACGATGTCGACGCCGTCGGAGAGGAGCTGGACACGCTCGATCAGCAGATTGACCAGACGCACTTGCTCGGCGGGGAACAGTTGTTTCCAGACCTCGCCGAGACGGCGCATGGCCAGCACGGTGGTCGGTTCGTCGATCTCCGGGTACTGGCTGCGCACGGTGTTCCAGACTCCCTGAATGCTCTCGGGCGACTGCAGCGCGCCGATCAGCAGGTTCACCACCACTTCCTCGATCTGGTCGGCCGGGATCATGCCGGTGGCGCTGCTGCGGTAGCCGTAGCGGCTGTCGGCCTTGGGGATGTAGTAGCGGTACTTCTTGCCCGAGGGCTTCTTGCTGTAAGTGATGTGGTACTTGCCGCCGTCGGGGCCGTACATCAGCCCGCGCAGCAAGGCATCGGTCTTGTGGCGGGTTTGGGTCTTGCCCATCCGCTCGTAGGCATCCTCGGCCAGGATGCCCTGCACCCGATCCCACAGTTGGCGGGTGATGATCGGCTCGTGCTGCCCGGCAAACACCGTTCCCTTGTGGCGGATCTCGCCGACGTAGATCGGATTGCGCAGCAGCTTGGAGATGTACTTCTTGTCCATCGGCGTGCCGTTGCGCACGCGGCCGTCCTTGAGACGGTTGGGCTTGGTGGTCAGGCCTTCGAGGGCGAGTTCGCGGACGACGTCGGTGATCGAGCGCAGCTCGGTGAAGCGCGTGAAGATCCGCCGGATGATCTCGGCGTCCTTTTCCTCGATGACGAGCTTGCGGTCCTTGATCTCGTAGCCCAGCGGCGTGTAGCCGCCCATCCACAAGCCCTTGCGCTTGCTGGCGGCGATCTTGTCGCGGATGCGCTCGCCCGTGACCTCGCGCTCGAACTGGGCGAAGGACAGCAGGATGTTGAGCATCAGCCGTCCCATCGAGGTCGTGGTGTTGAATTGCTGGGTGACCGACACGAACGACACCTTGTGGCGCTCGAACACCTCCACCAGCTTGGCGAAGTCGGTCAGGCTGCGGGTCAGGCGGTCGATCTTGTAGACCACCACGATGTCGATCTGGTCGGCGACGATGTCGGCCAGCAGGCGCTTCAAGGCCGGGCGTTCCATGTTTCCGCCCGAGTAGCCGCCGTCGTCGTAGTCGTCGCCCACCGGCAGCCAGCCCTCGGCGCGCTGGCTCACGATGTAGGCCTGACCCGCCTCGCGCTGGGCGTCGAGCGAGTTGAACGACTGATCGAGACGCTCGTCCGTGGACACACGGGTGTAGACGGCGCAGCGTTTCTTGGTGACCACCGCTTTCATTTCCCACCCCGCTTGGTCTTGGTGATGCCGAAGAACAGCGGTCCCGACCATTGGGTGCCGGTGATGTGGCGCGCGACGCCAGACAGGCTTTTGAAGCGGCGGCCTTCATATTCGAAGCTGCCGTCGGCCTGCGCGGTCACGCGGTGCTCGCGGTTGTCGAATTCGCGCACCAGCACGGTGCCCGGCACCACCTGGACTTCGACGCCGCGCTGCGTCTTGATCTTCGATTGCGCTTCGCCGATGCGCGCCATCTGCGTCTGCACCTCGAGCTTGGTGCCCAGCGCTTCCTCCTGGATCTTGTAGGCGAGCCGACCTTCGACATAGTTCCGGTTGTGGTGCGGCGGGCGGCGCGGGAAATACTTGTCCCAAAGCGCCCACAACTCGCTCATGGGCAGTTTGGGCAGATTGGCGATCTGCGCCGCCAGGGACGGGCCGGTTGTCGATGCATTCATTGGCAAACTCCTTCTGTAGAGGGGTTTGTATGAACGCGCTCGGCTGCCGGGAAGCCAAGAGAAATCTCGCTGTCGCAGGGGCGGGTGGCATGCAGGCGGGCAATGGCGGCCGCAAGGATGGCTGCGGCCTCGCGCGCCCGGGCGCAGGGCGACATCAATTCGGGGAGTGTTTGTTCGACGGTCATATCGGTACCCAGTGAAATCATCAGACCGTCACGAAGAATATGCCCGAGCGGCGGTCGGAGTATCCCGTTTCAACCGGCATGAGCGGGGGGCGACGCACCTTCGGTCAGCAGCCGGTTCGGAGAGATTTCGCGCCGGGTCGCCTCCATTGACCTGATATTCATCAGGTCATATATTGCACGCGTCGGCCAGGAGCAAAGCCATGAGCAAGCGAAAGACCGAGGGGATTACGGAGCCGCAGGCCAGGACGTTGAGGGCGATCTGTCAGATCCTCGACAGCACAGGCCTGCCGCCCACCGTCAAGGAGCTGGCCGAGGCGCTGGGGATCAGCCACGCCAGCGCTCATGAACAGATCACACAGTTGGTGCGCAAGGGGTATGTGAGGAAGGAAGCAAAGAAGGCACGCAGCATCGTCGTGATCAAGCGCGACGATTGACGGCGATGCACTGATCTCTACGGGGGAAACAGGATGGGGCATGTTCGGCTCGGGGTTCTGCCAAGGACGAAGGAGTGGAAGGAGGTCGTCGGCCTGATCGCCGCCGGCGCCAACGTGTCTCAGATCGCCCAAGCCACCATCGCGGCGGCGGAAAAGGCTTTCTCCTTCGTCATGAAGGATGTCGGCTACACCGAGGCCGTCTGGCTGATGACGCAGATGGCGATTGCCGCCAAGAAGCCCGACATCCTCTTGCATCTCGCCGCGGCGGGCATCCATCTCCCCGCCGATCCCTCGCTCACCGATGTGACCACGGCAATCACCGAGGCGCTGGATCGGCGCGTAGAAGGCAACGGCAAGCGCTCCGATCTCGGCATGCTCGCCAACCGGGCCATCGTCGGTGCCGTCAACGATGTGCTCGCCCCCAAGCTGCATTCGCTGTTCTCTTCCGACCCGGACACGATGCGTGCGGCCTTGGCCGACTTGGGCAAGCCCCGGGAGTTCGGCGAGTTTTCACGGCACTTTTTCGCTCGGCTGGCCAACGAGGGTCTCCAGTATTTCCTGAGCAAGGTCGTCAACACCCAGCTCGGCGAGGGGATGCGTTTTGCCACGATGAATCAGGCCGCCGAATTCAATGCCGCACTGCAAATCCATACCCGGGAAGCCTCGCTCATCGTCGAGCAGTTTTCGAGCGAGTGGTTTTCCAAGCACCGCTTTCACGAGGGCGGCGACATCTCCAGAAAATCGTCGGACGGATTCGCGGGCTACGCGCTGAAGAAGATGAGGGACGAGTTGAAGATGGGAGCGAGTAGCGATGCAAGATAAGCGATACGTACTCTGCGGCAACGCATCCGCCAAAGGCATCAGCGAAGACCCCTCGCGAGATCTGCGGCTGCGGCTCTCTGGCAAGGCCGGGCACGGCAACATCACCCTGCGGATCGAAGACGTCCACACCAAAATGTTTCGTGGTGTGCCGCCGCTGTTCCACGACCTGCTTGAGATCGCCACCTACGTCTACAGCGCCGATCAGGTGGTCAGACGCGGCGCGGACGATGTCGATAGCTTCGGTGACGGCTGGCGGCGCGACCTGCATTTCGTGGTTCCGGTGCGCAATCCCGATTTCTGGAACAGCGCGGAGGTACAGGAGACGCTGTGCTCGACGCTAGGGTTTCTGTCCGACGATCAGTACGAGTTCGACTTCGTCAAACTCGACCAGGATCACCAGTTCCAGGAATACCTCGAGTTCAATGACACCCAGCAGATGTACGGGATGCCGGAGCAGGTGGTCATGTTTTCCGGGGGACTGGATTCCCTGGCCGGTGCCATCGATGAGGTTGTGAACCAGAAGCGGCGCGTGCTCTTGGTCACCCACAAGTCGACCTCCAAGCTCAACAAGCGACACCGCGTACTCGAAGAGATGCTGGCCGCGAAAGCAGGCGACAACGTACCGCACCGCATTACCGTTCGCGTCCACAAGACCAAAGAACTGAACCACGAGTACACCCAGCGCAGCCGGTCGTTCCTGTACGTCTCCATCGGCGCGACGATTGCTCGGATGCTCAATCTCAAGAGCGTCCGCTTTTACGAGAACGGCGTCATCAGCCTGAACCTCCCTGTGTGCGCTCAGGTGGTCGGTGGCCGTGCCACAAGGACAACGCACCCGAGAGTGATGAAAGGCTTCCAAGACCTGCTTTCATTGGTGGCAGGCGAGCCTTTCACCGTCGAGAACCCCTACATCTGGAAAACCAAGGCCGACGTTGTCAAGATCATCACCGACGCGGGCTGCCACGACTTGATCAAGCACTCGATGACCTGCACGCACACTTGGGAGATGACGAATCAGCACACCCATTGCGGCGGCTGCTCGCAGTGCATCGACCGGCGCTTCGCCATTCTCGCCGCCAAGGCCGATCAGCACGACCCGGTGGAGCACTACAAGGTCGACGTCTTCACCCAGAGCCGGGACAAAGGCGAGGACAAGATCATGGCCGCCGCCTACCTGGAGCGAGCCAACCAGGTGAAGAACCTGACGGACGTGACACAGTTCGTCAGCAGCTACCCCGACGTCGGTCGCGTACTCAAGTACCTGAACTACAGCAGCACCGGTCAGGCTGCGCAGCGGGTATTCGATCTCTACAAGCGGCACGCCGACGAGGTGACGGGAGCGCTCGACGAGCTCGGGCGGCGTTACTTCACCCAGATCCGGGAGCGCTCATTGCCCGGCGACTGTCTGCTGCGAACGGTCTACGAGTCCGCTTCGGTGAACTCGGTACCGGCGGTGATTTCGATGGAGAAGCAGCCGGAGAACTTCTTTCGCAAACGCGGTGCGGTCTGGGAGACGCGATTTCAGGGCCGCAACACCATCTGCCTGCTCAACGTCGACAAGGGCGCGGAGTACATCAACCTCCTGCTGGCGTTTCCGGATCGAGAGATGTCGGTCTATGAGATCGCTGTCGGAAATGCCGTCAATACAATTGAACAGCCTGCCGGCAGCGGCATCGCTCCGGAGGATATTGAAGATGGCTACCAAGTGACCCAGGGTATCCCCTTGGGGGACGCCGGAGACGTCGCGGACAGGCGTGCGCTGAACGAGTGCAAGCAGCAAGCGAGGGAACTGTTCGAGGAAATGGAAGAAGCGCGTGAACGTGGTGACCACGCCCGCATTGAGGAAATCGAGAAGGAGATGGCGGCCCTGGTCAAGTACATCGAGGGCGGCAAGGGCCTTGGCGGGCGACAGCGCAGGGTCGGAGACAAGCGCAAGAACGTCCGTGACGCCTTCCGCAACGCCGTCGACCGCGCCATCAGGCAGATCGAAAAGTACGACAAGCCCTTGGCAGAACACCTGAAGGCCAGCATCAAGTACGGCAACGAGGTGGTCTACCGGCCCGACATGGCAATCACCTGGGAGGTCCGGCCTATCGTGAACGGGTAGCCCGTTCGGGGTCGGGTCGCCAGCGTGCAGGCGGTTTGCCTGACGAACAAGTCGCCGGAAACCCGCGCCAGCGCTGGGGTGGGTGCGAAGTCCTCCTTCGCAGAAACAGAGAATGGGCGGGGACAGAGAACGGAAAACCGCCCGAAACCGGGCCATCCGGGGCGGCGGCGTCCGTCGCAGCAAGGCCGGAAACCGCGCCAACACTGGCATTCCGGGCAGAAAAAACCCAACCGATAAGGGTTGGGTTTTTGGTTATTGGTGGAGCGGAGGAGGATCGAACTCCCGACCTTCGCATTGCGAACGCGACGCTCTCCCAGCTGAGCTACCGCCCCACGTGCGTGAACCGCATCGCGCGGAGCGTGCCGCGCGAGCCGCGCATCTTACCAGCAGCCCGCGCGCGCCGCCAAGCCCCGTCAGGCGGCTTCCAGCACGCGCGCCGCCGGACCGGCGATCGGCGAGATCCAGGCGTCGCTGGCCAGGCCGGCGTCGGCGAAGGCAGCGCGCATCGCGGCGGCGCCGGCGTGCGCCGCGGCGGCATGCTCGAACCAGGCGAACAGGCTGGGGCCGGCGCCGGACAGGCTGCAGCCCATCGCGCCGGCGTCGCGCGCCGCCTGCTGCACGGCGGCGAAACCGGGCACCAGGTCGGCGCGGCGCGGTTCCGCCAGGGCGTCGGCCAGGCCGGCGCGCACCAGCGCGGCGTCGCCGCGCTGGCAGCCGGCCAGCACCAGGGCCAGGTTGGCGGTCTGCTCGATCACCGTCGCCAGGGCGAACGGCTCGCGCAGGCGTTCGCGCGCCACCCGGGTGAGCACGTGCGCGTGCGGATGCACCAGCACGCAGCGCCAGACCTCCGGCACCGCGATCGTTACCAGTCTGCCGCGCGCTGCCAGCACCAGTCCGCCGAGCAGCAAGGGGCCGACGTTGTCGCCGTTGCGTCCGCCGCTGGCCACCGTTTCGCCGGCCAGCGCGTGCTCGAACAGCGCCTCCGCCGGCAGCGGCGCGGGCAGCAGCGCGTTCGCCGCGACCACGGCGGCGACGGCGCTGGCCGCCGAGCCCGCCATGCCCGAAGCCAGCGGTATGCCTTTGCCGATCGAGACGGCGTAGCCGTGGCGCACATCGCACGCGACGCGCAGCGCCTGCAGCGCGGCGACCGCGGTGTTGCGCGCGTCGCGCGGCAGGTCGTCGACCACGCCGTGCACGTTCTCGACGACGACCTCGGGCGCATCGATGCGGCGCACGCGCACGGTGTCGCCGGGACCGTCGATGCTGTGGCCGAGGATGTCGAAGCCGACGGCGACGTTGCCGACGCAGGCGGGCGCGAAGGCGGTGGCGAAGGTCGGCATGTCAGTCCGGCAGCAGGGCGGCGAGGCGCGGTTCCAGCATCTCGCGGCGCCAGCCTTCCAGCAGGTCCGGCCAGGCGCGGGTGACGACGTATTCCTCGAGCGCGCGGCGCGGGCAGAGCAAGCCGCCGGGCAGGTCGAGTTCGGCGGCGAGCGCGTCGGTGGCCTGCTTCATCGCCGCCAGCGCGCGCTTGGCCGCGCCCTCGGGCGCGCCCGGCACCGCGGCGGTGGCTTCGATCTCGGCGGCGTCGAGCGGGCGTCGCAGCAATTCGAAAAGCTCGGCGCGCGGCGCCGAGCGCAGCGCGCGCTGGCCGCGCGTGCGCTCGTGCAGCTCGGCCAGCGTGCGCGGCGGTTGCTGGCTGAGCGAAAGCGCCTGCGCGTCGTCGAGCAGCCACGGGCGCGGCGCGTCCAGCGCGCGCGC
>NZ_DF970239.1:0-3922 GCF_000953855.2 Mizugakiibacter sediminis
GCGCCCGCCGCGCTGCGCGACGCCTGCGACGCCTTCCGCGCGCGCGAACGCGCCTGGCTGCCCGCCTACGCGCTGTTCCGCGTGCTGCGCCGGCTGCACCGCGGGGCGGCGTGGCCGCAGTGGCCGTCGCCGTGGCGCGAGGGCCCGGAAGCCGCGGCGGCGGCGCTGACGCCCGCGCTGCGCCGCGCGGTGGAGCGCGAGACCTTCGTGCAGTTCGTGTTCCAGCGCCAGTGGGACGCGTTGCGCGAAGCGGCGCACGCGCGCGGCGTGCTGCTGTGCGGCGACCTGCCGATCTATCCGGCCTACGACAGCGCCGACGTCTGGGCCGACCGCCGGCTGTTCCGCCTGGATGCGCGCGGCGCACCGCTGGAAAGCGCGGGCGTGCCGCCGGACGCGTTCGCGCCGCAAGGACAGTGGTGGGGATCGCCGCTGTACGACTGGCCGCGCATGGCGGAGGCGGGCTACGCCTGGTGGGTCGAGCGCGTACGCGTGCAGGGCGAGCGCTTCGATCTGTTGCGCATCGACCACTTCCGCGGCTACGAGGCCTACTGGGCCGTGCCGGCAAACGCGCGTTCCGCGGCCGAAGGCTACTGGTGCCCGGGGCCGGGCGCGGAGCCCTTCCTGCGCGTGCAGGCGCTGCCGGATCCGCCGGCGCTGCTGGCCGAGGACCTCGGCACGATCACGCCGGCGGTGGAGGCGCTGCGCGAGGCGCTGCGCCTGCCGGGCATGCGCGTGCTGCAGTTCGGCTTCGACGGCGATCTCGCCAATCCGCACCTGCCGCGCAACTACGTCGCGGCCTGCGTCGCCTACAGCGGCACCCACGACAACGACACCACGCTGGGCTGGTGGCGCGGCCTGGACGCCGCCGCCCGCGCGCGCGTGCGCGAGGCGCTGGGCGCATGCCGCGAGCCGATGCCGTGGCCGCTGCTGCAGGCGGTGCTGGACTCGAAAGCGGCGCTGGCGGTGCTGCCGCTGCAGGACCTGCTCGGGCTGGACTCGCGCGCGCGCTTCAACACGCCGGGCACCCTCGACGGCAACTGGCGCTGGCGGCTGCCGCCGCGGCGACTGACGCCGGCGCTGGCCGCGCGCGTGCGCGCCGCGCTCGGCGCCGGCGGACGCTGCGCCTGAGCCGCCGGCGCGGAACGGATCGGGCATCGCTGCTCAGAGCCAGAGCATGCAGCCGGTTTCCAGCGGGTGCGCCAGCGCGGGATGCGTCGGGTACATGCGGATGCGGTAACGCAACAGTCCGCCCAGCGGCGGCGTGAACTCGAGCGCGTACGGCTGCTCGTCGCCGGCGGCGGGTTCGGGCGCGAAGGCGTAGCTCAGCGGCGCCTGCCCGGACGGCGCGTCATCGCGCCCGATCACGCATTCCACGACGACGTCGCGCGCGCCGAGTTCGCCGAGGTCGGCGACCACGCGCAGCGTCACCGGCATGCCCGCGGCCGCGTGGTCCGGCGGCGGCGCCGCCCAGCGCAGCGCGGCCTTGCCCCAGTGCCGCCGGATGCGCGCGCGCCAGGCGGCCAGCGCCGCCGCCGCCTCGCCGCCGTCGGCTTCCAGCAGGCGCCGGTGGCGGCTGCCGGGCAGATACAGGCGCTCGAGGTAGTCGGCGAGCATGCGGTCGGTGTTGAAACGCGGCAGCGTGCTGCGCATCGCCGCCTTGGCGCGCGCCACCCAGCCTTCGGGCAGGCCGGCGGCGTTGCGGCGGTGGTACAGCGGCACGATCTCGTGTTCGAGCAGGTCGAGCAGTTCCTCCGCCTCCAGCGTGTCGCGCTGCTCCGGCGCGGCGTCGTCGGCGCGCGGCGTGACCGCCCAGCCGTTCCCGCCGTCGTAACCTTCGGCCCACCAGCCGTCGAGCACGCTCAGGTTCAGCGCGCCGTTGATCGCGGCCTTCTGCCCGGAAGTGCCGCAGGCTTCCTGCGGGAAGCTGGGCGTGTTCAGCCAGACGTCGACGCCGGAGACCAGCCGGCGCGCCAGGGCGATGTCGTAACCTTCGACGAAGAACACCGAGCCCAGCAGCGGCGGCTCGCCGGCCAGCGCGTTGATGGTGTGGATGATCGCCTGGCCTTCGCCGTCCTGCGGATGCGCCTTGCCGGCGCAGATCAGCACTACCGGGCGTTCGGGATCGGTGAGCAGCCGGCCGAGCCGCTGCAGGTCGCGGAAGATCAGCAGCGGGCGCTTGTAGGCGGTGATGCGCCGCGCGAAGCCGATCACCAGCGCCGTGCTGTAGTCGGCGGAGAGCACGCGCCGCATCAGGTCGATGCGCGCGCGGCTGTAGGAGGCTCGCCGGTACTGTCGTTCCAGCACGCAGGCGACGTACTCCAGCATGTCGCACTTCAGCGACTGGCGCAGGCCCCAGAAGCGGTGGCTGGGGATCGCGTCGATGGTGCGCTTCCAGTAGTCGGCGTCGCGCAGCTTGGAGCGCCAGTCGGGCTGCTGCTCGTCGAACAGGTCGCTCCATTCGCGGGCGAGGAAGGTCGGCACGTGCACGCCGTTGGTGACGTGCACCAGCGGCAGGTCCTCGGCGTCGAGCTGCGGCCACACGTGGGCGAACATGCGCGCGGCGACGTCGCGGTGCACGCGGCTGACGCCGTTGCGGTGGCGCGAGCCGCGCAGCGCCAGGGTGGTGATGTCGAACTCGCCGCCGTCCGGCGCCAGCGCGCCCAGCGCCAGCACCTGTTCCACGTCGACGCCGAGGCCGGCGGCGATCGGCGCGAGGTAGTGCGCGGCCATCGGGCGCGGAAAGCGGTCGTGGCCCGCCGCCACCGGCGTGTGCGTGGTGAACACGACGGACGCCGCGGTGAGCTCCAGCGCGGAGGCGAAATCGAGGCCGGAGGCCACCGCCTCGCGGCACAGCTCGAGGATCATCAGCGCGGGATGACCTTCGTTGAGATGCCATATCGTGGGATGCACGCCCAGCGCGCGCAGCGCGCGCACGCCGCCGACGCCGAGCACCAGCTCCTGGGCGATGCGCGTGTCGCGGTCGCCGCCGTAGAGCTGGTAGGTGATCGCGCGGTCATCGGGGGAGTTGCCCTCCACGTCGGTGTCCAGCAGCAGCAGGCGCACGCGGCCGATCACCGCCTGCCAGACGCAGGCCTGCACCTCGCGCTCGCCGACGGGCACGGTCACGCGCACCTGCCAGCCGTCGGCGTCGCGCGCCGGCGTCACCGGCAGGTCGCAGGGATCGGTCGGATGGAAGTGGGTCTGCTGGCGGCCGTCGCGGCCGATGGTCTGGGTGAAGTAGCCCGAGCGGTACATCAGGCCGACCGCGGTGAACGGCACGCCGGCGTCGCTGGCGGCCTTGCAGAAGTCGCCGGCGAGGATGCCGAGCCCGCCGGAGTACAGGTGCAGACTTTCGTGCAGGCCGTACTCCATGCAGAAGTAGGCGACGTGCTCGCGCGCCACGCCGGGATCCAGCCCCGGCGCCGGCGGGTGCGGTTCGTTGTAGGCGTTGGCGCGGCCGAGGACCTCGCGGTAGTCCTTGAGGAAGTCGGAGTCGCGCGCGTACGCCTGCAGGCGCACCTGGTCGACGCGGCGCAGGAACAGCTTGGGGTTGTGGCTGCAGCGCTCCCAGAGTTGCGGATCGATCTGATAGAACAGCCGGCGCACGCGCCGGTCCCAGCTGTAGAGCAGGTTGCCGGCCAGGTCGTCCATGCCGGCCAGTTCCGGCGGCAGCGCCGGCCGCACTTCGAGGGTGTAGGCGGTGCCCGTCAAGACGGCGCTCCCGGCGGCGGCCGGGCGGCGGCGCGCGCCGGCCGGCGCCGCGTCGCGCGCCCGGCGCGGAGCCGCCTCATTCGACGACGAAGGTCACCTTCAGTTCGACGCGCCATTCCTTGACGCGGCCGTCCGGCTCCGTGTTGACCTTGATGTCGCTGACCCAGGCGCCGCGCAGGTTGCTGATCGTCTTCGCCACCTTGGCGAGCCC
>NZ_DF970239.1:4040-97592 GCF_000953855.2 Mizugakiibacter sediminis
GGTCGAGTTCTAGCAACCGTGGACGGGTCGCGGCTTGAGATGGATCAATCCCGTCCGGCGCCGGGGCGAGGCGCCGTTACGCGCCGTTACACGGCGTGACCGCGCGGTGGCACGGTTGCGCGACGCCCGCGCTAGGGTGGACGCGTGGCCCCTTCCCCGAGACGCTCGTCATGACCACACGTCCTCCGATCGACCTCTCCTCCGCCCGCAACCTCGCCGACGCCGCCCTGCAGCGCAGCGCGCTGGGACGCTGCCTGGCCGGCTACTCCGCGCAGACGACCCTGCACGTCGTGCGCCTGCAGAAGGGCGAACACATCGTGCACGCCGGGGATCCGTTCGAATCGCTGTTCCTGCTGTCCAGCGGCTCGGCCAAGGCGGTGCGCATCGGCATCGACGGCCGCGAGCAGGTGACCCGGTTCTATTTCGCCGAGGACCTGCTGGGCCTGGACGCGCTGGATGCGGAGGTGCATCCGACCTCGATCCGCGCGCTCGAGTACAGCGTCGCCATCGAAGTGCCGCTGCGCCGCCTGGAGCGCATGGGCATCGACGTGCGCACGCTGAACGAGGCGCTGATCCGCAAGCTGGCGCACGAGCTCCAGCACGAGCAGATGACCATGCTGCTGCTCGGCTCGACCACCGCCGAGGAGCGCCTGGCCACGTTCCTGCTCGATCTCGGCCGGCGCTACGCGGCGCGCGGCTACTCCGGCACCGAGTACGTGCTGAAGATGACCCGCGAGGACATCGCCAGCTACCTCGGCCTCAAGCTGGAGACGATCAGCCGCGGCCTGAGCCGCTTCAACCGCGAAGGCACGGTGCAGGTGGAAGGCCGGCACATCAGCATCCGCGACCGCGAGCGGCTGGGCCGCGCCGCCGCCTGGGCGGCCTGAGGCGCGGGGGCTCCGCGTCAGTCCGCGCGCGGCCGCACCAGCGCGTCGCGCAGGGCCGTCGCGAGCTGTTCGCGGCTGAACGGCTTGGCCAGCAGGCTGGCCACGGCCGGATGATCGCCCAGCCGTGCGCTCAGCGAGGCCGCGTAACCTGAGGTCAGCACGACCGGCAGGGAAGGGCGGCTGCGGCGCAGTTCGTCGGCGAGGTCGATGCCGTCGGCGGGGCCGCCCAGCGCCACGTCGCTGAAGACGATCGCGATGTCGGCGCGGCACGCCAGTTCCGCGCGCGCGGCGGCCACCGAATCCACGGCCGCCACGGCGTAGCCGAGATCCTCCAGCAGCAGCGTGGTGGTCTCGCGCACCGCCTCGTCGTCCTCGACCAGCAGCACGCGCTCGCCCGCGCCGCGCGGGGCCTCGGTGCGGCTGCCCGAGACGGCGGTCCTCGCCACCGGGAAGTACAGCTTGACCACCGTGCCGAAGCCGGCCGCGCTGTGCAGCGTCAGGCAGCCGCCGATCTGGTGCATCAGCGAGCGCACCAGCACCAGGCCGAGGCCGGTGCCGCGGCCGGCTTCCTTGGTGGTGAAGAAAGGCTCGAAGGCGCGCCGCCGCACTTCCTCGGTCATGCCGCAGCCGGTATCGGCGACCGCCACCACGACGAATTCGCCGGGCGCGAACTGCGCGGCGTGCTCGGGGTCGGGCGCCGCGTCGAGCCGCACGAACCCGGCGCCGAGGGTGAGCCGGCCGCCGTCGGGCATGGCGTCGCGCGCGTTGGTGGCGAGGTTGATGATGCAGGCATCCAGCACCGAAGGGTCGAGCGCAACCGCGGGCAGGTCGGACGGCACGTCGAGCAGCACCTCGATGCGCTCGCCGACCGCGCGCGTCACCAGTTCGGCCAGGCCCGGCAGCAATTGCTGGATGTGGTAGGCGGCGACCTTGGCCGGCTGCTTGTGCGCCAGCATCAGCAGGCGCTTGGTCAGCTCGCCGCCGCGGCGGGTGGCGCGCAGCGCGGCGCGCACCATCTTCTCCATCGAGGCGTTGTCCTGCAGGCGCGCGCTGAGGATCTCCAGGTTGCCGGCCATGATGCTGAGCAGGTTGTTGAACTCGTGGGCGATGCCGCTGCTCAACTGGCCGAGCGCCTCCATCTGCGCCGCCGCGACCAGCAGCTGGTCCGACTGGCTGCGCGCCAGCGCGTGCGCCAGCAGGTGGGCCACGCTCTGCGCCACGTAGATGTCGTCGCTGCCGAACCAGGCGCCGGCCGGGCGCGCGATGGTGAGCGCGCCGAGGATGCCGGTGTGCGCGCGCAGCGACAGCACCAGTTCGACGCCCTGCGCGTCGTTGTACAGCCGCATCGCCACCGCCGGCGCGGCGGTGGCGGCGGCGTCGGTTTCGTCCTGCAGCAGCGCTGCCACCTGCGGCAGCGCGGCGAGATCGACCCAGATCGGGTTGCCGTCGGCGTCGGTGTCGTAGGCCACGCGCACCAGGCGGGAGCCGCGGCCGGGGGCGAATTCGTACACGCAGATGCGGCGCGCGGCGAGCGCGTCGCGCACGCCCTGCACGGTGACGCGGCAGGCCGCGTCGAAGGACGAGCTGCGCAGCGTCTGCTCCCACATCGCCAGAAGCATTTCCTGCTGGCGCAGGCGGCGCTGGTCTTCCTCGGCGCGCAGCTTGGCGCCGATGTCGCGCACCGAGGCGATCACGTAGGCGCCGCCGCCGATCGTCACCGCGTTCAGGCTGACCTCGATCGGCACTTCCGTGCCGTCGCTGCGCAGGCCGCGCAGTTCCATGCCGATGCCCATCGGGCGGCGCTGCGGTTGCTGCATGTAGCGCCCGCGGTGCGCGCGGTGGGCGTCGGCCAGGCGCGCCGGCACCAGCGTCTCGACGGAGCGGCCACGGATGGCGTCCTCGCCGTAGCCGAACAGTTTTTCCGCCTCGGTGTTCCAGTAGCGGATCGCGCCGCCGGCGTCGACGATCAGCATCGCGTCCGGCGCCGAGTCGAGCACCTGACGCAGCACCGCCAGGCTGCCGAACGCCTGTTCGAACGGCGTCGGCGCCGGCCGCTCGTTCACGGCACGCGCTCGACCGCGGCGGAGAACCAGTAGCCCTGGCCGCGCACGGTCTTGATCAGTTGCGGGGCGGCGGCGTCGGTCTCGATCTTGCGGCGCAGGCGGCCGATCTGCATGTCGACGCTGCGGTCGAACGGACCGCCGTCGCGGCCGCGCGTCCATTCGAGGATCTGGTCGCGCGAGAGCAGACGGTTGGGGTGGTACAGGAACATCTCCAGCATCTGCAGTTCGCCGCTGGTTAGCTCCACGGTCGTGCCTTCGCGCGTCTGCAGGCGGCGCTGGCGCGGATAGAACACGTAGCCGCCGAAGCGCAGGCTGGGCTCGTCCGCCGCCGCGTGCGCCTGCCGCGAACGCCGCAGCACCGAGCGCGCGCGGGCGTGCAGCTCGGCCAGCTCGAATGGCTTGGTGACGTAGTCGTCGGCGCCGAGCTCCAGCGCCAGCACCTTGTCGACGGTGGCGGCGCGGCCGCTGAGGATGATGAGCGGCGTGGTCGTGGTGCGGCGCAACTCGCGCGCGAGGTCGATGCCGTCCTCGCCCGGCAGGCCGAGGTCGAGCATCACCAGGTCGACGCGGTGCTCGGCCAGGATGCGGCGCAGGTCCGTGCCGGAGTGGCCGCCGATCACGCGCATCCGGCGTTCGGCGAAGTACGTCTCGACCAGTTCGACGATTTCCACTTCGTCGTCGATGACGACGACGATCGGCGCCGATTCGGTAGCTGGGTCGTCAGGGCCTCTCATGGCGGTCTCCCGCGGCTCCCTCCGCCGAAGTACGGCCATCATGGCACCGAACGGGGGCGCTAACCAGTCCAGGCTGGCGCCGCGGCCGGCTCCGCCGCGGCGCCGACGACCAGCACGGGGATGCTGCCGCGCACCAGCGTCGAGGCCGTCTCGCGGCCGGGCGGGACGCGGCCGCCGCGTTCGTCCCGGCCGCCGCCCAGGACGATCAGGTCGCAGGCGTCCCGCTGCGCCTGCAGCAGCAGCGCCTGGTGCGGCTCGGCGGCGAACTCCAGCACGGTGCGGCAGGGCACGCCGCGCGCCTCGGCGGCGTCGGTCAGCGCCGCGACCTCGCGCTGCGCGGCGGCCAGGATGGCCGATTCGTAGGCGTTGCGCGAAGGCAGGTCGCGCATCTCCTTCGTGCCGGCGAACACGCGCTCGTACGTGGCCAGCACCTGCATCACGGTGAGCGCGCCGCCGAGGCGGACGGCCATTTCCAGCGCCGTGCCGAAGCCGCGCCGCGACGATTCGGAGCCGTCGAAACCCACCAGGATGTGCTTGAACATGGAGGCGCGACCATGAAAGCGGCGGGGCACTTTTCCAACCTTAGCCGGCCCCGAGCGGGACGGATTGATGCAGGTCAACGCACCGCCGCGGGCGCGCGCCTTGATCGCCATCAACACGCGGTGACGCGCCCAGGCCGAGCATCGCCGCAACGGATCGAGGAGCCCCGCATGCAGACCACGCGACCCGCCGGCGCGGGACGATCGGCGCTGTCCGCGCTGCTGGAACCGCGGGCGATCGCCGTCGTCGGCGCCTCGGCGCGGGAAGGGGCGGTCGGCGCGGCCGTCTACCGCAACCTCGTCGCCGGCGATTACGCCGGCGACGTGTTTGCGGTCAACCCGCGCCGCGCCGAGCTGTCCGGCCGGCCCTGCTTTCCCTCGCTGCAAGCGCTGCCGCGCCCCGTCGACCTCGCCGTGATCGCGGTGCCGGCGGATGCGGTGGAGCAGGTGGTCGGCGACTGCGTGCGCGCGCGCATTCCCGCCGCGGCCGTGCTGAGCGGCGGCTTCGCCGAGAGCGACGACAGCGGCCGCGAACGGCAGGCGCGCGTGCTGCGCATCGCGCGCGAGGGCGGCGTGCGCCTGCTCGGCCCGAACAGCTTCGGCGTGGTGCGGCCGCACGTCGGCCTGAACGCGACCTTCGCGGTGGCGCGGCCGCAGCCCGGCGGGCTGGCGCTGGTGACGCAGTCGGGCGCGCTGTGCGCGGCGATGATGGACTGGGCCGAGGGCGGGCGCGTCGGCATGTCGGCGGCGGTGGCGCTGGGCGCCGCGGCGGACATCGGTTTCGGCGAGGTCGTCGACTACCTGGCCGACGACCCTTTCACGCGCGCGATCGTGCTCTACGTCGAGGGCGTCAACGACGCGCGCCGCTTCGTCTCCGCGCTGCGCCGCGCGGCGTGCATCAAGCCGGTGGTGGCGATGAAGGCGGGCCGCCATGCCGAAGGCGAGCGCGCGATCGGCTCGCACACCGCGGCGCTGCTCGGCGACGACGCCGTGTTCGACGCCGCGCTGCGCCGTTGCGGCGTGCCGCGCCTGCGCTCGCTGGCCGAACTGTACGCTGCGGCCGGCGCGCTGGCGCTGCTGGACCTGCCGGCCGGCCACCGTTTCGTCGTGGTCAGCAACGGCGGCGGTCCGGCCGCGCTGGCCGCCGACGCGGCGCGCGACTATGGCGTGGCGCTGGCGGAGCTGTCGCCGGAAACGCAGCGCGCGCTGCGCCGGCGTCTGCCGGCCGCCGCCGCCGTGGCCAATCCGGTCGACGTGCTGGGCGACGCCGGCGCCGAACGCTTCGCCGCCGCGCTGGACACGGTGCTGGCCGACCCGGCGGTCGACGGCGCGGCTGCGCTGTACGTGCCGCTGCGCGGCGACGACCCCGCCGAGATCGCCGACGTGCTGGCCGACGCCGGCGCGCATCACGCCAAGCCGGTGGTCGGCGCCTGGCTGGGCGACGCCCACGTCGCCGCCGCGCACGAGCGCTGCAAGGCGCTGGGCGTGGCGCACGTGCGCCAGCCGGAGGAGGCAATCGCGGCGCTGGCCGCGCTGGCGGCGTTCGCGCGGCCGCGGCGCGAATCCGCGGCGCCGGCGGAAGCGGCGGAAACGCCGCCGCGGCCGGACCTCGGCGCCGCGCTCGCCATCCGCCAGCGCGCGCTGGCGGAGGAGCGCACGCAGCTCTACACGCACGAGGCGCACGCGCTGCTGGCCGCGTTCGGCATCGCCACGCCGCCGTGCGCCTCGGCGACGACCGCCGATGAGGCGGTGCAAGCGGCGCGCGCGCTGGGCTATCCGGTCGCGCTCAAGCTCGAGTCGCCCGACGTGGTGCACAAGAGCGACGTCGGCGGCGTGCGGCTGAACCTCGCCGACGCGGACGCGGTGCGCGGCGCTTTCGCGCGCCTGCTGGCGATCTCCACGTCCGCGGCGCCGGAACCGCGCATCGCCGGCGTGATGGTGCAGCCGATGTTGCGCCTCGCGCACGCGCGCGAGCTGATGGCCGGCGTGGCCACCGACCCCGCCTTCGGCCGCGTGCTCTGCTTCGGCGCCGGCGGCGTGGCGGTGGAGCAGTTGCGCGACGTCGCCTTCGCGCTGCCGCCGCTGGACCGGCGCGCCGCCGCCGACCTGGTCGAGCGCACGCGCGTCGCCGCGCTGCTGCGCGCCTACCGCAACGAGCCGGCGGTCGAGCGCGAAGCGCTGGTGGAGATGCTGCTGCGGCTGTCCGACCTGGTCTGCGCGTTGCCGTGGGTGCGCGAGCTCGACATCAACCCGCTGGTGGCCGCTGCGCAGGGCTGCATCGCGCTGGACGCGCGCGTGGTGATCGATCCGGGCGCGCCGACCGCGACCGCCGGCTATCCGCACCTGGCCGTGCACCCGTATCCGCACGACTGGTCGCGCGAGGTGACGCTGGGCGACGGCACGCGCTGCCTGTTGCGGCCGCTGCGGCCGCAGGACCTGCCGGCGGCGCGCGCGCTGCTCGAGGCCGGCCCCGAGCGCGACTGGCTGCCCGCCGACGGCGAGCGCCTGTGGAGCTGCCCGCGCGCGATCGACTACGCGCGCGACATGGGCTTCGTGCTGCTGCCGCACGGCGCGGACGCGCCGGCCGGGGTCGCCCGCTACGCGTTCGGCGCGACGGCGGGCACGGCCGGCTTCGCGCTGGCGGTGGCCGCCGACTGGCGGCGCCGCGGCGCCTCGCGCGCGCTGCTCGACGTGCTGCGCGATTACGCCGCCGCCCATGGCTGCGCGCGCCTGATCGGCCACGTCGACGCCGGCGATGCCGCGGCATTGCGCTGGGCGGAACGCATGGGCGCCGAGGTGGCGGTGCCGGCGGACACCGCGGCAGCGGCCGCGCAGGTGGCGTTCGCCACCCGTTGACGGAACGGGCGCGCCGCGCCTCAGCGCAGCGCCCGCTCGCCGATGTGCACGCGGATCTGCTCGGGCGTCATCGCGGTGAGGTTGCGCCGCACTTCGGCGACCACGTGGCTGCGCACGTTCTTGCCCAACGCGCCGTGCAGCGCGCCGAGGAAGCGCGGCGGCGCCACCAGCACCAGCTGGTCGTACCGGTGCTGCACGCGCCCCTGTTCCAGCGCGTCGTGCAGGCGGCGCGCAAAGCGCTCGGCGTACTTCGTCTCCGGCGTGGTGTGCGGCTCGATCGCGTGGCGCGCGCCGCCGACGCTCTCGATGCTGCGCGTCGGCCGCATGTCGCCGCGCGAGCCCGCCGGATCGCGCCCCTCGGGATTGACGAAAGCCTCGACCTCGTTCAGCGCGGCATTGCCGCTTTCGAGCTCGAACAGCCGCGCGCGTACGCGATCGGCGACCAGGACCCATGTCTTGCCCATCGAACCCATCCTCGTGCGGGGCGGCGCGCCTGCCGTCTCAATGGCAGGTGTAGCCGCCGTCGATCACCAGTTCGGCGCCGGTGACGAAGCGCGCCTCGTCCGACGCCAGATAGACCACGCCCCAGGCGATGTCGTCCGGTTCGCCCATGTGGCCGAGCGGATGCAGCGCGTCGGTTTCGCGGCGATGCTGCTCGAGGTCGCCGCCCATGCCGCGCAGGTGCTGCTCGACCATCGGCGTCCAGACGAAACCCGGGTGCACCGAGTTCACGCGGATGCGGTCGGCGGCGTACAGCATCGCGTCGGTCTTGCTCATCAGCCGCACCGCGCCCTTGGAGGCGTGGTAGGGCGGCGAGTCCGCCGCGCCGACCAAGCCGTAGATCGACGACAGGTTGACGATGCAGCCGCCGCCGGCGTCGCGCAGGTGCGGGATCGCGTGCTTGGTGCAGAAGAACACGCCCTTCACGTTGACCGCCTGCACGCGGTCCCATTCCGCCTCGGTCAGTTCATGCGTCGGCTTGTTCGCGCCGGCGATGCCGGCATTGTTGACCAGCACGTCGATGCGCCCGAACGCCTCGGCGGCGCCGTCCATCAGCGCGGCCACCTCGGCTTCGGCGGCAACGTCGCAGTGGAAGTAGCGCACGTCGAGGCCTTGCGCGCGCAGCTCGGCGGCGCGGTCGCGGCCGTCGGCGTCGTGCACGTCCGCCATCGCCACGCGCGCGCCTTCCTCGGCCATGCGCCGCACGCAGGCGAGACCGATGCCCCGGGCGCCGCCGGTGACCACCGCAACCTTGCCCGCGAGTCTGTCCACGCGCTTACCTCTCTGCCGTTGCGCGCAGCGTAGACGCGCGCGCCGGGACGAGTTTGACGTGCATCAAGGAGGCCGGATCGCATCGAGGCTGTGCTAAGGACGGCCCGCATCCGTCGACGTCGCGGCCGCGACTGCGCGCGCTTTCGCGGGCATGACGGCATGTCCAATGGAACGATCGATGCCACAACTGCCCTATCGCGATCGCGTCGACGCGGCGCAGCAGCTCGCCGCGGCGTTGTCGGCGTACCGCGGCCGCCATCCGCTGGTGCTGGCCATCCCGCGCGGCGCGGTGCCGATGGGACGCGTGCTCGCCGATGCGCTGGGCGGCGACCTCGACGTCGTGCTGGTGCACAAGCTGGGTGCGCCCGGCAATCCCGAGTTCGCGGTGGGCGCGATCGACGAGCGCGGCTCGGTGTGGCTGGCGCCGCATGCCGCGAGCGCCGGCGCCGACGCCGCCTACGTCGAGCGCGAGAGCGCGCGCCGGCTGGCGCAGATCCGCGAACGCCGGCAGCGCTGGCGCGGCGGCGCGCCGTCGCTGGATGCGGCGGGGCGCACGGCGATCGTCGTCGACGACGGGCTGGCGACCGGCGCGACCATGGCGGCCGCGCTGCGCGCGGTGCGCGCGCAGGGGCCGGCGCGCCTGGTCTGCGCCGTGCCGGTGGCCGCGCGCGACAGCCTGGCGCGGGTCGAGCCGCTGGCCGACGAGGTGGTGTGCCTGGCGACGCCGCTGGACTTCTATGCCGTCGGCGCCTTCTACCGGCACTTCCCGCCGGTGGACGACGCCGAGGTGGCCGCGCTGCTGGGCGCGTCGCCGGCCGCGTCGGCGTCCGGCGAACGCGCCGTGCGCGTTCCCGCCGACGGCGTCGTGCTCGAAGGCGACCTGCGCGTGCCGGCGCTGCCGCGCGGCCTGGTGCTGTTCGCGCACGGCAGCGGCAGCGGGCGGCACAGCCCGCGCAACCGCAGCGTCGCCGAGGCGCTGCACGCCGCCGGCATCGCCACGCTGCTGCTCGACCTGCTGACGGTGGACGAAGACCGCCAACGCGCGATGCGCTTCGACATCCCGCTGCTGACCGCGCGCCTGGGCGCGACGCTGGCGTGGGCGCGCGCGGAACCGCCGCTGCGGGCGCTGCCGCTGGGCCTGTTCGGCGCGAGCACCGGCGCGGCGGCGGCGCTGGCGACCGCGGCCGCGCATCCCGAGGCGGTCGCCGCCGTGGTCTCGCGCGGCGGCCGGCCGGATCTCGCCGGCGCGGAGGTGTTGGCCGCGGTGCGCGCGCCGACGCTGCTGATCGTCGGCGGCGCCGACGCCGAAGTGCTGGCGCTCAACCGCGAGGCGCTGGCGCGGCTGCGCGCGCCCGCCGAACTGATCGTCGTGCCCGGCGCCACGCACCTGTTCGAGGAGCCCGGCGCGCTGGCGCAGGTGGCGCGGCAGGCGGCGGCCTGGTTCGGGCGCTGGTTCGCGCCGTCATGAGCGCG
Source organism: Mizugakiibacter sediminis (assembly GCF_000953855.2). Lineage (GTDB taxonomy): Bacteria > Pseudomonadota > Gammaproteobacteria > Xanthomonadales > Rhodanobacteraceae > Mizugakiibacter > Mizugakiibacter sediminis. The sequence continues at coordinate 13,865 of NZ_DF970239.1, forward strand.
GCCGTGCGGCGGCCGCAGGCGTCACGGGTGCACGGAGCCCGCGGCGGCGCCGTGCGCATGCAGGAACGACGGCGCGACGAACGCGGCCGCGCGCAGGAAACCGGCGAGATGCTCCAGGGTGCGGTAATGCGTCTGCTCGGCGATCTCGCGGTCGGCGAACGCCGCCTGCGTCACCGGCGCCATGTCCAGCGCCTCGCTCATGTCCTCGAACGCATGCTGGGCGCCGCGCCCGCCCATGGTGCAGAAGAAGGCGGCGCGGCGGATGCGCCCGCGGTTCGCCTGCAGGTAGCTGCGCACGGGGCTGGAGACGCGGCCGAACCACACCGGCGTGCCGATCACCACCAGGTCGTACTTCGACGGATCGTGGCGCGGCGTCAGCAGCGGCGGCAACGCCTCGCGGCGCGCTTCCAGCGCCGAGCGCAGCCAGCCGCGCACGCCGCGGCGGGACGCGGCTTCCTCGATCGGCGAGAGGTCGGCGTCGAGCCGCACGGCCAGCGACTCGGCCAGGCTGCGGGTGATGCCGGTCCGACTGTAGTAGACAACCAGGATGCGCATCGTGGCGGCCCTCCGTGGGGATGCGCCTGCATCCTCGCGCGCGGCGCCCGCGGCGGCTTGACGCACGTCAACGATGCGCGCGGCGCCGCGCGGAAGGGCGGCCGCGCGTGAACGACGCCCGCGAGGATCCGCGCGCGGCGGCGGTCGCCGCGCCGATCGCCGCGGCGTGGAGCGCGCTGGCGTCGACGCCGCAGGGGCTCGACAGCGCCGAGGCCGAGCGCCGCCTCGCGCGCCACGGGCCCAACGAGGCCGCGCCGCGGCGGCGCGGCGCGGCGGCGCTGGCGCTGCTCGCGTTCCTCGGCAATCCGCTGGTGCTGATCCTGCTGCTGGCCGCCGCCGTCTCGGCGCTGCTGCGCGAGTTCGCCGAGGCGGCGATCATCGCGGTGATCGTCGCGCTGAGCGTGCTGCTGAATTTCTTCCTGAGCTACCGCTCGCAGCGCGCCGCGGAGCGGCTGCGCGAGGAGATCGCGCCGACGGCCTGCGTGCGCCGCGACGGCGCATGGCGCGAGCTGCCGCGGCACCGGCTGGTGCCGGGCGACGTGATCCGCCTCGGCGCCGGCGACCGCGTGCCGGCCGACGCGCGGCTGTTCGACGCGCGCGGGCTGTACGTGCAGCAGGCGGCGCTGACCGGCGAATCGGCGCCGGCCGAGAAGGCGCCGGCGGACGCGCCGCCGCCGACGACCGCGCTGGCGGAGGCGCGCCACGTGGTGCTGCTCGGCACCTCGGTGGTGGTCGGCACCGCGCAGGCGGTGGTGTTCGCCACCGGCCGCGCCACCGCCTTCGGCGACGTCGCCGAGCTGTTGTCGGCACGCCCGCCCGAGACCGAGTTCGAGCGCGGTCTGGTGCGCTTCGCCGGCCTGATCATGCGCACGGTGGTGTTCCTCGTGCTGGCCACGCTGCTGATCGCGCTGGCGCGCGGCCGCGAGCCGTTCGAATCGCTGATGTTCGCCGTGGCGCTGGCGGTGGGGCTGACGCCGGAATTCCTGCCGATGATCGTTACCGTGACGCTGGCGCGTGGCGCCGTGCGCATGGCGCGGCGGCGGGTGATCGTCAAGCACCTGGCGGCGATCGAGGACTTCGGCAGCATGCAGCTGCTGCTGTGCGACAAGACCGCGACGCTGACCACCGGCGAGATGCGCGTGGAGGAGGGACTGGACATCGACGGCCACGCCGCGAGGCGGCCGCTGGAGTTCGCCTATCTGAACAGCCTGTACGAGAGCGGCATCCGCAGCCCGTTCGACGCCGCGATCCTCGCCCACGGCGACGTGGCCGGGGCGGAAGGTTACGGCAAGGTCGACGAGATTCCGTTCGACTTCGAACGGCGCCGGCTGTCGGTGGTCGCCGCGCGCGCCGGCGCGCGCATCCTGGTGACCAAGGGCGCGCCCGCCCACGTGCTGGCGTGCTGCACGGCCTGCGAGCGCGGCGACCGCCGCGAGCCGCTGGACGAAGCGCTGCGCGCGCGCTGCCTGCGCCTCGCCGAGGACTGCGGCAGGCGCGGTCTGCGCGTGCTGGCGGTGGCGTGGCGCGACGTGCCGGCGCAGCCCGCGTACCGCGTCGAGGACGAGACCGGGCTGGTGTTCGCCGGCTTCGTCACCTTCGCCGACCCGCTGGTGCCGGGCATCGCGGCGACGCTGGCGGCGCTGCGCCGCGACGGCGTGCAGGTGAAGATCCTCAGCGGCGACGACGCGCCGCTGGTGCAGCGCGTGTGCGAGCAGGTCGGGCTGGGCACGCAGCCGGCGGTGACCGGCGTCGAGGTCGACCGCCTGGGCGACGCCGCGCTCGGCCGCGCGGCCGAGCGCGCGACGGCGTTCGCGCGCGTGTCGCCGGCGCAGAAGCACCGCATCCTGCTGGCGCTGAAGGCGCGTCGTCACGTCATCGGCTTCCTCGGCGACGGCGTCAACGACGCGCCCTCGCTGCACGCCGCCGATGTCGGCATCTCCGTGGCCAACGCGGTGGACGTGGCCAAGGACAGCGCCGACATCGTGCTGCGCGAGCGCGACCTCGGCGTGCTGCACGACGGCGTGCTGGAAGGCCGTCGCGCCTTCGCCAACGTGATGAAGTACCTGCTGATGGCGACCAGCTCCAACTTCGGCAACATGGCCAGCATGGCGGCCGGCATGCTGTTCCTGCCGTTCCTGCCGATGACGCCGGTACAGATCCTGCTGAACAACTTCCTCTACGACATCGCGCAGGCCACGCTGCCCACCGATACCGTCGACGCCAGCGCGATCCGCCGGCCGCAGCGCTGGAACGTCGCGCAGATCCGCAACTTCATGCTGGCGATCGGCCCGATCAGCTCGCTGTACGACTTCCTGACCTTCTACGTGCTGCTGGCGGTGTTCGGCGCCTCGGCGCCGCTGTTCCAGAGCGGCTGGTTCGTCGAGTCGCTGACCACGCAAACGCTGGTGGTGTTCGTGATCCGCACGCTGGGCAAGGCGCGGCGCAGCCGGCCCGGCACGCCGCTGATCCTGGCCAGCGCCGCGGTGGTGTGCCTCGCCTGGCTGCTGCCGCTGACGCCGCTGGCGCCGGCGCTCGGCTTCGTGCGGCCGCCGGCCGGCTACTACGCGTTCGTCGCCGCCGCCGCGGCGACCTACCTCGCGCTGGTCGCCGCCGTGCACCGGCGCGTACTGGCGTGGCGCGTGCCTGCGCGGCGCCGGCGCTGGCGCCCGTGATCTTGACGGGCATCAACACGCTCGCGCGCGCGCGGCCTAGCCTCGAGACATGGCAAGGCGCCGTGCGCGCACGAGGTGGCAGATGAAAACGACGCTCAGCGTGATCAAGGCCGACATCGGCTCGATCGGCGGCCACATCCGGCCGTCGCAGGCATTGCTGGACGCGGTGCGCTCGCGCATCCACGCCCATCGCGGCAACCATCTGCTGATCGACGCGCGGGTCAGCGCCACCGGCGACGACATCGCCATCCTGATGACGCACCGCCACGGCGTCGGCGATCCGGCGGTGCACAAGCTGGCCTGGGACGCCTTCCGCGGCGGCACCGACGTCGCCCGCCGCCAGGGCCTGTACGGCGCCGGCCAGGACCTGCTGAAGGACGCGTTCTCCGGCAACGTGCGCGGCATGGGACCGGCGGTGGCCGAGATGGAGTTCGAGGAGCGCCCGGCCGAACCGTTCCTGTTCTTCGCCGCCGACAAGACCGATCCCGGCGCGTTCAACCTGCCGCTGTACCTCGCGTTCGCCGATCCGATGAACACGCCCGGCCTGTTGCTTTCGCCGGAGCTGTCGCAGGGCTTCCGCTTCGTGATCATGGACGTCGGCCACACCGAGGGCGACCGCGTGATCGAACTGAACGCGCCCGAGGACATGTACCGCATCGCCGCGCTGCTGCGCGACACCGAGCGCTACGTGGTCGAGTCGGTGTGGTCGCGCGCCACCGGCGAGCAGGCGGTGGCGGCGTGCACCACGCGCCTGCACAACATCGCCGGCAAGTACACCGGCAAGGACGACCCGGTGATGCTGGTGCGCGTGCAGAAGAATTTCCCCGCCACCGGCGAGGTGCTGGCGCCCTACGCGATCGGCGCGCTGGTCGCCGGCGGCATGCGCGGCTCGCACAACATGCCGCTGATGCCGGTGCCGCAGGAGTCCGGCGTCAGCTATTTCGACGGACCGCCGGTGGTGAGCTGCGCGGCGTTGTGCATGCACGACGGCCGCCTGACCGAGGCCGAGGACGCGTTCGCGCATCCGTTCTGGGACCGCGTGCGCGACCAGGTGGCGGCGAAGGCGATCGAGCTGCGCCGCCAGGGCTTCTTCGGCGCGGCGATGCTGCCGATGGCCGAGCTCGAGTACACCGGCGTCACCGCGATGCTGGCCGAGCTGGAGCCGCGCTTCAGGCTGCGCGAGGAAGCGCGGCCGCAGGTGGCGATGCGCGCCGGGTGAGGATGCCTCACAGCGCGCCGGCGGGCATCGTGAAGCCCGCCGCGCCGGCGTCCGGCTCGCCGACGCGCGCGAGCAGGAAGGCGCGCGCTTCCCGGTGCAGCCGCAGCGCCTCCTGCCAGCGGTCGGCGCCGGACCGCGGCGGCAGCGCCGGACCGAACTCCACCTCCAGCGCGCCGCGGCGCGGGAACCAGTCGTCGCCGCGCATCAGCATGCGCGTGCCGCGCAGCGCGATCGGCACCACCGGCAGCCCGGCCTCCGCCGCGGCGACGAACGCGCCCATGTGGAACGGCAGCAGGCCCGGCATGCGCAGGAAGGTGCCTTCGGGGAAGAACAGGAAGTCGCGCCGGCCGGCGGCGGCGGCGCGCACGACGTCGACGCAATGCGCCGGCTCGAGCCGCGCCACGAACACCGCGCCGAAGCGCGCCAGCAGCGGGCCCAGCAACGGGCGTCGCTGCAGTTCGGCCTTGGCGACGAACGCGACCGGCCGCGGCAACGCGCGCACCAGCAGCAGCGTGTCGGCGTAACTCGCGTGGTTGGCGACGAAGATGCAGGGCCCGGCGGGCGGCGCGGCGCCGCGGATCGACAGCGGCACGCCCGCCGCGCGGCGCAGGCCTTCGAGAAGATGTTGCACGGCTCGCCAGCGGCGCGGCAGATCCGGCAGCAGCAGCGTGGCCAGCGCCGCAGGCGCGGCGATCAGGCCGAACAGAGCCCAGGCGTAGCCGGCGTAGGCGAGGGCGCCTGCGCGGCGCAGGCGGCTGCGCAGATTCTCCATCAGCCCGCGCGCCAGCACGCGGACCAGCGCGCCGCGCGGCGGCGCGCCCAGCCGGCCCGATGCGTAGGCCACGCGGCAGGCGGCGCGGCGCAGCTTGCCGCTGGAGGTCTTCAGGACCGTGCCGGGCGCGGCGAGCACGATCTCGTCGGCGGGTTCGCCGGCCGCCTCGGTGACCGCGGCCTGGATGCGGGCGTGCAGCGCCTCGCGCGCGGCGCGTTCCTGCAGCCGCGTCTCCGCCACCACGACCAGCCGCTCGGTGCCGGTGTCGGGCGCCTGCGCGCCGAACACGGCGACGCGTCCGCGGCGCACGCCATCGAGGCCGCCGACGCGCTGCTCGATCGCCTGCGGGTGCAGGTGGCGGCCGGCGCGGATCACCACGTCCTTGACGCGGCCGGTGACGTACAGCTCGCCGTCATGTACGAAGCCGAGGTCGCCGGTGTCGCGCCAGGCGCCGTGCAGCAGGCCGCGCGTCGCCGCCTCCGCGCGGTAGTAGCCGCGGCTGGCCGAGGGGCCCTGGAACTGCACGATGCCCTGGCGGCCGTCGGGCAGCTCGCGGTCGTCCTCGTCGACGATGCGCACTTCGTGGCCGGGCAGCGGCAGGCCGCAGGAGACGAAGTCCAGCGCGGCGCGCGCGGGATCCGCCGCCGGCACCGCGACCGCCTCCGCGAGCAGGCGGTCGCGGTCGACGCGCAGCACGCGCGGCGCGCGGCCCGGCGGCGGGAAGGTCAGCGCCAGCGCGTTCTCCGCCAGGCCGTAGACCGGATAGGGCGCTTCCGCATGCAGGCCGTACGCGGCGAAGCGCGCGGCGAAGCGCTGCAGCGTTTCCGCGAACACCGGCTCGGCGCCGCAGAACAGCAGGCGCAGGCGCTGCAGGTCCAGCCCCTGCAGCTGCTCGTCGGCGACGCGGTGCAGGCAGAGTTCCAGCGCGAAGTTGGGCGCCGCCGACATCGTCGCGCGGTAGCGGTGGATCGCCCACAGCCAGCGCTGCGGCCGCAGCAGGAAGGTCTGCGGCGGCATCAGCACCAGCGGCGTGCCGAAGTAGAGGCTGCCCAGCCAGGCGCCGATCAGGCCCATGTCGTGATACAGCGGCAGCCAGCTGACGAACAGGTCGTCGGCGCCGATATCCACCACGTCGCCCATGACGCGCAGGTTGGCGAGGATGTTGGCGTGGCTGACCATCACGCCCTTGGGGTCGGCGGTGCTGCCCGAGGTGTATTGCAGCAGGGCGAGATCGTCGGGTCCGGCGTGCGCCGGCTCGGCCGCCGCCGCGCCGGCGCCGAGCGCCTTCACCGCGAGCACCCGTTCGATAGGTCCGGTCAGACCGCGCAGCAGGTGACGGTGCGCGAGCAGCGCCTCGTCGGCGAGCAGGAAGCGCGCCGCGCAGTTGCGCAGGATGCCGGCCTGGCGGCGCCAGTAGTCGGCGAGATCGGCGGGCCGCGCCGGCGGATACAGCGGCACCGGCACGGCGCCGGCGAGCAGCGCGCCGCAGAAGGCGATCAGGAAATCCGGGTGCGTCGGCAGCATCAGCGCCACCGGCTCGCCGGGCGCGAGGCGCAGCGCCTGCAGCCCGGCGGCGAGGCGCAGTGCGGTTTCGTGCAGCGCGCCGAAGGTCAGCTCCGTGCCGTCGGCGTCGCCGCCTTCGAAATGCACGTGCAGGCGCTGCGGATGACGGGCCGCGTGCCAGGCGAGGACTTCGTTCAACGTGCGCGCGTCCTCGGGTACTTCGAACGGCTGCGCGCCTATCTCGGCCGCCGTGCCCAGCTCGACGGCGGCGGCGCGCGGCGTGGCGCGGGCGAGCGCCTGCAGCAGCTCGGCCGGCGTCATCGCGGCCAGTCCTTCGCGCTCGTGCAGTGCCACGCCCAGGCGCTGCTCCAGGCGCGCCAGCAGCTCGATGCGGGCGAGGCTGTCGAGACCGAGATCGCGGTCGAGGCGCGCCTCGGCGCGCAACCGCAGCGTGCGCGTTGCATGCGGGTGCAACTCGCGATGCAGCCGCGCGAGCTCCTCGTGCAGCACGCGCTCGCGCGTCGCCGGATCGGATGCGGTCACGGCCATGGCCTCGTGCCTCGATTGCTAACGGACCGCGCGGCTCGCCGGCTTGACGCACGTCAACGCCGCGGTTGCGCGCGCTGCCGGCCAACCGCGGCGATGTTGATCGAGGCCAGTCCGGTTTCGCGGCGAACGGGGACGCTGCCTGCGACGCCAATCGGCGGCATCGCCAGCATGAACATCATGTTGGTTTCGGTCACCGAGCGTACGCGCGAGATCGGCGTGCGCGTCGCGATCGGTGCGCGCCGGCGCGACCTCCTGATGCAGTTCCTGCTCGAGGCGGTGACGCTTTCGGTGGCGGGTTGCCTGGCCGGTGCGCTCGTCGGCGCGGCGGCGGCGGTCGCGGTCAACCTGGTCGCGGGCATGACGATGGTCGTCGGCCTGGTTGCGGTCGCGGCGGCGTTCCTGATCGCCTCCCTGCTGGGCGTGTTCTTCGGGCTGTATCCGGCGCGGCGAGCATCCAGGCTGGAGCCGATCGAGGCGCCGGCTTATCGGTAGGTCGTCGCCGCGCGGCAGGTTGATGCAGGTCAATCCCGCTTCGAGACGAGGCTCCTAGCCTGAACGAACAGTGAGTCCGGAGCCACGAAATCTTGCGGTCGGCGCGGCGCGACTTGCAGGATGGGGCCCCCGCCGCAGGCTGAAGAGGAGAAGAGCCATGGCCAGCAAAGCGTTCCGGTTCGTGATTGTTCCGTTAAGCCTCGCGGCAATCGCACTCGGCGGCTGCGCACAGTACGTCAAGAAAACGGATTTCGACGCCGCCATCGCCGAGCTGCGGGCCAACGACCAGAAGCAGCAGCAGCAGATCGACGCGCTGACGCAGGAGATGCGGCAGAAGTTCGCGCAGTACGACGCCAAGATCGCCGAGATGGGCGGCCGCGTGCGCGTCGACGCGATCGCGCACTTCGCCTTCAACGACGCGACGCTGCGCGACCAGGACAAGCCGCTGCTCGACGACTTCGCCAAGGTCGTCGGCGGCCGCTATCCGAACGCCGTCGTCACCGTGGAAGGTTTCGCCGATCCGGCCGGTTCGGCGGGCTACAACCTGCGCCTCGGCATGAAGCGCGCGCAGGCCGTGCGCGACTATCTGGTGAACACCGGCGGCATGTCCGCGGACAAGGTGCGCACCGTCAGCTACGGCGAGGCGGTCAGCCGCCAGGTCGATCGCGGCAAGACGCACGACGAGGGCGAGAACAATCGCCGCGTCACGCTGGTGGTCGATTTCGCCGGCGCGTCGTCCGGCAGCGCCGCGCCGGCCGCACCGTAAGCCGCACGGGTTTTGCCCGGCGGCCCGCGCCGGCGCCGCCGGGCCCCGGGACCGCACGCGGCAACGCGCGCGGCGCGGGCGGACAGCCGCGCGCCACGCCGTCCGCCGCGGAATCACGCCGCGCCTCGCCGCGGCGCACGGCTTGACCGAAATCAAGCCGCGCGTCGCACCGAAGCGTAGCGTCGATCGCGATTCGCACGGGCCGCGCGGCGGCGCCGTCGGCGGATCCTCCGACAGGTGATGCCGTGCGGGACGATACAGCGCTGCGCGCCACCGGCGCGTCCGAAACGCTCGATGCGGAAACGCTGCGCCGCATCGACGCCTGGTGGCGCGCCGCCAACTACCTTTCGGTGGGGCAGATCTACCTGCTCGACAATCCGCTGCTGCGCGAGCCGCTGACGCTCGACCACGTCAAACCGCGGCTGCTCGGCCATTGGGGCACGACGCCCGGCTTGAACTTCGTCTACGCGCATCTCAACCGCGCGATCCGCGCCCGCGACCTCGACATGATCTTCGTCGCCGGGCCCGGCCACGGCGGACCGGCGCTGGTCGCCAACACCTATCTCGAAGGCAGCTACAGCGAGCTGTATCCGAACGTCGGCCGCGACGCCGAAGGCATGCGCCGCTTGTTCCGGCAGTTTTCCTTTCCCGGCGGCATCCCCAGTCACGCCGCGCCGGAGACGCCGGGCTCGATCCACGAAGGCGGCGAACTGGGCTACGCATTGGCGCACGCCTTCGGCGCCGTGTTCGACCACCCGGGGCTGATCGCCTGCTGCGTGGTCGGCGACGGCGAGGCCGAGACCGGGCCGGCGGCCGCCGCCTGGCATTCCAACAAGTTCCTCGATCCGGCGAACGACGGCGCGGTGCTGCCGATCCTGCATCTCAACGGCTACAAGATCGCCAACCCCGCCGTGCTGGCGCGCATCGACGGCGCATCGCTGGTCAAGCTGTTCGAAGGTTACGGCTACCGACCGTACCTGGTCGAAGGCGACGAACCTGCCGCGATGCATCAGCGCATGGCGGCGACGCTGGACGCCGTGCTCGACGACATCCATGCGATCCGGCTGGCGGCGCGCGAACGCGGCGCACGCGGCCTGCCGCGCTGGCCGATGATCGTCCTGCGCACGCCGAAAGGCTGGACCGGGCCGAAGCGCGTCGACGGCCTGAAAGTGGAGGGGAGCTGGCGCTCGCACCAGGTGCCGCTGGCGGAGCTGGCCGCGAAGCCGGAACACCTGCGCATGTTGGAAGAATGGATGCGCAGCTACCGGCCCGAGGAGCTGTTCGACGAGCACGGCGCGCTGCGGCCGGAACTCGCCGCGCTGGCGCCGGCGGGCGCGCGCCGCATGGGCGCGAATCCGCACGCCAACGGCGGCCTGCTGCTCGAGGATCTCGACCTGCCCGACTTCCGCGACTATGCGGTCGCCGTGCCGCGCCCCGGCCAGACGCAGGCCGAGGCCACGCGCGTGCTCGGCGCGCTGCTGCGCGACGTGATGAAGCGCAACGCCGCGCGACGCAACTTCCGCGTGTTCGGCCCCGACGAAACCGCATCCAATCGTCTGGACGCGCTGTTCGAGGCGACCGACCGCACCTGGATGGCCGAACGCCTGGACGACGACGACCACCTGGCGCCGGACGGCCGCGTGATGGAGATCCTCAGCGAGCACACCTGCCAGGGTTGGCTGGAGGGCTACCTGCTGAGCGGCCGCCACGGCCTGTTCTCCTGCTACGAGGCGTTCATCCACATCGTCGATTCGATGTTCAATCAGCACGCCAAGTGGTTGAAAGTCAGCAAGAACATCCCCTGGCGGCGGCCGGTGGCCTCGCTCAACTACCTGCTGACCTCGCACGTCTGGCGCCAGGACCACAACGGCTTCTCGCACCAGGACCCCGGCTTCATCGACCACGTGGTCAACAAGAAGGCGGACATCATCCGCGTCTACCTGCCGCCGGACGCGAACACGCTGCTGTGCGTCGCCGACCGCTGCCTGCGCAGCCGCGACCTGGTCAACGTGATCGTCGCCGGCAAGCAATCGCAGCCGCAGTGGTTGAGCATGGACGCCGCGGTGAAGCATTGCAGCGCCGGCATCGGCATCTGGGCCTGGGCGAGCAACGACCAGGGCGTCGAGCCGGACGTGGTGATGGCCTGCGCCGGCGACGTGCCCACCATCGAGACGCTGGCGGCGGTGGACCTGCTGCGCCAGCACATGCCGCAGTTGAAGATCCGCGTGGTCAACGTGGTCGACCTGATGACGCTGCAGCCGCGCGAGGAGCATCCGCACGGACTGCCGGACCGCGAATTCGACGCGATGTTCCCGGTCGACACGCCGGTGATCTTCGCTTACCACGGCTATCCGTGGCTGATCCACCGCCTGGCCTACCGCCGCCACAACCACGACCACCTGCACGTGCGCGGCTACAAGGAAGAGGGCACCACCACCACGCCGTTCGACATGGCGGTGCGCAACGACCTCGACCGCTTCCACCTCGCCGGCGACGTGCTCGACCGCCTGCCGGGCCTCGGCGGGCGCATCGGCCACGTCAAGCAGGTGCTGCGTGACCGCCTGACCGAGCACCGCGAGTACATCGTCGCGCACGGCCGCGACATGCCCGACATCAGCGGCTGGCAGTGGCCGTACTGACCGCGGTCCGCACAGCCGGAACTTGACAGCGATCAACACGCAGGCGTCCGCGCCGGCTACGGTGCGGTGGAGGCCGTATCAGCGGGTGCCGCATGCGCAGGAGCTCCATCGGACTGCACGCACCGAGCGGACGCCGCGCGGCGGCGTCCTCGGAGCCGTCGGACGCCGCGTCCCGGGCGGACGAAATGCGGGTGGATGCGGAGACGCGGCACGCGATGATCGCGCTGGCGGCGTACTTCCGCGCCGAACGGCGCGGCTTCGCGCCCGGGCGCGAACTGGACGATTGGCTGGAGGCCGAGCGCGAGGTCGCGGCCATGCTGGACGGTTGACGGGGTCCGAATGCGGCGGCCATCGACGGCTGCGGACGAGGTGCCATGCGATCCAATCCTCTGCTGACGCTGCGTCAACTCGGCCAGAGCGTGTGGCTGGACGCGCTGGGGCGCGGGTTGCTCGCCTCGGGCAGGCTGGCGCGCCTGATCGAGGAGGACGGCGTCTCCGGGGTGACATCCAATCCCGCGATCTTCGAGCGCGCGATCGCCGCAAACCGCGACTACGACGCCGCGATCGTGCGGCTCGCCCGCCGCGGCGAGACCGACGCGGCCATCATGCGCGCGCTGGTGCTGCGCGACGTCGCCGAGGCGGCCGACCAGCTGCATGCCCGCCACGTGCGCAGCGCGGGGGACGACGGCTTCGTCAGCGTCGAGGTGTCGCCGCATCTCGCCTACGACACCGCGGCGACCATCCGCGAGGGCTGCGCGCTATGGACCGCGCTGCGTCGCCCCAACGTGCTGATCAAGGTGCCCGCGACCGCCGCCGGCGTGCCGGCCGCGCGTGCGCTGCTCGCGGAAGGCATCAACGTGAACGTCACGCTGCTGTTCGGCACGAAGCGCTACGCGGAAGTCGTCGACGCCTACTTCTCGGCGCTGGAGGAGCGCCGCGCCGGCGGCAAGCCGCTGCACGCCGTCGTCTCGGTGGCGAGCTTCTTCGTCAGCCGCATCGACACGCTGGTCGACGCCATGCTCGACCGCATCGCCGCCGGCCGCGGCGCGGGCGCGGGACGCGCGGCCGCGCTGCGCGGGCGCGCCGCGACGGCCTGCGCCTGCGACGCCTTCCGCCTGTTCATGGAGAGCATCGCCGGCGCGCGCTTCCGCGCACTGCGCGACGCCGGCGCCCGCCCGCAGCGGCTGGTGTGGGCGAGCACCGGCACCAAGGATCCGGCCTATCCGGACACCAAGTACGTCGACGCGCTGGTCGCGGCGGACACCATCAGCACCCTGCCGCCGGAAACCCTGGAAGCGTATCGCGCGCACGGGCGGCCGCGGCGGCGACTGCCGGACGCGGTTCGCGAGGGCAGGGCGACGCTGCGCGACCTCGCGCTGCTGGGCATCGGTCTCGACGAGGCGGCCGTGCAGCTCGAGCGCGAGGGCGTGCGGAAGTTCCAGGCCGCCCACGATCGCCTGCGGGCGGCCATCGCGCTGCGGCGCTCGGCGGTTCCGGAGCAGGAACCATGCGTCTCGGCATGAGGCGGCGTGCGGCGTCGCCGCGGCGTCCGCGCAGCGCCTAGGACGGCGCCGTGCCCAGCGCAACGCCTCGACCCCTGCCGGACAGCCTGGTCGCGCTGCGCGAGCTCGCGCTCAACCTGCACTGGACCTGGAGCCACGCCAGCGACGTGCTGTGGCGGCGCATCGACGACGAGCTGTGGCAGCGCACCGAGAACCCGTGGGCGCTGTTGCAGAACGTGCCGCAGTCGCGCCTGGAGAAGCTCGCCGAGGACGCCGCCTTCGCCGGGGAGCTGCGGCACGCCATCGACGAGCATCGCAGCTACCTGCAGGAAGCCGGCTGGTACGCGCGCCAGCCCGAGCAGGACCTGGGCACGGTGGCGTACTTCAGCATGGAGTTCGGTCTCAGCGAGGCGGTGTCGCTGTACGCCGGCGGCCTGGGCGTGCTGGCCGGGGATTTCCTCAAGACCGCGAGCGATCTCGGCCTGCCGGTGGTCGGCGTCGGCCTGCTGTACCAGGAAGGCTATTTCCGCCAGATCATCGACGCCGGCGGCAGGCAGACCGAGGCGTACCCGAACAACGAGCCGGCCAGCCTGCCGATCCAGCCCGCGCTCGGCGCCGACGGCGAGTGGCTGAAGGTCGGCCTGCGGCTGCCCGGACGCACGCTGTTCCTGCGCGTGTGGCAGGCGAACGTGGGGCGCGTGCGGCTCTACCTGCTGGACAGCAACGACATCCGCAACGGTGCGGCGGACCGCGGCATCACCGCGCAGCTCTACGGCGGCGGCGCCGAGATGCGCCTGCTGCAGGAAATCGTGCTCGGCGTCGGCGGCTTGGCGATGCTGGAAGCGCTCGGCGTCGAGCCGACGGTGTGCCACCTCAACGAGGGCCACGCGGCGCTGGTGACGCTGGAGCGGGCGCGTAGGTTCATGCGGCGCGCGGGCACGTCGTTCTGGGAAGCGTGGTGGGCGACGCGCGCCGGCAACGTGTTCACCACGCACACGCCGGTCGCGGCGGGTTTCGACGCGTTCCCGCCGTCGCTGGTCTACAAGTACTCGCGCGACTACGTCGGCGATTTCGCCATCCCGCCGCGCGAGCTGCTGGCGCTGGGGCGCCGCGATCCGCGCGACGACGACGAACCGTTCAACATGGTCCACCTCGCCCTGCGCGGCTGCGCGCAGACCAACGCGGTGAGCGCGCTGCACGGCGAGGTCAGCCGCCACCTGTTCGGGCCGCTGTACCCGCGCTGGCCGACGCGCGAAGTGCCGCTGCGGCACGTCACCAACGGCGTGCACGTGCCGTCGTGGGATTCGGTGTGGTCCGACCGGCTGTGGACGACCTGCTGCGGCAAGGAGCGCTGGCGCGGCGAGCTGGACGTGCTGCCGGAGAGCATCGCCGCGGCCGACGACGAGACGCTGTGGGCGCTGGCCACGACGCAGCGCCGCGACCTGGTGGATTACGCGCGCGAGCGGCTGGCCTGGCACCTCGGTCAGCGCGGCGAATCGCCGGCGCTGGTGGCGGAGGCGGCGCAGGTGCTCGATCCGAACATCCTCACGCTCGGCCTGGCGCGCCGCTTCGCCGGCTACAAGCGGCCCAACCTGCTGCTGCACGACGCCGATCGCCTGGCACGCCTGCTCTGCGACGCGCAACGCCCGGTGCAGCTGATCGTCGCCGGCAAGGCGCACCCGCAGGACGAGCAGGGCAAGCGGCTGATCCATGCGTGGATCGAGTTCATGCGCCGTCCCGGCGTGCGCATGCGCGCGGTCTTCCTCGAGGACTACGACATGGCGCTGGCGCAGCGCCTGGTGCAGGGCGTCGACGTCTGGATCAACACGCCGCAGCCGCCGTGGGAGGCCTGCGGCACCAGCGGCATGAAGGTGCTGGTGAACGGCGGACTGAACCTGTCGGTGCTGGACGGCTGGTGGGCCGAGGCGTACGACCCCGCCTGCGGCTGGGGCATCGAAAGCGCCGCCGGACGCGACGACGCCGGCGCCGACGCCGCGGACGCCGATTGCCTCTACCGCATCCTGGAACGCGAAGTGGTGCCCGACTTCTACGATCGCGACGCGCGCGGCGTGCCGCGCCGCTGGGTGGCGCGCATGCGCGCGAGCATGTCGCGCCTCGCGCCGCGCTTCAGCAGCAACCGCATGCTGCGCGAGTATCTGCAACGGTTCTATCGCGTCGCCGCCGCCGCCTTGCGCAGGCGGACGGACGACGGCGCACGGCTGGCGCGCGATCTGCGCGCCTGGCAGACGGCGGTGGAGGCGCGCTGGCACGAGGTCCGCCTCGGCGACGTGGAGGCGAAGCGCGAAGAGGGCGCGTGGCGATTGAGCGTGCCGGTCTACCTAGGCGGACTGACGCCGGACATGGTGCGGGTGGAGGCGTACGCGGATCCGGCGCCGGAGCGCGAAGGCGCATGCGAGCCGATGCGCTGCGGCGACGCGATCCCGGGCAGCGTGCACGGCTATCTCTACGAAGCGCGGGTGCCCGATGCGCGCCCGGCGGCCGATTACACGCCGCGCATCCGGCCCTGGCATGCCGAAGCGTTCCTGCCGGCGGAACTCGCGCTGATCACATGGCAGCGCTGAGCGGCGGAGGCGGCCCGTGGGCGATACGCGCAGCGTCCTGGTGTTCAACGCAGGCTCCTCGAGCCTGAAGTTCGCCGCCTATCGCGGCGCCGCCGACGCGCCGTCGCTGCGCGGCGCGATCGAGCGCATCGGCGCCGGGGCGCGCCTCGTGCTGCACGCGCCCGCGGCGGAGGCGCTCGGCGATACCGCCGACCTGCCGGCGGACGGCAGCCTCGAACACCTGGCGCGCTGGCTGATGGTGCGCCTGCGCCGGCACCTCGCCGACGCCGAGCCGGCCGCGATCGGCCATCGCATCGTGCACGGCGGCGCGACGTTCGCCGCGCCGGCACGCCTGGACGAGGCGGCGCTCGACGCGCTGGAGCGCCTGATCCCGCTGGCGCCGCAGCACCAGCCGTACGGCCTCGCGGTGGTGCGCGCGGCGATGGCGTGCTGGCCCGCGTCGCCGCAGATCGCCTGCTTCGACACCGCCTTCCATCGCGGCCAGCCGCGGCTGGCGCAATTGTTCGCGCTGCCGCGCGCGTTGACCGACGCCGGCATCGTGCGCTACGGCTTCCACGGCCTGTCCTACGCCTACATCGCCGGCCGCCTGTCCGAGTTGCTCGGCGCGCGCGCGGACGGCCGCGTGCTGGTGGCGCACCTCGGCCACGGCGCCAGCCTGTGCGCGATGCGCGGGCGGCGCAGCATCGCCACGACCATGGGCTTCACGGTGATGGACGGGCTGATGATGGCGCGCCGCTGCGGCGCGCTCGATCCCGGCGTGCTGCTGTACCTGATGCAGGAGCGCGGCATGGACCCGGCGCGGCTGGTCGAGCTGCTGAACGAACGCAGCGGCCTGCTCGGCGTCTCCGGGTTGAGCGACGACGTGCGCGAACTGGAGGCGAGCGGCGATCCGCATGCGGAGGAGGCGCTGGAGCTGTTCGCCTATCGTGCGGCCGGCGAGATCGGCGCGATGGTCGCCGCGCTGGGCGGCCTCGATGCGCTGGTGTTCACCGCCGGCATCGGCGAGCGTTCCGCGGCGATGCGCCGGCGCATCTGCGCGCGGCTGCGCTGGCTGGGCGTGGAACTGGATGCGCAGGCCAACGCGCGCCATGCGCCGCGCATCGGCGCGCCGCAGACGGCGGTGGACGTGCTGGTCGTGCCGACCGACGAGGAGATCGTGATCGCGCGGGCCGCGCGCGCCGCGGTGGCGTAGGGGCGCGGCGTCAAGCGGCCCGCCAGCCGTGCTCCTCGAGATAGCGCGCGCAATCGCGCAACGACTGCAGCCGCGGGTAGTCGCGCTCGGGGATGTCGAGGCCGGTGGTCTTGGCGAGGCCGGCGACGAAGTGCATGAAGTCCATCGAGTCGAAGTCGAACTGGTCGCGGAACGGCGTGTCCGGCTCGATGCGTTCGCCGGCGAGATCGGGCGCCACCCCTAGCAGGGCGGCCCGCGCCAGTTCGACGGGATCGCGCGCGTTCACAGCGCCTCCGGCGCCTGCAGCAGCTCGCCGACGCGGGCGAGGAAGCGGGCGGCGCTGCGGCCGTCGCTGACGCGGTGGTCGCCGGCGACGGTGATCGTCATCGCCGGCCGCACCGCCAGCGCGCCGTCGACCGCCCACGGCCGCGGCGCGATCTGCCCGCAGCCGACGATGGCCACCTGCGGCGGGTAGATCACCGGCAGCAGCGCATCGGCGGTGCGTTCGCCGAGGTTGGACACGGTGATGGTGGGATCGGCCAGTTCCGAACCGCGCAGCCGTCCGCCGCGCACGCGCAGCACGAGGTCGTCCAGCTTCGCCATCAACGCGTCGAGGTCGAGGCGGTCGACGCCGTGGATCGCCGGCGCGATCAGGCCGCCGCCGCGCAGGGCCACGGCGACGCCGATGTGCACGGCTTCCGCGCGCACGAAGCGGCCGTCGACGAAGTGGCCGTTCAGTTCGGGAACGGCGGCGAGCGCGCGCGCCATCGCCTTCAGCAACGGCACCAGGTACAGCAGCCGCGCGGCGGGCGGACGGGCGGCGTTGACGTGCTCCAGCCACGCCAGCAGCGTCGACAATTCCAGCGTCGAGCCGACGAAGTAGTGCGGAATCTCGCGCTGCGAACGCGCCATCGCCGCGGCGATCGCCTGGCGCATGGCGACGAGGTCGAGGCCGCGCTCGGCGGGCGTCCGCGCCGTCGGCGCGGGCGCGAACGGTCGCGCGGCGCGCGCGGCTTCCACCTCGGCGAGGCCGATGTTGCCGTCCGCGCCGGGGTGCAGCGCCGCGACGTCGATGCCCTCCGCTTCGGCCAGCCGGCGCGCGGCCGGGGAGATGCGCACGCCGGGCAGCGCGGGCGGCGCCATCGGCCGCGCGGCGGCCCGCGCCGGCGCGGCCGCTTCGTCCTCGCCGCGGATCAGCGCCAGCACTTCGCCGACCGGCACGCGCCGGCCGACGTCGACGCGGATCTCCGCCAGCACCCCCGGCTGGAACGACTCGATCTCGATCGCGCCCTTCTGCGTTTCCACCACCGCGACCGGATCGCCGCGGGCGATGCGCTCGCCCGGCCGCTTCAACCATTCGACCAGCGTGCCGGCCTCCATGTCGGCGCCGAGCGCGGGCATGCGGAACTCGATCATCGCCGCATCAGGCCGCGCGCCGCGGCGACGATGGTGTCGACCTGCGGCGTGGCGGCTTCCTCGAGATGGCGCGGGTAGGGGATCGGCACCTCGGCGCTGCACACGCGGCGCACCGGCGCGTCGAGGTCGAAGAACGCCTGTTCGGCGATGCGCGCGGCGATCTCGCCGGCCAGGCTGCCGCTGCGCCAGCCTTCGTCGACGATCAGCGCGCGGTGCGTCCTGCGTACCGAGGCGAGGAGGGTTTCTTCGTCCAGCGGGCGCAGCGTGCGCAGGTCGATCACCTCGCAGTCGATGCGCTCGCCGGCCAGCGTCTCGGCCGCGGCCAGCGCCTTCTTCAGGCTGCCGCCGTAGGTGATCAGGCTGAGATCGGCGCCGGCGCGGCGGATCGCCGCGCGGTCGATGTCGACGGCGAACTCGCCTCCGGCCGGCACCTCGCCCTCGTCGCTGTACAGCGTGGCGTGCTCGAAGATCACCACCGGGTTCGGCTCCTGCAGCGCCGTCCACAGCATGCCGCGCGCGTCGGCGATGGTGGCCGGTGCGACGGCGCGGATGCCCGGCACGTGCGCGTACCAGCATTCCAGGCTGTGCGAATGCTGCGCGGCGAGCTGGCGGCCGGCGCCGGTGGCCATGCGGATCACCACCGGCACGGCGATCTGCCCGCCGGACATGTGCCGCAACGTGGCGGCGTTGTTGACGATCTGGTCCAGCGCCAGCAGGCTGAAGTTGATCGTCATCACCTCGACGATCGGCCGCATGCCGCCGATCGCTGCGCCGATGCCGGCGCCGACGAAGGCCGATTCGCTGAGCGGCGTGTCGCGGATGCGCTCCTCGCCGAATTCCGCCAGCAGGCCGCTGGAACAGGCGTAGGCGCCGCCGTAGCGGCCGACGTCCTCGCCCATCAGGAACACGCGCGGATCGCGCAGCAGCGCCTCGCGCAGCGCTTCGCGCACCGCCTCGCGATAGGTGATGCGGCGCGTCGCGCTCATGGCGCGGGCGGCTCCGGCGCGGCGGGGCGGGGCGCGTAGACGTCGCGCAGCAGGTCCTCGACCGGCTCCGGCGGTGCGGCTTCGGCGAAGGCGACCGCGTCCGCGATCGTCTGCGCCGTCTCCGCTTCGATGGCGTCGATGTCCGCCTGGTGCAGCGTGCCGGTCTCGAGCACCCATTGCGAGAAGCGCACGATCGGGCCGCGTTTCTTCCACGTCTCCACCTCGGCCTTGTCGCGATAGAGGTCAGGGTCGAACATCGAGTGCGCGCGGAAGCGGTAGGTGTGGTTTTCGAGGAAGCGCGGCCCCTCGCCGGCGCGCACCGCCTCCGCGGCGCGGCGCGCGGCGACTTCGACGTCGACCACGTTCATGCCGTCGACGGTTTCCGAGGCGATGCCGTAGACCTCGGCGTGACGGCGGATGTCCGGCACCGACTCCGAGCGCTCGATGGCCGTACCCATCGCGTAGCGGTTGTTTTCGCAGACGAACAGCACCGGAAGTTTCCACAGCGCCGCCAGGTTCAGCGATTCGTGGAACTCGCCCTCGGCGGCGGCGCCTTCGCCGAAGATGCAGCAGGTCACGCGCGCCAGCCCGCGCAACTTGTCGGCCAGCGCCAGCCCGACCGCCAGCGGCAGGCCGCCGCCGACGATGGCGTTGCCGCCGTAGAAGCGCCTCGACGCGTCGAACAGGTGCATCGAGCCGCCGCGGCCGCGGCTGCAACCGGCGGCCTTGCCGAACATCTCGGCCATCACGGCGGTCGCCGGAATGCCGCGGATCAGCGCGTGGCCGTGCTCGCGGTAGGTGGCGACGACGGCGTCCTCGGGCGTCAGCGCCTGCATCACGCCGACGGCATTCGCTTCCTCGCCGATGTAGAGGTGCAGGAAGCCGCGGATCTTCTGCGCGCCGTACTGCTCGACGCAGGCCTCCTCGAAGCGCCGCACCAGGATCATCTGCCGCAGCAGCTCGCGCGCGTGCTCGCGCGTCACCCGCACCTTGTGCGGCGCGGGCGCGCTCATGCGCTTTCCTCCAGCGTGGACAGGTCGCCCTCGGGCAGACCGAGTTCGCGTGCCTTCAGCAGGCGGCGCATGATCTTGCCGGAGCGCGTGCGGGGCAGGGACGGGCGGAAGTCGATCGCACGCGGCGCCACCGCCGGCCCCAGTCGCTTGCGCGCGTGCGCCAGCAGTTCGCTGCGCAGCGTCTCGCTCGGCGCGTAGCCCGGGTTCAGCGCGACGAACGCCTTCACCACTTCGAGCGCCATCGGGTCGGGCACGCCGATCACGCCGGCCTCGGCCACCGCCGGATGCTCCATCAGCACGCTCTCGACCTCGAACGGCCCGATCAGGTGACCGGCCGACTTGATCACGTCGTCGGCGCGGCCGACGAACCAGAAATAGCCGTCGGCGTCGCGGCGGGCAAGGTCGCCGCTGAGATACCAGCCGTCGGCGAAACACTTGGCGTAGCGCTCGTCTTCCCTGAGGTAGCCGCGGAACATCGCCGGCCAGCCGGGGCGCAGCGCGAGTTCGCCTTCGGTGTCCGGCGCGGCGATCGCTTCGACGCCGCGCCCGGTGCGGCGCACGATCGCCGCTTCGATGCCCGGCAGCGGGCGGCCCATCGAACCGGGCTTGATGTCCATCGCCGCGTAGTTGGCGATCATGATCCCGCCGGTTTCGGTCTGCCACCAGTTGTCGTGGATCGGCAGGCCGAGCGCGCGCTCGCCCCACAGCACGGCCTCCGGATTGAGCGGTTCGCCGACGCTGGCGACGAAGCGCAGCGCGGAGAGGTCGTGGCGCGCGGGCAGCTCCGCGCCCGCCTTCATCAGCATGCGGATCGCGGTCGGCGCGGTGTACCACACGCCGACGCGCTGCCCGGCGAGGATGCGGTACCAGCGCTCGGCGTCGAATTCCTCCTCGTCGACGATCATCGTGCAGCCGATCGCCAGCGGCCCGACGATGCCGTAGGAGGTGCCGGTGACCCAGCCCGGATCGGCGGTGCACCAGAAGACGTCGTTCTCGTCGAGGTCGAGCGCATAACGCGCGGTGATGCGGTGCGCGACCACCGCCTCGTGCACGTGCATCGCCCCCTTCGGCCGTCCGGTGGTGCCGCTGGTGAAGTGCAGGGTGGCGAGGTCGCCGGGCGCGGTGCGCGCCGTCTCGTAGCCGTCCGCAGCGGCATCGAGCAGCGTTTTCCAGTCCAGGCCGCCGTCGCCGCCGTCCGTCAGGACGACCGCCTTGAGGAAAGGCAGCTCGGCGCGGATCGGCGCCACCTTGCGGCGGTACAGCTGCGCCGAGGTCACCAGCACGGCCGGCTCGGCGATCGCCATGCGCGCGCGGATCGGCTCCGGCCCGAACACCGAGAACAGCGGACACAGCACCGCACCGCGCTTCCAGGTGCCGAGCGCGGCGACGTACAGCTCGGGCACGCGCCCGAGCAGGGTGAACACGCGCTCGCCGCGGCCGACGCCGAGCGCCTCCAGCGCATGCGCGAAGCGGCTGCTGAGCGCGGCCAGTTCGGCATAGCGCAGGTCGCGCACGCTCCAGTCGCGCGCGATCAGCCGCAGCGCGACGCGGTCGCCGCGGCCTTCGGCGACGTGCCGGTCGACCGCCTCGTGCGCGATGTTGATGCTGCCGCCGGGCAGGCCGGCGAGCTCCGCGCGCGCGGCCTCCCAGCGGAAGGCGCGGCAGGTCCCGGCGTAGTCCGCGAGGTGCGGCGCGCGCCGCCCGGCGTCGTGACGCTTGTGGATGACCGGATGATCCATGCCTGCGGGCCGCCTCTGGCATCGGCGCCAGCGTCGCCGATGCGGGATGCGGCGTCTTGACCGCGGTCAACCCGCGCGGGGGCGGGCGCGGCCGTCAGGCCGCAGGCGCAGGGCAGGGGGCCTTCATCACGTAACGGTCGCCGCCCTGCTTCTTCGCTTCGTACATGGCGTCGTCGGCACGGCGGATCAGCGGTTTGCCCTCGGCGCCATGTTCGGGGCACAGCGCGATGCCGATGCTGGCGCTGATCGCGAGCCGGGCGCCTTCGATCAGGAACGGCTGCCGCAGCGCATCGCGCAGTTTTGCGGCCGCCGCCGTGGCCTGGTCGTTGCGGTCGATGCCGTGCAGCAGCACCACGAATTCGTCGCCGCCGACGCGGGCGACGATGTCGGCTTCCCGCACGCAGCCGCGGATGCGCCGGGCGGCTTCGCGCAGCAGCACGTCGCCGGCGTCGTGCCCGTGGCGGTCGTTGATCTGCTTGAAGCCGTCGAGATCGAGGTACAGCACCGCCAGGCGTGCGTGCTCGTGCCGCGCCTCGCCCAGCGCCGCCTGCAGGCGCTGGTGGAAGCGCTCGCGGTTGGGCAGGTCGGTCAGCAGGTCGTGGTTGGCGAGGTGCAGCAGCCGCGCCTGGTCGCGCTTGCGTTCGATGGCGTCGGCGATCTGCGCGGACACGAACTGCAGCAGCGCCTTGTCCCGCTCGGCATACCGCACCGCGCCGTCGTAGCTCTGCACCACCAGCGCGCCGATCACGCCGCGCGCCGAGCGCAGCGGCACGCCCAGCCAGTCCAGCGGTTCGCTGCCGATGGCCGAGCGCAGACGTTCGGGGAGTTGCGCAAGGCTGGACGGCGTCAGCAGCAGCGCTTTCCCGGTCCGCACGACTTCGCCGCTGAGCGTCGCGGCGTCGAGCGGCACCGGCTCCGGCGCCCGATCGTGCTCGTCGACGAAGTAGGGGAATCCGAGCGTCTGGCCCGATGCGTCGAGCAGTGCCACGAAACAGTTCCTGGCCGGCAGCAGCTTGCCGATCACCTGGTGGATGCGCCGGAACAGCTCCAGCAGATCCTCCGCGGCGTGCGCGGCCTCGGAGATCGCCAGCAACGCCGCCTGCACGGCTTCGGCGCGTTTGAGGTCGCTGATGTCGTGCGCCACGGCGATGCACACGCGGTCGGCTTCCGACCAGCGCGCCGACCACAGGATGTCGACGACCCTGCCGTCCTTGCGCACGTAGCGGTTCTGGAAATGCGCCTTCGGCTGCCCCGCCATGATCTCGCGGGCGGCCTGCAGGGTCCGCTCGCGGTCTTCCGGGTGGACCAGTTCGATCATGGGCCTGCCGAGGACTTCCTCCGGCCGATAGCCGAAGATCCGCTCGAACGCGGCGCTGACGAACAGGTAGCGCCCCTCCGCATCGACCACGCAGACGGCGTCGAGCAGCATGTCCATGACGGTGGCGAGCGGGGGTGCCTGGTCGGGTTCCATGGACGAATGTGCCGGGGCGGTGCAGCGGGGCCGGGTGGACTACTTTCGCGCCATCGAATGGCGTTGCCATGCCGGACGGAGCTGCCTGCAAGGCAAGCAAGCATGGTGCCAGAACGGCAGCCGAGCGTGATGGCGAGCCGCCCGAAGCCGGGGCATCGTTCAGCGGACGCCGTCGTGGCGCTCACGGAAAGCCCGCGCCTGCGCCACCAGCAGGCCCCACCACGCCACCTCGCCGACGCGGTAGGCGAACCCTTCCGGCGACCACAGCGCGTCGCCGTCGATCCGCCAGCCGTCCCACGCCGGCGCCAGCGCGCCCAGGTCGCCGAGGCGCTTGAGCCGCAGCAGGCGCACCGCCGCCCACGGCACGCGCTGACGGCCACGGTCCCAGCGGCGCACCGTGTCCACGCTGACACCGAGGAACGCCGCCGCCGTGCGCCGGCTCAGCAGGCAGGACAACCGCAGTTCGCGGAAGCCTTCCGCGCTGACCAACCACACGCGCCGACGCCGTCGCCGAGAGGGGGGCACTTGTCCGGGAGCAGACACAGCAACGGCCGCCCGCTCAGGCGCTTGGCCTTCCTGTGCTTCGCATAATGCATATTATGTAAAATTATACGGGCGGCCCGATGCGGCGCGACGAAACCGTTCGCCATTCGCTGCCCTGTCGCACTGACAGCCCGCGGCCTGCGCTGCCGAAAGAGCCCGGTCCGAACTCAGGTGCAGGATGCGCGGCAATCGCCGGGAGGCTGCGGCGGATAGGGTTCGATCACCGTCACGCCGCCCTGCTTGTGTATCCAGTACAGCTTGCCGCCGACACAGCGGACGATGCCGTTGCGGCGATGTCCGCCCGTCGCGTGCGGATCGTCGCCAGCGGAGGCGGCCGCGGCCCCGGACACGGCCGGCGCGCCGGCGCGCGACGGTTCGTCCGCCCGCACGGGCGCCTCGGGCAGCGGCGGGACGGTGGCCGCAGCGACGCCGCCTGACGGTACGGGCACGGACCTGCCGGACGGCTGGCTGTGGCCGACATAGGCGACTACCGCGAAACCGCAGCCGAGGCCGAACAGCAAGCCCACGGCCAATTCGCTGGCCCGAAGCATGAAGGGACCCCCTAGACTGTGATTTGTATCACATTTTCACAATCTGGGGGCTTCGGATGACGCCGCGCCTCCCCGGATTCAACGCCGCCGGCGGAAGAAATCCCGCAGCAGCGTCGAGGCCTCCTCGGCCAGCAGCCCGCCCTGTACCGCGATGCGGTGGTTGTGGCGGTCGGAGATCAGCGTGTCGAAAACGCTTCCGGCCGCGCCGGTCTTGGGATCGGCGGCCGCGTAGACCACGCGTGCGACGCGGGCGTGGATCAGTGCCATGGCACACATGGCGCAGGGTTCGAGGGTGACGTAGAGCGTGGCCCCGGGGAAACGGTAATTTCCGAGTCTCCGGCCTGCCGCGCGCAACGCATTCACCTCGGCGTGGGCGGTGGGATCGCTCAGCGTGATATTGCGGTTCCAGCCCTCGCCTACCGCTTCTCCGTCCAGCACCAGGACGGCACCGACCGGGACCTCGTCGTCGTGGTCGCGGGCGTGGACCGCCAGCGACAGGGCGCGACGCATCCAGCGTTCGTCGGCGGCGTCGAAGTCGTCGCCCGTGGCAGGTGCCTGGCTGTCCTTATGCATCAGCGGGTTGGCGGCAAATCTTGCTGCGTGCGGCGACGGTGCATGCGGCCGCCGCGCGGCGCAAGTGCTTGTTTCCGCTCACTCCCACTCGATGGTCGCCGGGGGTTTGCCGCTGATGTCATACACGACGCGAGAAATGCCGCGCAACTCGTTGATGATGCGGCGTGAAACATGATCGAGGAAGGCGTACGGCAGGTGTGCCCAGTGGGCGGTCATGAAGTCGACGGTCTCCACCGCGCGCAGCGCGATCACCCACTCGTAGGCGCGGGCGTCGCCGACCACGCCGACCGACTTGACCGGCAGGAACACCGCGAAGGCCTGGCTGACCTGGTCGTACAGACCCTGCTTGCGCAGTTCCTCGATGAAGATCGCGTCGGCGCGCTGCAGCAGCTCGACGTATTCGCGGCGCACTTCGCCCAGCACGCGCACGCCGAGTCCCGGTCCGGGGAACGGGTGGCGGTAGACCATCTCGTGCGGCAGGCCGAGCTCGACGCCGACGCGCCGCACCTCGTCCTTGAACAGCTCGCGCAGCGGCTCGACCAGCTTGAGCTTCATGCGCTCCGGCAGGCCGCCGACGTTGTGGTGGCTCTTGATGACGTGCGCCTTGCCGGTCCTGGAAGCGGCCGATTCGATCACGTCGGGGTAGATCGTGCCCTGCGCCAGCCACTTCACGCCTTGCAGCTTGTGCGCCTCCTCGTCGAACACCTCGACGAACAGGCGGCCGATGGTCTTGCGCTTGGCCTCCGGGTCCTCGATGCCGCGCAGCGCCGCGTAGAATCGCTCGGCGGCGTCCACGCGGATCACGTGCACGCCCATGTGTTCGGCCATGGTGGCCATGACCTGGTCGCCTTCCCGCCAGCGCAGCAGGCCGGTGTCGACGAACACGCACACCAGCTGGTCGCCGATCGCCTTTTCCAGCAGCGCGGCGACCACGGAGGAGTCGACGCCGCCGGAGAGGCCGAGCAGCACCTTGTCCTGCCCCACCTGCGCGCGCACGCGGGCGACGGCGTCCTCGATGATGTGCGCCGGCGTCCACAGCGTGGCGCAGCCGCACAGGTCGACGACGAAGCGGCGCAGGATCTCGGTGCCGCGCTTGGTATGGGTGACTTCCGGGTGGAACTGCACGCCGTAGTAGCGGCGCGATTCGTCGGCCATGCCGGCGATCGGCAGGCTTTCCGTCGTGGCGGTGACGTGGAAGCCCGGCGGCACCGCGGTGACGCGGTCGCCATGCGACATCCACACGTCCAGGCGGACGGGCTGCGCCGCGGCGGCGACCGCCGGCAGTTCGGGCTGACCCATCCAGCTCTCGCCTTCGCCGAAGTGCGGCGCCGGCGGCAGCGCCTCGGCCAGGCCCTCGAACAGCCTGCACGGCGCGGTCAAGCGCACTTCGGCGTAACCAAACTCGCGGCTGTGGTTGCCCTCCACCCTGCCGCCGAGCTGCGCGGCCATGGCCTGCATGCCGTAGCAGATGCCCAGCACCGGCACGCCGAGCTCGAACACGACCTGCGGCGCGCGCGGCGAACCCGGCTCGGGGACCGATTCGGGCCCGCCGGACAGGATGATGCCCTTCGGCGCGAAGCGGACGATCTCGGCGGGATCGTGATCCCAGGCCCAGATCTCGCAGTAGACGCCGATCTCGCGCACGCGGCGCGCGATCAGCTGCGTGTACTGCGCGCCGAAGTCGAGGATGAGGATCTTGTCGCTATGGATGTCGTGCATCGGGACTCGGGACTCGGGACTCGGGACTCGGGATCCCTGCCCTCAGTGTTGTGAGCACCACCGCCGGTCCGTCGCCGCACGTAGAGCGGCGTTCGATCCGCCTCGCTCTTTCAGCCGGGTCCCGAGTCCCGAGTCCCGAGTCCCGGCTCCACCTCAATCCAACCGATAATTCGGCGCTTCCTTGGTGATCTGCACGTCGTGCACGTGCGCCTCGCGCACGCCGGCGCTGGTCACGCGCACGAAGCGGGGCTTGCTGCGCATCTCCTCGACGGTGGCGCAGCCGCAGTAGCCCATCGAGGCGCGCAGGCCGCCGACCATCTGGTGGATGATCGCGCGCAGCGGGCCGCGGTACGGCACGCGCCCCTCGATGCCTTCCGGCACCAGCTTGTCGGCGTCGGCCTCGTCCTGGAAATAGCGGTCCTTGGAGCCGAGCTGCATGGCGCCCAGCGAGCCCATGCCGCGGTAGCTCTTGTAGGAGCGGCCCTGGTACAGCTCGACCTCGCCCGGCGCCTCCTCGGTGCCGGCGAACATCGAGCCGAGCATCACGGTGGACGCGCCGGCGGCCAGCGCCTTGGCGATGTCGCCCGAATAGCGGATGCCGCCGTCGGCGATCAGTGGCACCTCGTCCTTCAGCGCGCCGGCGACCAGGTCGATCGCGGTGATCTGCGGCACGCCGACGCCGGCGACGATGCGCGTGGTGCAGATCGAGCCGGGGCCGACGCCGACCTTGACCGCGTCCGCGCCGGCGTCGACCAGCGCGCGCGCGGCTTCGCCGGTGACGATGTTGCCGGCGATCACCTGCACGCGGTCGCCGAAGTGCTTCTTGACCCAGGCGACGCGGTCGATCACGCCCTGCGAATGGCCGTGCGCGGTGTCGACCACCAGCACGTCCACGCCCGCGTCGACCAGCGCCGCGACGCGCTGCTCGGTGTCGCCGCCGACACCGACCGCCGCGCCGACGCGCAGGCGCTCGTGGTCGTCCTTGGCGGCGTGCGGGTTGTCGCGCGCCTTCTGGATGTCCTTGACGGTGATCAGCCCGCGCAGCTGGAACGCATCGTTGACCACCAGCACCTTCTCGATGCGGTGGCGGTGCAGCAGCTCCAGCACCTCGTCGTGGCCCGCGCCTTCCTTCACCGTGACCAGCTTGTCCTTGCGGGTCATGATGTTCTTGACCGGGTCGTCGGGCTTGCGCTCGAAGCGCAGGTCGCGGCTGGTGACGATGCCGACGAGTTGGTCGCCCTCCACCACCGGCACGCCGGAGATGTTGTTGGCGCGGGTGATCTGCATCACCTCGCGGATCGAGGTCTGCGGGCCCACCGTGATCGGATTGCGGATCACGCCGGCCTCGAACTTCTTCACCAGGCGCACTTCCGCCACCTGCTGCTCGATCGGCATGTTCTTGTGGATGATGCCGATGCCGCCGCACTGCGCCATGGTGATGGCCAGCCGCGCTTCGGTCACCGTGTCCATGGCGGCGGAAACGATCGGGATGTTCAGGCAGATGCCGCGGGTCAGCCGCGTGGAGGTGTCGACGTCGCGCGGGAGGACGTTCGAGTAGGCGGGGACGAGGTAGACGTCGTCGTAGGTGAGGGCCTCGGCGAGGATGCGCATGAGCGTGACCGGGCAAGTAAATTGACGAATTATACGGCTTCCCCGCCCCGCGCGGCCAGCCTTCGGGGCGCGCAGACCGCGCTCAGCCGCGCTCGGCGGCCTGCGCGGCTTCCAGCGTGTTCTCCATCAGCGTGGCCACCGTCATCGGCCCGACGCCGCCGGGCACCGGCGTGATCCAGGACGCGCGCTCGGCGGCCGCGTCGAACTCGACGTCGCCGACCAGGCGGCCGTCCTCCAGGCGGTTGATGCCGACGTCGATCACCACCGCGCCCGGCTTGATCCATTCGCCCTTGACCAGCCCGGGCTTGCCGACCGCGACGATGACGATGTCGCCCTGGCACACGTACTGCTCGAGGTTCTGCGTGAACTTGTGGCAGCAGGTGGTGGTGCAGCCGGCGATCAGCAGCTCCAGCGCCAGCGGGCGGCCGACGTGATTGGACACGCCCACCACCACCGCGTGCTGGCCGCGCACCGGCCGGTCGGTGTGGCCAAGCAGGGTCATCACGCCCTTCGGCGTGCACGGGCGCAGGCCGAGCTGGCGCAGCGCCAGGCGGCCGACGTTCTCGGCGTGGAAGCCGTCGACGTCCTTGCGCGGGTCGATGCGATCGACCAGCGCGTTCTCGTCGATGTGCGAAGGCAGCGGCGACTGCACCAGGATGCCGTGCACCGCCGGATCGGCGTTCAGCCGGTCGATCAGCGCGTATAGCTCCGCCTGCGAGGTGCTCGCCGGCAGGTCGTAGGCGAACGAGCGGAAGCCGACCTGCTTGCAGGCGCGTCGCTTGTTCCTGACATAGACGGCGGAAGCCGCATCGTCGCCCACCAGGACCACGGCCAGGCCGGGCGCCTCGCGGCCGCCGGCGACACGCTCGGCGACGCGCCGGCGCACGCGTTCCAGGACTTCTTCGGCGACCCGTTTACCGTCGAGGATGCGTGCGCTCATGGCGTGGACATGCGGGAAGCGCGCATTATCCTCGTTCATGTGGCGCCGCACAAACCTCCGGCAGCGGCGCCGGGAGGCATGGCATGAGCGACATCACCACCGAACTCGAGGCCGCCGCGTTCCGGCGTCTGCTCGAACACCTGCGCAAGCGCAGCGACGTGCAGAACATCGAACTGATGACGCTGGCCGGTTTCTGCCGCAACTGTCTGGCCGACTGGTACCGCGAGGCGGCGGCGGAGCGCGGCGTCGAGATCGGCAAGGACGAGGCGCGCGAACGCGTCTACGGCATGCCTTACGCCGAGTGGCGCGCGTTGTTCCAGAAGGAGGCGACGCCGGAACAGGTCGCCGCGTTCGAGGCGGCGCAGAAGCGCCACCCCTGACGGGCGGCGCGCTTCAGCCGGCGGCGGCGCAGATCTGCGCGATGTCCTCGTAACCGGAGAACGCGGCGCGCGCGCCGCAGCCCGGGCAATCGGCGTCGCGCGGCAGGCGCAGCTCGCGGAAGCGCGCGGCCAGCGCGTCGAAGGCGAGCAGGCGGCCGACCAGCGGCTCGCCGCTGCCGAGGATCAGCTTCAGCGCCTCGCTGGCCTGCAGCAGGCCGACGATGCCGGGCAGCACGCCCAGCACGCCCGCTTCGCTGCAGTTCGGCGCTTCCGCCGCCGACGGCGGCTCGGGGAACAGGCAGCGGTAGCACGGCGAGTCCTCGCGACGCGGATCGAACACGCTGACCTGCCCCTCGAAGCGCTGCACGGCGCCGTAGACCATCGGCAGGCGCAGGCGCACGCTGGCGGCGGCCAGCAGGTAGCGCGTCGGGAAGTTGTCGGCGCCGTCGATCACCAGATCGTGGCCGGAGAGCAGCGCCTCGACGTTGGCTGCGCGCAGGCGCTCCGCGCGCGTCTCGATGCGCACGCGCGGATTGAGTGCCTGCAGGGTCATGCGCGCCGATTCGGTCTTGGCCATGCCGACCCGCGCGTCGGCGTGGATCACCTGGCGGTGCAGGTTGGAGCGCTCGACGCGGTCGTCGTCGATCAGCGTCAGCGTGCCGACGCCGGCCGCGGCGAGGTACAGCGCCGCCGGCGAGCCCAGGCCGCCGGTACCGATCAGCGCCACGCGCGCGGCGGCCAGGCGCGCCTGGCCCGCTTCGCCGACTTCCGGCAGCCGCAGCTGGCGCGCGTAGCGCTCCACGCTGTCGCCATCCAGCGCGCCGGCGTCGACCGGCAGCCCTTCCGCCTTCCAGCGCTCGAAGCCGCCGCTGACCGAGCGCACGTCGCGATAGCCCATGCCGCGCAGCGCGGCGGCGGCGAGCAGCGAGCGCTGGCCGCTGCCGCACAGGGTGAGGATGGTGTGATCGCGGTCCGGCACCAGCTGTTCGATGCGCAGTTCGAGGAAGCCGCGCGACAGACCCACGGCGTTGCGCGGCACGCCGGCCGCACGCTCGGCATCCTCGCGCACGTCGATCAGCACGGCGCCGGCGGCCTGCAGCGCCAGCGCCTCGACCGGGGTCACTTCGGCGGTCTGCGCTCGGGCCTGGGCCAGCAGGACATCGCGGGTGGGAGGCGTGTTCATGTCATTGCGTCCAGCCGGGCAGCGGCAGCACTTCGATGACGCTGCCCGCCGCGAGTTCGTGCGCCTGCTCCGGGATCACCGCCAGCGCATCGGCCTCGGCCAGCCCGCGCAGCATCGCCGAGCCCTGCTGGCCGTGCGGCCGCGCCCACAGCACGCCTTCGGCGTCGGCGGTCAGCGCGCAGCGCAGGCACTCGGCGCGCGCATGCGGCTTGCGCACCGCGACCGCCAGTCGCGCGCGCAGCGGCGGCGGGGCGCCGGCGCGTCCGCGCAACGCGTCCAGCAGCGGGCGGACCAGGGCGAGGAAGGTCGCCGCGCACGACACCGGATTGCCGGGCAACGCGAACACCAGCGCGCCGCCGATCTCGCCGAACAGCACGGGCATGCCGGGTTTGATGCGCACCTTCCAGAAATGGATGCGGCCGAGCTCGCGCACAAGCCCCGGCAGGTGGTCGGCCTCGCCGGCGGAGACGCCGCCGCTGGTGACGATCAGGTCGGCCTCGCGCGCGGCGGCGGCGAGGCGTTCGCGCAGCGTCTCGCGCTCGTCGCGGACGTGCGCGCCCTGCACCACCTCGGCGCCGGCCTCGCGCAGCAGCGCGGCGAGCATCGGCCGGTTGGAGTCGCGGATCTGGCCGAAGCCGAGCGGCGCGCCGGGCGGCGCGAGCTCGTCGCCGGTCGAGAACAGCGCGACGCGCGGTGCGCGGCGCACGGCCGGCGTGTCGCAGCCGAACGCCGCCAGGACGGCGATCTGCGGCGCGCGCAACAGCGTGCCCGCGCCCAGCGCGACGTCGCCGGCGGCGAAATCCTCGCCGGCGGGGCGCACGTTGCCGCCGGCGCGCTGGCCGGCGGGCACCCGCACGCGGTCGCCCTCGATGCGGACGTTCTCCTTGATCACCACGGTGTCCGCGCCCGGCGGCAGCGGCGCGCCGGTGGTGATGCGCGCGCAGGCGCCGGCCTCGACGGCGGGCGCCGATCCGGCGCCGGCGAACACCTCGCCGGTCAGGATGAAAACGCGCTCGCCTTCGGTCGGCAGTTCGGCGCCGCGCAGGGCGAAGCCGTCCATCGCCGTGTTGGCGAACGGCGGCTGCGGGTGCGGCGCGCGCAGATCCTCCGCCAGCACGCGGCCGTGCGCCGCCTCGATCGCGACGCATTCGACGGGCAGGAGCCGCGCGGCCGCGATGGCGCGCACGAGTTGCCGTGCTTCGTCCAGGGCGATGTGCTGCGGGAACTCGGTGCTGGCCATTTCGCGTTCGAGCATGTCCAGGTCGGCAGGCGTGTTGACGTTGACGAAAGACGCCGCGCGGTCGCTGAAATCTACCGCGATCGCGCCCAGTTCGGCGTGCCAGCGCAGCGGCGAGGCGTGCGCCGCCAGCGCGGCGCGCGCGGCGGCGGCGAGGCCCGGGCGATACAGCGCGAACAGCGGCTGCGCCGCGGTGCCGTCGTGGGCGTAGGCGCAAGGCGCCCCGCCGGCGACGAGCGCGGCATGGAGGCGCGCGGCGAGATCGGGCGGCGGCGTCGGGCAATCGGTCGGCGCGGTCAGCAGCCAGGCATCGCCGGCGGCCTGCAGCGCGGCGGCGATGCCGGCCAGCGGACCCGGGTAGCCGGGCAGCTCGTCGGCGAGCACAGGCGCGTGCGCGGCGTAGGCCTCGGCGTGGCGGTTGGCCACGATCAGCACCGCGTCGGCCTGCGCGCGCAGCGCCTCGACGGCCCATGCCGCCAGCGGCCGCCCTCGCAGCGGCAGCAAGCCCTTGTCGGCGCCGCCCATGCGCCGCCCCGCCCCGCCGGCCAGCACGGCGGCGAGCAGGCGCGGGCGGGCGGCGGAAGGCGGCATGCTCAGCCCTTGCGGCGGACGTAGCGCACCAGCCGCTGGCGCTTGCGCTTCTGCCGCTCGGTCAGCGGGTTCTTGCGGCCGGCGTAGGGATTCTCGCCCTCGCGGAACTCGATGCGGATCGGCGTGCCCTCGAGGCGGAAGCGCTTGCGGAAGAAATTCTCGAGATAGCGGCGGTAGCCGTCGGCGATGTGCGCGGTGCGCGTGCCGTGGATCACGATCGTCGGCGGATTGTGCCCGCCCGGATGCGCGTAGCGCAGCTTCGGCGCGTGGCCGCGCACCAGCGGCGGCTGGTAGCCCTGGTAGGCCTGTTCCAGCGCGCGGGTCAGTTCCGAGGAGGTCATCTCGCGCGTCGCCGAGGCGTGCGCGCGGTCGACGGCGCGCATCAGTTCCTTCAGGCCGGAGCCGTGCCGGGCGGAGATGAACACCTGCTTCGCCCAGCCGACGAAATCCAGCTTGCGCTCCAGCGCCTTGCGGCACTGCTCGCGTTCGTAGGCCGGCAGGCCGTCCCATTTGTTGACCGCGATCACCAGCGCCCTGCCCTCGTCCAGCACGTGGCCGGCGAGGGTGAGGTCCTGCTCGGAGACGGGCTCGCGCGCGTCGAGCATCAGCACCACCACCTGCGCCGCGGCCATCGACTGCAGCGTCTTGATCACGCTGAACTTCTCGATGGCCTCCTCGACGCGCGCGCGGCGGCGCACGCCGGCGGTGTCGATCAGCGTGTAGCGGCGGCCGTCGCGTTCCAGCGGCACGCGGATCGGGTCGCGCGTGGTGCCGGCGACCTCGGAGACGACCACGCGCTCCTCGCCGAGCAGGCGGTTGACCAGGGTGGACTTGCCGACGTTCGGCCGGCCGACGATGGCCACGCGCACGCCGCCCTCGGCATCCTCCTCGTCGACGGACGGCTCGCCGTCGGCGGGCAGCAGCGGCAGCACGGCGGCGAGCAGCGCGTCGACGCCGCGCGCGTGCGCCGCGGCCAACGGCAGCGTGGCGGCGACGCCGAAGGCGGCGAACTCGGCCAGCGCGGCGTGCTCGTCGATGCCGTCGATCTTGTTGACCGCCAGCACCACCGGCTTGCCGCTGCGGCGAAGCTCGTCGAGGATGGCGCGATCCTGCGGCAGCAGGCCGTCGCGCGCGTCGACCACCAGCACGGCGACGCTGGACTCGGCGATCGCCAGCCGCACCTGCTGCGCGGTCAGCGCGTCGAGCCCCTGCTCCTCGCCGGTCAGGCCGCCGGTGTCGACGACGACGAAGGGCCGCGCGCCGCTGCGGCACACGCCGTAATGGCGGTCGCGCGTCACCCCGGGCAGGTCGGCCACCAGGGCGTCGCGCGAGCGCGTCAGGACGTTGAACAGCGTCGACTTGCCGACGTTGGGACGACCGACCAGGGCGACGACGGGCAGCATGGCCGGCGCATCCGTCCGCTCACTGGCCAACGACGCGATACGCGGCGAGGTGACCCTCCACGTCCTCGACGTACACCGTGTCGCCCACCACCAGCGGACGGGCGCGGATGGCGTCGCGCGACAGGCGCTCGCGCGCGGCGATCTTGCCGTCGGCGAGGTCGAGCCAGTGCACGTAGCCCTGCAGGTCGCCGACGACGACGTGCGCTTGCTGGATCGCCGGCGCGGTCAGCCAGCGGTGCAGCAGCGCGTCCTGCTTCCACAGGTCGCTGCCGGTGTTGCGGTCGAACGCCCAGACGTTGCTGTCCTCGTCCACCGCCACCACAGTGGTGCCGGAGACGTCGGGGCCGGTATAGCTGGAGAAGGCGCGGTTCCACAGCGGGCGGCCGGTCGGCGCCTGCAGGTCGACCAACTGGCCGTGATAGGCGGTGGCGAACAGCTCGGCGCCGTCGAGCACGAGCATGCCGTCGGAATCGTTGAGCCGTTCGATTTCGGTGCGGCCATCGCTGCTGGCCACGACCTGCTCCCACTGCGGCACGCCCGTCTCGATGCGGAGGGCTTCGATCTTGCCGTCGTCGGTGCCGAAGAACACGCCGCCGCCGGCCACGACCATGTCGCCGTTGCCGCGCAGGCTGAGCGGCGGCACCTGGCCGCGGTCGTACACCCACTTGCGCTCGCCGTTGGCGGCATCCAGCGCGGTGACGTGGCCGTCCTCGGTGCGCACCAGGACCAGGTTGCCGGCGATCGCCGGCGCGGCGATCACCTCGGAGTTCAGCTGGGCCTCCCAGCGCGGCTTGCCGTCCGCGGCGCCGAACGCGTAGACGTGGCCGTCGAGGGTGCCGACCGCCAGCAGGTCGCCGGACACCGTCGGACCGCCGGCGTAACCGGTGTCCGCCTTGCCCTTGCGTCCGAACAGGTGCCAGCCGGCGCGGTGCTTCCACAGCGTCTTGCCCGACTTGGCGTCGAGGGCGAGCAGCACCCCGTCGGTGCCGGCGGCGTAGATCACGCCGGCGGCGTAGGCCGGGCGCATGCGGATGCCGGACTTGCCGGCGCCGTCGCCGACGCTGGTCTTCCACAGCCGTTCGACCTTGATCGTCGGCGTGATCTCGGTGAGCTCGCGCGGCGGCTGGATGTTCTCGCGCTTGGCGCGCTTGATCGCACTGCAACCGCCGCCGGCGACCAGCGCGGCCAGGGCGAGAATCAGGATGCCACGCTTCATCACTTGCTGCCTCCGGCGGGCGTCGTGTCGTCGAGTTTGACCTGCAGCAGGCTGCGCTGTGGCGCATCCTCCGGCAGTGCGGCCAGCGCGGCCGCATAAGCGGCATGCGCATCGCTGCCGCGCCCAAGCTTGACCAGCGCGTCGCCGCGCAGTTCCTGCGCCAGCGCGACGTAGGTGCCGGCCGGCAGCGTGCCGAGCCGCGCCAGGGCGGCGTCGGCCTTGCCCTGGGCAAGGTCCACTCGGGCCAGGCGCAGCGTGAACAGCGACTTCAGCGCGGCATCGCCGGCATGGGCCTCGGCCCATGCCAGCGCGGTGCGCGCTTGGTCGAACTGGCCCTTGTCGATCAGGCGCGCCGCGCGCTCGCCGGCGGCGAACGCCGCGTACGGCGTGTCGGCGTAATCCTTCATCAGCTGGTCGGTGAGCGTGTCGGCCTGTTCGGTCTGCTGCGCGTCCGCCGCCATCTGCAGGGCGTCGTAGCGGGCCGCGGCCTCGGCGCGGTGCTGCGCGCGGTGCGAGCGCCACTGCTGCCAGCCGAAGATCAGCAGCAGGCCGAGGACAATGCCGACCGCGATGGACAGCCCGTTCTCGCGCAGCCACTGGCGCAGCTTCTCGCTCTGTTCGTACTCGTCGTAAGCCTCGAATGCCATGTCTCACCTGTGGGACCGCGCGGAATCCGCGCCGGACGGCGCGTCGTCGGTCGGAATGCGTAAGGGCCGCGCAAAGCGCGACGGCCCGGCTGGAATCGCCGGGCCGTCGCCAAGGATAACCCAAGGACCGTCGAACCCGTACCGCGGGCACGACCGGCGCGCTGCGGCGCGTCGTGCGCCGCGGCGCCGTCGTGCTCGCGCTCAGCCGTCCGCGGCAGCCGCCGCGGACGTCTTGAACAGTTGCAGGTGGGCCACGTTGGCGTGACGGTACGGGGCCAGGTCGAGCGGCTTGCCGTCGGCCTCGACGCTGGCCGCGTCGGCGTTGCCGATGCGCACTTCGAGCGGTTCGTCGCTGTGGAACTCGCGGTCGCTGCCGGCCGGCAGCAGACCGTATTCGAGGCGCGTGCCGTCGGCCCGTGTGACCTCGACCCAGCTCTCCGCATCCAGATGGATGCGCAGCGAGTGTTTCGCGGGCGCCGCCTCCGCCGCGGCCGGCGGTGCGGTCTCCATCGCCGAGAACGGAGCGATCGACGCCATCAGCGGCTTGTCGCCGTCGGCGGCCGCCGGCGCCCGCGGCGGCGTGGCGGGCGGCGCGACCGTCCGGGGCCTCGGCGCCGCGGCGGGCGCCGGCGCGCGGCCGGCGGGCATGTCGAGCGGCGCGATATGGGTGAGCTTGGTGTCCAAGCCGCCGCGCAGGCCCAGCCAAAGCAGCGGTACGGCGATCAGGGCCGTCAGCACCGCATAGGTGGCGCCCGCCGCATAGCGCTCGACCAGATAGCGGCCGCGCGGCATGGTGCCGGTGGCCACCAGGGTCGGCTGCTCGGGCGCCAGCTCGTCCAGCGCCCGCTCGACGTCGGCCAGCGGGATGTCCAGCAGGCGCGCATAGCTGCCGAGGTAGCTGGCGAGGTACACCCGTGAATCGATGCCCGAGTAGTCCTCGGCCTCGATCTTGCGCAGCACGCGCAGCGGCAGTTTCAGCGCGGCGGCACAGGCTTCGAGGCTGAGGCCGCGCGCCGCGCGTGCGGCCGCCAGGCGCGCGCCGATTCCCCCGTGGCCGCCGGTTTCCCCGTATTCTGCCAAACGCATGTCGTCACCCTCTCCCCCGAGAGATTCCGCCTGTCGCACCGGCGCCGCGGCGCCGGGCTGCGCCGTTGCGGTGCGGCGCGCCGATTCCGCGGAATCTAGTTCCGCGTGCTGTTCCGGTTTGTGACTCATCTCATGTTGCCGGCGTGATCGAGGCTGCGCGCCTGTTCCGAATCCGGGAACTGGCTGCGCAGCCGCTTCGCGTAGTCCTGGGCCCCCTCCGCGTTGCCCAGTCCGGTTTCGATGTCGTGCCCCAGCAGCAGCGATTCTGCGGTGGGCTGGTTGAGGCTGTCGAAACGCTGCAGGAAGGCACGGGCATGGAACAAGTCGCGCTTGCCGTAGAGCACGCGGGCGAGCTGGAAAAGCGCCTCGCGGTTCTGCGGGTTGGCCTGCACGGCCTTGCGGAAATCCGCCTCCGCCGCCTCGGCCTGGTTGAGCTTCAGCTCGCAGGTGCCGGCGTTGGTGTAGGCGGTGTCCGGCGTGGCGTAGAACGGGTCGGCGATCGCCTTGCGGAAATAGCGCAGCGACTCCTCGACCTTGCCCTCGCGGCAGAGGAAGGCGCCGAGGTTGTTGTTGGGGATGCCCTTCTGCGGCTCCAGTTCCACAGCCTTGCGGTAATGCTGCTCCGCCCGCTCGTTCTGGCCGATGCGCTCGTAGACCACCGCGATCACGGTGTGCGCCGGAGCGTAGTTCGGGTCGAACTGCAACGCCTTGGTCAGCTTGTCCAGCGCGGTCTTCAGGTCGCCCTGCTCCAGATAGGACTGGCCGAGCTGGGTGTGGATCTGCGCCGCTTCCTCGCGCTTGTCCGCAGCGTTCGAGCGGGGCGAACCTCCCGGCGTCGAGCAGGCGGCCAGCAGTGCTGCGAGGAATGCGATGGCGATCAGCTTCTCAAGCCGCATGGGCCGCGCCCTCCTCGATGCGCTTGCGGAATTCGGCCTGCCGGCGCGTGCGGTCCAGCACCTGGCCCTTGAGCTGGCCGCAGGCGGCGTCGATGTCGTCGCCGCGGGTGCGCCGCACGGTGGCCAGCACGCCGCTGTCCAGCAGGATCTTCTGGAAGGCGGCGATCGCCTCCGGCGGCGAGCGTTCGAAGCGCGTGCCGGCGAACGGGTTGAACGGAATCAGGTTGACCTTGCTGGGCAGGCGCCGCATCAGCTTGACCAGCTGGCGCGCGTGCTCGGGCTGGTCGTTGACGCCTTTCATCAGCGTGTACTCGAAGGTGATCGACGCGCGCGGCCGCTTGGAGACGTAGCGCGCGCACGCGGCCAGCAGCTCGTCGATCGGATAGCGCTTGTTGAGCGGCACGAGCTGCGTGCGCAGCTCGTCGTTGGGCGCGTGCAGCGAGACCGCCAGCGACACGTCGGCGGCTTCCGACAGCTTGTCGATCATCGGCGCCAGGCCGGCGGTGGACAGCGTCACGCGCTTGTTGGCCAGGCCGAAACCGAGGTCGTCGCGCATCACGCTCATCGCGGTGACGACGTTGTCGAAGTTCAGCAGCGGCTCGCCCATGCCCATCATCACCACGTTGGTGATGCGGCGCTGCTGGTGCGGCACGTTGCCGAGATGCTTCGCCGCGACCCACACCTGGCCGATGATCTCGGCCGCGGCCAGGTTGCGGTTGAAACCCTGCGTCGCGGTCGAGCAGAACTGGCAGTTCAGCCCGCAGCCGACCTGCGAGGACACGCACAGCGTGCCGCGGGTCGGCTCGGGGATGTACACGGTCTCGATGGCGTTGCCGCCGTCCATGCCGAGCAGCCACTTGTGCGTGCCGTCGGCGGAGCCCTTCTCGAACAGCGTGCGTGGCGGGCCGACGTAGCAGGCATCGGCGAGCTTGGCGCGCAGCGCCTTGCCGAGGTCGGTCATCTGCGCGAAGTCGTCGACCAGGCGGTGGTAGATCCACTTCATCACCTGGTCGGCGCGGTACGGCTTCTCGCCGAGCTGCGCGAAGAACTCGCGCAGCCCGCGGCGATCGAAGTCGAGCAGATTGGTCTTGCCCGCCGTGCTCACGTCGTTTCCCTCAGCCGCGCGGGCAGAGCTCCGTTTCGGCGAAGAAATAGGCGATCTCGGCCTTGGCCGTGTCCGCGCCGTCGGAGCCGTGCACCGCGTTGGCGTCGATGCTCTGAGCGAAATCCGCGCGGATGGTTCCCGGCGCCGCCTTCTTCGGATCGGTGGCGCCCATCAGGTCGCGGTTCTTCATGATCGCGCCCTCGCCTTCCAGCACCTGGATCATCACCGGCCCGGAGATCATGAACTCG
The DNA here is from genome assembly GCF_000953855.2 of Mizugakiibacter sediminis. GTDB lineage: Bacteria > Pseudomonadota > Gammaproteobacteria > Xanthomonadales > Rhodanobacteraceae > Mizugakiibacter > Mizugakiibacter sediminis. Next base: position 52,841 of record NZ_DF970239.1, read on the forward strand.
ACCAGCGGCTTGAAGAACGGACGCTCGCGGTGCACGGCGTAGAAGCCTTCGGCCTCGCGGCGCGAGAGGTGCTTCATCTTCGCGGCGACGATCCTGAGGCCCGCCTTCTCGAAGCGCGCGTAGATCTCGCCGATCGCGTTCTTCGCGACGGCATCGGGTTTGATGATGGAAAGCGTGCGCTCCAGCGCCATGCGTCATGCTCCGGATGGTGGTAGGCGTGAGGGTGTGCGCCGGCGTACCGGCGAGACTAGGCCAAAATCCCGCAGGGATGCGGATTTAGCTCACGATATCTTGACGAATTCTAGCTCAGGTGCAAGGCCCGCGACCAGCCCGGCGGATGCGGCCGGGCTGGTTTGACCGGGCCGGCGGGCGTTCGTATGATTCAAACGAACGTTTGATGCCGCTTCCCGCCCGCATGCTCGCCCAGCATTTTTCCACCAAGGAACGCATCCTCGGCGCCGCCGAGGACCTGTTCGCCCGCCACGGCTTCGCCGGCGCCTCGCTGCGCCAGGTCACCGCCGCCGCCAACGTCAACCTGGCCGCGGTCAACTACCACTTCGGCTCTAAAGAGAACCTGATCGAGGAGGTGTTCCGCCGCCGCCTCGACGAGCTGAACGCGCGGCGGCTGGCCGCGCTCGCCGCGGCCAATGCCGACGGCCAGGCCGATCTCGAACAGGTGCTGGCCGCCTTCATCCGTCCGGCCCTGGAGCTGTCGCTGGACAAGAACGGCGGTTCCGCCTTCGTGCGCGTGCTGGCGCGCGCCTACGCCGAGCACAACGCGCGCCTGCGCCGCTTCCTCTCCGACAACTACGGCCACGTGCTGAAGGAATTCGCCAACGCCTTCGCCCGCCTGCTGCCACACCTCGGCAAGGAAGAGCTGTACTGGCGCCTCGACATCGTCTCCGGCGCGCTGACCTACGCGATGGCCGACTTCGGCGTGATCAAGCGCAAGAGCGGCGTGTCCGAGCAGACCCACCGCGAGCGCGCCGCCGAGCACCTGATCCGCTTCGCCGCCGCCGGGCTGCGTGCGCCCTGACCCTCCGCCCCGACGCGGGACGCCCGTTTCACTCCGTTTCCACGGGAGCACCGATGGACCTCCAACCTCTCCGCATCCGCAAGGCCGCCGTGCTCGGCGCGGGCGTGATGGGCGCGCAGATCGCCGCGCACCTGGTCAACGCCGACGTCGATACCGTGCTGTTCGATCTCGCCGCCAAGGAAGGGCCGAAGAACGGCATCGCGCAAAGGGCGATCGCCAATCTCGCCAAGCTGTCGCCCGCGCCGCTGGCCGAGAGAACGCGCGGCGCCGCGATCGTGCCGGCCGACTACGACGAACATCTCGACCTGCTGAAGGACTGCGACCTGGTGATCGAGGCGATCGCCGAGCGCATGGACTGGAAGCTCGACCTCTACCGCAGGATCGCGCCGCACCTGCCGGCGCACGCGATCGTCGCCAGCAACACCTCCGGCCTGTCGATCAACACGCTGGCCGAGGCGGTGCCGGAAGCGATCCGCCACCGCTTCTGCGGCGTGCACTTCTTCAACCCGCCGCGCTACATGCACCTGGTCGAGCTGATCCCCAACCGGCTGACCGACCGCGCGGTGCTGGAGGGCCTCGAGGCATTCCTCACCACCACGCTGGGCAAGGGCGTGGTCTACGCCAAGGACACGCCGAACTTCATCGGCAACCGCATCGGCGTGTTCTCGATCCTGGCGACGATGCACCACACCGAGCGGTTCGGGCTCGGCTTCGACGTCGTCGACGCGCTGACCGGTCCGGCGATCGGCCGTCCGAAGAGCGCGACCTACCGCACCGCGGACGTGGTCGGCCTCGACACCATGGCGCACGTGATCAAGACCATGGCCGACACGCTGCCGGACGATCCCTGGCACGGCTACTTCAAGTCGCCGGCGTGGCTGCAGGCGCTGATCGACCAGGGCGCGCTCGGCCAGAAGAGCGGCGCCGGCTTCTACCGCAAGGCCGGCAAGGACATCGTCGTGCTCGATCTCGCCAAGCGCGACTACCGGCCGTCCGCGCAGAAGGCTTCCGACGAGGTCGCCGCGATCCTGGCGATCAAGGACCCCGCCGGGAAGTTCGCCAAACTGCGCGCCTCCGCCGACCGAGAGGCGCAGTTCCTGTGGGCGGTGTTCCGCGACCTGTTCCACTACACCGCCTACCACCTCGCCGACATCGCCGACACCGCGCGCGACGTCGACTTCGCGATCCGCTGGGGCTACGGCTGGAAGCTCGGTCCGTTCGAGACCTGGCAGGCCGCGGGCTGGCGGCAGGTCGCCGGCTGGATCGCCGAGGACATCGCCGCCGGCAAGGCGATGAGCCGGGCGCCGCTGCCCGCCTGGGTGACCGACGGCCGCGAGGGCGTGCACGACCGGGACGGCTCGTTCGCGCCGCGCAGCGGCAAGCTCGAGGCGCGCTCGCGGCATCCGGTGTACCGGCGCCAGCTGTTCCCCGATCCGCTGCTGGGCGAGCGGTTCGATACCGGGACGACGATCTGGGAGAACGACGGCATCCGCCTGTGGCACCTCGGCGACGACATCGCCATCACCTCGTTCAAGACCAAGATGAACACGGTCAACGACGCGGTGCTGGACGGCCTGCAGCGCGCGGTCGAGGAGGCCGAGCGCGGCTGCAAGGCGCTGGTGCTGTGGCAGACCGGCGAGCCGTTCTCCGCCGGCGCCGACCTGAAGGGCGCGATGGGCCTGCTGCAGGCCGGCAAGCTGGCCGAGTTCGAGGCGATGATCGCCAACTTCCAGGCCACCAGCATGAAGCTGAAGTACGCGCTGGTGCCGGTGGTGGCCGCGATCCGCGGCATGGCGCTGGGCGGCGGCTGCGAGTTCCAGATGCACAGCGCGCGCACCGTCGCCGCGCTGGAGAGCTACATCGGCCTGGTCGAGGCCGGCGTCGGCCTGCTGCCCGCGGGCGGCGGCCTGAAGGAGATCGCGCTGCGCTGCTCGCGGGCGGCGCCGGACGGCGACCCGTTCCCGCAGATCAAGCGCTGGTTCGAGACGGTGGCGATGGCCAAGGTTTCCGGCTCGGCGCTGGAGGCGAAGCAGATGGGCCTGCTGCGCGACAGCGACGTGGTCGTGTTCAACGGCCACGAGCTGCTGTACGTGGCGAAGCAGGTCGCCGCGGCGATGGCGGAATCGGGTTACCGCCCGCCCCTGCCCGCGCGCGACATCGTCGTCGCCGGCGACGTCGGCGCGGCCAGCCTGAAGATGATGCTGGTCAACATGCTGGAGGGCCGCTTCGTCTCGCCGCACGACTACGAGGTCGCCTCGCGCATCGCCGACACGCTGTGCGGCGGCCAGATCGAACGCGGCTCGCAGGTCGACGAGGCCTGGCTGCTCGACCTCGAGCGCAAGCACTTCGTGCAGCTGGCGCAGATGCCGAAGACGCAGGAGCGCATCGTGCACACGCTGGCTACCGGCAAGCCGCTGCGCAACTGACAAAGCCGGGAGACGGGAGATGGGAGACGGGGGACGGGCAAGCACGCGCATGTCGCTTTTCCTTCTCCCATCTCCCGTCTCCCCGATCGAGGAGCGAGATCATGAGCAAGCAGATCCAGGACGCCTACATCGTCGCCGCCGTGCGCACGCCGCTCGGCAAGGCCCCGCGCGGCGTCTTCCGCAACACCCGCCCCGACGACATGCTGGCGCACGTGCTGCGCGCGGTGCTGGAGCAGGCGCCGGGCGTCGATCCGCAGCGCATCGGCGACGTCATCGTCGGCTGCGCCATGCCGGAGGCGGAGCAAGGCATGAACGTGGCGCGCATCGGCGCGCTGCTGGCCGGCCTGCCGGACGGCGTGCCGGGCATGACCATCAACCGCTTCTGTTCCTCCGGCGTGCAGGCGGTGGCGCTGGCCGCCGACCGCATCCGCATGGGCGACGCCGACCTGATGCTGGCCGGCGGCACCGAGTCGATGAGCATGGTGCCGATGATGGGCCACAAGATCGCGATGAATCCCGCGGTGTTCCAGGACGAGAACGTCGCCATCGCCTACGGCATGGGCATCACCGCGGAGAAGGTCGCCGAGCGCTGGAAGGTCACGCGCGAGGAGCAGGACGCGTTCGCCCTGCAGAGCCACCAGCGCGCGATCGCGGCGATCGAGCGCGGCGACTTCCGCGACGAGATCGCGCCGTACCGGCTGGACGACCGCTATCCCGACCTCGCCAACCGCAGCGCGCGCGAGGACCAGCGTCTGATCGACACCGACGAGGGCCCGCGCAAGGACACCAGCGCGGAGGCGCTGGCCAAGCTGAAGCCGGTGTTCCGCATGGGCGGCAGCGTCACCGCCGGCAACTCCTCGCAGATGTCCGACGGCGCCGGCGCCGTGCTGCTGGCCAGCGAGGCGGCGATCAAGGAGTACGGCCTCACCCCGCTGGCGCGCTTCGTCGGCTTCGCCGTCGCCGGCGTGCCGCCGGAGATCATGGGCATCGGCCCGAAGGAAGCGATCCCGAAGGCGCTCAAGGCCGCCGGTATGCGGCAGGACGACCTCGACTGGATCGAGCTGAACGAGGCGTTCGCCGCGCAGTCGCTGGCGGTGATCAAGGACCTCGGCCTCGACCCGGCCAAGGTCAATCCGCTGGGCGGCGCGATCGCGCTCGGCCATCCGCTGGGCGCCACCGGCGCGATCCGCACCGCCACCCTGGTGCACGGCCTGCGCCGCCGCCGGCAGAAGTACGGCATGGTGACGATGTGCATCGGCACCGGCATGGGCGCGGCGGGGATCTTCGAGGCGCTCTGAGCGACGCGCGGCGCGGCGCGTCGGCCTTCGCGGCGGATCAGGCCAACCGCGTCCCGTTCGGCACCGCGCGTTCGGGCGTGGTGATCACCACGCCCTGCTCCGTCGGGAAGCCGGTCAGCAGGAATTCGGAGCGGAACGGGCCGACCTGCTTGGGCGGGAAGTTGATCACGCCGACGATCTGGCGGCCGAGCAGGTCTTCCGGCCGGTACAGCGCGGTGACCTGGGCGCTGGTCTTCTTCTCGCCGTAGGGGCCGAAGTCGGCCCAGATCCGGTAGGCCGGCTTGCGCGCCTCGGGAAACGGCTCGACGCGGGTGACGGTGCCGACTGCGATCAGCACCTTTTCGAAATCGGTCCAGGCGATGGTGTCCATCTGCGTTCCCTCATCGGTCGCCAAGGTCGGCAGCATGGCGCAGGCGGCCGTACCTCGTCTTGACCGCGCGTCTCAGCCTTCCAGCACCTCGCGCAGCAGATCGCGCAGTTCGGCCCACCAATAGCTGGCCTGCGCGGCGAGGAAGCCGGCCGGGCGGAAGGCGGCGGTCAGGCCGAACGTGCCGAACGCGCGCCACGCCGGATCGCCCTCGGCGATGGCCGCGGCCAGCAGTTCGCCGGCCGCCGTGGTCGGCGCCACGCCGTGTCCGCCGAAGGCCTGCGCCCACCACAGGCCGTCGCCGGCGGTGCCGATCTGCGGCATCTTGTGGCGCGCGTAGCTCATCAGGCCGGACCAGGCATAGTCGATCTTCACGCCCGCGAGCTGCGGGAACACCTTCAGCAGGTCGCGCGTCAGCAGTCGGCGCACCTGCGCGGGCGAGCGGTCGAGGATCGAGATGCGTCCGCCCCACAAGAGACGCGTGTCCTTCAGCGGCCGGTAGTAGTCGAAGGCGAAGCGCGTGTCGTAGATCGCCGCGGACGTCGTCAGGCATTCGCGCAAGCGTTCGCCCAGCGGCTCGGTCGCCATCACGTAGGTGGCGATCGGCAGCACCGCGCGGTCGACCTTGCGCTCGAGGCCGGCGAGATAGCCGCCACAGGCCAGCACGACCTGTTCGGCATGCACCTCGCCGTCGGCGGTGGCGACGCGCCAGCCGGCGCCGTCGCGTGCCAGGGCGCGCACGCCGCTGGTCTCGTGGATGCGCACCCCCCGCCCCGCGGCCGCCTGCGCCAGGCCGATCGCGTAATTCAGCGGGTGCATGTGCAGCGCGTTGCGTTCCAGCAGTCCGTCGCTGTAGCGCGGACTGCGTACCAGCTCGCGCAGATAGGCCTTCGGCAGCCATTCCCATTCGACGCCGAACTGTTCGGCGAGGAAGCGGCGGCGCGCGCTGAGGATCTCCGGGTCGCGGAACCAGTTGGCCCAGATCACGCCATGATCGACGACGTCGCAGGTGATCGCGTACTCGGCGATGCGCCGGCGTATCAGTTCGACCGCGCGCACGGTGTGCTGGAACAGCTCGCGCGCGGCGATGCGCCCGAGCTTCGCCACCAGCGCCTCCTCGCCCAGCGAGTAGCCGGCGAAGGCGAAACCGCCGTTGCGGCCGGAGGCGCCGTGGCCGATGCGCTCGCGTTCCAGCAGGACGACGTCGCGCACGCCGCGCTCGGCCAGGCCGAGCGCGGTGTTCAAGCCCGCGTAGCCGCCGCCGACGATGACGACGCGCGCATCGTGGCGTCCCTGCAGCGGTGCGAAAGGCGCGTACGCGGTGGCGGTCGCGCGGTAATAGCCGACGGTCGCTTCCGGCATGGCAGCGGCCTGCTCCCGATTCCCCCGAAGTGCCAAAGCATAGCGCCGCCGGCGAGCGCGCTCTTGGGCAGGAAGTCAGACTCGGTCCAACGCCTGCGCGAGATCGGCGATCAGCACGTCCGGTTCCTCGAGGCCGATCGACAGGCGCACCAGGTTGGCCGGCACCTGTCCCGCTTTCGCCGCAGCCGATGTCCCCGCGGGCAGGAAGGCGGCGATCGGACAAGCGAGCGACTCGTAGCCGCCCCAGGAGACGCTCATCAGGAAGCGCCGCAACGCGTCGCAGAAACGTTCCACGCCGGACACGTCCTCGCAACGGATCGCCAGCGACAGCAGGCCGCTGCCGCCGCGCATCTGCCGCAATGCCAGCGCATGCTGCGGATGCGAGGGCAGATGCGGGTACCACACGCGCTCGACCTTGGGGTGCGCTTCGAGGAACGCCGCCACCTGCAGCGCCGTGGCGGCGCAGCGCCGCATGCGCAGCGGCAGCGTGCGCAGGCCGCGCAGCAGCAGCCAGGCGTCGTGCGGCGACGGGATCGCGCCGAGCGTCATGTACGGTCCGCGGAACACCTCGCGCAGCAGCGCCTGCGGGCCGCACAGCGCACCGGCGACCACGTCGCCGTGCCCGCCGATGTACTTGGTCGCCGAATGCGCCACCAGGTCGATGCCGAACGCGAGCGGCGACTGGTTCAGCGGGCTGGCGTAGCTGTTGTCGCACAATGTGCGGACGCCGCGCGGGCGGGCGACCGCCGCCAGCGCGGCGAGATCCTGCAGCTCGAAGGTCAGCGTGTTGGGGCTTTCCAGCACGAGCAGGCGCGTGCCGGGCGTCAGCGCCGCCTCGACCGATCCCGCGTCGGCGGCGTCGACGAACGTGGTCGTGACGGCGAAGCGCGGCAACAGGTCGGCGAGCAGGCGCCGGGTCCAGCTGTACGGTTTCTGCACGCAGACGACGTGGTCGCCTGCGGACACGCTGGCGATCACCGCGGCGGCGATCGCCGCGGCGCCGGAGCCGAACACCAGGCAGTCTTCCGCGCCTTCCAGCGCCGCCAGTTTGCGACGCAGGATCTCGACCGTGGGGTTGTTGCCGCGCGTGTAGAAGTGATGGCCGAACTCGTCGCCTGCCTGCGCGCGCATGTCCGCCACCGTCGGGAAGGCAAAGTTGGACGACTGCAGCAGCGGCGGCGCGACCGCGCCGAAGTAGCGTTCGCGCTCCTCGCCCAGATGGTTGAGGATCCAGTCGAGGTCCATGCGCGCGAACGCCTGCGTCGTGGCGGTGGGACCGGCCGTTCAGTGCGAGGCGATGTACTTGCGCGCGGCCGCGGCCAGTTGCGGATCCTGCAGCGCGAAGTGTAGCGTCGCCTGCACCAGCCCGAGCTTGTTGCCGCAGTCGAAGCGCTCGCCCTCGAAGCGGTAGGCCAGCACGTTCTGCTGGGTCAGCAGGCCTTCGATGGCGTCGGTGAGCTGGATCTCGCCGCCGGCGCCCGGCCGCGTCTGCTCCAGCAATTCGAAGATGCGGCCGGGCAGCACGTAGCGGCCGACCACGGCGAGGTTGGACGGCGCCTCGGCCGGCTTCGGCTTCTCCACCATGTGGGTGATGCGCGCGGCGCGCGTGGCCGACGGCTCGGTGGCGACGATGCCGTACTTGTGGGTGTCCTCGCGCGGCACTTCTTCCACCGCGATCACCGCGGCGTGCTTGCTGGCGGCGAGGTCGGCCATCTGCTTCAGCGCGCCCGGCCCTTTGTTCCAGATCAGGTCGTCGGGCAGCATCACGCCGAACGGCTCGTCGCCGACCACCGCCTTGGCGCACAGCACGGCGTGGCCGAGGCCGAGCGCCTCCGGCTGGGTGACGAACACGGCGCGCACGTGCCGCGGCAACGTGCCCTGCACCAACGCCAGCAGCTCGTCCTTGCCTTTTTCCGCCAGCTTCGCCTCGAGCTCGTAGGCCTTGTCGAAGTAGTCGGCGATGGCGTGCTTGTAGCGGTTGGTGACGAACACCAGGGTGTCCGCGCCCGCCTCCACCGCTTCGTCGACGGCGTACTGGATCAGCGGCCGGTCCAGCACCGGCAGCATCTCCTTGGCCACCACCTTGGTGGCGGGCAGGAACCGCGTGCCGAGACCGGCGACCGGGAACACCACCTTGCGCAAACGCTTGGTCATCCTGCTTCCTCTGCATCATGGCGCCGGAACGGCACCACGTTGTTGTCTTGGACTTCGCGCCAGCTGTACGACGGCAGAATGCTGGACACGCACTGCTTGAGGGCGTCTTCGTCGAAAGCTGCGACGGCATGGGCGGCGCGCGCGAGCTGCGCTTCCAGCAGCTCCCAGGCCACGGTGCGCGGCTGCGCCAGGAAGATCTTGGCGTGCGTCGTGGCGCTGTAGTTCTCCAGCGGATGGAACAGCTCCTCGAACAGCTTCTCGCCCGGCCGCAGCCCCGTGTAGACGATCGCCACGTCGCGTCCCGGCATCTTGCCGGCCAGGCGGATCATCTGTTCGGCGAGGTCGCGGATCTTCACCGGCTCGCCCATGTCCAGCGCGAAGATCTCGCCGCCCTTGCCCAGGGTCGCCGCCTGCAGGATCAGCTGGCAGGCTTCCGGAATGGTCATGAAGTAGCGCGAGATCTCCGGGTGGGTGACGGTGACCGGGCCGCCGCGGCGGATCTGCTCGCGGAACAGCGGCACGACCGAGCCGGCCGAATCGAGCACGTTGCCGAACCGCACGGTGATGAAGCGCGTGCGCGAGCGCGCCGCCAGATTCTGGCACCAGATCTCGGCGATGCGCTTGCACGCGCCCATCACGCTGGTCGGATTGACCGCCTTGTCGGTGGAGATCAGCACGAAGGTCTCGGCGCCGTGGCGGTCGGCGGCGTCCGCCACGCAGCGCGTGCCCAGCACGTTGTTGCGGAACGCCTCGCGCAACTGCCCCTGCAGCAGCGGCACGTGCTTGTAGGCGGCGGCGTGAAACACCGCCTGCGGGCGCGCTGCCGCGAAGGCGCGCTCCACCGCGGCGGCGTCGCTGGCATCGGCGAGAATCGGCTGGATTTCCAGTTCGGGATAGGTCGTGCGCAGCTCGAGCTCGATGCGGTAGAGGTTGTACTCCGAGGTCTCCAGCACGGTCAGCGAGGCGGCGCCGAGGCGCGCGACCTGGCGGCACAGCTCCGAACCGATCGAGCCGCCGCCGCCCGTCACCATCACCCGGCGTCCGCTGATCTGCCGGCGGATCGCGGTCCAGTCGAGGGTGACGGTTTCGCGTCCGAGCAGATCCTCGATCGCGACTTCCTTCAGTTCGTTGAACTGCGCGCGGCCGGCGATCACGTCGTCGAGGCGCGGCACGGTGCGAAAAGGAAGCCCGGTCGCCTCGCACTTCTGCACCACGCGCCGCATCTGCGCCGCGCTCGCCGAGGGCATCGCGATCAGCAGCATCTCCGCGGCGACCTCGCGCGCCAGCATGCCGAGGTCCTTCAGCTCGCCGAGGACGGGGACGCCGTGCACGCGCGCGCCCATCAGCTTGGCGCTGTCGTCGATGAAGCCCACCGGCTCGTAGCGGGTATCGCGGCGCAGGTCGCGCACCAGCGTCTCGCCGGCGCGGCCGGCGCCGAGGATCAGCACGCGCTTGGCCGGCGTGGTCTGGAACAGGTCCACCCGGCTGTCCTTCCAGTAGCGATAGGCCAGCCGCGGGGCGCCGAGCAGCACGCACAGCAGCAGCGGGTAAATCAGCAGCACGGAACGCGGCACGCCGGCCAGGCGGCTGTACAGGAACAGCGCCAGCCCGATGCCCACCGAGCCGACGACGCTGGCCCGCACGATATTCCACAGATCCGGCAGGCTGGCGAAGCGCCAGAGCCCCTTGTACAGCCCGGTCCAGGCGAACACGCCGCCCTGCACCGCCAGCACGATCAGCAGATCGGGCGACGACAGCCAGGAAATCGGCTGCGCATTCGGCACCAGCGCGTAGCGCGCCGCGTTGGACAGCGTCCAGGCGACGACCACCATCAGCAGGTCGTGCAGCACCACGGCGCTGCGCGGATGGATCGCGCGGATCAGTTTACGCAAGCTCATGCAGTGTCCTCCGCTGCACGCGCGCGATGCAGGCGCGCTTGCCGATCATCCATGCCAGGCCGCTCAAGCCGTAGAAACCGATGCAGATCGCCGCCGCGAGGTGCGGCCAGTTCGCCGCCGCCACGGTGGCCGGCGCGACCGCGAGCAGGTTCCAGCCCAGGTAACGCCCGTCCGCTCCGGCGTGTGAGCAGCCGCTGCGCACCAGCCATTGGTAGAGGTGCTCGCGGTGCGCAGTGTACCAAGCCCGCCCGCGCATCACGCGATCGAGCAGGGTGAGCGTGGCGTCCACCGCGAAGGCGGAGACCAGCACCAGCACGGCCCACGCCAGTTGCGGATGGCGGACCGCCTGCATGCCGGCCAGCGCGGCCAGCCACAGCCCCAGCGCCCCGCTGCCGACGTCGCCCATGAAGATGCGGGCGGGAGGCAGGTTGAAGAGCAGGAAGCCCAAGCTGGCCGACGCCGTGACCAGACCCGCGCCGGCCAAGGCGACGTCGCCCTTGCCCGCCGCCAACAGTGCGAGGCCGGCGCCGACGAAGACGGTCTGCAGGCCGAGCAGGCCGTCGATGCCGTCCATGAAATTGTGCAGGTTGATCGACCAGGCGGCCCATGCCGCGGCCGGCAGCAGCCACAGCACGCGCCCCGGCGGAATGCCGTCGAGCGCTCCCGGCGGCGCGCTCCACAGCACCGCCGCGGCGGCCAGGAATGCGGCCAGCATGTGCACGCCGAGCCGTGGCAGCACGGCCAGCGGCCGGTGGTCGTCCCACCAGCCGATCGCGGCCACCATCGCCGTGGCGAGAACGAGGGCGACCGCGGTGAGCGGCCCGATGCCGCCGGGCAGGCCCAGCAACACCGCGGGCGCCGCCAGCAGCAGACCGACGACCAGCCCGAGGCCGCCGCCGCGCGGCGTCGGCGCGGTGTGGGAGCGGCGGCGGCCGGGGTGATCGAGCATGCCGCGCCGGTGCGCATACGCCATCGCCGCCCGGACCAGCAGCGCGGACGTGCCGAACGCCGCCGCACAGGCCAGCAGGATGGCGGCTGCCTGCGGCGCCATCGTCGTCATGCCTCACTCGTTGGCGACGCCGTGGATCGGCCGCACGCTGCCCCAGCTCTTGCAGCTCGGGCACTGCCAGTGATGCGCCTTGGCGCCGAATCCGCACTTGCTGCAACGGTACATCGCCTGCCCTTCCAGCAGTTTGCGCGTGAGGTCGCGCAGGATCAGGAAATTCTCGCGGGCCTCGCCGGTGGTCTTGTCGAGGGTCGCGTCGATCAGCGCCATCAGGCCGCGCACCGACGGCCGCTGGCGCAACTGGTGGGTGAGGAAGTCGATGGCCGCGCGCTCGCCGTCGCGCCCCGCGTACAGCCGCGTCAGCGCCAGCACCGGCGAGATGCCCTGGTAGCGTTCGAGGATCTCGGTGAGGAACGCTTCGGCACGCGCCATGCGCTGCGCCCGTGCATAGCAGTCCAGCAGCGGCGGCAGGATCTCCGGCACGAACTCGACGTCGCAGCGCGCGGCGCGTTCGAAGGCCTCGATCGCGCCGTCGTGATCGCCCTCGTCGGCGCGCAGGTGGCCGCAGATCAGGTGCGCGCGCACGCAGTCGGGCTGGCTGGCGAACGCCTGGTCGAGATACGCGTGCGCTTCCGCGCGCGCGCCGTGGGTGCGCGACTGTTCCGCCAGCTCGCAGTAGAACTGCGCGATCACCGCCGCCTGCGACTCGCCGGTCATCTGCTCGAGGCGGCGCGCGTGGTCGATCGCCTTGTGCCAGTCGCGCTCATGCTGGTAGATGGCGATCAGGTGCTTCAGCGCCGACGGCGCGTGCGCGTTCATCGCCACCAGGTCGGAGAACAACGTCTCGGCGCGGTCGAGCAGGCCGGCGCGCATGTAGTCCTCGCCCAGTTCCAGCAGGGCGACGGTCTTCTCGCGGTCGCTGAGGTTGGGGCGCGCGATCAAGTGCTGATGCACGCGGATCGCGCGCTCGACCTCGCCGCGCCGGCGGAACAGGTTGCCCAGCGCCAGGTGCGTCTCGACCGTGTCGCGGTTGAACTCCGCCAGCTGCAGGAACACCTCGATGGCCTTGTCCTGTTGCTCGTTCAGCAGGTAGTTGAGGCCGCGGAAGTAGCTGGACGACAGCTCGTTGACGCGCGCGCCCGAGCTGCGCGCGAGGCTGCGCCGCCCGATCAGCCACCCCGACCAGGCCGCCACCGGCAGCAGCAGGCACAACAGCACGTACATGGGCGTCATGCGCGTGCTTCGGGAGCGCCGGCCGCCTCGGCGCGCGAGCGCGCGAGGTCGCGCATCCGGCGCCGGTGCCGGGACGTCAGCCCCGCCCAGGCGAGCACGCCGCCGAGCATCCAGCCGAGCAGCAGCGCGGCCAGCAGGGCCGCACCCTTCGGCAACTCGACGCTGCCGACCAGGAAGTCGTAGGTAACGCTGTCGGCGTTGACGGCGCCGAACGCCGCGCCGAGCACGGCGAACAGCAGCAGGATGATGACGATGGCGAGGCGCATTGACGTTCCCTCAACGCGCCGACTTTACCCGAACGGATGCGGCACGCACAGGCGCGCCGGGCGGATTTTCCGGGTCGATTCAGGCAACCGGCTCGCCGGCGCCCGCGGAATGGTTGACGCGTTCGCGCATTTCCTTGCCGGGCTTGAAGTGCGGAACGTACTTGCCGGGCAACGCGACGGTGGCGCCGGTCTTCGGGTTGCGACCCATGCGCGGCGGCCGGTAGTGCAGCGAGAAGCTGCCGAAGCCGCGCACCTCGATGCGTTCGCCGGAGGACAGCGCGTGGCTCATCTGTTCGAGCAGGCTCTTGACCGCCAGTTCGACATCGCCGAACGCAAGATGGTTCTGGCGCCTGGCGAGCGCTTCGATCAGTTCGGACTTGGTCATGGCTCCCCTGTTCCCGTCGGGGTCACTGCGCATGCATGCGCGGTTTCGCTCACTGGAAACGGCGGGGCGGCACGACGCCGCCCCGCTTGCTGCCTCGTTACTCCGACTTGTTCATCTGTTCTTTCAGCAGGGCGCCGAGCTTGGTGGTGCCGCCCGAGGCGTTCTGGTATTCCTCGAGCGCCTGCTGCAGTTCCTCTTCGTCCTTGGCGCGGATCGACAGCTGCAGCATGCGGCCCTTGCGGTCCATGCCGACGAACTTGGCCTCGACCTTGTCGCCGACCTTGAGGTGCTGGGTGGCGTCCTCGATGCGCTGCTTGGCGATGTCGTTGGCGCGCAGGTAGCCCTCGATGCCGTCGCCGAGGTCGATCACCGCGCCGCGCGGGTCGACTTCCTTGACCGTGCCGGTCAGCACCGTGCCGCGCGGATGGCCGGCCATGAACTGGCCGAACGGATCCTGCTCGAGCTGCTTGATGCCGAGGCTGATGCGCTCGCGCTCCGGGTCGACCGCCAGCACCACGGCCTCGACCTCGTCGCCCTTCTTGAAGTTGCGCACCAGGTCTTCGCCGGTGGTCTGCCAGGAGATGTCGCTCAGGTGCACCAGGCCGTCGATGCCGCCCTCCAGGCCGACGAAGATGCCGAAGTCGGTGATCGACTTGATGCTGCCGGTGACGCGGTCGCCCTTCTTGTGCGTGGCGGCGAACGCCTCCCACGGGTTGGCGCGGGTCTGCTTGATGCCGAGCGAGATGCGGCGGCGCTCCTCGTCGACGTCCAGCACCATCACCTCGACCTCGTCGCCCACCTGCACGACCTTGGCCGGGTTGACGTTCTTGTTGGTCCAGTCCATCTCGGAGACGTGCACCAGGCCCTCGACGCCCGGCTCGATCTCGACGAAGCAGCCGTAGTCGGTGACGTTGGAGACCTTGCCGAACAGGCGGGTGCCGACCGGGTAGCGGCGGGCGATGTTGACCCACGGGTCGTCGCCGAGCTGCTTCAGGCCGAGCGAGACGCGGTTGCGCTCGCGGTCGAACTTCAGCACGCGCACGTCCAGCTCGTCGCCGACGTTGACCACCTCGGACGGATGGCGCACGCGCTTCCACGCCATGTCGGTGATGTGCAGCAGGCCGTCGATGCCGCCGAGGTCGACGAATGCGCCGTAGTCGGTGAGGTTCTTGACCACGCCCTTGACCACCGCGCCTTCCTTGAGGCGCTCGAGCAGTTTCTCGCGCTCCTCGGAGAACTCGCTCTCGACCACCGCACGGCGGCTGACCACCACGTTGTTGCGCTTGCGGTCGAGCTTGATGATCTTGAACTCGAGGTCCTTGCCCTCGAGGTACACCGGGTCGCGCACCGGGCGCACGTCGACCAGCGAGCCCGGCAGGAACGCGCGCACGTCCTTGATGTCGACGGTGAAGCCGCCCTTGACCTTGCCGGAGATCTTGCCGGTGACGGTCTCGTTCTTCTCGAACGCTTCCTCCAGCACGTCCCACACCATCGCGCGCTTGGCCTTCTCGCGCGACAGCTTGGTTTCGCCGAAGCCGTCCTCGAGCGCGTCGAGGGCGACCTTCACCTCGTCGCCCACCTGCACTTCGAGCTCGCCGTTCTCGTCGCGGAACTGCTCGATCGGGACGATGCCTTCGCTCTTCAGGCCGGCGTTGATGACGACGACGTCGGGACGGATCTCGACGACGATGCCGGAGACGATGGAGCCGGGCCGGAGCTTGGCGAGCGACTGGCTCTGTTCAAACAGTTCAGCGAAACTTTCGGTCATGTGAATTCCAGGATCAGAAAAGGCCGTGTCCGTGCGCACGCGCTCGGCGCCGACGCCCGAACGAAACGGCCCACCGGTTGTGGGTGCGTGATCCGCACCGGTTGCCACGTACACCCGCCCCTTACCGGGACGGGACCCAGGCGCCTACTCCCCCGCGGGGGCCACCAGCGCCAGAACCTTCGCGACCACCGCCTCGATCGGCATGCCGGTGGTATCCACCCGCACGGCGTCCTCGGCCGGCTTCAACGGGGCCACCGGACGCGACGCGTCGCGCGCGTCCCGAGCCTCGATCTCGCGTAAAAGGGTGCCAAGTGTAACGTTGAGCCCCTTTTCCTTCAACTGCTTATAGCGCCTTTTCGCCCGTTCTTCGGCGCTGGCGGTCAAAAACACCTTGTGCGCGGCGTCCGGGAAGATCACCGTGCCCATGTCGCGGCCGTCCGCGACCAGGCCGGGCGCCTTGCGGAAGCTGCGCTGCTTGGCCAGCAGGGCCTGTCGCACGGACGGAATGGCGGCGATGGCCGAGGCCGCCGCTCCGGCGGTCTCGGTGCGCAGTTCGTCGGTCGCGTCCAGGCCGTTGACGATCACCCGCGTCTCGCCCCCCGTCGGGTCCGGGCGGAAGCCGATGCGGGTGGTCTCCGCGCAGCGGGTCACGGCCTCGGCGTCGGACAGATCCAGCCCTTCCATGCCCGCCGCATAACCCACCGCCCGGTACAGCGCCCCCGAATCCAGCAGATGCCAGCCCAGGCGCTCCGCCACCAGACGGCTGATCGTGCCTTTGCCGGAGCCCGAGGGACCATCGATGGTCAGGACGGGAACGGGCGCGTGGGATCTGGGCATGGGGCACCGGCGGCGAGGGACGCGGGATTCTAACGGGTCGCGGCGGCGGGGATTCGCAATCCCTGACGCAGGGACTATCCGGCAAGTTGTCCTGGCGACTGGGCGACACGCGCGGAATCGCTTCGGGCTGGCTCGCCACGCCCGAGCCTGGCGGGCCGCCAGGATGGCGGCCTGCCGGGGCCCCTCGGGCGCGGCGAGAGCGCGGAGGATCAGGCCCGAAGGGAAGCGCGCAGGGATGCGTGCTTGTTCGCCGCCAGGGCAGGAGCCCTGTCGGCGAACCCCCGCAGCGCTCTCGCGGACCCGGAGGGCAGGATGCCCGGAGGGCGCGCCCGCGGGGTGCCTTTTCTCTTGGTTACTTCTCTTCGGGCAAGCAAAGAGAAGTGACCCGCTCGCGGCAGCGAGCGGAACAAGGCGTACTTAAGAGAGCGCCACGAACAGGCGCCTTGCGGCGCCGCCACCCGCAACCCGACCCTCTCCCGCCGCGGCGGGAGAGGGGCAAGAATCGCGCTCGTGAGGGTGCGAGACAAGCGGGACAGAAACCGGGGATTGCGGATCCCCTACTCCGCGATCGTCCTGAGCGCGAACCCGCAGCCGTTGGCGAGGTCGATGAAGCCGGGGAACGAGGTGGCGACGTTGGTGCAGTCGGCGATGCGCACCTCCGTCTCGGCGATCAGGCCGGCCATGGCGAAGGCCATGGCGCAGCGATGGTCGCCGGCGCTGTCGACGCGGCCGCCGCCGAGCGCGCCGCCTTCGATCGTCGCGCCGTCCGGCCGCTCCTCGATGCGCACGCCCAGCGCGCGCAGGCCGCGCGCCATCACCGCGATGCGGTCGGATTCCTTCACGCGCAGCTCCTCGGCGCCGCGGATCGTGGTGGCGCCGCGCGCGACGGCGGCCGCCACGAACAGCGCGGGGAACTCGTCGATCATGTCGGCCACCAGCGCCTCGGGCACGTCGATGCCGGTCAGCCGCGCGTGACGGACGATCAGGTCGGCGACCGGCTCGCCGCCCTGATCGCGCGGCGCCTCTTCGCGGATGTCGGCGCCCATGCGGCGCAGCACCGCGAGCAGTCCGGTGCGGCGCGGATGCAGGCCGACGCTGCGCAGGCGCAGTTCGGAGCCCGGAACCAGGGTGGCGGCGACGAGGAAGAACGCCGCCGAGGAGAAGTCGGCCGGCACCTCGACGTCGGTCGCGCGCAGACGCCCGCCGCCGGCCAGCCGCGCCCAGCCGGGACCGCAGGCCACCGGCCAGCCGAAGGCGCCGAGCATGCGCTCGGTGTAGTCGCGCGTCGGCCGCAGTTCGCGCACCGCCGTCTCGCCTTCCGCGTAGAGGCCCGCCAGCAGGATCGCGGACTTGACCTGCGCGCTGGCCACCGGCGGCGCGTAGGCGATGCCCTGCAGCTTCCTGCCGCCGCGGATGCGCAGCGGCGGCAGGCCGCCGGGTTCGGATGCGATGTGCGCGCCCATCGCCGTCAGCGGTTCGATCACGCGCCCCATCGGCCGGCGCGACAGCGAGGCGTCGCCGACCAGCGTCGCATCGAACGCCTGTCCGGCCAGCAGGCCGGCCAGCAGGCGCATGCCGGTCCCCGAATTGCCGCAGTCGAGCGGCCGCGCGGGTGCGGCGAGGCCGTGCAGGCCGACGCCGTGCACCACGCGCTCGCCCGGCGACGGCGCCTCGATGCGCACGCCCATGCGCGCGAAGGCCTCCGCGGTGGCGCGGGTGTCCTCGCCTTCGAGAAAACCGCGGATGCGCGAGGTGCCGTCGGCCAGCGCCGCCAGCATCATCGCGCGGTGCGAGACCGACTTGTCGCCGGGCACGACCAGCTCGCCGCGCAGCGGCCCGGCCGGCGCGCTGATCCAGTCCATCGCCAGGCTCATGGCAGCGCCTCCAGCAGGCGCGCGTTCTCTGCGCGGCTGCCGATGCTGATGCGCAGCGTCTGCGGCAGGCCGTAGCCGCCCATCGGCCGCACCACCACGCCGCGCTCGAGCAGGTGCCGTTCGAGCGGCGCGGCATCGCGGCCGAGATCGACCAGCAGGAAGTTGGTCTGCGACGGCAGCGCGGTGTAGCCGCGCGCCGCCAGCTCGGCACGCAGCCACTCGCGCTCGCCGCGATTGAACGCGCGCACGCGCTGCAGGTGCTCGGCGTCTCCCAGCGCGGCTTCGGCGGCGGCCAGCGCGAGGCCGTTGACGTTGAACGACTCGCGCAGCCGCTCCAGCACGGCCGCCACGCTCGGATCGCCGATCATGTAGCCGACGCGCAGGCCGGCCAGCCCGTAGGCCTTGGAGAAGGTGCGCGTCACGACCAGGTTGGGGTGCGCATCGGCGAAGCGCAGCGCGGTGCCGAGATCCGGCGCGTCGACGTACTCGTGGTAAGCCTCGTCCACCACCACCAGCACGTCCTGCGGCACGCGCGCCAGCAGCGCGGCCAGCGCCGCGTCGCCGAACCAGGTGCCGGTCGGATTGTTGGGGTTGGCGAGATAGACGATGCGCGTGTCGCGACGCACCGCCGCGGCGATGGCTTCGAGGTCGTGGCCGTACGGCGCGGCGGGATGCTCGCGCGGCAACGCCGGCACCACCACGGCCTGCGCACCCGCGGCGGCGGCGGCGATCGGGAACACGGCGAAGCCGTACTGCGCATGCACGATGGAATGCGCCGCATCGGCGAAACACTGCGCCAGCAGCATCAGCAGTTCGTGCGATCCGTTGCCCAGCGTGATGCGGCCGGCATCCACGCCCAGCCGCGCCGCCAGCGCCGCCTTCAACGCGGCGCCGCGCGGGTCGGGATAGCGAAACGCCTCCGCCAGCGCCGCGCGCATCGCCTCGAGCGCACGCGGCCCCGGACCGAGCGGATTCTCGTTGGAACCCAGTTCCGCCAGCGCCGCGCCGAATCGCCGGCGCAACACCGGCAGGTCGTGGCCGGGATCGTAGGCGCGCAGCACCGCCGTCGCCGCGTTGGCGAGCCTCGTCGCGTCGAAACTCACGGGATCGCCTCGATGCCGCGGCCGACGGCGTCGAGACGCCGGCGCGCCTCGTCGAGACCCGGCGGGCAAAGTCGTTCGCTCACGGCGTCGCTCCGCGTCAGTCGTCCAGCACGCGCACGGCGAGGATGCCGTCGATGGCGCCGATCGCCTGCACCAGCGGCGGCTGCACCGGCGAGTCCACGTCTACCAGGTTGTAGGCGAGCTCGCCGCGCGAGGCGTTGTGCATCTGCGCGATGTTGACGCCGGCCTCGCCCAGCACGTGCGAGAGCTGGCCGATCATGTTCGGCCGGTTGGCGTTGGCCACGCAGATGCGCGTGCGTCCCTCGCGCGGCATGCGGATCGACGGGAAGTTGACCGCGTGCTGGATGTTGCCGTTCTCGAGGAAGTCGCGCAGCTGCTCCGCCACCATCACCGCGCAGTTTTCCTCGGCCTCGCCGGTGGAGGCGCCGAGGTGCGGCAGCGCGATCACGCGCGGATGCCCGAGCAGGTCGGCGTGCGGGAAGTCGGTGACGTAGCGGCCGATGCGCCCGTCGGCCAAGCCGGCGGCCAGCACGTCGGCGGCGACGATGCCGTCGCGGGCGAAGTTCAGCAGCACCACGCCCGGCTTGGCCACCTGCAGCGCCGCGGCGCCGAACAGGCCGCGGGTGGCGTCGTTCAGCGGCACATGGAAGCTGACGTAGTCGCTGGCGGCGAACAACTGGTTGAGCGAGGCGGCGCGCTGCACGCTGGCGTCGAGCTGCCAGGCGCCCTCGACGGTCATGTGCGGGTCGAAGCCGATGACGTGCATGCCCAGCCCGTAGGCGGCATTCGCCACCTTGACGCCGATCGCGCCGAGGCCGACCACGCCCAGCGTCTTGCCGACCAGTTCGCTGCCGACGAAGCGCTTCTTCTCGGCCTCGACGCGATGGTCGAGCTGGGCGTCCGGCTGCAGCGCGCGCACGAATGCCAGCGCTTCGGCGAGGTTGCGCGCGGCCAGCAGCATGCCGGCGATCACCAGTTCCTTGACCGCGTTGGCGTTGGCGCCCGGCGCGTTGAACACCGGCACGCCGCGCCTGGACAGCTCGGCCACCGGGATGTTGTTGACGCCGGCGCCGGCGCGCGCGACCGCCTTGACCGAGCCGGGGATCGGTCGCGCGTGCAGGTCGGCCGAGCGCAGCAGGATCGCGTCGGGCGCATCGAAGTGTTCGCCGACCTGGTAGCGCGTCGCCGGCAGCCGTTCGAGGCCGGCGCGCGCGATGGTATTGAGGGTCTGGATGGTGAACATGGTCACTCGTCGTTGGGAGGGGCGCCGGTCCCGGCGCCGCCGTGCGGCGTCCGCGGACGCCGGTGCCGTTGCCGTCCCGTGCGCGTCAGCCGTGCCGCTGCATGAAGTCGCGCATGAAGGCGACCAGCGCCTCGACCGCCTGCAGCGGCACCGCGTTGTACAGCGAGGCGCGCATGCCGCCAACCGCCTTGTGCCCCTTCAGCGCCATCAGGCCGGCGCGTTCGGATGCCTCGAGGAAGGGCTTGTCGAGCGCGCCGTCGTGCAGCGTGAACGGCACGTTCATGCGCGAGCGCGCGGCCGGATCGACCGGGTTGCGGTAGTAACCGCCGGAGCCGTCGATGCAGGCGTACAGCAGCTCGGCCTTGCGCCGGTTGCGTTCGGCCATCGCCGCCAGGCCGCCCTGCGCCTTCAGCCATTTGAAGGTGAGGCCGGCGATGTACCAGCCCCAGGTGTTCGGCGTGTTCAGCATGGAGCCCTGGGCGGCGTGCTCGGCGTAGCGGAAGATCTTCGGCAACGGCCGCGGCCGGCGCGCCAGCAGGTCCTCGCGCACGATCATCACCACCAGGCCGGACGGGCCGATGTTCTTCTGCGCGCCGGCGTAGATCAGGCCGAAGCGGCCGACGTCCAGCGGCGCGGACAGGATGTCGGAGGACATGTCGGCGACCAGCGGCACGTCGCCGACATCCGGGATGTCGCGGAACTCGACGCCGTGGATCGTCTCGTTGGTCGTGAGGTGCACGTAGGCGGCGCGAGGATCGAGGTCCCATTCGGCGCGCGGCGGCAGGCGCGTGTACTGCTGCGCGGCGGAACTGGCGGCGACGCGCGCCTTCACGTAGGGCGCGGACTCCTTCAGCGCCTTCTCGCTCCAGTGGCCGGTGACGATGTAGTCCGCGCCCTGCCCGTCGGCGGCGAGGTTCATCGGGATCTGCGCGAAGTGCTGGGTGGCGCCGCCCTGCAGGAACAGCACCTTGTAGTGCGCCGGCACGGCGAGCAGCTCGCGCAGGTCGCGCTCGGCCTCCTCGGCCAGCGCGATGAAGTGCCTGCCGCGATGCGACAGCTCCATCACCGAGGCGCCGGTGCCGTTCCAGTCCAGCAACTCGCTCTGCGCCTGTCGCAGGACTTCCTCGCTCAGCGCGGCCGGACCGGCGCTGAAGTTCCAGACTCGGGCCACGGTGCGGTTCCTCCTCGCTCGACGCCGCCGATGCGGCAACGCAACATGACCACAAGCCGAGACGCTCCACAAGAGGCATGCGCAAACGCTTGTAAGCGCACGCACCGCGCGCCGGTCCCGCTGGCATGACCGCCGTGGAGGGCCGCATGCTGATCCGCCGACCGCCCGATATCCGCTCCAGCGAAATCACCGCGGAAAGCGTCTACCGCCGGCGCCGCGCCGTCCTGAAGGCGCTGGCGCTCAGCCCGTTGGCGCTGGCCGGCTGCGGCCGCGGCGCCGAGAGTCAGGCCGGCCAGGCGGCGAACGCCGGCGCGCCGCTCGAGGTGGCCAGGCGCGGCGCCTACGTCGTCGGTGATCCGCCGACCGACTACGACGCCGCCACCCACTACAACAATTACTACGAGTTCGGCACCGCCAAGGACGATCCGGCGAAAAATTCGGGGCGCTTCCGGCCGCAGCCGTGGAGCGTCGAGATCGCCGGCGAGGCCGAAGTCACCGGCCGTTTCGCGCTGGAGGATCTGCTCAGGCCGCATCCGCTGGAGGAACGCGTCTACCGCATGCGCTGCGTGGAGGCCTGGTCGATGGTGATCCCGTGGGTCGGCTTCCCGCTGGGCGATCTGCTGAAGCGCTTCCGGCCGACGTCGAAGGCGAAGTACGTCGCCTTCACCACGGTGGCCCGGCCGGACGAGATGCCCGGCCTCGCCTACCCCGTGCTGGACTGGCCGTATCGCGAGGGTCTGCGCATCGACGAGGCGATGCACCCGCTGACGATCCTCACCGTCGGTCTGTTCGGCCGCACGCTGCCCAACCAGAACGGCGCGCCGCTGCGGCTGGTGGTGCCGTGGAAGTATGGCTTCAAGGGCATCAAGAGCATCGTGCGTATCGCGTTCACCGAGCGCCAGCCGGTCACCGCATGGAACCGCGCCGCGCCCGACGAGTACGGCTTCTACGCCAACGTCAATCCGGCGGTGGACCATCCGCGCTGGAGCCAGGCCACCGAACGGCGCATCACCGGCGCGGGCTTCGGCCTGTTCGGCAACCGCATCGCGACCTTGCCGTTCAACGGCTACGCCGAGCAGGTCGCCTCGCTGTACGCCGGCATGGACCTCAGGCGGTACTACTGAAATGGCGACGCGAGGCCGGGACTGGGTGGCCTGGAGCAAGCCGCCGCTGTTCGCGCTGTGCCTGCTGCCGCTGGCGCTGTTGGCCTGGGACGCCACGCGCGGCTCGCTCGGACCCGACCCGGTAGCGCAGCTCGAACATCGCAGCGGCGACTGGGCGCTGCGCCTGCTGCTGGCCACGCTGGCGGTGACGCCGCTGCGCCGCCTGACCGGCGTCGCCAAGCTGGTGCGCTACCGGCGCATGCTCGGCCTGTTCGCGTTCTTCTACGTGTGCGCGCACCTGGCGATCTACCTGCTGATCGACCTCGGCGGCTACTGGACGCAGCTGTTCGACGAGATCGCGAAGAAGCCCTACATTACCGCCGGCTTCGCCGCCTGGCTGCTGCTGATCCCGCTCGCGGCCACCTCCACCCAAAGGATGATGAAGCGGCTCGGCCGACGCTGGCAGCAACTCCATCGCCTCGTCTATGCCGTTCCGCTGCTGGGCGTGCTGCACTACGCCTGGATGGTGAAATCGGGCAACGTGATCGCCCACCGTGCGCCGCTGTACTACGGCGCCTCCTTCGCCGCGTTGATGCTGTGGCGGGTACCATGGGCACGCCTGCGCGGCGGCCTGCGGACGCTCAGGGCCGGAACAGCAGCAGCAACGCGATGCCCAACCCCAGCAGCGCGGCGGTGACGATCAGCCACCACACCTCGCCGCGCGGGCCGGCCGTGTCCTCGGGCAATGCTGCCTCGTGCGGCACGAAGGCCACGCGCTGGCGTGCCAGGCTGGCCTCGGCCTGCAGGCCCGGCGCCTCGATCACGTAGCGGTGCGCGCCGACGCACAACTGATCGCCGGGCATCAGGCGGCCGCTCGACATGGCGACGCCATTGACCTGCACGACGTTGCCGCGCGCCTCCAGCCACAGCGCTCCCTCGCGCAGCTCGACGGCGACGCCGGCGGGAGCCGGTTCCGCCAGGGGCAGCTCCAGTCGGCGTTCGATCGGCAGCAGGTGGCCGGACAGCGGTCCGGCCACGGCGCGCAGGGCCGCCCATCCCGGCCGCTCGCCCGCCTCGCTGCCGGCGGCCGCGGGCGGCGGATCGGTTTCGGCGCGGGGGTCCGCCTGCAGCAGGCATTTCGCCGTGCCCACGCTGATGACGTCGCCGAAGCGCAACAGCGCCTTCTCGCGCACCGGCCGCGCGTTGACGTAGACGCGGGCGGCGCCCGGCTCGACCGTCAGCACCAGCCCGCGCCGGTCGTGGAACAGGCTGAAGTGGTGCGCCGCCACTTCCGCCGCGCGCAGCACGATGTCGTTGTCGCCGGCGGAACCGACGCGCAGCCGCTCCGCCGTGCTGTCGACGTCCGGGTGCTCTCCGTTCAGGAAAACGATCCGCATGCGGGCCCTCTCTGCGCGGCGCGAACTGTAGCACGGCAAATCGCGCCCCCGGCCGGGTATGATCGGCGCGATAGCCCGACCGGATCCCCATGCCCAGCATCGACATCCAGCGCAAGCACGGCCTCGGCCTGAAGAAGGCGCGCGCCGTCGTGGAGGACATCGCCTACGCGATGGCCGAGAGGTTCGAGTTCGAGAGCGCGTGGAACGGCGACACCCTGCTGTTCGAGCGCAGCGGCGTCCGCGGCGGCATCGTGGTCGCCGCCGACAGCGTGCGCGTGCACGCCGACCTCGGCTTCATGCTGATGCTTATGAAGCCGGCGATCGAGGACGAGATCCGGCGTCATCTCGACGAGCATTTCGCCTGATGCGCGCCCGCGGATCCAGCGACCTGCCGCAGCGCCGCCGGTACCGGCCATGCTGCTGCTGAACGCCGCGCACCCGCACCGCGGCAAGCGCGAGCGCCTGCGCATCGGCCTCGCGATCGCCGGCGGCGGGCCGATCGGCGCGATGTGGGAGCTGGGCGCCTTGCGCGCGATCGAGGACAGCATCGTCGGCCTCGACCTCGCCGCGCTCGACGTCTACGTCGGCGTCAGCTCGGGGTCGTTCCTCGCCGCCGCCCTGGCCAACGGCATCTCCACCGCGGAGATGACGCGCATCTTCCTCACCGGCGAATCGGCCGACATACCGTTCCGCCCCGAGGACTTCATGCGCCCGGCGGTGCTGGAGTATGTGCGCCACGCCGCCACGCTGCCGCGCGCCTTCCTCGAATGGCTGTGGACGGCCGCGCGCAATCCGTTCGACACCCGCCTCTCCGACGTGTTGCTGCGCATGGGCAGCCTGCTGCCCACCGGCGTGTTCGACAACGACTCGGTGGAAGGCTTCCTGCGCCGCGTGCTGTCGATGGAGGGGCGCACCAACGACTTCCGCAAGTTGCGGCGCAAACTCTACGTGGTGGCCGTGGAGCTCGATTCCGGCAAGGCGGTGCGGTTCGGCTCGCCGGGGCTCGACCACGTGCCGATCTCGCGCGCGGTGGAGGCCAGCGCCGCCCTGCCCGGCCTGTACCCGCCGGTGAAGATCGGCGGCCGCTGGTACGTGGACGGTGCGCTGGCTCGCACCCTGCACGCCTCGGCGGCCTTCGACGAGGGGGTGTCGCTGGTGCTGGGCGTGAATCCGCTGGTGCCGTTCGACGCCGACCTCGCCCAGGCCGCGGGCCGCAAGATTCCCGACACGCTGGCAAGGGGCGGCCTGCCCGGCGTGCTCTCGCAGACCTTCCGCACCCTGCTCACCTCACGCATGCAGACCGGATTGAGCAAGTACGCGCACAACTACCCGCGCGCCGACATGGTGCTGGTGGAGCCGCATGCGGACGACGTCGAGCTGTTCTTCACCAACATCTTCAGCTACGCGCAGCGCGTGCGCATCGCCGAACTGGCGTTCCGCACCACCCGCGCCGACCTGCTCGCGCGAGCGGAGGAACTGTCGCCGCTGCTGGCGCGACACGGGCTGGCGCTGGACGCCCGGCGTCTCGCCGAACCGCGCACGCTGCGCAGCAGCCTGCCGATCTACGCGGGCGCGTCGCGTCCGGCCGCGAAACTGGCCGAAGCCCTGGACGACCTGGACGACGCGCTGCGCCAGCGCCGCATGCGCGGCGCGCGCCCGCGGCGTCCGCGCCGCTCGCGCGCGGCGTCGCCCTAGGTGTCCGAGCCCCGCCCGGGGCTGACGAAACTTTAACCGCGCCGCGCGACGTGGCAGAATCGCGGCCTTCCGCCGCGCCCCCGCGGCGAACCGAACACGGTTACATGGCCAAAGACGACGTCATCGAAATGGAAGGCACGGTGCTGGAGACGCTCCCCAACACCATGTTCCGCGTGCAGCTGGAGAACGGGCACGTCATCACCGCGCACATCTCCGGGCGCATGCGCAAGCACTACATCCGCATCCTCACCGGCGACAAGGTGCGCGTCGAGATGACGCCCTACGACCTGACCAAGGGCCGCATCACCTACCGCATGAAGTGAGTTCAGGACGGACTCGCCGCGGACGGTACAGGGGCGTGCGGCGATCCGGGTCCGACGCCGTTCGCCGCCCCAAGTCCCGGAATTCCGGCTTCCGCCGGAATGGCGAGAGATAGAAAAAGGCCGCGCAAGCGCGGCCTTTTTTCGTCGACGCACTCGCTTTACTCGACCACGGCCGGCAGCTTCTTCGCCGCCTCGGTCTCCACGACCAGCTCGCCGTCGCGCACGCCCAGCCTGACCTTGCCGCCGTCGGCCAGCTTGCCGAACAGCAGCTCGTCGGCGAGCGGACGCTTGACGTGCTCCTGGATCACCCGCGCCATCGGCCGCGCGCCCATCTGCGGGTCGAAGCCGTGCTCGGCCAGCCAGCGCCGCGCGTCGGCGTCCACATGCAGGGCGACGTGCTTCTCGTTGAGCTGCGTCTCCAGCTCGATGATGAACTTGTCGACCACGCGCAGGATGTGTTCGAAGTCCAGCGCCTTGAACTGGATGATCGCGTCGAGGCGGTTGCGGAACTCCGGCGTGAACGTGCGGCGGATCACCTCCATCGCGTCCGGCGCATGGTCCTGCTCGACGAAGCCGATGCTGCGGCGCGCCGCCTGCTGCGCGCCGGCGTTGGTGGTCATCACCACGATCACGTTCTTGAAGTTCGCCTCGCGGCCGTTGGTGTCGGTCAGTGCGCCGCGGTCCATGATCTGCAGCAGGATGTTGTAGACGTCCGGGTGCGCCTTCTCGATCTCGTCCAGCAGCAGCACGCAGTGCGGGTGCTTGGTCACCGCCTCGGTGAGCAGGCCGCCCTGGTCGAAGCCGACGTACCCGGGGGGCGCGCCGATCAGCCGCGACACCGAGTGCGCTTCCATGTACTCGGACATGTCGAAGCGGATCAGCTCGATGCCGAGCTGCATGGCGAGCTGGCGGGTGACCTCGGTCTTGCCGACGCCGGTGGGGCCGGCCAGCAGGAAGCAGCCGATCGGCTTGGCCGGGTTGCCCAGGCCGGAACGCGCCATCTTGATCGACGCCGCCAGCGCCTCGATCGCCTGGTCCTGGCCGAACACGACCATCTTCAGGTTGCGCTCGAGGTTCTTCAGCACGTCGCGGTCGGAGGCCGAGACCTGCTTCGGCGGGATGCGCGCCATGCGCGCCACGATCAGCTCGATGTCGGGCACGTCGACAGTGCCGGTGCGCTGGTCTTCCGGCAGCAGGCGCTGGCGCGCGCCGGCCTCGTCGATCACGTCGATCGCCTTGTCCGGCAGCAAGCGGTCGGCGATGTGCCGCACCGAAAGGTCGACGGCGGCCTGCAGCGCTTCGTTGGTGTACTGCACCTTGTGGTGCTCCTCGAAGCGCGTCTTCAGCCCCTTCAGGATCTCCACGCTGTCGGCGATCGAGGGCTCGACCACGTCGATCTTCTGGAAGCGCCGCGCCAGCGCGCGGTCCTTCTCGAAGATGCCGCGGAATTCCTGGAACGTGGTGGAACCGATGCAGCGCAGCTCGCCCGAGGCCAGCATCGGCTTGATCAGGTTGGACGCGTCCATGGTGCCGCCGGAGGCCGAACCCGCGCCGATGATGGTGTGGATCTCGTCGATGAACAGGATCGACTTCGGCTCCTTCTTCAACTGGGCGATCACCGCCTTCAGCCGCTTCTCGAAATCGCCGCGGTACTTGGTGCCGGCGACCAGCGCGCCGAGGTCGAGCGCCCAGATCGTGCAGTCCTTCAGCACGTCCGGCACCTCGCCCTCGACGATGCGCTTGGCCAGGCCCTCCGCCAGCGCGGTCTTGCCGACGCCAGCCTCGCCGACGTACAGCGGATTGTTCTTGCGCCGCCGGCACAGCACCTGGATGGTGCGCTCGATTTCCTCGGAGCGGCCGATCAGCGGATCGATCTTGCCCTGGCGGGCCAGCTCGTTGAGGTTGGAGGCGTATTCGGTCAGCGGGTTGCCCTTGGGCTCGCCGCCTTCCTCGGCCTCGCGGTCGCCGGCGGCCGGCTGCGGGCCGGGCTCCTGGCCGATCTTGGCGATGCCGTGGGAGATGTAGTTGACCACGTCGAGGCGGCTGACCTCCTGCTGGTGCAGGAAGTACACGGCGTGCGAGTCCTTCTCGCCGAAGATCGCCACCAGCACGTTGGCGCCGGTGACTTCCTTGCGGCCCGAGGACTGCACGTGGTAGACGGCGCGCTGCAGCACGCGCTGGAAGCCCAGCGTCGGCTGGGTGTCGCGCTCGTCGTTGGGCGGCAGCACCGGCACGGTCTCGGCGATGATCGCGCGCAGGTCCTTGCCAAGCTTGTCGATATCGGCGCCGCAGGCGCGCAGCACCGCCGCCGCCGACGGGTTTTCGAGCAGCGCGAGCAGCAGGTGCTCCACGGTCATGAACTCGTGGCGCTGCTCGCGGGCCTCCTTGTAGCACTGGCCGATGGTGAGCTCGAGATCCTTGCTGAACATCCGGATCGTCTCCGTCGTGGTGGTTCGGTCGCTAGATGGGGGCGGCTAGAGTTTTTCCATAGTGCACAGCAGCGGGTGCTGGTGGGCGCGCGAGAACTCGTTGACCTGGGTGACCTTGGTCTCGGCGACCTCGCGGGTATAGACCCCGCACACGCCCTTGCCGCGGGTATGCACGTGCAGCATCACCTGGGTAGCGCGCTCGCGGTTCATCCCGAAGAACGTCTCCAGGATGATCACCACGAAATCCATCGGCGTGTAGTCGTCGTTCAGCAGTACGACCTGGAACAATGGAGGCCGCTGCAGTTCCGGCTTCGAGGTCTCGACCGCGACGCCGTGTTCGAGTTCGGGGGTGCGATCAGGTTCCTGGGCCATGGTGCTCGGGGGTGGGCTCCGTCGGCTGCAGTATACGCCGCCGCGGCGGGGACGCCGTGAACCGCGTCCAGCCCATGTGATGGCACAATCGGGCTTTTCCAGCGGCCCCGCCGCCCCCACTCACATCCCATGACCGACGCGACGGAGCACGAGCCCGAAATCTGGCGCCCCCACGTCACCGTGGCCACCGTGGTCGCGGACGGCGACCGTTTCCTGATGGTCGAGGAGACCGTGCGCGGCGCGCTGCGCTACAACCAGCCCGCGGGGCACCTCGAGCCCGGCGAGAGCCTGGCCGAGGCCGCATGCCGCGAGACGCTGGAGGAGACCGGCTGGGAGGTCGAGCTGCAGCACTTCGTCGGCGTGCAGCAGTGGTTCAGCCAGGTGCACGGCGATCACATCGTCCGCTTCACCTTCGCCGCCCGTCCGCTGCGGCACCACCCCGCGCGCGCGCTCGACGCCGGCATCGTGCGGCCGCACTGGATGACCCGCGCGGAAATCGCCGCGCTGGGCGCGACGCGCCTGCGCAGCCCGCTGGTCCTGTGCAGCATCGACGCCTGGCTGGCCGGGCAGCGCCTGCCGCTGGACACCGTGCGTGCCTTCCCGCCCGCCGCCGGAGGCTGACATGCGCGTGGTTGCCGGCATCTCGGGCGGTGTGGACTCGGCGGTCGCGGCGCTGCTGTTGCAGCGCGCCGGCCACGACGTCGCCGGCATGTTCATGCAGAACTGGGAAGAGGACGGGCGGCAAGGGCCGTGCCGCGCCGATGCCGACCGCAAGGACGCCGTCGCGGTGTGCGCCCGGCTCGGCCTGCCCTGCCACATGCGCAACTTCGCCGCCGAGTACTGGGACGGCGTGTTCGCGCACTTCCTCGCCGAGTACCGTGCTGGGCGCACGCCCAACCCCGACGTGCTGTGCAATCGCGAGATCAAGTTCAAGACCTTCCTCCAGCACGCGCGGGCGCTGGGCGCGGAGAAGATCGCCACCGGCCACTACGCCCGCATCGACCGGCGCGACGGCCGCTGGCGGCTGCTGCGCGGCGCGGACGCAGCCAAGGACCAGAGCTACTTCCTCTATACGCTCGGCCAGGCGCAGCTCGGCGCGACCCTGTTCCCGGTCGGCGAACTGGTCAAGCCGGAAGTGCGCCGGCTGGCGCGCGAAGCCGGGCTGCCGGTGCATGCGAAGAAGGACTCCACCGGCATCTGCTTCATCGGCGAACGCGACTTCCGCAGCTTCCTGGCGCAGTACCTGCCGGCGCGGCCCGGCGAGATCCGCACGCCGGAGGGCGAACGGGTCGGCGAACACCAGGGCGCGATGTACTACACGCTGGGCCAGCGCCAGGGCCTCGGCATCGGCGGGCGCCGGTCGGCGTCCGCCGCGCCGTGGTATGTGGTCGGCAAGGACGTCGCCGCCAACGTGCTCTACGTGGCCCAGGGCGACGGCAACCGCTGGTTGCGCTCCTCGCGCCTGCGCGCCGGCGAACTCAGCTGGACGGCGGGAATGCCGCCCGCCGCCGAGCTGCGCTGCACCGCCAGGACGCGCTACCGCCAGCCCGACCAGGCCTGCGTCGTGCAGATCGACGGCGACCGCTGCGAGGTGCGCTTCGACGCGCCCCAGTACGCGGTCGCGCCCGGCCAGTCGGTGGTGTTCTACGCCGGCGAGGAATGCCTGGGCGGCGGCGTGATCGAGGCCACCGACGCGCCGTTCGGCGGCCTCGCCGCGGCGACGCAGGAGGCGGCATGAACGAAGCGCAGGTGATCGCCCTCGCCGGGCTGACCCAGGCGGCCGCGCTGGTGCGCACGCTGGCCACCGAGGGGCGCTGCGACGCCGGCGCGCTGGAGGCCAGCCTGGCCAGCGTGTTCCGGCTCGATGCCGAAAGCGCCGCCGCGGTCTACGGCGGCCTGGATGGCGTGCGCGTCGGCCTGCGCACCCTGATCCATCAGCTCGACGGCGCGCAGCGCGACCTGGCCGTCACCCAGATCGTGCTGAGCCTGCTGCGCATCGAGCGCAAGCTGGCGCGCCGGTCCGACCTGCGCCGGCGCCTGCAGGACGGCATCCTCGCCGCGCAGCGCCAGGCGGAACACTTCGGCCTCGCCCACGCCTCGGTCAGCGCGCGGCTGGGCGAGCTGTACGCGCAGACCCTCTCCACCGTGCGTCCGCGCGTGGTCGTGACCGGCAACCCGCTGCATCTGCGCCAGCCGGCGCAGGTCGAACGCATCCGCGCGACCCTGCTGGCCGGCGTGCGCGCCGCCGTACTGTGGCGGCAGCTCGGCGGCAACCACTGGAGCCTGCTGCTGCGGCGGCGGCAATGCGAGATGATCGCGCGCGGGCTGCTGTCGCGCGTCACCCTGGACGGCGGCTGAGCCCGCGGCCGGGGCGCGGGCCGCATGCGTTCACGGCGCGGCGGCGTTTCGGCGATAATACGGCGATTTCCCCGGGCCACGGATCGCCCGCGCGCGCCCGCGCGCCGCCTTGCGGCCCGTCTCCCCACCGCCGAACCACGCCAGGAGCACGGCATGAAAGACTCGTTTTCGACCCGCGACACCCTCGAGGTCAACGGCCAGCGTTACGCGATCGCCAGCCTGGCCAGGCTCGGCCAGCGCTTCGATCTCAAGCGCCTGCCCTACTCGATGAAGATCCTGCTGGAGAACCTGCTGCGCCACGAGGACGGGGTCAACGTCACCGCGAAGGAAATCGAGGCGGTGGCGAACTGGGACGCGAAGAAGGAGCCGGACACCGAGATCGCCTTCATGCCGGCGCGCGTGGTGCTGCAGGACTTCACCGGCGTGCCCTGCGTGGTCGACCTCGCCGCCATGCGCGACGCCATGGTCAAGCTGGGCGGCGACCCGAAGAAGATCAATCCGCTGGCGCCGGCGGAACTGGTGATCGACCACTCCGTGCAGGTCGACGCCTTCGGCAACCCCGGCGCGCTGGACGAGAACGTCAACATCGAGTTCCAGCGCAACCGCGAGCGTTACAGCTTCCTGCGCTGGGGCCAGAAGGCGTTCCGCAACTTCAAGGTGGTGCCGCCGCGCACCGGCATCGTGCACCAGGTCAACCTGGAGCACCTGGCGCGTGTGGTGATGACCAGCGAGATGGACGGCGCGACCTGGGCCTACCCGGATACCGTGTTCGGCACCGACTCGCACACCACGATGATCAACGGCATCGGCGTGCTCGGCTGGGGCGTCGGCGGCATCGAGGCGGAGGCGGCGATGCTGGGCCAGGCTTCCTCGATGCTGATCCCGCAGGTGGTCGGCTTCAAGCTCAGCGGCCGCCTGCCCGAGGGCGCGACCGCCACCGACCTGGTGCTGACGGTGACGCAGATGCTGCGCAAGCACGGCGTGGTCGGCAAGTTCGTCGAGTTCTTCGGCCCCGGCCTGAAGCACCTCGCGCTGGCCGACCGCGCGACCATCGGCAACATGGCGCCGGAATACGGTGCGACCTGCGGCATCTTCCCGATCGACGCCGAGGCGCTGAACTACCTGCGCCTGTCCGGGCGCAGCGCCGCGCAGATCGCGCTGGTCGAGGCCTACGCCAAGGCGCAGGGCCTGTGGCACGACGAGAACACGCCGCACCCCGAGTTCAGCGCCACGCTGGAGCTCGACCTCGCCGACGTCAAGCCGTCGCTGGCCGGCCCCAAGCGCCCGCAGGACCGCGTGCTGCTGACCGACATGCAGAAGAATTTCCGCGACAACGTCGGCCCGCTGACCGCCAACCGCAAGCCGAAGGGCGGCGAGGCCGGCAGCGCGCGCGTCAGCATGCGCGGGCAGGCGTTCGACCTGCGCGACGGCGCGGTGGTGATCGCCGCGATCACCTCCTGCACCAACACCTCCAACCCGGCGGTGATGCTGGGCGCCGGCCTGCTGGCGAAGAAGGCCGCGGCGAAGGGCCTCGCGGTCAAGCCGTGGGTGAAGACCTCGCTGGCGCCGGGCTCGCTGGTGGTCACCGACTACCTGAAGAAGACCCGCCTGCTGGAAGAGCTGGAGAAGCTCGGCTTCTTCCTGGTCGGCTACGGCTGCACCACCTGCATCGGCAACTCCGGTCCGCTGCCGGCGGAAGTCAGCAAGGGCATCGCCGACGGCGACCTCGCCGTCGCCGCGGTGCTGTCCGGCAACCGCAACTTCGAGGGCCGCGTGCACGCCGAGGTGAAGATGAACTACCTCGCCTCGCCGCCGCTGGTGGTGGCCTACGCGCTGGCCGGCACGGTCGACATCGATCTGTCGAAGGATCCGCTCGGCACGGGCAAGGACGGCGAGCCGGTGTACCTGAAGGACATCTGGCCGTCCAACCAGGAGATCGGCGAGCTGATCGCCGGCGCGCTGTCGCCGGAGATGTTCTCCAACAACTACGCCGACGTGTTCAAGGGCGACAGCCGCTGGAACCAGATCGCCTCGCCGGAAGGCGACCTCTACCAGTGGGACGACTCCACCTACATCAAGAACCCGCCCTACTTCGAAGGCATGACGATGGAGGTCGGGTCGATCGGCGACATCCACGACGCGCGCTGCCTCGGCCTGTTCGGCGACTCGATCACCACCGACCACATCTCGCCGGCGGGCTCGATCAAGAAGGACTCGCCCGCGGGCCGCTATCTGATCGAGCGCGGCGTGCAGCCGGTCGACTTCAACTCCTACGGTTCGCGCCGCGGCAACGACGACGTGATGGTGCGCGGCACCTTCGCCAACATCCGCATCAGGAACCTGATGCTGGACGGCGTCGAGGGTGGCTACACCCTGCACGTGCCGTCGGGCCGGCAGATGGCCATCTACGACGCGGCGATGCAGTACAAGCAGGAAAAGACGCCGCTGGTGGTGATCGCCGGCAAGGAGTACGGCACCGGCTCGTCGCGCGACTGGGCGGCCAAGGGCACGCTGCTGCTGGGCGTGAAGGCGGTGATCGCCGAGAGCTTCGAGCGCATCCACCGCTCCAACCTGGTCGGCATGGGCGTGCTGCCGCTGCAGTTCAGGGACGGCGAGAACGCCAAGTCGCTCGGCCTCACCGGCAAGGAAGTGTTCGAGATCACCGGGCTCAGGGACGGCGAGGCGAAGGAAGCCACGGTCGTCGCCAGGGGCGATGCCGGCGAGAAGAAGTTCGCCGTGAAGGTGCTGCTGCTCACGCCGAAGGAGCGCGAGTTCTTCCGCCACGGCGGCATCCTGCAATACGTGCTGCGCCAGCTCGCCGCGGGCAAGGCGGCCTGAGGCGGCGGCCGCGCCGCGGAAGCGTCTCGTGCTTCCGCGGCGCGGCTTCACGCGAACGTCTACAGCGCCCGCTCCCAGGTGGCGCTGTAGCAGCGCCACGCGCCATCCTCGCGGCGCCAGGCGGTTTCCACGCGATAGACGCCGGCGCGTTCCGGCAGGACGCCCTCGCCTCCGCTCAGCGTGAGCGTGAAACGCGCCAGCAGGCGCTCGCCTCGGCGCTCCACGTCGACCGGCCCGACCAGCGCGCGCACGTGCTGGCCGCGCAGCAGCTGCAGGCGCAGCAGGCCGGCCAGGCCGTCGCGGTCGAGCGCGCCGCGGTTGCCGTCGAAGTCGTCGCCGACCTCCGCCAGCACCTTGCGCGGCTCGTTGGCCTCCGCGGCGGCCGCGGCCCGCGCGATGGCATCGCGCACCTGCTGCTCGTCCGGAGCGTGACGGCAACCGATCAGCGCAAACACCGCGAGCAGCGCGAAAAACGCATGACGACGCATCGGCGACTCCCCTCGACGGCGCGGCTTGCCGGTCTTCGGAGCCTTATGCTCCAA
Organism: Mizugakiibacter sediminis; assembly: GCF_000953855.2. Lineage (GTDB taxonomy): Bacteria > Pseudomonadota > Gammaproteobacteria > Xanthomonadales > Rhodanobacteraceae > Mizugakiibacter > Mizugakiibacter sediminis. Next base: position 87,346 of record NZ_DF970239.1, read on the forward strand.
TGCCGAAGCACCGCGTGGTGCGCACGATAGACCAGGCACGGCCGCGCGACATCCGCCAGGGGAGGAAACGGCGTCATGAGCAACACCCAGCGTCCTTGGCTCGCCCACTACCCGCCCGGCGTGCCGGCGGAGATCGACGTTGGCGCCTATCCCTCGGTGGTCGCGCTGTTCGAGGAGGCCTGCGAGCGCTTTCGTCACCGCCCCTCCTTCAGCAGCTTCGGGCGCATGCTCAGCTACGGCGACCTGGACCGCCTCAGTGCCCGCTTCGCCGCCTTTCTGACCGGCGACCTCGGCTTCGCCAAGGGCGACCGCATCGCCATCATGATGCCGAACTGCCTGCAGTATCCGGTCGCGCTGTTCGGCGCGCTGCGCGCCGGCATGACGGTGGTCAACACCAATCCGATGTACACCGCACGCGAGCTGCGGCACCAGTTGCAGGATTCCGGCGCGCGCGCGATCGTGGTGCTGGACAACTTCGCCGCAACCGTCGCCGAAGTGCTGGGGGACACCGCCGTCGAGCGCGTGATCACCACCGGCCTCGGCGACATGCTCGGCTTCCCCAAGGGCGCGCTGATCAACTTCGCGCTGAAGCACGTCAAGAAGATGGTGCCGCCCTACCGCATCGACGGCGCGATCCGCTTCGATGCCGCGCTGGCGCGCGGCGTGCGCCATCCCGCGCCGAAACCCGCGCTCGGCCACGACGACATCGCCTTCCTGCAGTACACCGGCGGCACCACCGGCGTCGCCAAGGGCGCGATGCTGACCCACCGCAACATGGTCGCCAACATGCTGCAGGCGGCGGCCTGGGTAGGCCAGAACGTCGCCGCCGGCGAGGAGGTGATCATCACCGCGCTGCCGCTGTACCACATCTTCGCGCTGACGGCGAATTGCCTGGTCTTCATGAAGTTCGGCGCCCTCAACGTGCTGATCACCAATCCGCGCGACATGCCGGGTTTCGTCAAGGAACTGGCGAAGGTGCGCTTCACCGCGATCACCGGCGTCAACACCCTCTTCAATGGCCTGCTCAACACGGCCGGCTTCGACCGCCTCGATTTCTCGCGCCTGCGCCTCACCCTGGGCGGCGGCATGGCGGTGCAGCGCGCGGTGGCCGAACGCTGGAAGAAGGTCACCGGCTGCACGCTGGCCGAGGCCTACGGCCTCACCGAGACTGCGCCGGCGGTGTGCATCAATCCGCTCGATCTCGCCGAGTACAGCGGATCGATCGGCCTGCCGGTGCCTTCCACCGACGTCTCGATCCAGGACGACAACGGCCGCAGCCTGCCGATCGGCGAAGTGGGCGAGCTGTGCGTCAGGGGCCCGCAGGTGATGAAGGGCTACTGGAACCGTCCCGACGAAACCGCCAAGGTGCTGGGCGCCGACGGCTGGCTGCACACCGGCGACATCGCGCGCATGGACGAACGCGGCTTCGTCTACATCGTCGACCGCAAGAAGGACATGATCCTGGTCTCGGGTTTCAACGTGTACCCGAACGAGGTCGAGGACGTGGTCGCCCAGCACCCCGGCGTGCTGGAGGTCGCGGCGATCGGCGTGCCGGACGAGCACTCCGGCGAGGCGGTGAAGATCTTCGTGGTGAAGAAGGACCCCAACCTCACCGAGGAGGATCTGCGCAAGCACTGCCACGATGCGCTGACCGGCTACAAGCGGCCGAAGTACATCGAGTTCCGCGATGCGCTGCCGAAGAGCAACGTCGGCAAGATCCTGCGCCGCGAGCTGCGCGAGGCCGCGGCTCGGGCCTGATGCGCCCTCCCGGCCGCCGCCGTGCGCGCGGCGGCACGCCTATTCGTCGTCCAGGGGTTCCAGCGTGTCGGCGTAGCCGCCGAGCAGGTTCCACAGCGCCGCCTGCTTCTCGTCGGGGATGCGCGCATAGGCGAAGCCGACGTGGTGCGCGGTCGCGCGCGCCACGGTCGCTTCCACGTGGATGTTGAGGTCGTCGCCGACCAGCATGTCCAGCACCCACAGTTCCCCGGGCTCGCCCTTCCATCCCTGCGGGCGCTGCACCAGCACGCCGGTGGCCGAGATGTCGGCCACCTCGCTGGAATAAGCGTCGCCGCCGCGGCTCATCAGCACGGCGGTCTCGATCTTCATGCGCGCATGGCGCAGCCGGAGGCTGGTCACCGGCTCCGTCCTGTTGTTTTGCTTGTCGTGCATGGCCCGCCCCCCGCGCCCGTCCGTGCATGTCTCGGCGTCGTGCCGCGTGGCCGCGGCGGCGGCGCGCGCGGCGTGCGTCGCCGGCATGCGCGGTTGCGGCAGAATCGAAGTCGTCATTGTGCGCGTGCCCCCTTGGATCGGACAGACGTCCGCCGGCGGTACCGGCGGACAGGCTCGTGGCCGCCTTCGCGAAGCAAGATTCGAGCCACGGCGGGACGAGCCGCGCGGCCTGTCCGGCACGCGGCGTTCCGCGGCTGCACGCCCCCGCATCGCCCGCCACGTTGCGCCGCGCCGGCGCGCCCGCGCAGAGCGGGTGAAAATTTTGGTCCGATTGCGCCCTCGGACGTTCGCCTCGCGCCGCCCGTCTCCTCGGGAGCGGCACGCGGGCCGCATCCCCGATCGACAGCGGATGCTGGACTTGCGCGGCACGACCCCGTAATCTTGCCAGGCAAGGGTGGGGTTCGGACGGCGAGAGGCCGCCCGGGACTAACGCGCAAGGCCGTACCGCCGCCTCAGCGGCACCTCGATCGAGAAGCATCCGGATCTTCGGACGCCGCCGCGAGCACGACGCAAGCGACCTGCCGCGCCTCCCCGACGGCGGACACGAGCGTTCCGCCGCCTCCGGACCCGGCAGTGCCGGATCCGCCTGGAATCGTTGTACCGGATCGCCCAAGCCAGGCCGCGGCGCGCGGCCGTCTTGATTACGAGTGCCTGATGAGCACCGAGCCAGCCGAGGTCAGCGCGGCCGATGCGCCGCATGGCGTGTTCGCGCCGGTTCCGCAGCAGCAGGAAATGCCCCTCGCGGTGGTCAAGGGCCAACCGGTCCTGGAAATGCCGCAGGATCTGTACATCCCGCCGGATGCGCTGGAGGTGATCCTCGACGCGTTCGAGGGACCGCTGGACCTGCTGCTGTACCTGATCCGCCGCCAGAACCTGGACATCCTCGATATCCCGGTTGCCGAGATCACCCGGCAATACATGGACTACATCGAGATGATGCGGGAGCTGCGCCTGGAGCTGGCGGCGGAATACCTGGTGATGGCCGCGATCCTGGCCGAGATCAAGTCGCGGCTGCTGCTGCCGCGGCCGCCGGCCGAGGAAGGCGCTGAAGAGGATCCGCGCGCGGAACTGGTGCGCCGCCTGCAGGAGTACGAACGCTTCAAGAAGGCGGCCGAGGACATCGACGCCCTGCCGCGCATGGAGCGCGACACCTCGCCGGCGCAGGCGTACGTGGCCGACCGCAACGTGATCCGCCTGCCGCCGCCGGTGGAGATGAAGGAACTGCTGCTGGCGCTCAAGGACGTATTGCGCCGCGCCGAACTGTTCGGCCACCACGCGGTGAAGCGCGAGGCGCTGTCGGTGCGGCAGCGCATGGGCGACGTGCTGAAGACGCTGGGCGACGGCGTGTTCCACCGCTTCGAGAGCCTGTTCGACGTCAGCGAGGGCCGGCTCGGCGTGGTGGTGACGTTCCTGGCCTTGCTGGAACTGGCCAAGGAACAACTGATCGAGATCGTGCAGGAGGCGCCGCTGGCGCCGATCTACCTGAAGGCGCTGGCGACAGCCGATGACCAAGATGGAATTCAACCAACTGAAGCGCATCGTTGAGGCCGTGCTGCTGGCGGCGGCGCAGCCGCTGTCGCTGGCGCAGATCGGCGCGCTGTTCACCGAAGAGGAAGCGGTCGGCCACGAGGAACTGGCGCGCGTGCTGCAGTCGCTGCAGGAGGACTGCGCCGGGCGCGGCGTCGAACTGGCCGAGGTGGCATCGGGTTTCCGCTACCAGGTGCGCCTCGACGTGCACCCGTGGGTGGCGCGCATGTGGACCGAGCGTCCCAGCCGCTACTCGCGCGCGCTGCTGGAGACGCTGGCGCTGATCGCCTACCGGCAGCCGATCACTCGCGCCGAGATCGAGCAGATCCGCGGCGTCACCGTCTCCAGCAACATCATCAAGACGCTCGAGGAGCGCGAGTGGGTGCGCGTGGTCGGCTACCGCGACGTGCCCGGCAAGCCGGCGCTGTTCGGCACCACCAGGGCGTTCCTCGACTACTTCAACCTGAAATCGCTGGACGAGCTGCCGACGCTGGCCGAGATCCGCGACATCGACGACATCGAACCGCAGCTGCGTTTCGAAGACGGCGACGCGATCACCGCGCGCATCGACGCCGGTCCGCAGGACGAAGCCGTCGACGAAGCCGGCGCCGATGCCGCTCCGGACGCCGGCGACGCCTCCACCCCCACCCCCGATACCGACGACGCGATCGTCGTCGGCGACGCCGATACCGAGGAGAACCGCGCATGAATGCGCCGCCCCGCAGCCTGCTCACGCTGAAGCGCCCGCGCGCCGCAGAGACCGCCGCGCCTGCGCTGGAGGAGCGCCTGCACAAAGTCCTGGCGAACGCCGGGTTGGGTTCGCGCCGCATGCTGGAACAACGCATCCAGTCCGGCGAAGTGATGGTCAACGGCAGCGTCGCCGGCCTGGGCGCCAGCGTGCGTGCCGGCGACCGCGTCGAACTGGACGGCAAGCAGTTCGTCGTCGCCACCGACACGCGCGACGACGCCGAGGTGCTGATCTACCACAAGCCGGAAGGCGTGGTGACCACGCGCGAAGACCCGGAAGGCCGCCCCACCGTGTTCGAGCAGTTGCCGCGGCTGAAAGGCGCGCGCTGGGTGGCGGTCGGCCGCCTCGACATCAACACCACCGGCCTGCTGCTGCTCACCACCGACGGCGAACTGGCCAACGCGCTGATGCACCCCAAGACCGGCATCGAGCGCGAGTACCTCTGCCGCGTGCACGGCGAGGTGCCCGACGACGTGCTGGAACGGCTAAAGGCCGGCGTGATGCTGGAGGACGGTCCGGCGCGCTTCGACGAGATCGCGGTGATCAGCCGCAGCGGCAGCCACGGCTGGTTCCGCGTGGTGATCCGCGAGGGTCGCAACCGCGAGGTGCGCCGCTTGTGGGATTCGCAGGGCTTCCTGGTCAGCCGCCTGAAGCGCATCCGCTACGGCAGCCTCGAGTTGCCGCGCGCGCTGCGCCGCGGCGAATGCGAAACGCTGGACGCGGAAGCGGTCAAGGCGCTGCGCCGGCAGGCCGGCCTCGGCGCGCCGCAGCCGACGCTGACCCTGAAGCCGGTGCTGCACCAGCGCCGCGCCACGCCGCGCGGCGTCACCGAGGTGCGCGCGGAACGCAGCGCGCCGCAGGCCTGGACCGGCGTGTATCACGGCGAGGCGCGCGAGCTCACCGCCTTCGACCGCATCCGGCCGGAACCGCCCGCTCCCGGCCGCGGCAAGCGTCGCGGCGGCGGCCGCGAGGTCAACGGCAACGTCGCGCGCCCGGAAAAGCCGCGGCGCAAGAAGAACCGGCGCGGCGTCGCGCCCGGCCAGGAGCTGCCGTCCGTGCGCAGCTGGTTCGCCGGCGAAACGCGCGGCGGCGGCGGTCGCGGCGCGGGCGCTCCCAAGCGCGGCGGCGGTCCCGGTGGCGCGCGCGGCGCGCACGGACAGGGGCACGGCGGCATGTTCCAGCCGGGCGGCGCGCGTCCGCCGGGCAAGCCGAAGCGCGGCCGTCCGGGCGGCCACAAGGGCCGCGGACATGGCGGCCAGGGCGGCCGCGGCCATAACTGAGCGCGGCCGTGGGCAAGGTACGCATCTTCCACCATCCGCGCTGTTCCAAATCGCGGGCGACGCTGGCGCTGCTGGAAGAGCGCGGCTTGCGGCCGGAGATCGTCGACTACCTCTCGACGCCGCCCGGCGCGGCGGAACTATCCGCCATCCTCGACCGGCTCGGCATGCAGCCGCGCGAACTGATGCGCCGCGACGAGCCCGAATACCGGGAACTCGACCTCGACCGGCCGACGCTCAGCCGCGACGCGCTGATCGCCGCGATGGTGGCGCATCCGCGGCTGATCCAGCGCCCGATCGTGCTGGCCGACGGCAAGGCCGCGATCGGCCGGCCGCCGGAAGCGGTGCTCGAGATCCTGTAGACGCCGCGCGCGACCGCGCGGATCAGAGCAGCGTGAAGGCGTCGGCGTCCATCCACGCCGGGAAGCGCTCGCGGTGCGCCAGCAGCGCCTGCGGGTCCAGTGTCACCGTCGCCAGCTGCGCCACCGGTCCCAGTTCGACCAGCGCTTCGCCGAGGAAGTCAAGCACGGCGCTGTCGCCGGCGTAGGGATGGCCATTGCCGTCGGTGCCGACGCGGTTGACGCCGGCGCAGTAGCAGAGGTTCTCGATCGCGCGCGCGCGCAGCAGCGTGCGCCAGGCCTGCCGGCGCGGCGCCGGCCAATTGGCGACGAACACCAGCAGGTCGTAGTCCATGCCGCCCGCCGCGGCTTCGTTGCGGCGGTTGCGGATCCATACCGGGAAGCGCAGGTCGTAGCAGACCATCGGGCAGATCCGCCAGCCGTTCAGTTCGACGATCAGCCGCTGCTCGCCGCCGGCGTAACGCTTGTGCTCGTCGGCCATGCGGAACAGGTGGCGCTTGTCGTACAGGTCGAACGTGCCGTCCGGCCGCATCCACAGCAGGCGGTTGACGCACTTGTCGCCGGCGCGCACCACCAGGCTGCCGGTGATCACGGCTTTCGCCTCGGCGGCGAGCGCGCGCAGCCAGGCGATGCCCTCGCCGTCCATGGTTTCGGCGTTGCCCAGGGTTTCGTTGGTGAAGCCGGACAGAAAGGTTTCCGGCAGCACGACCAGGTCGCTGCCGCGTCCGCTCAGGCCGTGCACCAGCGCGCCGTAGTAGTCGCGGTTGCCGGCCGGGTCGTGCCAGCGCGTGTCGCCCTGCACCAGGCTGACGGTCAGCGGCCGCAGGCTGCCCGCGTTCACAGCGCGCACAGCCGCTCGGCGGCCGCCTCCAGAGTGGCATCGTTCTTGGCGAAGCACAGGCGCACCAGCCGCGATTGCGGCGCCGTCTCGTAGAACGGCGTCAGCGGGATCGCCGCCACGCCGCCCTCGCGCACCAGCCATTCGCAGAAGTTGATGTCGTCGGTGTCGCGGATCGCCGTGTAGTCGACGAGCTGGAAATAGCCGCCCGGCACGTCCAGCAGTTTCAGCCGCGACGGCGCCAAGAGCCCGCGGAAGCGGTCGCGCTTGGCCTGGTAGAACGCCGCCAGCTCGAGGTAGTGCTGCGGCGCCTGCTCGATCATCTCGGCGAAGGCCCATTGCGCCGGGTTGAACGTGCAGAAGGTGAGGTACTGGTGCACCTTGCGGAATTCCGCCGACAGCGGCTTCGGCGCCACGCAGTAGCCGACCTTCCAGCCGGTGCAGTGGTAGGTCTTGCCGAACGAGCTGATCACGAAGCTGCGCTCGGCGAGCTCGGCGTGGCGCAGCACGCTCTGGTGCGCCGCGCCGTCGTAGACGATGTGCTCGTAAACCTCGTCGGAGAGCACCAGGATGCCGCTGGCGCGCACGATTTCCGCCAGCGCGTCGAGGTCGGCGCGGGTGAAGATCGCGCCGGACGGGTTGTGCGGCGTGTTGACCATGATCATGCGCGTCTTCGGCGTCACCGCGTCCCTGACGCGCTGCCAGTCGACGGCGAAGTCCGGCAGCCGCAGCGGCACGTGCACGGCGCGGCCGCCGGCGAGCTCGATCGCCGGTTCGTAGCAGTCGTAGCAGGGATCCAGCACGATCACCTCGTCGCCCGCGCCGACGCTGCAGGCGATCGCGGCGAAGATCGCCTCGGTGGCGCCGGAAGTGACGGTGACCTCGGTGTCGGCGCTGATGCGGCGCCCGTACAGCCGCTCGGTCTTCAGTGCGATCTGCTCGCGCAGCGGCGGGATGCCGGTCATCGGCGCGTACTGGTTGCGGCCTTCGTTCATCGCCCGGCTCAGCGCGTCGCGCAGCGCCTGCGGCGGATCGAAATCGGGAAAGCCCTGGCCCAGGTTGACGGCCTTGTGCTCCAGCGCGAGCTGGCTCATCACGCTGAAGATGGTGGTGCCGACCTTGGGCAGCTTGGTCTGGATCTGCATGGGCGTCCCGATTTGGATGGCCAAACGCCGGGCATGCTAGCACGTTGCCGGCGGCCGCATGCCGCCGCTTCAGAGCTGGCGCACCTTGCACTCCTCGTGCTTGCGCCGGGTGGCGTCCGGCAGGCGTTCGGCCAGGAAGTCGACGAAGGCGCGCACCGCCGGCAGCAGGCCGCGCCGGCTGGGATAGACGAAGTGCATGGTGCCTTCCGGTGCGTTCCACTCCGGCAGCAGCACTTCCAGCTCGCCGCGCGTCACGGCGGGCGCGCAGACGAACTCGGGCAGCAGCGCCACCCCGATGCCGCGCCGCGCGGACTCCAGCATCACGTTGAAATCGCCGCAGATCAGCCGCGGCTGGATCTCGACGCTGACGCGCTCGCCGTCGGCGCCGATCAGTGCCCAGGTCTGCACGCCATCGTGCTCGAGCGTCGACAGTGCCGGCAGCCTGGCCAGGTCCTCGGGGCGCTGCGGGCGGCCGTGCTGCGCGAGCAGCGAGGGGCTGGCCACCGGCAGCACGCGCGACATGCCGAAGGTGCGCAGCACCAGCGAAGCGTCGGCGTCCAGCTTGTGGCGCACGCGGATGGCGACGTCGAAACCCTCGCCGATCAGGTCGACGCGCCGATCGCTGGACAGCAGCCGCACCTGCACCTTGGGATGCTGGGCGAGGAAGTCCGGCAGCACGTAGGCGACCACGGTCTGCGCCAGCGATATCGGGCAACTGACCCGCACCACGCCGCGCGGTTCGGCGCGCAGCTCGTCGACGGCCTCCTGCGCGGCGCGCGCCTCTTCCAGCACCGCCCGGCAATGGCCATAGAAGCGTTCGCCCACCTCGGTGATCACGAAGCGCCGGGTCGTTCGTTGCAGCAAGCGCACGCCGAGGCGTTCCTCCAGCTGCGCGATGCGCTTGCTCAGGCGCGACTTGGGCAGGCCCAGCGCCCGGCCGGCGGCCGAGAAACCGCCGTGCTCGACCACCATCGCGAAGAAGTACAGGTCATTCAGGTCCTGCATGGCCCCCAGGGGGAGATGCATCGGCGTTTCCTCCAAAGAACGATCCATTCCATTCTTGCCGGCTTATCGATCGATTGTCCATCCCATAGCTTATATCGCGTGACGGCGCCCGGCGGGCGCCCGGACTGCGAAGAGGTCATCATGAAACTGCTGCATATCGATTCGAGCGCCCTCGGCACCCACTCCGTTTCCCGCGAGCTCAGCGCGGCGATCGTCGCCCGCCTGCGCCGCCAGCACCCGACGGCGGAAGTCGTCTACCGCGACCTCGCCGCCGAACCGCTGCCGCACTGGGCGCCGGCTGCCGATGCCACCGATCCGGCGGTGCGCGCCGGCAGCGCGGTGCTGGACGAGTTTCTCGCCGCCGACGTCGTGGTGATCGGCGCGCCCATGTACAACTTCGGCATCCCCAGCCAGTTGAAGGCCTGGATCGATCGCATCCTGGTCGCCGGCAAGACCTTCCGTTACACCGCCCGGGGACCGGAAGGGCTGGCCGGCGGCAGGAAGGTGATCGTCGCCTCCGCGCGCGGCGGCATCTACAGCGACAAGCCGGCGATGGACTTCCAGGAAGCCTACCTGCGCCACGTGCTCGGTTTCATCGGCATCGGCGATGTCGAGTTCGTGCGGGCGGAAGGCCTGAACATCAGCCCCGAGACCAAGGCCGAGGCGATCCGTTCCGCACATGCCGCGATCGAGGACGTGGCGCGGCTGGCGGCCTGAGCGCCTCCGCGTCCGCACGCGCTCCCGGCGCGCGCGGTCGAACCCGCGTGGCTTCTCGCCCACCCTCTCCGAAACGCCGACGGCCCCTCGCGGGGCCGTCCGCGTTTCCGGCGGAGAGGGTGGGATTGTGCAGGCCGTCCACGGCCTGCATCCGCGCCTGTCGGCGCGGACCGCCTCCGCGTCCGCACGCGCTCCCGGCGCGCGCGGTCGAACCCGCGTGGCTTCTCGCCCACCCTCTCCGAAACGCCGACGGCCCCTCGCGGGGCCGTCCGCGTTTCCGGCGGAGAGGGTGGGATTGTGCAGGCCCTCCATGGCCTGCATCCGCGCCTGTCGGCGCGGACCGCCTCCGGCGTCCGCACGCGCTCCCGGCGCGTGCAGTCGAACCCGCGTGGCTTCTCACCC